>CAZHER010000001.1:0-55258 GCA_964532005.1 uncultured Candidatus Saccharibacteria bacterium
GGCAAACCTTAAAAGCAAAAAGACCAACATTTCTGCTGATCGTCTTACTTGGCTCGGGGGGTGGGATTCGAACCCACGACCAATCGGTTAACAGCCGATAGCTCTACCACTGAGCTACCCCCGAATATTAAATTGGATTGCACTTTTGCAATCCTTGACATTTTAGCAAATATTGCATAATTTATCAAACCTATCAAAAGCTGCTTAACAGGAGTAAAAAAACGGCGTAAAACTTGGAGTTTGGATATAGAAAATGGTATAATAAAGCAAATAATATATTGGAGTGAGAAATAAAAGCAGAAAAATTAAAAATCAACAAGACGGGTTCACAATAATAGAATTGCTTTTTAGTTTGGCTTTGGTTGCGGTAATGCTGGTTTTATATCAGGTATCTTTGAATACATTAAAATTGAACGAAATAGTAAGAGATAAGGAGATAGCTTTGAGAATTGCGCAAAATAAAATGGAAGAATTACGCAATACATCATACAGCTCGCTTCCTAGTAGCGGTACTTTTTCCGATTCTCTGTTAAGCTCATTGCCCAGCTCTTCCGGCAATATTACTGTGAGCAATTATGATACTAATATTAAGCAGGTGAGTGTAATAGTACAGTGGCACCGGCCCGGTACCCAATCCACCAGTGATATTACTTTGACTACATTAATAGTTTCCGGAGGCCTATGATAGCGGCAAAACCATTCAACCAAAATGGCTTTACTTTAACCGAGGTAATAATAGTGGTTGCCATATCATCTATTATTATTTTGGTTCTTTTAGGATTATTCGATAGGCATGACGACTTGTACCAATATGAACAGGCACAACTGAGAACCACTCAAGGAAGCAGATTGGCAATGACGGAAATAAATACTTTTGTTAGCCAGGGTTATAGGTTTGTATCCAGCAGAACTATAAACGGTAATACATACACTACAGGCACTACAGCTTTAGTGGTTCAAATACCCGCCATTAGCAGTTCCGGAACAGTTTTGGCTAATACATGGGATTATGCAATTTTTACACTCAGCAACCAAAAGATGACCGAAATTATAGATGCCGACGCGTTGAGTTACCGTACTGATATCACAAGACAGGTTGCGGACACTGTATCCAATCTGACTTTTACTTATGACAATAATGATTTGAACCTTGCTCGAAAAGTAAATATTGATATGACAACTTCCGAACAGGCTGGCCAACAGACTGTTAGTAATAGCGTTGATCAAGATATTTATTTGTTAAATTATAACTAGTTAATGAATAATTTTAAAAAAAATCAGGCTGGACAAATCCTTCTTATCGCTATCGTGGTAAGTGCAGTTTTTATTAGCCTTTCTGCTACATTAGTTAGCTATAGCGCAATGCACTATAGGCAGGAAAAGGGGATTTTGGCTTCTGCGCAAGCGTTACATTTGGCGCAGGCAGGAATCGATAAAGCTATTGTAGAATTAAATGATGACAGCAATTATGCCGGTGAAACTAATACAGCTTTAGGAGACGGTACTTTTACAGTGTCGGTTTCTACTGTAAGCTCAACCACGAAAAGGATTACGGTAACAGGATCTGTCCCCAACAGTACCGATCCAGTGGCCGAAAAGACAGTTAAAGCAGATGTGGCGATAGACACCAGCACAGCATCATTCAATTTTGGCGTACAGTTAGGAGAGGGGGGACTTTCTATGAGTAATAACACAACTATTAACGGCAGCGTGTTCTCCAATGGAAATGTTTCTGGTTCGGGAAATGTCACCGGCGACGTTTCTGTCGCTGCTGGTGCTTCCGCTACTACCGATGTAGCATGTGATGTTCAAACCGGAGGTTTTACTTTTGCTGACGATAACTCGAGAAGAGATGTTTCTCAAAAATTTGTGCCAACAGTTACTGGCTCTTTGACCAAGGTGAGTGTTTATTTGAAAAAAACCGGAACCCCTAACAATTTGACTGTTAGAATAATGCCTGACAACGGAGGACAAGCCAGCCGTACCGGACAAATTGGCGGAAGCGGAACTATTAACAGTACATCGGTCACAACTAGTTATGGGTGGATTGATGTTGGCTTTTCAACTAGTCCATCGTTGACTGCAGGGACCACATATTGGCTTGTTTTGGACGGCAGTACCGCCGGATCATACGTTTGGGGAACTGGGACCGGCGCTCCATGTATTCAGGGCACAGGTAAAAAGACTTCTAGCTATTCTACTAATCCTCCTGGCTGGACAGATATTAGCCCGGCAGGAAATTTTAATTTCAAAACTTTTATGGGCGGTACCACTACCACGTTGAGTGGAATAACTGTAGGTGGAAACGCAACTGCCACCGCAATGTCTAGTTGTACAATAACCGGTAATGCTACATACTATACAACAAATTCGTGTTCTGTTGGCGGAACTTCAACCGGCAGTACGCCTGCACCAGCAGCTCAGCCCCTTCCTTTGACAGATGCACAGATTAGCGAATGGGAAAATGATGCGGTGTCTGGTGGAACTTTGACCGGGAACCAAACTTATAGCACACCTACTACCTTAGGCCCAAAAAAAATAAGCGGGAATCTCACTGTAAATTCTACCCTGACTTTGACCGGCACGGTGTGGGTTAGCGGCAACGTCACTTTCAGCAATAACGCAGCTTTGTATGTTAGTTCTTCCTTGGGGAATAACGGAGCAATTTTGATTGCAGATAATCCATCTGACTTAACCGGAAGCGGCCATGTCAGTTTGTCTAATAACGTTACTGTTCGAGGAAATGGCAATTCGGGGAGTTTTGCCATGATTATCGGTACCCAAAGTCCAACTTCAGGTTCAGCGTTCGATATTTCTAACAACGTGAATCAATCTGAAAATCCCGTGAGTTCGATTTTTTATTCCAAAAGTGGTGTAATGAGCATTTCTAATAATGCCAAATCCACCCAACTTACCGCGTACGGAATGAGTTTGTCTAACAATGCCAATGTGGTATACAACACAGGCTTGCAAAGTGCGACTTTTGCCAACGGTCCTGGTGGATCGTGGACTTTTGTCCCCGGTTCGTATGTGGTTATGCCTTAAATTTACAGCTTAATGATAAAAAATTTTTCGTCGTTCAATTATTCTCCAATATCATATCAAGCGGTAAGTATGGCTAAATCTGGCCTTGAATCGATCCGACCCGAAACTCTGCTGGCAGAGACTTTTAATTACAATCCAATATTGAAACAGCTTAGGCTGAATAACCAAAAGCATGATTTGGATGATTTTGATAGAATTTTTTTATTTGGTATCGGAGCCGGTTCATCTGTAGCGGTGGAATATCTCCAAAGTGTTTTAGGGAATTTGCCGTTAATCCCTTTTGTTATAGATTATTCAGCTCAGGAATCGAAGAAATTGTGGTCGCAGACTGCTACAAAACATCCAACTTCCATTAATGCGGAAGCAACTTCAAAATTTTTGTCATATGGACCGTTTTCAGAATTCGACTTAGTTATAGCGCTTACCGACGGGTCTGCTAACGGAATAATTAATGCAGGTTCTATTACACCTCCGGATATGCAAAAAAAAATTTTACAAGGTCTGTCGGATTTGGGTGCTGGTCACAATGAGATATTAACGGTCATGGTGCATTTGGCCGAGGGTCGAGGGGGTGATTTGGCGACCAAGCTTTTTCCTGCAAAGATAATAAATTTTGTTGTCTCAAATACTTTAGACGAAGTTGGAAATCCTGTAATATCCAGTCCTTTTGCAAGTCATCCAAGTACTCATTATGATGCAAAGATGATTGTGGAAAAATACAATGTATTAGTTAAATGTAATTTGAATTCTTGCGAGTTTGTTTCAGTCGAGCACAATGTAATTTCTGGACAAACTACACAACACAAAACAGAAATTATTTTATTGGCCTCCCCTCTGACTTGGCTAGAGCCAATCAAGCTGTCGGCAAAAGAGTTTGGCCTGCTGCCACAGGTCTACAGTTTGAATAGATTCGGTGTTAGTGAAAGGCAAGAATGGCTGTCAGAACAGGCCGAGCACCACAGTTCAGTGGCTGTTTTTCCTGAACTGGAAGAAATTGCATATTTGAATAGTTCGGAAAATGGATCTGGTTCCGAGTTATACTTATCTTCGGGGATCTATGGTGAGCCGGCCGGGATTTTACTAAGTTCTGACAACTTTGGAAAATTCCAAGATGTTGTGGTAGAATCTCCTACATTCGATGTAGGCGCCTTAGCTATAAAACTGTCTTAAAATAAAAACTGTCTCATTTGCTCTTCAATCAACAGTTTTGGAAAACCGTACGCTAAATGGCAAACGGTTTTTATTTTTTCAACAGTTGCCGGATTAGCAAATCCGGCTGGGGGAAGACTTTGTCCGGAAAACGCGGGGCTCATTTTGCCATCCATCATCAAGCGAATATAAAAATTAAATTTTTTTAGGTTAAAGAAATCTTCTTTTGTGAATGGTGCAAATTCTTTTACCAATATTTCCGCATCATCAGCACTGACTTCGAACGCCAACAAAGTACCAACGTTCCCCATTACCGCATTTTGCAAATCTTCAGGGAGCTGCGACAGATATTGGTTGGTAATGTGAATGCCTAACCCATACTTACGAGCCTCCGAAAGCATTGAAGTGAATGAGTCAGTAATTATATTTTGAAATTCATCAACGTACAAAAAGAACGGATGACGTTCAGGCTGAGGAATGTTAGCTCTTTTAAGTACTGCTGCTTCCAGTTTTGCTATAAGAATAAGGCCAAGCATGGCGGCGTTAGTTTCGCCTATTTTTCCTTTGGAAAGATTAACTAAAAGAATTTTTTCTTGGCCGATAATATTTTCGAGTGAAAATGAGCTTTCGTGCTGTCCGATAATGTTTCTCATCATTGCATTATTTAAAAACGATCCAAATTTTGACGAGAAGTAGTTCAGCATTTCTGATTTGTGGAAGTCTGACGTACTGCCCATTTGTTTTGTCCAAAATTCTTGGACAATGGGATCTGTAACGCTCCGCCGTTTTTTTGTTTCATATTTTTTATCTACAAACAACTTTGGAATTTCAATTAGGCTACCTCCTTCAGGACCGGACATCACAGTTAGTGCGGCATTGCGAAGCCAATGCTCAAATTGAGGTCCAATAATTCCTGTTTTTTCCGGGTCGAAAAGCTTGTAGAAAATTTGTATTAGTTCGGCAACCAGAAAATCTCTTTCTTGTTCATTTTTTGCTTCAAGCAGGTTTAAGCCTAGTGGAAATTCGGTGTCAGAAGGATCGAATAAAATCACATCGTCTATGCGATTTTCTGGTATTCGACCCAACAGCCAGTCTATTGATTCGCCATGCGGGTCGATAAAGCATACTCCATGACCGTTTTGAATGTCCTGTAAAACCATATTTTCGTACACAGTTGATTTGCCAACACCGGTTTTACCAATCATATACATATGGCGGAAGCGGTCTCCACCGCCGAATGTAATGGGTCTAACTTTGTCTCTATATGTATTTATTCCTATTGTAACTTGGGACATTGATTAAGAGATTATTTTTTGTTCGAAATAAGACGGGTTAAGGATAAAAGAATATTTATCTAAAATTTCTTGCTTATTTTCCTCTTGTTTAAGCAGTTTTTTTGCCATACTGTGCTCTTTGACTATTTTTTCCTTTATTTGGTAGTAGAATTTTAGCGAAATAAATGGCCGAAGATCCTCAGCTTGTTTTAGTCTATGTTGAAACATGGAATCAGATAATTCTATTGTTAATACAGTATCATGTGCTTTTTGCTCGGAGGGTTGGAATGGTGTTTTCCGTTCCGGTGATGTAATTATTTCAGTATTCATGCTAGTTATTTTGCAGCAGAGATTCTGCAATTAAGGTTTCACAAGTATTTTCAACAAATCGTTTTATTGGCCTGGCCCCTAGTCTGGGGTCAATTATTTCTGTAATTTTTTGCTCCAGCATTCGTTGGTCTATATCAAAACTAATATTAAGGTCTTTAACTCTATTTTCAATCTTTTGGATTTCCAAAATTGCAATATCTAGCAGATCTTCGGCTGATAGGGGATTGAAAATAACAATCGCGTCAAACCGGTTTATAAACTCTGTACGAAAATGTTTTTGAAGCTCTGGTAAAATATTTTCTTTTAGAAATTCAGGCCGGTGTATTTCTTCAGCTCCTTCGCTGTCTATAATTTGATCAACAGCAATATTGGAAGTGGCAATAATGACAGTTTGCGTCATATCTACTGTTTGTCCTTGTCCTGAAGTTACTCGACCATCGTCTAGAATTTGAAGAAAAACATCAAAAATTTTGTTATGAGCTTTTTCTATTTCGTCCATTAAAATCAAACTGTGAGGCTCACTTGATACGTGATTAGTTAATGCTCCGCCCGCTTCATATCCCACATATCCTGGCGGCGCTCCCAATAACCTTGGTAGAGTATTGGCTTCGTTGAACTCAGACATATCAATTCTTAAAAAACTTTCTTTTTTTCCGTAAAGTAGGGCAGATAAGACTTTTGCAGTTTCCGTTTTGCCTACCCCGCTGGGTCCAAGCACAAGGAATGACCCTAGGGGGCGGTGTGGATTTTTTAATCCCAATTTGGCTCTTTGAATGAAATTTGTAATTGTGGTTAAAGCTTCGTCTTGGCCTACAATATTTTCTTGCAAGGTAGGCAGCAGCTTTTTTAGCAACTCAGTTTCACTGGAGTTGAGTTGCTGGAAAGGTATGCCAGTTTTATCGGCAACAACTCTTTGTACATCTTCAATTTTTACTTCTCCGCGGTTGTTGCCAAGACTTTCTGCTATGGCCTCGTCCAGAACATTAATTGCAGATGAGGGGAGTTGCCCGAGCGAAGAAAATCTTTGACACAGTTCAATAGTTCGGCGGGGAAGTT
Source organism: uncultured Candidatus Saccharibacteria bacterium (assembly GCA_964532005.1). Lineage (GTDB taxonomy): Bacteria > Patescibacteriota > Doudnabacteria > UBA920 > UBA920 > CAYQEU01. The sequence goes on from CAZHER010000001.1 coordinate 6,855, forward strand.
GGGGATCGATAGTAATCTGTCTCTCTTTTTGGAAAGCCAGTCCAATTTCCGTCAGTATTTGTTCTAAGTCATCTGAGGGTTGGGTTTTTAGCTGAAGTTGTTCGAACAATCTGCAAAATGCAGGGTCCTGTTCGCTAATCCAGTTATATTCGTTCGGTTGCATAGAAAGAATTACTCGGTTGGCAGGGTGCTCCGCTATTGGCCTAAGCAGTCTTGTCATACTCTGTAATAGTAATGGTTTGTTGTGAACTATAGAACCGAAATTATCGACCACTATAATGACTGGTTCAGGAAGACTTGCCATTGCTTCAATATATTTACCGGAGAAGCCACCAGCAGATCCGTTGAGTGAATGAAAACTATCGGCGCCCAGCTCCACAATTTTGAACTGTTTGAATACAGGAATTAAAGCTGCTTGTTTAGCCCATCCGCGCAAGAACGTAGTTGAACCTACTCCGGGCTTGCCGATTATCATACTGCTGTTAGTTGTGGTACGCAAAAGTACCCGGTTTAACCTAGCCGTTTCTTCGGTTCGTCCTATAAGTTTTGGAAGTCTGCCGTGCCTGGCTTCCCATCTTAGGTCGTAGTATGAGATTTTTGAAAATTCTAGAGCCATTTATTTCCGATGTTACTTTATGCAGCTTGCGCCATTCTAATGATGTTAGACGGGATTATCCGACGGCGGGCATTATTGGCCGGTACCTTGACTATGCGGTTTGCATATTCTAGTCTGTCGCGTTGATCCGATCCGATGCTGCCAGATCTTCTGACCAAGGATATCCCGCCATTAATTTCCAAGTTTGGTCCCGTACTTACTATTCTTTTTATTTGTCGCCTAACTTTGTAGTTTACTGTTTCCGGCTTAGGGCGTTGTATTGTTCTAGGTTGGTTCACTTTTTTAGCGATCTGTATTTCTGTTCCGCTTCGTTTGATTAATTTTATTGGTTGGCGCTGCTTTTCAATAGCTGTTTTATCTTCAATTTTCTGTTTTGCTTCTGCATCATTTTTATGTTCCACAATTTTGCCAATTTTTGCTTGTTCGATAGTGTCATACTGTTCTTGTTGTTTTATTGATGGTTCAATCTGTGCTTCCGTTTTTGTTCGTGTTCGGTTTTGTCTAATTTGTATAGCTCTTTTTTGGGTGTCTGCGGCTGTTTTCTTAGTTGCAATCTCAGTTTTTTCTTTACTTTTGGGGGATGCTTCTGAATTTTGTTGTTTTCCAGCAATTTTTTCTGCAACAAGAGTAGTATTGCCACTTTCTTGGGTGATTCCCACAGCTTCAATTTGCTGGATCACCAACGGTGCTAATTCTGGTTGCCGTGATATATCTATATATGTCTTTTCACCAGAATTATTTTCAGATTTGGTATTGGTGTTCGGTTCGCCAAAATCTTGATCAATTTTGGTTTCATCATCTTCAATTTCGGCACGTGGCATTAAGGCATTATTTGGCCTTGATTCAACAGATGTTTGTCCAAATAACACGGTGTTTTTTGTTTCGTTTTTATTTTCGAAGCCCTCAGTCTTGTTATCAATAAGTATTATCGGGTTTTCTAGTGTATATATATTTTGTTCTGGTTGTTGATCGTCTGTTGTTGGAATTTCTGTTTTTAATATTTCTGCATCAGCTTGGTTGTAGTCAGTTGTTGCTGTGTGGTTTTTTTCAACACCCGCATCTTTAAATTTTTTATCTTCTTCTTTTTTGATGCCGACTTCATACTCGTGCGTCTGGCCTGCTTCCGTCGAATAATAGTTGGCTATTTCTGCTACCTTGTCCTCACGATTTGGAATAGCTGGTGTTTTTTCTTTAACGATAACTGCTTTTTTTGCTTCAATTGGTTGTTTGGAACTATCTTTAACTTTTCCATTGGTTTCAAGCTGATCTTGTCCTTTCTTTGGGTTTGAATTATCAGTTGAATTTTCCGGTACTTTCAGTTCTGAAGCAACCTCTCTTATTGCTTTGTGGTATTCATTATCAGGTCGTGTCTCGGCTTTGTGCTTTTCAGTGTTGGTGGTTTGGCTACTGGGTAGTTCGACTTTGACTTCTACTGGCAGACCTAAAATTGAAAGCGGCTCAGGCTGCCTTAATGTTTTGTTTTGACTGCCCGAGGTTTTCTCAGTTTTGTCTTCTGTTTTCAGGACATTCGTCTCAGTAGCATTTGCTAAGTTAGTCCAAAATAACGCAGGAGTTTCTGCTTTAGCAGCTATTGGGTCTGCGTTGACGGCCAACCCGTTTTTCTCTGATATAGTTTTATCGTACTCCGAAAATATGTCAAAATCGAAGGTGTTCTTGGATGATGGTATTTCAGTCCCAAACCAGTTGGAGTCTCCGGATTGGGTTTGGTTGTATTCTTCGCTGCCAAGCTGTGCTATCTCGCTATTAACAAGTTGAGATAGATCTTCCGCTTCGACTATAGGAGAACGTGTGTCATGGCCGTCGTCGGTGTTGTCAGTATCATCAATCTGTTCGGCAAATGCTTCAACTTCTAATTCAGAAATCTTTACCGTATCTATTTTTAATGTGAAGCCCTCAATATGATAGCTACTTTGATAAAAGTCTTCTCCGATTTGAAACTCTGCAGTATGCGCTAATCCTTCATGCCCTGCTTCAAATTTCTCTACTATAGAGGCAATTATTTCCGGGTCACCCTGCAACTCAGTCCCTTCCAGTATTATTGTGCCTAATTCTGGGTTATATACCCCCTCAATAGAGTAGTACTCTTGCTCGCTTACTTCAGCCTCTATAATATTTTCGGACTTGCTATACTCTGAACTTTGTTCGTTGTATATATCCTGTGCCTCATATGATAGGGCATCTAATTCGCTGTAAGATTCCGGTTCGCCGTAGTACTCGTTCGAATCTAATTCAATCTCAGTTTCAAAATCTGATTCAGTTGTGTCAAAATCTTCGCTGTCCATAAAAAAATCACCGTGCTTCCGGCGGTGATACATTAGAAAGTTCCTGCTCGGGAGATGAAGCTTAATTAGCGATCTGACTTTTCGCTAAAAAAGCGAATCACAGTTGCGGCACAGTGCCGGAATTTCACCGGACTTCCCTAAATAAGCAGTTAAATTTTTAAATAGGATTACCCTATGGAGTCATTCTAGACCTGTTGTTTTTGGCTGTCAAACTTTATTGGGTTTTTTGATTTTGCCTCCGGAAATAGGGTTATCAGGTCAGTCGTTTCGTTAATATCAGTTGTCTTGATAAGCCTAACAAAGTGCTTTTTTGCCAATACTGAGAGTTCGTTTTCCAGGTCTTTGTCTAATTCGTAAGGAGATATCCAAATGCTATTTTGCCACTTTTTAAACCCGAGATCTTGAAGCTTTCGCCGCAGCACGTTTCGAACATACCTATCCGATTCAGGAATGTCGAAAATAACTATTTTCCAAATACCGTCCGGTTTTGGTTTCTTAATGTGGATAACTTTTAGCCCTGCTTTGGTGATAGAAATTGTGTTTTTGTCTGCAGAAATTAGCTCTAATTTTTCTAATCTATAGAGAGTTGCGACAATTTTTTTATTATCCTCATATTTACCGCATATTTGAAGCAGCCTACTTTTATCAAGGCGAATTTCGGTACTCAACTGGTATAAAATTAGAATTGATAGGTCAGATAGAGGTCTAGACATAGTATAATTGTAGCTTATTTTAGAAAATATGTTATAATTTGATATATAAGTCGAACGTCTTTAGACACAAACAACAATAATTAATACAAAAATTTAACTCAAAGAAAGGATCTAGTTTTATGCCCGATGAAATGAATAATCATCCAATGGGTCAGCCTATGCATCCCGCAGCGGGTCCAAAAGGAAAAGCTTCGGTGCTTCCTTGGGCAATCTTACTCGTAGTAATTTTGGCTGTGCTAATCGGCGCAGTTTTGTTCCGCGACCGCATCATGCCAAAGAAGGATGGAGCTGACAAAAAGGATGCAGCTACTACCGAAACAGCATCAGGCTACCAAGCTGTTTTTATGGTCAATGGCCAGGTTTATTTCGGTAAGCTAAGCGATACTTCTCAACAATATATGACTTTAGAGGACGTATATTACTTACAACTGATTCAGCAGCCAGGGTTGCAAGGAAGCCAGCAGGGCAATGCCCAACAGCAACAACAGCAACAACAGCAAGCTCAACCACAGTTGACTTTGAGGAAGCTGGGCAAAGATGAATTGCACGGACCAATGGATATGATGAAGATCAATACTGACCAAGTATTGTTCTATGAAGATATCAAAGAAGAAGGAGATGTAATGCAGGCAATCCGCAAGTACCAGAAAGATCCAAACCCAGCACCGGCAAACACGCAACAACAAGCCCCAGCCGCAAATACTCCAACTCCAGCAAATAACGCCGCACCAAAGAACTAAACAGATTACAAAAAACTCCCTCTTGTGAGGGAGTTTTTAATTTATACTCAGTTATTTTACCAGGTCTTTGACCATAGTATCGAATCCATCCGGATTAGTTACCGCTAGTTCAGCTAGCATTTTTCGGTTTATCTGGATGTTGTCTTTTTTCATCATTGCTGCAAATTTGCTCCAGGTTGTGCCATTGTCACGCAAAGCGGCATTGACCCGCATAAGCCAAATGGCTCTAAAGTCACGTTTCTTGTTACGGCGATCTCTATAAGCATAGCTGTCTGCCTTAAGAAGAGCTTGTCTTGCCGAAGCAAGGTTTGTGGAACGGCGATTGTCAAAACCCTTAGCTCGCTTCAATATGTTTTTTCTGCGTTTGTGGGCGGTAATGCCCCGTTTTATTCTGGTCATGGATTACTGCTTGTAAGGGATTAATGATTTGATGTGCTTGTTGTTATCTGCCAAAGGAGAGTCTGTCCTTTTATTCTTGGTTACTTTTCCAGTTTCGCGGGAATTGAAATGGTCTTGTCCAGAAGTGCGGTGCATTACTTTACCGCTCTTGGTAACACGAAGTCTTTTCGAAGCCCCTTGGTGAGTTTTAACTTTAGGCATAAATGAAATTAATTACTGTTTGTTAGGAGCAATTGTCATGCTCAGTGTGCTTCCCATCCGTTTTACCGGAACCTCTACCCGATAGGGGACGGTCAGAGATTCTTGAAAGGTCTGCATTTGCTTTTCAGCCAAGTCAACAAAAGCTTGTTCCCGGCCTCGCATTCTTAGCTCAACTTTAACTAAATCACCGTCTTCCAGGAAACCATCTGCATTACGAGCTTTTGTCTGCATATCGTGAGTACCGATACGAACACTTAAGCGGACAGTTTTAACTTCCACTTTTTTGACTCGTTTTTTTTGCTGCTGTTCCTGTTTTTTTTGCTGATAGCGGAACTTATCGTAAAGAATTAGTTTTGCTACCGGCGGTTGTGCTTGAGGTGAAATTTCAACCAAGTCTAAACCGTGTTCTTCTGCCAAGGCAAGGGCTTCCGATAATTGGAAAACCCCGATTTGTTCGCCAGTTTCGGATACTACCCGAACCTGGGGTGCGGTAATTTGCTGGTTTACTTTAGTTTTTTGCAAGCTAATTAAAGCCTTTCTTATTTGGGACTCTTATTGTCTGGGCTTAATTATAGCTTTTATTATCGGATTTGTCAAAGGTATGTCACTAGGCTACAATACCTGTATTCACTGTGCTCAATGAAAGAAAAACAAATTATCAAAAAAATAGCTGAAGCTCCTGCAGAAGCTTTAGATGATGCTGTCACAGAGGCTGAAAAAGTTGCTGAGCGTTTTGTAAGTAAACGGCCTTTAAAAAGGGCAGAAAAGTTTTGGAAAATTTTGGGTCCAGGACTTACTACGGGTGCAGCTGACGATGATCCTTCAGGAATAGCAACTTATTCGCAAACCGGGGCAAAGTATGGATTCGGCCTACTTTGGCTGGCGATTTTTACTTTTCCAATTATGACCCTTGTTCAGGAGATGTGTGCTCGAATAGGAATGGTTACCGGGAAAGGTCTAGCCGCCAACATTAGAGAGAATTATTCGCGTCCTTTGCTCCTATTTTGTACAGGCCTACTATTTGCAGCGAATACTTTCAATTTAGGTGCAGATTTAGGAGCCATGGCAGAAGCGGTAAAATTGATGGTTCCAGAAATGAACTTTACCTGGCTCTTAGTATTTTTTACTGTCATGAGCCTCGTTCTCCAGATCTATACTACCTACGAGCGGTATGCCCACTATTTAAAATATCTTGCTCTAATCTTGTTTTTATATGTTTTGGCAGCATTTAGCATTGACGGCTTAGACTGGCATACAATTTTGAAAAACGCTATCATTCCCCATTTGTCATGGGATCAAGACCAATTGCTCCTGATATGTGCAATTTTTGGTACAACCATTTCTCCATACCTGTTTTTTTGGCAATCGTCTCAAGAAGTTGAAGAGCGTATTTTGCATAAAGATCAACACTTACCAACTCGTGTTGGCAAAAAAGAGATAAGTCAAATGAGAACAGATGTGATATCTGGAATGTTTTTATCAAATTTGATAATGTTTTTCATTATTACAACATGTGGAGCAACGCTGTTTGCAACTGGAACGGAAATTATAACCGCAGCTGATGCGGCAAAAGCTTTGCAGCCAATAGCAGGTGACGCAGCTTATATACTTTTTGCTATTGGGATTATTGGAACTGGATTTTTGGCAGTACCTGTGCTGGCAGGGTCTGCTGCTTATGCGATTTCAGAAAGTTTTCATTGGAAGTTCGGGCTTTACAGAAAGTTAAAGGATGCCCATGCTTTTTATGGGGTGATAATTATCGCAATGACAATTGGCCTTTTATTAAATTTTGTGGGAATTGACCCAATACAAGCTTTGATCTGGTCTGCTATCGCAAATGGCATTGTTGCCCCCATAGTCTTAGTGTTTATTGTACATTTGAGCGGAGACAAAGCTATTATGGGCCATCATGCCAATTCTCGTGCTGTGTCCGTATTTGGCTGGGTCACTGTTGGAATAATGTCTGTAGTGGCTCTTGCTACATTGGCCTCTTTATGGTTATAATGCTTTGTTCAAACTCGGTTTGGACTATTCTATCAGTACGGTCGGAGGATTGTTATGGCGTTTCAAAGTGAATCGTATGGCGAAAGTCGCATGAACAGTGATTCCAAGGTCATGGTTGTTAAAACCATGAATCGCGGAACAGCGCACTGTCTCCTTCAGCAAATTCGAGAGGACTCGATTTTCATCTCGAAATTTGTGGTGGATTTAGGTTTTTTAAGCCCCAGTGAAGTGTTTAACGTTTTTGGGATCTTTGTCCGCCAAATGCTGGACGGCGAATATCCGGGAAATGTGTTCGTCTATTACTGCGGGCAGGAATGGATGGCTGGCTACTTCAGGTCCCGCGACAATGTTGTATTTTTAACGGCAACGTCTGATGAAGTAAGCGTTGCTATCAAAGATTACGTCGCCGCCTAGAAAAATCAAAACCGCCAACGCAAGAACTAGCGTTTCGAGTAGTAAATCGAAGCGCTTTTCTTTTTTGATAAAAACACCGCCGGAAAATCCCGGCGGTAATTTTTAAAATCCTAAAACTTCTTTAACTATTATTAAGCTTGACCGGTTAGGATTTACTTCCCTGTTTATGGTAAGCACTTTGCTGACAAAGCTTCCTTCTACTCCATAAGCTTTTCGGGCTCGTTCGCTTTCAAGAGGGAGGACATATTCATAAATTCGTTGGAGCGCCTCCTCTTTGCTAGCCACAATCTTTTGTGCACCCACAACCCAAATGACCTTATCTGCACCATAAGCATAAGCAGGCAGCTGACTCCCAGTGTTAGATGCAATGAAAACTTCGCCATCTTGTGTAAGGGCGTGCGCACTCCCAATGGCATATTCCGGCGCTGCGCCAAGGCGCTGCATTTCGCGACTTTGAGTGGATCGGTCCATTGTCGAAAGCTTGTTTTTTACGGAGTTGTATTTTGGCGATCCATTTATTTCCGTTTCCAATCCAAGTGTTTCTAAAGTAATAGAAGTCATAGTCATTACTTCACTGCCTTCGGCAATTAATTCGAGAACCTTGGCTTTTGCTTCAGCTCCGTTTTCGGCAACTACGGCGTTAATACCGTTCTTATTTAAGGCTGCAACAACACTGCGGATTGTTTCATCCGATGGTATTTCTTGATATTTCATAGATTTATTATTTCTTTAAATCCTTAACTAAACTTTTCAGCAAACCCAAGGTGTACTCCGTGTTTACTGCGTAAAAAACTTCCTGACCCCGCCGTTCGTCAACCACCAGGTTGCAGGATTTAAGGACTTTTAAGTGTTGGGACACAGCCGGTTGAGAAAGTCTCACTATTTTTACCAGCTCGCCAACTGTTTTTCGTCCCTTAATGAGAGCCTCAACAATACGATATCGAGACGCGTTCCCAATACCCTTGCCAAATCTCTCAATTTCGTTGCACAGATCTGTCATATAAATATATTAGCATATTCTTATATATTGTCAAGAGCTAAAATTCGCAATATTTATGGTAAAATAATTGCATGGACAGAAACTTAGCTTTAGAATTTGTACGTGTTACAGAAGCCGCAGCAATAGCTGCAGCAGGTTGGATAGGTCTTGGGGATAAAAACTCAGCTGACGGAGCTGCGGTGGACGCAATGCGGGCGCGTTTTAACCAGATTGATTTTTCCGGGACCGTAGTAATTGGCGAAGGCAGCAAAGACGAGGCGCCAGAACTGTATAACGGAGAAAACGTCGGGACAGGTAAAGGTCCAGAAATAGATTTAGCCATCGACCCTTTGGAATGTACTAACAGCGTTGCTTTTGGCAGATATAATGCAATGTCAGTGGTTGTTGCAGGAAGCAAAGGAAGTCTGTTAAATGCGCCCGATACCTATATGCAAAAGCTTGCCGGCGGCTCTGAAGTAGCTTCAGTTCTCAATTTGGATGATTCGGTTGCAGAAATAGTAAATAAAAGCGCGGCTGTTTTAGGAAAACATATCAAAGAGATTACGGTAGTGGTGCTGGATCGGGAAAGACAAAAACCATTAGTAGATGAAATTCGTGCTTCAGGAGCGAGGGTCAGACTGATTACTGATGGGGATGTTGCAGGAGCTATTTCTACTTGTTTTCCAGATTCTGGCATTGACTTGTTAATGGGTACAGGGGGCAGCACCGAAGGAGTACTGGCTGCTGCAGCAATTAAGATATTGGGCGGTCAAATGCTAACCAGGTTTAACCCTATTAACGAAAAAGAAAAACAGAAATTGCTTGACCACGGCATAACAGATCACAGTAAAATAATGTCAGCCGAAGATTTGGCATCCGGAAGTCAGATGACTTTCACCGCTACCGGTATAATAGATGGACCCCTGCTTCCTGGGGTAGTGTTCCAGAAACATAAAGCAATTACCCACTCATTAGTAATTAGAGCCCAATCAGGCACGGTTCGATATATTACAACCCATAATAAATTAAACTAAATCAAATACAATGAGAAATGAAACAGAACTAAAAAAAATTGCTCAAGCGCTTGTGGTAAAAAGTAAAGGCATTCTAGCGGCTGACGAAAGCATTCCAACTATAGGGAAACGTTTTGCTCCCTTAGGAATTGAAGATACAGCTGATCAGCACAGAGCTTATAGGGAAATGTTGTTTACTACTCCTGGTATTGCAAATTATATTAGCGGTGTAATTTTATATGACGAAACTATCCGGCAGAGGTCCAGCATAGGGGTGGCTTTGACTAAGGTTTTGACAGATCAAGGAATAATACCGGGAATAAAAGTTGATCTTGGTCCAATAGCAATGACAGAGTCTCCCGAAGAAAAAATTACTCAAGGACTGGACGGACTTCCAGAGAGATTGGCAGAGTACTATGAAATGGGAGCGAGATTTGCCAAGTGGCGCGCTGTTATCACCATAGGAAAAACCATCCCGACACAAATAAATATAGATGCAAATGCGGAACTATTGGCCGAATATGCCGTTATGTGCCAAGAAGCTAACATAGTTCCAATAGTCGAGCCAGAAGTTTTAATGGACGGAGATAACGGCATAGACAGGTGTGAGGAAGTAACCACCAATGTTTTGAAAACAGTATTTGCAAAATTGGCTGAGAAAAAAGTTTTGTTGGAGGGGGTATTATTAAAACCAAATATGATTAATGCAGGGTTGCGTGCACCTGTAAAGCCAACCCCAGAGCAGGTTGCAGAAGCAACAGCTGAAGTATTGCTGAAAACAGTTCCGCCCAATACTGCAGGGATTGTATTTTTGTCCGGAGGACAGACTGAACAGCAAGCAACTATACATTTGAATTTAATTGAACGCTTGCATGCTGACTATCCGTGGCAGATTACTTTTTCTTATGGCAGAGCTTTGCAAAACTCTGCTTTAGAAATTTGGCGTGGTCAACCTGAAAATGTTCCAGCGGCTCAGGAAGCTTTCCTTCATCGGGCGAAAATGAATAGCTTGGCTCGCGATGGACGGTATGAGGTCCCAATGGAACATATCTAGTTTATCCACTTTTCTTATTTGTATAGAGGAATATAATTAAAGTATGGATATAGTAGCAGTGCTTACAAGCAAACCAGTTCTTATCGGTCTCCATTTGGGCTTCGCCATTATTGGCATTGATGCCTTTTTATGGCTTTTGGGTGAAGTAGTAGCAAATGCAGGATCTGCCAGACGCCGTGCTGTTTCCGCATTCTTAGGACTTGCAGGATTTACTCTGACATGGCTAATTGGCGGCTATTACTATGTAAAGTTTTATGGGCCTTTGGTAAAGCCAATAATTAAAGCCGGTAATGCTCCTTGGGCCCACGCCATTGCCATGGAAGCCAAGGAACATATTTTCTTATTTGCGGTACCAATGGCAATTACAATTTACTTTTTATCCCGACTAGACGCAACCCAACTTCAGTCTATGAATTTGAGAAAAGATTTTATTAAATTAATAATGCTAGTTGCCGGTTTGGGTTTAAGTTTCGGATTAATGGGTTTTATAATTTCGGCTGCGGCCAGATGGGGGGTTGCATAAACTATGGATAAACTTCGATCAATTTATGCGTCCGCATATTCAGCTTCTATAACTATATTTGCGGTCAGTGTTATAACAATTATCGGCGATTTAAATGCTCAGTTTAAAAACTGGCTGGCCAGTTTTACCGGTCACCACTGGGTAACCAAAAGTTGGATTTCGGTAATTTTGTTTGTTCTACTTTTCGTTGTAATTCGCATAGCTGCAAAGAACCCTAATGAAGCCCGAACCAAAACTTCAATTGTTACATTAGAAATTGTTTCGGTTTTGGGATTTGTTGCTCTATTGGTATTTTACTTTTACGAGTTTTTTAAATAGGCTTGCAAAAAAACGCGTCGCTGTTCTGCGACGCGTTTTTTATTGTGCAGGGCTGTGCTAGAGACAGCCTGACGTAGGTTCCGGAATGGACGGAACGGACTCCGTTGTTTAGACAGAGAAAAAAATTTGGCAAGCGAATAGAGTAACCCAAAGTCTGGTTTCATATTTAACTTTTTATAGTACCGTATTTCTTAAGTGTCATCATAAACATCTGTGCAGAGGAATTTAACAGTATAATTTTTATACATGTTGCCTCCAACGTAGATTAGTGATTATTACTATTGCACTAGCTAGCACACAATAATATATCGTAATTTAACTAAAAATGTTACTAACATGGTTTGTTGCATTGACTTTAAGGTATAAATTAGCTATTATTTAAGGTCTTTTTAAGGACTCGGCCGTGTTACTTGGCTTAAAATTCTTTGAAATTATAGGAGGACTAAAATGAAAAGTTTATCTAGTCTTTTCAATTTCGGTCAAGTATGGGTCAATACGGCTCGGGAGATTAAACCAATCTGGAAATGCAAAAGACTGGTGGTAAAACCATTCTTCTTTACTCTCATTCTGTTGCCCCTAGTGGTTGGTATAAGGCGTGAGTTTTATTTTCTGTTTATGGATGAAATGGGTCCGTTGGCTGAAGTGTTCGTGGCTCTCGTTTTCGCTTTCCTTGGGTTTGTCCACGGGCTGTTCATTTCTGACTCTATTGCCAGCATAAACAGGCAGATGAGGGCAATTTTTCATGCGATGGATCAGCTTGACTGGGACTCATTCAAAGCCCATTTTCATGACCGGATCTTTTCTCACACCAAGCTTTTGATTTTCTTCCTGTCGTTGCTTATGATTTATTGTGCGGCTTCTTGCAACTTAGGCAGCTTCAAAAATAATGTCATCGTGTTGGGAATTGTCCTGTTTGTAATTGTCCTGTGCTGGACAATCGCTTACGAAATGGACAATCCAATGTCGCCTGCATGGCGATTGCGAGAGAGGATTCCCAAAGAGTGGCAGGACAAATTGGAAGAAGAGATTCGTGTGTATGAAAATTCATGCCAATCATAAACAATAGAAACAGTCTTTGAAAAAGCCGGCTTTGCGCTACACGCAGGCCGGTTTTGTTCAAAAAAATCCCGACAACGTATTTGCTTTACAGCGAACCGTTGTCGGGGGAACTAAAGAATTGCCGATGACCTTGGGGTCGTTTCCGGCAACCTGCCGCCTGTTCCTTGGCAGCGGCAGTCAGGACGTTTTGTGTCGCAGCACCACACTAAAAGATACTGAGGAATTTCTGACAGGTCAATTTGCCTGTTTTCCGCTTTCTCCCTTGCGGTAGCAGCTGCGGCACCGCTGGGCGCTCCATCTGCCATGCTATTTCTACCTCCAATTCTAAACTGACTGACGTTATTTAAATTCCGGCCCCCAAAAGGGTCGGAATATTCGCTGGTAATAATATAGAAATCCGGCGTTTTTGTCAATGCCAAGCCAGGTTTACTATTGACTTTCTATAAAAATAATGTTATAATATATGCAGATATAACGTATATTTGAAATAAAAATTAGAGAAATAATGAATAAAAAATTGAGAAAATGGATTAGCTATTTTCTACTCATTTCCCTGTTTTCGGGATTATTTTTATTTGTAAACAATCTTCAGGTTCATGCTGCAACACTTTTGACTGATGATTTTACCGGCACTACGATTGATACTGCAAAATGGACGGAAATAGATACTGGCGGTGCAGGGGGTACAACAGGAAACATCACACAGAATGGAGTATTGAGCACGGCTCAAGGGTTTGCTGGGTCAGTTTGGGGTACGAATGCCATTACTTCAACAGACACTTTTGATTCAGATAGTTTAGAAATTTCAGCTGTAATGACAAATAACTCAGATCAGCTATTGGGTTATGGGGATTATAATTTTCAAAGTGCAGGCACTAAGGCATTTATTATAGATGCATTAGCATCTAACAGTGTTTTAGCTTTAACTTGGAATAATGGTTCCTTAACGGGAAACACTTCCTGCGGTGCTTTCTCTGATGGTGCAACATATAGAATGAAGTTAATCACAAGTGGGACAGGAGGTTTTGAAGTTTATAAAGATGATGTTTTGCAATGCACCCATACCACAGGGTTAACTATAGATAATACAAAAGTTTTTTTACAATCATCTGCGACTGCTAGCACTTTCGACAATGTTTTGGTAACTGGTAATTCTGCTGCCCCAACAGCTCCGGGGCAAGTTACTAGTTTGAGCGCGACCGCAGGTGATGCACAAGTGAGTCTAACTTGGTCGGCACCAGGTTCAAATGGCGGGAGCGCAATAACCGACTATTTAATTGAGTACAAACTTAATTCTGAGCCAACGACTTGGTCTATTTTTAGTGACGGCACTTCTACTAGCACATCAGCTACAGTCACAGGGCTGAGTAATGGGTCTTTGTATAATTTTAGGGTAAGCGCTATAAATGCAGTGGGTACGGGTACAGCAAGTAGCACCGCTAATGCGACACCGAGCGCACCAACAGCACCGGCTGCGCCAACTATTGGCACAGCAGTGGCAGGGGATAGTTCGGCTTCGGTTTCCTTTACCCCAGGTTCAAATGGCGGGAGCGCAATTACTGGATATACAGCTACATCTTCCCCAGGAGGTTTCACTGGAACAGGATCTTCTTCACCAATTACTGTTAGTGGATTAACCAACGGTGTCTCTTACACATTTACAGTTACCGCCACTAATGCCGTTGGTACTTCTTCGGCGTCCTCAGCTTCTAATTCAGTGACCCCAAATGCGGAAGTTCCTACCAGTATCGCCAACCTCTCATTATGGCTTGATGGTGGAGATGCCGCCAATATGACAGAATCCTCGGGGCTAATTTCTCAAATTAACGACAAGAGTGGTAATGGGAAGAATGGCATAGCATCTGGTTCTACAAGACCGACTTTGGTTTCTGGAGAACTAAATGGGCGTTCTGTAATTCGTTTCGATGGCACGGATGACTATTTTAATATCAACAGTTCAGTTACTTATAGGACAGTTTTGGTTGTTGCTAAAAAAAGTACTTCATCGGCATTTAGCAACTATCCAGGAATTATTGGTGATTTTACTGGTACCTCGCCAAGCAACGGCCATGTGTTAAATGGCGTTGACGCAACCACGAAATTGGCCACAGCAACTAGTAATTTTGCCAGTGCGTATAAAAACGGTGATTCCATTGCAGGTAGCAGTGGTCATGATTTTTCGCCATTGAATCAGTTCTGGATCGGGACTTTTACTTTATCATCTAATATGACTAATACCACATCGTCTATTGGTATGATCAACGGCGGAGGCAGATATTGGAATGGCGATATTGCTGAGGTGATTGCTTACAGTACCACACTGACTACAGATCAAAGACAGACTTTGGAAAACTACTTATCTACCAAATGGGGAATTGCTGTTTCTGGACCAACTGTTCCCGGTGCTCCAACGTCATTGGCGGCAAGTAGAGGTAATACTCAAGTAGGATTGTCATGGACAGCCCCAAGTAGTGATGGTGGAAATAGCATTACTGACTATATTGTAGAATACAAATTAACAAGCGAGCCCGCCACTTGGACAATTTTTTCCGACGGCACCTCGACTTCTACTTCTACAACGGTTACCAGCCTAACCAACGGACTGAGTTATGATTTTCGAGTGAAGGCGGTAAATGGAATAGGAACTGGTACTGCAAGTAATACAGCAACTAAGACGCCAGGGCCTCCTATTGCGCCTGAACCACCCACAAGCGTCACTGCTGTTGAAGGCAATTCTCAGGCAACAGTTAGCTTTACAGCGCCGGCAGACAATGGAGGGGCAAGTATTACTAGTTATACTGCAACATCTTCTCCGGGTGGATTTACGGCATCTGGCGCTTCTTCACCGTTGACTGTCACCGGTCTTACTAATGGCGTATCCTATACATTTACTGTTACAGCGACTAATTCTGCTGGTACATCCAGCGCATCTTCTGCTTCAAATTCTGTTACGCCAAGTACATATGGAAGTCAGATGACAGACAATTTTACAGGCACCACTATTAATACGACAAAATGGTATGAAAAAGATGCCACTGGGAGTGGAGGGACCTCTGGAAAAGTTCAGCAGAACGGTAGCTTAACCATTGCAGATAGTTATTCTGGAGGAGTATGGGGTTCCACCGCTTTGGTATCCCAAGATGTATATGATTCAACGAACTTAGAAATCTCTGCCAGTATGACCCCGGCTTCATCACCGCTGATTGGGTATGGTGATTATGACTTTGGAACCTCTGGTAAAAAAGCATACTTAGTATATGAAGAGTCTGCAAGTAGTATTTTAGCTCTATCTTGGACCGATACAAGTTATACCAGTACTAGTTGTGGATCTGGTTCTGCTGGCGCGGCTACTTATAAGATGAAAATTATATCTGGGGGTTTTGAAGTGTATAAAAACGGAGTATTGTCCTGCACTCACTACACAGCTGTTGTGGTAAATAATGCTCGAGTATTCTTGCAGAACTCCACAACAGCCAGCACGTTTGATGATGTGTTGGTTTATGGACTGGCTCCAACCCACGCAGTTCCAGATGCTCCAACAATAGGAACAGCCACTGCTGGGAATGCTTCTGCCATTGTGACATTCACAGCACCTAACTTTAATAATGGTAGTGCAATTACTGGCTATACTGTAACATCATCTCCGGGAGGAATTACTGCATCAGGTTCCAGTTCACCTATAACAGTAACAGGATTAACAAATGACGTAACTTATACATTTACTGTAACAGCTACCAACGGAGTAGGAACGTCCAGTGCGTCTTCTGCTTCTAATTCGGCAACTCCTACATTGCCTGCCGCACCAGGTCAGGTAACTGGTCTTGTGGCAACTGGATTTAATCAGCAGGTACTTTTGGGATGGGATGCACCTAGTTCAGGCGGTACCCCAACTGATTATATAATCGAGTATAAACTTTCTTCAGAGCCAACAACTTGGACAACCTTTAATGATGGAACTTCTACCGCCAAGAAAGCGATTGTGACTGGGTTAACTAATGCCTCTGCTTATGACTTTAGGGTCAAAGGTTCGAACGATGGCAACCCTGGAACAGTATCTGATATTGTGTCAGCCACTCCAGACGCGATTAGTAGCCTGGCATTTGTTATCACTGGTGAAAGTAATTCCGGGGGTATTGGTTTAAATAGTGACGCAACTGTAGGTGAATTAGCGTCACGTTCCGCTGTCCAGATTATGAATCTTACCTCCGGTCAATTCCTTTTTGAGAACTTAGACATTGGTACTAACAACTTGCGTGACCACGCAGGGCTGGAAGGCTACTATGATTGCTGTCATGGTTTTGAATTACAATTAGCCAACTCTACTGAAGCTAACGCGTTCCCAGATAACCCCCAAGTCTATTTGGTTAAAACCGGACATGGTGGTTCGCAGGTTACACAGTGGGGAGTGGGGCAGACATATTGGACAAAATTCTTACAGCGAACGGCAGCAGCAAAAACACAACTCCCCGCAGGTCGTAAATGGGTTGTATTTTTGAGTTTAGGTATCAACGACGCTATCGCTGGCAATAATGTAAACACATGGAAAACGAATATGGCTGAATGGATGGATAGAATCAAAGCCGATTTACCGGGGGCAATAATAATTATGACTGGATTCCAATCCATGGGCTACGGTACTTATAATACCGCGATTACCGAATTAGCTGCTTCCGAACCAAATGTTTATGCTATAGATTCTACAGGGGCGGGATTGCGGGATGCGAATCATTGGAGTTACTCTGGTTTGAAAACTGTTACTTCTAGCATGGTAACCACAGCTAAGAGTGTGTTAGGATTAAATTTCCCTGGTTTACCAACAAGCCTATCTGCTACCCCTAGTAGTTCTTCAGTAGCTCTAACCTGGACTGCGCCGGCAGCAAACGGGGGAGCCGCAATTTCTGATTATGTAATTCAATATAAGACTAACGCCGCCTCAACATGGTCTACGTTTAGTGATGGCACGTCTACTGCCACATCTACAACCGTAACTGGATTAACAGGTGGAACAGTATACAACTTTAGGGTTAAAGCAATAAATGCAAACGGAGGAGGTAATTATACAGCGGTAAATTCAACTACTACTGACGACAGTCCACCAACCATCACCGACATCTCTTCAAACAAGAGCAGTGGTACATACGGAGAAGGAGAAGTAATTGACATTGATGTTACTTTTTCTGAGGCAGTCACTTCAACAGGTAATGTCACTGTAACTTTGGAAACTGGCATAGTAGACCGTACCTGTACCTTTGTAATCACCAATTCTACGACCGGTACTTGTAATTACACGGTTCAGGGTGGTGACACTTCCGGAGATTTAACTGTTTCATCTATCTCCGGGACAATTGCCGATCAAAATGGTAATGCGATGATTAGCTTTTCTCCAGCTACAAACTTAGCAGCCAACAAAGCATTGGTTATCGATACTACAGGTTCAGAAATTTCTCTCGTGACGGCTACTCCTAGCTCTATTTCTGCTACCGTAACATGGGCCACAGATGAACTTTCATCTAGCATTGTTCAGTACGGCTTAACCAATAGTTATGGCACCTCTACCACCGAAGCAGATACTTCTCCTAGAGTGACTAGTCATTCGGTTAGTTTATCTAACCTGGTAGCTTGTACTTTGTATCACTATCGAGTGAAGTCTAATGATGTAGCTAATAATCTTTCCACTGGCTCCGACAATACCTTTACTACCACTGGCTGTACTGGTTCTGCGAGTGTTATAAACTCTACCACAACCAGCATCACAGCTAACACCGGCGGTTCAGTTCAGCTTAATACTGGAGCAGATGATATTGTCTTAGATATCCCTGCTAATGCAACTAATACCAATGTGATCTATCAAGTTAAACAACTAGATGAGGATGAAGCAACCAGTACAACAGGCTTACCCAGTGGTTATCTGTTAGCAGATGCTCATGTTTATAATTTCACAGCCTATAGTGACTCTAGTACGACGGTAACTTCTTTTGATGAACCTATTGAAATTACCATTTCCTATGAAGATAGCGACGTAGTCGGTATGAATGAATCCACTTTAGTCATTTATCATTACACTGGCGGTAATTGGACCTCTCTAGCTCCATGTATAGTAAATACTAGTGCCAACACCGTCACTTGTTCTACAACAAGTTTTTCCATTTTTGGCCTTATGGGCACAGCAAGCGCTTCTGGTGGTTCTTCAGGTTCTTTATCGAAACATAGCGTTGGTATTAACATTGTTACTCCTGATGGCACTATTTACACTTTGACAGCAGATGGTAAGCGCAGGCCATACACTTCTGCTGGCGCATTCCTCTCCTACGGTTTCAACTCTTTTGCCACCACCGTCAAAGCTTGGGCAGGTGATTTAAAGATTCCATTAGGTTATTTCATACCCCCACGGGATGGCTCCATTACTTGCTCAGACCGAGGTGTAGATGAAGGTACTTGTTATCTTATTACGGATGGTAAAAAAGCTGGTTTCACCTCTGCCGCAGTATTTAAGGCTCTAGGTTTTAATTTCCTAAATGTTCAATATGGTGATGTCTCTTTCATGGAGTCTGCTCCAAATATTTCTACTGCCCAGCAAGCTCATCATATTGGCACACTAATTAACAATGAAGGAACGTTGCAAATCATTGGTTCAAATGCTTTAATTGGCATTCCTTCAATGTATGTGCTAACTTCTTGGGGATACAACCCGGCCACCGCTGTTCTGGCTAATACTTATGACAAGTTGCTTATTCAACAACAAGTATTAACTAATAGAAACCCGGGAGTCATAGGATTTTAAATTGACAATTTTGATAAAAAAAGTTGCGTTCCCCATCCAGAACGCAACTTATTTGTACGAAATCTTACTTTGTTTATTCGACTAAGTCCGCAATTTTGACATTTTTGGCCAATCCAAAGCGGACAAGTGCGCGAATCACCCAGTAGTTCATATCAATTTCATACCATGCCAGACCGTGCCGCGCTGATGTTGGATATTGGTGATGGTTGTTGTGCCAGCCTTCGCCGAAAGTCAGCCAAGCCACCCACCAATTATTGGTTGAATCGTCCGCCGTATGAAACCGGCGAGAACCCCACCTGTGCGTAACAGAATTGACCATCCATGTCACTTCCCAGCCGAACGCGACTTGGGCAAAACTTCCCCATAAAAACAGAGAAGGGTCGGGCCACCCGACGTACAGCAGAATAACACCAACCATAACCGAAGGCACCCACCAAAACTTATGTGCAAGTTTGTGAAATTTGTCTTTCTCAAGATCTGGGGCAAATTTTTCAATTAGTTCATTGTCCAGGCTCGGGTTAGGATACAACATCCACAACCATTGCGCCCAGGCCATCCCTTCTTTGGGTGTGTGTGGGTCTTTGCCCGGCTGTTCGGTGTATTTGTGATGAGCGCGATGTATTGCCACCCATCTGACAGGGCTACCTTGTAGCGCAAGGCAGCCAAGCACAGTTAGGAAGTATTCAACATATTTTGGTGTTTGGTAGCCGCGGTGTGTTAAAAGCCTGTGGAAACAAACTCCAACCCCAGGGCAATTTGCCAAAAACCATATGCTGAACCCAACAGCCAGCGCTTGCCAGCTGAAATAAAAAATAGCGCAAAGCGCACCGATATGAAACAAGAGCATGAAAACCCTTGTATGCCATAGATACAAAGTATTTTTTTCGATTTTCTTCATCAGATCCTCCACTTGGCTTTATTATAATGGTTTTTAAAATTGCGGGCGAGTTTGCTTCAATTTAGTCATAGTAAATAAAAAAGACCCTAATTTATAATCGCTGGGTCGTGGCGAGTTTGAGGTCAAGTGTCGTCATTTTGTTTTCGGGGATGACACAGGGTACAGCTGGCATCTGGGATAAGGAGCGGTCCGGGATCTCCTTGTTCTTGTTGTCTTTCCCAGGCTATAGCAAGAAGCGATTTTGGATTTATCTCCTCTTCATGTTGCCCAGATTCACATTTCCACGTTCGGTGCGGCCTATCCGACTTTTTACATTCCATTATATTCTCCTATAGTTGGGTACGGCCACTGATGTAGCGCATGATACCCGTAAGTGCCGTGAAGCAGAAAAAACATACCTGGATTGTAAATGTTGCCCATGAACCTGTTTGGTAGGTTTCTATTGCAGCCCCGAGCTGTCCAAGCATCATTCCTGCAGTGAAGAGAAAAAAAGGTTTATTTCTGAGGTGGCCACCTTTGACCGAAAAATACCCCCAAGAAAACAATTGACAAAGTATCATTGTCCAAATGATGTAGTTCTTCATTGTGTTCCTCCTGAGTCGAACTGTTCGTCGTGAGGCGAACAAACAAAAATACCACAAAATGTGGTATTGGTCAATAAGTTTCAATAAAAAAGACCTTTGTTTATACTCGTGGTCTAAATACGAGTTAATCGAGTAGCAATAGCTACTTTGGTTCTGGAACGACACGGATTGCCCCTGAAGTTATAAGGTAACCGATTGACTTCAGAGCATTTGTTGTGGATCCTTTGTTCCTTGGCCATAAAATGTTACATTCCCAAGTTTGTAGTGATGCAAGGTCGTTGTCGACGTATGCATGGGTCATTGGCGGCTCTTCTGGAAATAAATCTTCGAGTACCGGATCGCCGCATTCAACCTTTATAAGGTCTCCATGATTTGCCAGAACAGTGTAATATCGTGTATATCCCCATCCGCTTCCGGAGTGGCTTGTAATTGCTCTAATTTCCATTAACGCCTCAAATGTAAGAGTTTTCATTGTATTCGTTCCTCCAGTCTGGTTTTCGAGAGTAATAAAAAACCTCTCGTCTCTGCATGCATAATAAAATGCATACAAGGACGAAAGGTTGTCTTTCGCGGTGCCACCTTGTTTCCTTTAATATTCTAATTACAGATATAAAAAAAGGCTCTTATCCGATGCTCTACTTTTCAGCGACACATCTTATCCAGTAGATTACGGCTGGCTGCCGGATTCCACGCTAAGACAAAATTGTCTTTTTGCAGAACCACCTTCCCATAAGGGTCCAATCATCCCTGGGTAATAACGGTATTCGTTCAATATTTAATTGTATATGAATTATAGCAAACTCAAATAATTTTGGCAAATTACTTTTTTGTAAAGCTTGCCAGAAGTACTGACCAAACCTTATAGCAGATATTTTAATTAAATCTAGATACTAAAAAAGCGCCGCTCGAAATTATCCGAGCGGACTTGAAAATACTATTCTTACAGTAGCCCTATAAGAATGAGACATAGTGAGGCGTGTATAAGCGTTTCGCATATGCCAGCCTTCTTTTTGGTTAACAGTATCACCGCAGTCATTAAAAGCACTAATGCCGACATTACGATCATCGTCATTTGAAAAACGCTTTCAGTAAACTGCAGGATCGCAAAGGGCAGCAATGTTGCAATCAGGAGTAGTCCGCCTGATATTTGCAGCGCGTGTTCTGTGCCTAACACCATCGGTAGCGTAATGCGTTTTCCTTCGTTCGCCAATATATCCTTAACATCTTTGATTATTTCTCTTGCAAGATGAGCGAGAGCTGCTAATCCAATTGCCCAAGGTACTATTCTGTGAGTCATTGCTCCGGCATACCAACCAATGATGATCGGGGTAGTACTGATAAGACTCATAGTGATGTTCTTGGTAATCCAGTGTGAAGACAATTTGGCTGAATACGCTGCAATCGCCAAGGTATTAAAAAGACAAATCAACACACATTGCTTAGGAAGCCATATCACTGCAACAGCAATGGAAAGACAGAAAATTCCCAGACCAACAAGCCGTAATGTTTCAGGGTCTTTAAACTCTAGTCTGTCTGATTTCCGGGCATACATCCAGTTTGCTCCTCCGTAGTGGTAGAAGCTTGCCCCTATAGTACTTAAAGCAATTGAGGCAGCAACTGCTAGGGACTGTTCTAATTGTGCGCCGCATGACTGAGCGATAATCCACGCTGCCAAACCACTGGATATCGGCAAAACCGGTCTTATCAGTTTATATGCTAATACCAACATAGATCATTCCTCCTCGAACTTCTAAATTGAACTTATCACAGAGTATAGTATTTATTACTTTTTTAAGCAAACAGTTTAATCCCCGCTTACTCTCAAGGTAAAATCGATTATTATTTAGACTTTCGGCAAACAAATAACACCCAATCAAATTCTGGGTGTTATTATCATAAAGTTTAAACTTTTTTAATATGGTGGAGATGGCGAGAGTTAAACTCGCGTCCAAAACAAATTCACTTATCAATTGGTCACAAGATTAGTCCGCTTAATACTTTTACGTAACCAGCGGACAGGTAAGTGTAAAAGTTGATCTACAAAAGTTCCATAGCGCCGCGCAAATCAAGCAACGCTACTATACCCCAAAATGAACCTGCGAATCCAAAGCGAGGGGGCGTTTTGGTACAGGGTTCCAGTTTAAGTTTTTAGGCGAGAACAGGTACAGGAGCGAAGGCGGAAGCCAAAGCTGCCTTTACCTTAGAAAATGCGTTTGCATTTATGTTTGCCTACCAGATTTACGAGTTAGAAGGCTTGCTCGTCTTGCATATTGATAAATGTCAAAGTTCTGTCAAAATCCGGCATCCCCGTATAGAAAATGACGATTTCCCTAGGAAATCGTTACCATAAGTGGCGTTTTCCACTTGTTTTATATTATAGCAGATTTTTGTCTTTTTGTCAATAGTCAAAAAAAAAACCTAATCCTAATCCTTGCTTACCTAGGACAATAAAAATTTTTATTTTTTGTGCTGAATTAAAATTGTGTCATAATTAATAAAAGAATTAATAACAAGTTCTAAATGGGTAAATTTCAAAACCTTCTCAAGAACAAACCACTTATAATAGCCCTTATAGTAGCAGTTGCAGTAGTTGGCTTATTTTCAGGACTTAAATTTTATCAGAAACAAAAAAAGCAAGATGTAATGGTTAGAACTGGTATTCAAAGCTTAGTAACGCTAAGAAAGGACCAAAGGCTATCTGTTGTTAAGAATAATGCCAACGTGGCAACAAGCTTAATCCACTCGCGCTCTTCCAAAGCCAGCGATGATGATCCAACCTTAGCAGAGGTATGTGAGTTTATGGGTGATGTGACAACTTATTGGTACAATGTTATGCAAGGAACTGTTCCAAACAGTTTAGGTGAGGTATTGGAACCTTTAGCACAAGCAATAGAAGACGAAGATTGGGAGACCGCAGCCGAAATGTTGAGTGTATTTGATATCGATATGGGCATGGGAACAAGTTCTCCTTTTGATCAAGATTTTAATGGGGAACTAGACCAAGCAGAAATTTTAGCAGCCTGGGAAACTATTTCTACTGCCACACCCCAAGACTTCTTTGAAGCATCATTGGATATGCTAGAGGAGATATGTCCCCAAGAGTATATAGATTGGACTTCTGGTATGGGCTGGGGATCGGGCAGTGGTATGGGCTCAGGTTCATACTAAATGTTGTTTCGTAACCACCGGCCGATTTTAGTTTTAATAATTGCATTTGCATTCTTAATTATACTGGCAAGATATTCTTATTTTGCCAGTATTGTTATTCATACCCTGGTAGATGTTTTTGCAGGCGGGCGAAGTTCTGTTAAAGTGGATTTATTTTTTGTTTATGTAATATTGTTGAGCACAATAGCTTTGGTGTTAGGGAAAGGAGAGATTCTATCCCAGCTCAAAATTAGAAATTTTTGGGTTTTATTGAGCGTGCTTGCCACATTTACTTACAGCACAGCTCTTATGATTGTGTTTTACCGGCATTGGGGATTGGATATAAGCGACTTTGTAGTTGTGCTACATAACGGAGAAGTCACCAGCACAATGCTCCTGCATAATCATATTATGAAAGGGTTCAACGGCTGGGTCTTGCACTGGTTTGGTATGGCCGGGCAAGAAAATTTAGATGCAGGATACTCGCTATTGCATCTTCTCCCAAATACTTATTACCTTGTTGGAGGGGTTTTTTTTGCGGTAGCTGCTGTGTTTTTAATTTTGAAGTTTGTTGAGTTGTACAAGAAGCAACAAGGACATAACCTCCTTTTTATTGTGCTTTATTCTACTGTATCTTTCAGTCTTTTGAAAAATATGTTAGATGGTGGAGTGCTTAACCGGGAAACCCCACTGGCATTGGCAGGATTATGCTTTATTTTGTTGTGGACAACACCAGCCAAGTTTAAAGATATATATAAGGTTTTAGCGTGGAGCTTTAGTCCTTTGGCTGTGTATTTAGGGGTTATTCTGATTCTATGGCAAGCTAAGTTAATCGCAATTTACATATTTACTGCAACTATTTTTCCAATGATTCTATTTGTTGTACTATTGCTCACGCTTGCTTGGTGGTGGGTTATGGGATTTAATGCTAAAAGCAGAGTCGGAGCAGTGTTGCTGTTGTGTAGTATCGTCTCATTTTATTTTCCCATCAGCAATAGCGTAGAAACATATTTAGGATCTAGGCGAGTGTTGAGCAGTGAGGGGGCTTTTGTGGCTCTTTACAAGAATCCGGAAGTCCAGCCAGCACAACAGTCAACTTGGGTAGCTCAAGAACAATTCAACAATCTAACTGTCTACCAATTTTTGCCTATACAACCAGCAAGAATTAATGAGGTTTTGACCAGCAACAATTTAGTGCCAAATTACAAGCCAATTACCATACCGGGTTATAATTGTTTGCCAGTTCTTGGAACAAGGTCACTTAGTTTCACTGTAAGCAGTCCAAATCAGATGAATACCAGTCCTACCACTGGTAGGTTTGGCCGCTTGTCAATGATAAAGGAATTGCCAAAAGTGAATAAGCTGTACCAGTATCGGGTTACAGTCGATTTTAGTGCTTGCACCCCTCGCATATTGAACATTGTTCAGGAATTGCTTAGGTCTCAAGGCAGAGAGCCTTTCTTTATAACCAACACTTTCCAAGGCGGTGACGACTTTAATTAGTATTGGTCTGAGTTCAGGCAAAGTAAAAGAGCTGACACAAATTGCGTGTCAGCTCTTTTGAGGACAGACGGTGGTTTGCAAACCACCGTATTAGTTTTCATCACCTTTCCTCCCATCTCGACCGCCTCGGCTATTGCCTCGGCGTAAGCTCCTATCACATCTTCTCCCAGCGGCACTTCCCAAGGGATGTACCGCTTGAGTATCACTAGTCCGTCACTCCGAACTAGTGATACTTTCAAAGATGTCATGTTTTTCAGCCTCGCCTTGATGGCCAATGCTTCTTTTTTTGTGAACGTCCGGTTAAAGCACAACCGGATGGAACTGCCAATGTTCTGAATTGAGTATTCAAGCTCATTGGACTGTTGTTGGGCTACAGTGATTTTCGCCGAAGCAAAAATCACCAAAATGAGGATCGCACTGAAAAGTGCGACAAAAATTGAGTTTTTCATTGCATCCCTCCGAAACCAATCTTTTTATATTCTACCATAAATTTACATTTTTGTCAAGACATCAATAAAATAAACCCTTTTGACAATAAAAAACCCCCGCTTTGCGGGGGTTTTGGGAAGCAGTATTATTTTTTCTTTGCAGTTTTCTTTTTGGTCGGCTTTTTAGGCATAGCTTTTTTCACAGTCTTTTTTACAGCAACTTTTTTTGCCATACTTTTTGCGGCTTTCGGAACAACCTTGCGTACAGTTTTGGCAGCTCCCTTTACCTCGTTTTGAATAGAATCCCAATGGTTTTTCATCTCAGCTGCCAGAGCTGTTAGCTCAGCAGGGGAAACGGACTTTAAATTCTTGTAGTTTTTTGCAACTGTATCCACTACTTTGTTGTAATTTTGCTTGGTGGTTTTTTCAATCTTACCAAGTTCGCTTACAACTTCCTTTTTCATTTTGCCTGCCCAAGCTGAAACTTTTTTCCGATTCTTGGCATTTTTGCCAGTGAGAAAATATACTCCTGCCGCAGCTGCAGCCAGGCCTGCCAAACCAGCACTTACTGCAACAGCTTTCTTGTGAGACTTTTTGATAGCCATATATTTTTAAATTAATTATTTTATTTCTTAGTTCGTTTGGAAGATACCCGTCTGCCCGCTATGTTTTTAAAAAAGTCATAAAAAGCATAAAGGCTAAACCCTTTCTCTTTTAATGCTCTTCTTAGTTCATCCAAGTCCTGTTTCAGTTCGCTGGTGGCGAATTCTACAGTTTTGGCAACTCTTCTCACAGTTCTCATAATGCTGATAATATAGACAAACAAAATTGCCAGCAGGATGGTAATAATTATTACCGCAACCCCTGTGAGGGTGAAAAACAGTTCGACTAAAGTATCGTGATCCATGGCTATATAATACCATATATCTACGCTGGCGGGTATTGGATTAGTAACTGACGGATAATTTCGTAATACTGTTTTCTTACCGGCTCATTGCTCCCGATTTCTAAAATTTCGTCGTTGGCAGTGGTAGCGCTGGCCGTCCAGTTATACGACCCCGAAACAAAAGCTTGGTCCGTAACCAGAACTTTTAAGTGCATAATGGCGTCGTGGTTTTGCAAAGCCACAGGAATTCCCGAATTTCTCAGGTCGTTGATTATTTTTCTTTGTGCCGGGATTTCCAGATATTGTTTTTTGTCGGAAACACCCCGGACATCCACGCCGCGAAGCTTGGCCCCAAGCAGTGCGTCTTTAATGTCTTCTCTGGTAAATGTGTACACTGCAAAATAGGCGAATCGGTCAGCTTTGAGTACCGCATCTATTACAATATTGTTAAGTTGTTCATTTCGGTTATAGTAAACTTTGGTTGCAGTCCTAGGTTCCCACTGTTTTGCATATATCAAAAATGCGCAGGCAGATGCCAGCATTATAATTGCCGTTAAATATAACCCCTCCTTAAGTTTTTTCATTAAAAGCAAGACTGCAAGTTAAGCGTTGCGAATTTCTTTTTTATCTTCTCTTTTTTTAAGATAATCTCGCTTATCTTGTTTTTTTCTAGGCCGGCCCAAACCAATTTTTACTTTTATTAACCCGCGTTTTACTTCAAACATTTCCATTGGAATCACTATTAGCCCTTTTTCTTTTCCAAGTAAGGAATCCAATTCAGACTTATTCAGCAGCAGCTTTCTTGTTCTAGTCGGGTCATAGTTTTCATTAGGGGCGTATTGATATGGTCCAATATGGCATCCAACTAAGAAAGCTCCATTTTTAGCAACTGTAACGTAGCTGCCAGTCATGGAAACATTGCCACTTTTGACGGATTTTACTTCTGGGCCGGACAATACCAAACCAGCATCAAACGTGTTTTTGATGTCGTAATCGAAAATCGCTCTTTTGTTGTTGGCTACTTGTGACATAAGCTAATTTTATCATTATTGCTTGTTATAAGAAAATCATCCCGTGAAAGATGGTCGTAGATACAGCCTAACTGTTAATTGGCCAGTGTACCTATTGAATTATAATAAAGTATTTCTATTCAAAAATAATTAAACTTTCGATAAAGAATGCATAAATAAAAAGCCTCCGGTTGTGAGCCGTGGCTTTTTTCAATTTGGCAATTGAAAATATTTATCTTTCATACCAAAACAGTGCCTAATTGTAAGCAGTCGGTTGCGCCGTGGACTTGTTTGTCTTGCCTGGCGGTAACCACTATATCCGCCAGTTCGTCCCCGATAATGTGGGCTGTGACGCGGGTGTGCCAAGTTGCCGAAGCCACTTCCGTCGGCGACACAAAATATTCAAAGTGCCGATGAAGTTGGTTGACTTCGCGCTGGATGACGAAATGTCCTTGGCTGTTCCCAGCTTCGTTCAGGGTTTCCTCGAACTTAGCGTCGTCCGAAAAGAATACACCTTTCATTCCGCTTGAAACAGATTTCTTCAGAACGAATTTGTCCGGTTCTGAGGCGATCGCATCCTGCCAGCCGGCGAGATTGAGCGCACTCTTTCCTTGCATTTTCCCGGCGGACTTGCCGACCAGAAAAGTTTGGGGAACAAACTGACGAATTTTTTCGAGCGAATCTTCTGGGATGTAGGACCGAAGGATGGTTTCCAATTCCTCATTCTGCTCTTCGTTCTTCAGTAGAGCCAAGACGGACTTCGAGCCGAGGTATGGTTTGGGCGGGATAAGGAAGGAAACGTTGCCAGTGCGGTATCGCTCGGCAAGCTCCACCGACAGGCTGGGGGTTTTGTATAACGGCGGGAAAACGACCAGCAAGTTTTTGGGCTGTCCGTTGAGATGAAAATCAAGTTCTGAAACTACTTCCACCTCAACGCCGAACCGCTGCATCTCCTCTTTGAAGATTAGGAATTCGGGTTTGTAAAACCGTTCCTGGTCAGCGTAGAGGAATGTGAGCTTGTGGTCACCTCGGTCTTGGAGTTGCTTTGAAAGACTTTGTGCAACCCCGGGAAGTTTGTTTTGCGGCGATGCGATTCTGCTGAGTCTCGCGGCGAGTGTGGAATAACCCATTCCGCGGGGGTTGTAGCCGTCAATCTCGGCGATCTGGAAATTGCCCGAGTTATCTTCCATAAGATCAATTTTGGTGATCATGGACTCTTCTTCGGGGTTCAGCTTTTGCAACGATCGCAAAGTCTTGGAAATGCCGTTGTTCAGCACCGCTCGGATCAGCCGCCAAGCCGGCGAATGACCATTTTCGTGGTTGTCCATGGACATTACCATCTGGTTCATTCCGGCAAAACAGACTTTGACAGCTTTACCCAAGTTGTTCAGTTCTTTGGCTTTGTGTTTCGGCAGTTCGTAAACCGACGGCGATATAAGGAAACTCCTGTTTCCGGCACCGCCGTTCCATAAACCACTACTAACTACTGCGTCCTGCAACTTTTTGTGCAGACCTTCTGCTTGTTTTGACATAAATCACTCCTTAATGTTTTGATGTCTGCCTCAATGGCAGCGGGGAGTCGGGTATGCATCTCCAACTCCGCACTAACATTAAGGTGTTCCCTGCTTGGTTTTTTGGATAAAAGACCAGATTTCTTCGATTTCTATTGCCGTGTGAGTTGGTTGTTCTAGAATATGTTCTGGTAGTTCTTCAGCAAACCTTCCATTTTTGTACCAGATTGTTTGCATTTCCAATTCGTTTCCAAATCTTATTTCCTTTTTCACCCTGTCTCCAATAACATAGCTGTGCTGAGGAATTGCTGAGGCGGTGTTAATTATCTCTGAAAAAAGTTTTGAAGTTTTTTGTTTACATAAAGTAATACTGGTAAAAAAATGCTCTATACCTAGTTGTTTAATGAGCTCGGCTCGTGATTCCGCAGCCATGCTAACCAAATGAAGTTCAAAATTAGCTGTTTGCAAGTTTTCCAATAGAGCAACAACTCCTGGTATGAGGCTTTGTTTTTCTGGATCATAGATTGTGCGATTGAAATCGAAAATGATTATTTTAGACATAACTTTTATAAATAAAAATCGGCTTTCTGTGTGTAGAAAGCCGAAGTGTGCTTGATATTTTAAAATATACTATTTAGGCAACATCAAAATCGGCTTTCTTGTAAAAGCTGCAGAAATGCCAAAAATAGTTGTTGCTAAACAAAATATTCATATATAAGTCAGATTAGCAATCAATGTATTATATGTCAAATTTTTTGCATTCATCTGGTTCAACAGACAACCAAGCTTGTGTTATAATTAACGTTATGAAACAGTATATTAATAAGCTTTTACAACTATTTTTAGCTGATTTAGAGAAGGCAGGCAGAGTGTCTAAACTGCCTGACTTTGACATATTAATCCCAGATTTGTCGCATGGAGACTACTCAACTAATTTAGGGCTAAAACTTGCATCTGAATTAAGACAGAATCCAAATGATATAGCTGGGGAATTGGCGTCGGCTTTGGCTGTATTGGACTCTGGACAAAACAAAATTTTCGCTTCTGTTGTGCCCGCAGGAGGGTTTGTTAATTTTACACTATCTGCAGAATATTTAGGATCAGAGATCATAGATTTGAGCAAAGAAGTTTCATTTGCCGAACTGTCCGATCAAATTGGGCAGGGTAAAAAAGTTGTGTTTGAATATTCTAGTCCAAACACCAACAAGCCTTTGCATATCGGACACATTAGAAATGACGTGTACGGCAAAGCCTGCATAAATTTGTTAAAAGCTGTTGGTTATGATGTGGTAACTTGCGAGATAATAAACGATCGCGGTATCCACATTATGAAAAGCATTTTAATGTACATGAAATATGGTAATAACCAAACACCGGAACAGGCACAGATGAAACCCGATCATTTCGTTGGGCATTTTTATAAAATGTTTGGCCAAAAGTCTGCAGAAAATGAACAGGCAGAACAGCAACTCAACGAAGAAGCTCAAAATTTATTGCAAAAATGGGAGCAGGCAGATCCGGAAGTTCGCGAAGTTTGGCAAAAGATGAACAATTGGTTTTATGAGGGGGCAAAGCAGACGTATGCAAAAGAGGGTACGACTTTTGACGAAGTTGATTTTGAAAGCAGTATATATGACAAAGGACGGGATCTTGTCATGGATGGAGTTGCCAAAGGAATTTTTCAACAGGAAGAAGACAAGAGTGTCAGCATCACTTTTCCTGAGCAGCATATTGGCAAAAAATATTTGCTTCGAAAAGACGGCACAACCATCTATATTACCCAGGACATGTACCTATGGGATTTAAGAAATAAACGCCATAATCCGGAACTCGCTATTGTGACAACTGCAACTGAACAGTCATATCATTTTGAGGTGTTGCACAGAATATTTAGGATGCTGGGGTATGCTTGGGCAGATAATTTTAAGCATCTGCCATATGAGCACGTTTATTTGGGAAAAGATAAAATGTCATCACGCTCCGGCAACAGCATTACCGCAGATGAATTGCTAGAAAGCGTAAAGGCTCGAGTCAGGGAGACTATGGCCAGCCTTGAGCGTCTCAAAGGTTCGGTAGACGATGACGACCTTGTCGAGTCCGTTGCTTTTGGAGCTATAAAGTACGGATATCTCCACTATGAACCGCAAACCAGAATTTATTTTGATGTTGAGCAAACAATTTCGTTGGAGGGTAACACCGGCCCATATATTCAATATGCCCACGCCCGTATTAAAAGTTTGGTTGAAAAAGCCGGCCATCTTCAGCTCCAAAATCCCTCACATTTAAGCCATAATTCAGAAATGAATTTAATGAGGATTCTTCATCGGTACAACACCGCAGTACAGTCCGCAGCTTTAGAGTATAAGCCGAATTTGTTGTGCAATTATTTGCACGAATTGGCTGGTGCCCTGAACAATTTTTATAATAATGTGCCGGTTGTTAAAGAGCCTGACGAACAAATTAAGAGCCAACGTTTAGCAGTATTGATGGCTTGTGCCAATGTCCTAAAAAGCGGACTTGGCTTGCTTGGAATTGAGGCTCCGGATCAAATGTAGTAACATAAAATTTATGAATGAAACTTCAGAAAATTCAGCAGCAGCTGGACCAAAACAATCTACCACGCCAAATTTTAACACCCTGGAACAAGAAGTTATTAACTACTGGAAAGATAACCAGACTTTTGAAAAGTCTTTGGAAAAAAATCGAGGCCGCGAAGCTTTTATCTTTTATGACGGCCCACCATTTGCCACCGGCACCCCGCATTATGGACACATGCTCGCTTCTATAATTAAAGATGCTGTAGGCAGGTACCAGACTATGCGCGGTAAGTATGTGCGGCGTCGCTGGGGATGGGACTGTCACGGACTGCCCATTGAAAATATAGTAGAGCAAAAGCTTAAAATTTCCGGAAAAAAACAAATTGAGGAGTTGGGTGTAGAAAAGTTTAATGAAGCTTGCAGATCCAATGTGTTGTCGTATGTAGACGAATGGGGAAAAATGGTTGCACGCATGGGCAGGTGGACCGAGTTTGAAAATTCTTACAAAACCATGGACACTTCTTATATGGAAAGTGTATGGTGGGCAGTGAAGCAATTTTGGGAAAAGGGACTGGTCTACGAAGACCGAAAAGTGTTGATGTACTGCAGTAGGTGTGAGACCCCGGTATCCAACTTTGAAGTTGCTATGGACAATAGTTACCGTGATATTACTGAGGATTCGGTCTTTGTAAAATTTAAAATGGTCCCGAGACAACGTATTGTAGATTGGATTACCGATGAAAATACATATGCTTTAGCTTGGACGACAACCCCGTGGACTTTACCAGGAAATACAGCTTTAAATATTGGTCCAGAAATTTTGTATGTCTTGGTGGAGCAAAATGATGAGCATTACATATTAGCCAAAGACCGCCTTGAAATTTTGGACGGCAATTACGAAATTAAAATGGAATTTTCCGCTCGTTCCTTGGAAGGCTTGTCATATGAGCCGCTGTATCCCGGAGTGATTGAGAATAACGGCAAAGCCCACAAAATATATCCGGAAAATTATGTGACCACTACCGACGGTACTGGCATAGTGCACAATGCTGCCATGTACGGTGAAGAAGATTATTTGGCTGCAAAGGATAGGGATTTGCCTCGCATGGCCATGCTGGACCATAAAGGGGAATATATGCAAAATGCTCCGGAAAGTCTGCGGGGACTGTTCTTCAAAGATGCTGATCCTATTGTGTTGGATGAGTTGAAGAGCAGAGGACTGGTGTATAAGACTTTGTCATTTACCCACAGTTACCCACATTGCTGGAGATGCGGAACCCCTTTGTTTTACAATGCTTTGCCAGCCTGGTTTATCAATATTCAAAAATTGAAGCCACGACTTTTGGAACTCAACGCAACAGAAATTAATTGGTATCCGTCTCACTTAAAAGAGGGACGCTTTGCAAAATCTATTGAAACAGCCCCAGACTGGAATATTTCCCGTAACCGTTTTTGGGCTACAGCACTTCCGTTTTGGAAATGTGAAAGTTTGGACTGCGACAATGTGGTTTGCATAGGCTCTTTAGCAGAACTGATAGAAAAATCTGCCAACTTCAGTGAGGTGTATCCAGAATTTAAGCTCAATTCTAGTAATTATGAGGCTGGGGTGGACGACCAGAATTTAGATGATGCCCCAAATTACGACAAGCTTGACCTTCACAGACCATATATTGACCGTGTGAAGTTGAGTTGTGAAAAATGTAGTGGACAAATGCAAAGAATCCCAGAAGTAATTGACTGTTGGGTTGAATCGGCATCCATGCCTTTTGCAGAGCTACATTACCCGTTTGAAAATAAAGAGCTTTACAACGAACGATACCCAGCAGATTTTGTTGCAGAATATATTGCCCAGACAAGAGCGTGGTTTTACGTCATGCATGTTATGGGTACGGTAATAAATGATCAAGCTCCTTTCCGCAACGTGGTGACAACTGGAAATATTTTGGCTGAAGACGGGAGTAAGATGTCAAAGTCAAAAAACAATTTCCCCGATCCATGGCTGGTAATTGAAAAGTATGGAATGGATCCAATCCGATTTTATCTTTTGACTTCTCCGGTAATGAATGGCGACGATATAGATTTTTCAGAAAAAAGTATTGCGGAAATAAACCGCAAAGTTAGCTTGTTATTTTACAATGTCTGGTCTTTCTATCGAATGTATGCAAAAGACCAAAGTCCGGTTGAAAGGCCACAGTCAAACCATGTGCTGGACCGCTGGGTGCTGGCTTTGCTAGACCAGCTAGTTTCCAGAATGACACACGAGATGAACAGTTACAATACGGTTAAAGCGGGCAGATTGTTAACGGATTTTGTTAACGATCTTTCTACTTGGTACTTGCGCCGGAGCCGCGACCGCATCAAGGCTGGCGGTACGGACGCAGAGACCGCTTTGTCCGTGCTTAAATATGCGCTTGTACAAACTTGCAGACTCTTGGCACCTTTTATGCCGTTTTTATCGGAGCATATATTTCGAGATCTTACAGGACAAGAGTCAGTCCATTTGGAGAACTGGCCAGTTGCAAGCGACGACGCAAACAAAGAAATTTTGGAAAATATGGACTTGGCCAGACAGATCGTGACTGCTGGGCACGCCCTACGAAAAGATTCGGGCATAGCTGTTAGCCAGCCGCTTCGTGCTGTTTCTGCTAATATTAAGGGAGGTTCTGACGATCTAGACCCAGAATTGGCAAATTTAGCTTTAGAAGAGTTGAATGTAAAAGAGTGGGATACTTCGTTGACGGACAAATCTAGCATTAGGCCAGAAACCATTAAAACTGCTGAGGGCGGCGACTTAGTTGCTAGTGTATATCTAGATATTGAATTGACTCCAGAGCTGCAAATGGCAGGCAATGCTCGTAAATTGGAAAGACATATTCAAGACATGCGAAAGAAAACCGGACTAAAAGTAGGCGAAATGGTTGACTTGTACTACACTACAACGGACCAAAATTTGGAGAAGACTTTGCTTGAGCTGGTAGATAGGCGCAAAACTTTTGTAAACCAGATTCAAACTTCTTTGGAAGTTGAAGCTGACTTTGAGGTTCAGGTCGATGTGGCTGGGTCGGGTATTTGGCTTGGTATTGTAAAAATTTAAACCATTTTTTATGTTGGTAAAAGACTTAATGACCCCGAAGGAAAAAATAATTTTTGTTAATCCTGAGGACAGTGTTACGAAAGTGGCGGACATGCTTCACAAATACCACATCACCGGGATACCTGTAGTGAATAAAAATGGGGTGGTATTGGGAACAATATCCGAGAGAGATTTTATTACCGCAGAATCCGAGCTATACCTGCCAACTTACATAAAACTTTTATCAGGCATGGACTATGTCCAAGGCGGTGGAAAAGACTTGCCTTATGTTGTAAACAAAATTGTCCATACCACAGCAAAAGATGTAATGAATCAGAAAGTTCCGTTTGTCCGACCTGATACAAGTTTGGAACGACTTGCGGCAATTTTTGCCGAGAAAAGAGTAAACCCGATCCCTGTAACCGATGACGATAATAAACTTATGGGAATTATTTCCAGAAGTGATCTAATCAAGTTTTTTTCACCTTCTCAAATTCATAAAGTTTCAACTCCTGTCGGAAGAGGCGCCAGAATAATCGACAGTGAAGTGGCGTACACCCAGCAATATTTTCAGTCTCGTTTTGCATACGTTGCTAAAGCCCGAGCCAATATTTGGATTACAACCACAGTGGTTTTATCTGTTTTAGGATTTATTGCCGGAATAATTTACGTGATAGATCCAAGTTCCTTTTTTGGCGGGTAAAAAATATGAGCCGTTCCAGAGAATTTTCTTTTACCGCCTTGGTGTTAAAAAAACAGCTTTTGGGCGAAGCTGATGAAATCGTCACCTTGTTTTCCAAGGACCAAGGCAAAATCCGCAGTGTTTCCAAGAGTAGTAAACTTTCAACCAGCAAGTTACAGTATTCATTGCAACCGCTTTTTTTGAGTGAAGTCAGCTTGGCTGGGAGGGGGAACTTGCCAAAATTGATCCATGCCAACACCACCAAGGTTTTTAGCAAGGTGTTGGAGAGTCAGAATAAAATTGCCATTTGGTTTGTGGTCGTAGAGTTAGTTGTTCGGATCCTCCCAGATGAGCTATCAAACCCAGATTTATTTAATGAAACTATTGAATTTTTGGAATTTCTGGATGACACTAATGTTGGCAAGGAAACAGCAGAATTGGGTTTGTTAAGATATAAAATTAAAGCTTTAAAAGCAGTAGGACTTGGAATCCATAACATTCCAAGGTTAGAGCCGGGTAGACAATTGATGTTTAGCAGTTCTAGAGGTGGTTTTTATTACAATACCGGCAGGTTAGATGGGGAGGGGACTGCTGTTTCTGAAAACTTGTGGCACGACTTTGAAAATCTTAACCTGAGTAGTCTTGACTCACTTAAACTGTTTAAAAAAGATGTTGAGACCAGTAAACTGGAAAAATTAGTGTCGCAG
The DNA here is from genome assembly GCA_964532005.1 of uncultured Candidatus Saccharibacteria bacterium. Taxonomy (GTDB): domain Bacteria; phylum Patescibacteriota; class Doudnabacteria; order UBA920; family UBA920; genus CAYQEU01. The sequence goes on from CAZHER010000001.1 coordinate 42,938, forward strand.
TTCGTCTCGTATCAGCTGGACCGTGAAATAAAGTCGGAAAAATATTTATAGGGATTTCCGTGATATAATTAAAAAGTAGAAATTTAACTTTTTATTTATGGATTTTACAACCAGACCGGTGTCCGACAGCGCTCCTGCAGCACCAGAAAACCCAATAGAACCTCCGGCTCCAACTCCGGCTTCGACTGGGTCTCCGACTCCGCCGCCGGATTCCAAATGGCAAAAGTTCAAGGATTTTTACTTTGCCAATAAATGGTATGTTTGGGCAATTACACTAGGAATTGTTATTATTTCTATTTTGGCGTTTTTCGCATTTCGGCCAAGAGACAAAGGCCCAACCGGTGAAGCCAACGTAAAAGTTAGCATTGACGCACCTTCTGAAGCCCCGAGCGGATCGCAAATTGTTTATAAAATTTTAATTGATAATCAGGACCCTGCAAAATTGACCAATGTAGATTTGGAGCTTGTATATCCTGAAGGGTTTGTATACCTTAGTAGCACTCCAAAAGCCAATAGCCTGTCAGGAAACATTTTTACAATTCCAGACCTGTTGCCAGGCCAAAACGTCGCTATAATTGTGAAAGTTAATGGACAAGGCGAAATAAACCAAGAAAAAAAAGTTGTTGCCAAACTACACTACCGTTACAGTAATTTCAATTCTGAATTTATTAAGCAGGCAGAACACAAATTGCGTTTACTTGCCTCTGATGTGGCAATGGAACTTTCTGGCCCTGATAATACAACCAGCACCCAGCCCGTCACATATAAATTAGATTATAAGAACGAATCTGATCACGACATTTCCAACGCCAGAGTTGAATTGACCTATCCTGAAGGGTTTAATTTTGCCAGCGGTAGCCCTCAACCGAGTTTGGGGAAAAATATTTGGAACGTGGGTAATTTGAAAAAGAATGCAACTGGGACCGTAGAGTTCAAGGGTTCTTTTACTACTGCAAGACCAGGTCAACGAGCCACTTTTGAAGCAAATTTTAAAGTTTTGGATGATCAAGGCGATTATTATTCCCAAGCATCCACCACCTTTACAACAACAATAGACAGTACACCATTGGTAGTAACTCAGGAGGTGCAAGGGGTTAATAACGGGATAGCTGCCCCCGGTGCAACTTTGACTTTTGTTATTCGCTATCAGAACAATACCCAAGTAGCTGCCACGGGAGTAAATGTTTCGGCTACTATTGACTCAGATGCTATCAGTCTTTCTACCATAAAAGCTGAAGGCGGCGCTGAGGTAAACAACGATACGATAACTTGGACAGCCGGAAGTGTTTCGAATTTTGTCAGCTTGGGGCCCAATGAGAGCGGCACACTGAGGTACTCCGTAAAAGTAAATAATCCCGCTACGCAAAATAGCAGTAAAAATATTACTGTTAATTCATCGGTGAAAATTAAGTCTAATGAAAACACTGTGTATCTTCCTGGCAATGCTTTGAGCGTAAAAATTTCCAGTCCTTCCGAATTGTCCAGCGCAGTTTCTGTAGTGAGCGGTCCTCACAAGCCACAAAGCGGATCCACAACCATATATCAAGTTACTCTAAGTCTGCGCAATACCAACAACGATTTTAGCGACGGGTTGCTGACCGGATTTGTCGCTACAAATATCCAAAATTTTGACAAGAACACCATTACTTCTGCAGAAGCATCCCTTGTGTCTTACGATCCATCAACAGGAAAGATTACATGGAAGGTTGGCAAGCTCGCCGCCCATACAGGCGACTTTAATCCCGCCAGGCGGCTTTCCTTCCAAGTTAAGGTTGTTCCCTCTGCTTCCCAAAGTAATTCCGATTTTGTATTGTTCCGCAGCGTTCAATTTTCTGCAAAAGACACTTTCACCAGCCAAGACATAAATTTAAGCACAGCAGATATATCTACCGGTCAAGTGCAGCAATAGTTAATTGTTGAGCTTTCAATACATTGACACAAAAAGACTTGAATTATTCCAGTCTTTTTGTTATATTTAGATGCTTTGGATAGGCGAAATCCTAAACTTAAATCCAAAGTTGGTAGGAGGAAAAGTGGCCGATACAAGTGGAACTAAACAGAAGAACTACAGCCTGACCCCGGCTGAGATTAAGTATTTTCAGTCTCATCCGTTTTCATTTCGTTCGCTCTCAGGTGGGTTTTTCCGGTGCAATCAAATTGATCGCTTTGGAAAACTGACTAAAACAGCGGTCGTCGGAATTCAGGGTCAACTCACAAGACACCATCATTCGTCGCAAAAACCTGAGCCGGCTATTGCGCCTGCGGTTGAGGAACCCGGCTCGGTGGTCTTGCCGCCCCCGAAAGGGTCGTGGGACAAGCTCGGATCTTTCATTTATTGCCCAAGATGCAACAGGGCATACGAGTATTGGCATCTGACTGTAGGTGCGCAGAATTTTTGTACCACCTGCAAGATGCCGTTCATGGCACCGGACTGGGGTGACAGACTACGCCAATCCGTTAGTGATCGCTTTTTTTCCTGGTGAGAAAAAACTCGATTGCGATTGGATACCCACTATGCAGCGCCTTGGTTTTATAACCGGGCGTTGTTTTTTATTAAAAAACCGCCCTATTCGGGCGGTATCTATTTTTTATTATTTTTAGTATATAAATCCTCGGACTTGGGGAGCTCCAATTGAGATCCACCGCTCACTGGTAACACCATATCCCTTGTAGTTCATTTCGGAAACGCGATATTTCCCGTCTCGTACTTCTTCTACATAAGCAACGTGTCCATATGGGCTTTCAGTTGTGACTACTACAGCTCCTACTGCAGGAGCAGAGCCGGTGGCGTATCCGGCAGAACGTCCGTTAGACAACCATGCTTTAGCGTTGCCGCCAAAAGTGATCAAACGTTTGCTTGCCACATACCATGTGCAATACCCCTTAGGGAACTTATGACCTTTACCGCTACGGATTATTACCGGAGTGCCGGCTTTGGTTCTAGTCTGTTGCTTTTTTGCATTTGTTTGGGTTGGTATGGGGGCTGGAGCTGGTGGTGGAGGAACAGAACCGTCAGGAACAATAATCCATTGTCCAGGTTCAATATCTTCTGCATTGGCTAACCCGTTATAGGAAATAGTGGTCTCCATATTTCCTTTAAAGTACTCGGTAATGTCCGGAAGAGTATCGTTAGAGTCAACTTGGTAAAGAACCCCGTCAGTAGGAAGAATTTTTAAGAACCATCCTGGCTTAATAGTTTGGCTGGGTAAGTTATTGGCCCATGCAATAGTGTTTACGGAAACTCCAAACTGCCTGGCAATAGAAGATAGTGTTTCGCCACCCTTGGTTTCATAAATTACAACCTGTTTTGATACTAGATCTTGAACAGAATCCGGATTAGGCTTAACCATTATGTTGTTGCTGAAAGTAGCATCTTCATTGGTTGCATCGTAGTCGCTAGAACCGTCTAAAGATGTGAGAGTGCTTAGGGTTGTATCTGCGTACGCATGTGATATAAATCCATCCTGGCTTACGGTTGTTTTTACAGTATTCTCTTTTGCGTACAGAGCCAAATTAAAATCAGCATGGTATCGCAAAAGTTTTGCGGCCAAGCTGTTATCGTTGTAAGTAAATTCTTTAACTGTACCAAATTTGAAAATCCCAATGTTCATCAAAGCAACAGCAACAACAAGCACACCGACCAATATTTCATTGGAAAAATTCAAAACTATATCCCAATTGTCCAATTTCTTTCTTAGAGAAATTCCTGGAAAATGGTTCCTATAAAAACGGGCGATTTCTGGAAATCGCTTGGAGAACACCGAGAGGAATTTTTTTCCGTAATATTGGGCAATAAAACTGTACGTTTTTGTTTTATTGGCAAGCCATGCTTGCATGCGAACTAGAAAAGCTGAAATACGAACTCCTTAGAACCGTTTTTGCCGATAGCAGGTCTTCTGAAACTAACAAAAAATGGAGGATCACACCATTCTGCTAATCGAAAATTCGGCTTAATCTAAACGAATTTTGACTTTTAGTTACTCTCTATCACAGACATACTAGCATTGGGCAAGGGCAGAATCAAGAAAATTCTCCACAGCTTGCATTTTCAGCCCATAATTAAGGGAAAAGAAACTCTTTTTGGCTTAAATATGAGTAAATTTGGCACAGAGGGTCAGTTAAAAAATGATGTTATAATGGTATTGGCATGGAACTAAATTCTTTAAACAAGCCGCAGCTTTCCGCAGTAACGGCCCCTATGGGGCCGGTTTTAGTATTAGCTGGGGCTGGTTCAGGAAAGACCAGAGTTTTAGCTTACCGAGTAGCTTATTTAATAGAGCAGAATTTAGTAAAGTCGGAAAATATCCTTTCTTTAACCTTTACCAATAAAGCAGCTAAAGAGATGCAGTCCCGGGTTCTCAAGCTTTTAGGTAGTAAAACGGGTTCTATTGGAATGCCCATAATGGGGACTTTTCATTCTGTTAGCGCTCGGATTCTAAGAAAAGAAATAAGGGTTTTAGGGTACTCTCCTGATTTTTCAATTTTGGATTCTGCTGACCAGCTCAAAGTTTTAAAGGATATAATAGAGGAGATCGGAATTGGCAAAAAATTTGCTCCGGCTGTGTTTCGATCTATAATTTCAAGAGCAAAAAATGTCCTACAAACTCCAGCTGAGTTTAACCTAGGCCTAGACAGGAACTTTCATGATCTGTGCGCGCAAGTCTATACTGCTTACCAGAACTTTTTGTACCAGCAGAATTCGCTGGATTTTGACGATTTGCTCATGCTGCCAATCAGAATTTTTCAAGCTTACCCAAAAGTTTTAGAAAAATACCAAAATATTTTTCAATATATTCTAGTAGACGAGTATCAGGATACAAATCAAGCGCAGTATATGTTTTTACACCTGCTCTCGGAAAAGCACAAAAATCTTTTTGTGGTTGGTGATGATGCTCAAAGTATTTACGGATTTCGCGGCAGTGATATAGCAAATATTTTAAATTTTGAAAAAGATTTTTCTAGTGCCCGGGTTATCAAAATGGAACAGAATTATCGGTCAACGAAGAATATTTTGGCGGCCGCCCAAACCGTGATTAGTATGAATAATGAGCAGAAGCCAAAAACACTTTGGACCGAAAATGAGTCAGGGAAGAAAATATGGGTTGAAGAAGTCCAAGACGGCAGACAAGAAGCTGTATTTATAGCCAGACAAATTATTAAGCAGATATCCAGCGAATCCGAATCCTCACAAATCGGTAGCGAGATTGAATATGAAGAAGAGCCGGAAGCAACAACTTCTTTTTCAATTTTGGACCAGTTCCTTAAAAAGCAAAATAAGGGAAAAGGGTCTTATGCAATGACATCGGGATGGGGTTTGCCTCAGATGCCAAAGGACCACACGGGCCTTAAAAATTTTGCGGTGTTATACCGAACCAATGCACAATCTCGTGAATTGGAAGAAGTGTTTATCGAGTGCGGAATTCCTTACCAAATAGTGGGCGGGGTAAAGTTTTATGACCGCAAGGAAATTAAGGATATGTTGGCTTATGCGCGGCTGGCAATAAATTTTACCGATTTAGTAAGTCTGAAGCGCGTAGTAAATGTACCCGCCAGAGGCATTGGAGAAAAATCCTACACTATAATAAAAGATTTTGTTTTTGAGTACCGGAAGACAAACCCCAGAACCGAAATATCAGATTTTAACAATTTTTTGTTGGCACTGGAGCAGATTTCGCTCCCACCCAAACAGAAACAGGCTTTGTTGGGTTTCTACGGCATTATCGCCAAAGCCCGGGACTTGCCCGAGCACGCTACAATTTCTGATGCTTTACAGCTCCTGGTAAAATTAAGCCAATTGGAAGATTGGTATAGAGATGGTACTGAAGCAGGGGATGCCCGGGTAGAGAATATAAAAGAGCTGTTCAATGTAGCTGTAAAATTTGAAAATTTTCCTTGGCAGGAAGGGCTGACTCAATTTCTGGAGGAAGTTTCATTAATCACCGATCTGGATAGTGTCGAAGACGGCAAAGACGGGGTAACTTTAATGACATTACACAGCGCCAAAGGGTTGGAATACGACAATGTGTTTTTAGTAGGTATGGAAGAAGGAATTTTGCCTCATTCGCAGTCTTTGTTGGATCCCGTCCAGCTTGCCGAAGAAATACGACTTGCATATGTGGGGCTGACTCGGGCCAAAAAACAGTTATACTTACTTTATGCCAGAACAAGAAGAGTGTTCGGATCTTTGCAGGCTAACTCCCCCTCGCGCATATTGCGCGTCTTGCCCAAAGAAACTTTAAACACGAACGCCCCTTCAAGTACGTTCATAGAGTCAGATAGGGGAATTAGCTATGAGTCCATGGATTTTTAATATATGAACCCAGAACAGTTGAAAATATTTTTAAAGCAGCACAAAATTTCTCCGAACAAGATTCTGGGACAAAATTTTCTATTGGATGATTTTGTGTTGCAGGATATTGTCAGTGCTGCCAATATTGAGCAAGGGCAGGCGGTTTTAGAGATTGGCCCCGGTATTACCAATCTGACCAGGTATTTAGCAGAATCAGGTAATTTTGTTTTGTCGGTAGAAAAAGATCCAAGTTTTATACCATTGCTGAAGGAGCTATCACAGAAATACAGCAATTTCGATTTTGAAATTTCTGACATTTTGAAATTTGATTTTCAAAAAGCACTTTCAAATTTTCCTTCGTATCAGGTCGTTGCCAACATTCCATATTACATAACTGGCAAAATCATAAAACTTTTTGTTGAGGCCAAGCATAAACCAAACAGTTTGACAGTGTTGGTTCAAAAGGAAGTAGCGCGCAACCTCACGGCAAAAGAAGGAAATTTGAACTTATTGGCTTTGTCTGTTCAGTTGGAAGCAGATGCCAAATTTATGTTTGAAGTGCCGGCGCAAAAGTTTTACCCGGCACCGAAAGTGGACAGTGCAGTTATCAGAATTGAATTTTTGCGAACCCCTCGTTTTCCAGAAGCGGACAGAAAAAAATTATTCCGTGTGATGCGTGCGTGCTTTGCAGGAAAGCGAAAACAAATTCATAATACCCTAACCAACAATTTAAAAGTTGCTCCCGGCGTCGTGGAAAGAGTTTTAGGGGAGATAGGAATAGAAAAAACTGCCAGGCCGCAACAGCTATCATTGCAGCAGTGGGTCAGTTTAGCAGAATCGTTATAAATTTTTTACAGGGGTTCCGACTACAATGTTTAGCTTGTCGGACAAACCTGCATTTATCTCAATCACGGTATCAATAGGTACTCTTGGATAGTACAAAGGAAGATCTTTTGTGTTGGCTCCAAGTTCCGGTGCGGGAACATTTTTCGTAATATCTATTACCAACCCGTTTTTTATCCAGATTATATCGATGGGAAAATTCATTTCTTTCATCCAAAATCCTGGGCGCTTCCGGTCAGAGTTTTTAAAATCAAAAATCATTGCTTGGTTATTCTCCAATTTGCTGCGTCCAGAGAGTCCGCGTTCTCGTGACTTGTTGTCGCTGGCAATAGCAGCACTGAATTTTGTATCACCAATATAAATTTCGGAAGAAAACGTTAATTCTGGTTGCGTGTTTTGTTGGTTAGTCGGTGTGTTTTCCATACTTTTTGGGTGTGTTGTCAGGAGTGTAAAAAATACCAATACCAGCAGTGCAACGCCTGAGATTAAAAAAGTTTTTCCTTTCATGTTTACTATTTTACACTGTAATGTTAAGAGTGTGAATTTTTGCAATGACAGTTGCAATTTTTTTAATTCTATGCTATAATATATACAGAAGTGAGAAATCTATTACTGAAGCCAAAATAGCTTCAAATTAGAAACAAAAACAAAAAATAAACGAATATGGAACCTATAGCAGCGGGCTCTTTTGGTAAGAGCCACATTAAGCTTATTGCATTGAGCATCCTTTTGTTGGTTGCCGCAACTTTTATGCGCGGCGGCTTTACTTTGGGTGCTTTTGGTTTTTCTAGCGCTGAGTCGGCTCCGGAAAAAATGACCTATGAACAGGCGCAGGCAAAAGCCAAGCAGATGATAGAAGAAAAATACTCTGCTTTGCCTGCTGGTGGACAAGATCCAGAACAGTTGCAACAACAGCTTGCAGAGGTAGACCCGAATTACGGCCAAGGGGCGGTGCTTGGCACTAGTGTGACATCGGACGGAAATATTGATGTAGAAAGTCTAATGGGCTCCGATGCACTTAAAGCTGTTGATGTTAAAACTTATTCTACTGACAACAAACTAGAATTGAATGCTTACGGCAGTCAGATTCGAGCAATTGAAAATAAGCACGGTGCGTTCGTGCTCATGGGTGCTTTAAGTACTAGGGAAAAATCTGCTTTGGCACAAGCCAGCACCGGATATAAAAATATAATTTCTGACCTACAGTCATTGGCAGTACCAGAACAATTTGAGGAATACCACAGAATGAAATTGATATACTACTCTGCTTTGGTTTCCATGGCAGAGAGTATGGCCAGCGAAGGTCCGAACGAGCAGGCTGCAACAGCGACATCTTTGTTCTTTTCGCTGAATGATAAAATTGACACTTTGGGATCACAGTTAGAATCACAATACGGGGTGTTGCTATGAAGATTATAAAAAACAAAATTGCAATTGGATTTTTGCTCCTAATTTTTACATTCGGAGCTTTTGTATTTCCTCAGCCTAAAAATGCATACGCAATTTTCGGATTAAGCTGCTTGCCATTTTTATGTCTCGATCCCATTCAAGACGTATCCGGTACAGTGAGTTCAGTTGCCGATACTGTAACCGGCGTGGCCACTCCAATTACCGCTGGTACGACGACAGCCAAATTGGTTGTAGATGGAACTCCAATTGAACGCGCGATTACCGATTTGATTTTAACTCCGACCATTTGCGACAGCTTTGCCAATGCCAATTTGCTTTTAGATACTTTGGACAGTGTTGGCGGTGCACTTGCCGGCGCTGACAAAGCCAAACTCACCAATACATTTTTTATACAATACAAAGTTGAGTCCACGCGCAGCCAATTGCGCGACTGCTGGATGCCATTGGAAATTATTGCGCAGTCTGCCAAAGGTGCTACAAACTCCCAGGCCCAAAATTTGGAACAGAACCGAACTTTAATTGCTCAAAAAAAACAAACTTTGACTTTGCAGTTAACAGATTATGAGAAACAAAAGAAGCAGGGTTTTCAAGACGTTTTTCAAGCCATTGCTTTGAATTTTGCCATGGAAGCATTCAAGCAGGTCACTATAAAAGGAGTTAACGAATTGGTGGACAAGCTTAAGATTAACGGATATCTAAAATATGCAGACGCATTAGCCACCCAAGTTTATTCAATTGACTACATTAAGCAGAATTATAGTGGCGATAAGCAACGTGAGCTGATTGCAGCTTCATTGTTTAAAAGCCAGGCTTTGAATGATATACCCGCTGTGAATAATGCAATATCTATTGCAAATCAAACTTCAAAGAAGTTCCAAACTTATTCTAAAGATCTTGACTGGCAAAATCCAAAGTATTGGAGCAGGGTTGCAGGAGTAGCGGATGAGAGGGTTTGGCCTGAATATCACATGATGGTAGGGTTCTCAGACGCTCAGTCAGCAATTGTAAACGGAAAAGCCAATGCCCAGGCTGAAGTGCAAAACGGTAAAGGTTTTAAAAGCATGCGCAATTGTAGAGATGTGACAGCAGTACAACAGAAAATAGACAATGATCTTACAGCTTCAAATAAAAAAGTTGAGGAGGCCGAAATTGCTTTAGGGCTTCTTAAAATGGCGGAATCGAATCCTGTTGACATTAAGAAAGCAGAAGAAGCTCTACAAGCAGCCTTGAAAGAAGCTGAGTCTGTTCAAGTAAAGTCAAACGGCGGGTTAGCAGAAGCCTGTGAAGCTATTACCCAGCCAGCAAACTTCTTGGCAGAAACCACCACCAAATGGTTGGATAGCTTCATTAAACAGCAGACTGACTTCAAAGATACCAACATGACTTTGTTTGGTACTTTGGCAAGCAAACTCGCCACTACTGTATTTAAAGATATAATAAACGGCAAAGGCGGCTCTGTTCTAAAAGAACTTAAAAACAGCATTGTGCCAATTGGTATGAGCGCTGCTATGCAAGGAGTAATTAGCGCAAGCGGGTCAGGTGGTCCTGTTGGGTATGACGAGAATGGGGGAGACTCCGGAATGGTTAATGGCGACAATGCCACGGTTAGATTCAGTTATACGAATCAGCCAAACAACAAACTTATATTAAAAGTGAAATTTGAAGCTTCCGATGACGTAATTCCAAAGAGTTTAAAAATTACTATTTCTGAAGTGGCTGACCCAAGCAAAAAAACCAGCAATATTATAGAGCTAAAACCAGGAGACTACACCGTGTCCAACGGATTGGTTGTGGGTACAGTGGAGTTTGATGATGTTCGACCAACAAAAAAATCCAATTATTCGGTCACTTTGCGCGGAATTAAGCGCAGTGTTGGAGTTACCTTATTTGATCTTGTTACTGCTTCAGTAATTGTGCCAGCAGGAACAGTGTCTGGTGCCTATGTTGAAGTCGGACAGTCAGGAGTCCCAAAAACCAACATATTTATGCCCCGCGGGCCAGAATTTAAATACTAGTGTATGAATAAGCAATTAAAAACACAATTAAGTCTAATATTGCTAGCAGGAATCGGAGCTGTTGGATTGATGGGATTTTTTGTCCAATCGGTTCGAACAAATTTTGCTTTAAAGAGCAGTCCTAATAATCCTGAGTTGGTGGCTACCGCTCAAACAGGAGCGCAGGTTAAAGATGATTCAGGTTCAGAGAACGGAGCTGTATTGGGTATTTCAGAAAATACCCAGCTTAATGTACTAAAGAATATTTACGTGAACCCGTTTGCATCCGTAGCTGACACCAGCCAGTTATCCAGTAAATATATTGGAAAGCGGTCAAATAGCGGAGATGTGATTTTAATGTCAGCAATGCGCCCTGAACCTACTGCACCTATTCAAAGTTATGTCCGCGGTTACGTGTACCCTATTGTTGAACTGGACAACTGTACTAGCGGACAGGACTGCTATGAGTATTGTGAACAGTTGGGAAACGTGCCTGTCTGCGCAATGTTCTCCGAACGACAGGGGTATATGAAAATGGAGATGATACCTGTTGCACAAAAAATGGCTGTTGGATTTTTGTCCAACAAAAGTTTTGCAGAATGCAATACCGCTAATTCATGCGTGGCACTTTGCGAGCAACAGGAATATAGCGCAATTTGTTCCGAATTCATTGAAAGCTATCAGCTAAATTCAAGAGTTCTTGGAGCAACCGATGGTGAAGTTGGTTCAATACAGCCGACCGCAGGAACAAGTTTAATAAACTCCAATCCTTATCAAAATATTTCCCAAAATTATTCGAATAGAAATTTGAATGAATATTTGGCCAGCGTGACAGGATCAGGTTGTGAGCCTTTGGACATGATTTGTATGGGCGAAAAGGAACTCAAAAATTCAGGCAATCCTAGAGTACTGAATTTGAGCATTGAAGACTTAATGAATAACGGCAATGGAGGTGGAGAAGGCGGAGGTGGTTCCGGTGACCCAGTTGAGTGGGGCGGTGATTACAACAACAATCCCGGGAATGTATATAGCGATATTACTAATTGCGGCAACAGTGCTACAGCCAACATAGCTTATAGGGACCCAGCCACAATTTTGCCTTATGAACAGCAACAGGCACAAACAAATGTGAACAATTGTATTGCCGACTATGCTGATACAGTAAAAGAGGGAACAGAAGAGAAGAAACAGGAAACCATAAATGATCAAATTGATTTTCAAAACTGTATAGCTGGCTCTAGGAATTTGGCTGTTGATATACGTAGATGTATTAGTCAGGAGCTGTATTAAAACATAATAAATAGCCTTGTAATATTGCAGTTTTTAAGCCCTTGGTTTTCCAAGGGCTTGTATGGTATAATATAAGCATAATTTCTCACCAAATCAGTGATTTTTAAGAAACCAAAAACAAAACTTATTGGGCTAGGGCTACTAGTTGTTTTAGTCGGTTCTATAGCTGGATTGTTTTTTAATCCGGGCATATCTGAAGCTGACGAACCTAACTCCACAACAAGCTACAGAAAATTCAAACCGGACGAGATCGAGATAAAAATATCTCCTTTTACTCCTACCAATTTTTTCAGGGTGTTGGTAGATAAAGATGGTCCTGTAGATGAAGCGGGAAGTAAAGACAGTTCTGTTAAAGGAGATCCGATAAAAGTCGGGGTTAATCTTTCTTTGGTAAAACCACAGAAATTATATATATCTGGGTATTCAGCACCGTCAGATTGGATATGTATACCTGGTTTGCCGTGTCCTGTTCGATTTGAAGGATGGGACAATTTA
>CAZHER010000001.1:55268-127716 GCA_964532005.1 uncultured Candidatus Saccharibacteria bacterium
ATGTTGACCAAATTTTTCCAACTGAAAAAGGTATACGTGGGATTGGGATTGAATATACTAACGAATCTGTGGACAAAAGCTGCGCTACGGGAACGGTTTTTTCTACTAAAGTGAAATCGTGCAATTATGCTAACTATAGCTACGTTGTAAGTACTAATACCGTATTCCCAACATATTTAACAGTAGATGCAAACAAAGATTTTCCCGCTGAGATTTTACTAAATCAAGCCAATAGAGCAAAGTATGGAATAAACAAAGCATCGGATACAGGAGAGGTTAACACTTTGTATGTGATCCCGTTTTTGGGTTATGCCAGCTATTTGGTCCCTGGAACTACAAACGACGCAGCCTATTTCCCACCTAAAATCCCTGAGATAAGAGTAAAAGTATATGCAAACACTGATGCGGGTAGAGCAGCGTATTTAGCAGATAAAGACAAACCACCAGAGGATAGTGACAACCAAGGAGGCACAAGTACCGCAGCCACTGGCGGCTCAGCAATTGGTGATATAATCAATCAATTTGTTACGATACAAATTCTGATATTTACCCGAATTATTTACTGGCTGTTTGCAAATGTTTTGGCCCCGTTGATTGAAGCTTTACTGCAAGTCCACCCATACAAAGACATTTTTGTTGAGGTTATTTATTTAGGTTGGCAGTTGATCCGCAACCTTTGTAACATATTCTTTATTGTTGTTTTGCTTGTAATCGGTCTAGGAACTTTGTTCCGGGTAGAAAACTATAATTATAAGCATTTGTTGGTTAAGGTTGTTATAGCAGCTTTGTTAGTCAACTTTAGCTTGGTATTTGGTCAAGCTATTCTAGGTGTTGCCGATACAGTGCAAGCACAGTTTTTACCCGACAGTGCCAATGTTATTCGCGCTTTGGGCAGCAAGCTCATGGTAGATCCGATAAATACTCTTACTCAAGATGAAAATTTTAGAGTAGGAAACTCAACGAGCGCTGGGGCGTCTTTTGCCAATATCGCCCGTCCAATGTTTGCTTTTGCTTTGGCTTTAGGTGCATTTTTTGCATTTATTGCTATTGCAGCATTTTTAGTGATTCGGTTAGTGGCTTTGTGGGTGTTGCTTTTGGTATCCCCAATTGCTTATGTGGCAAACATACTTCCAATGACCAGCAATTACGGCAAAGAGTGGTGGAATAAGTTTTTAAAATATGCTTTTATGACCCCTGTGCTGGCATTTTTCTTGAATTTAGCCGCTGTGTTTGCCACCACATTTTTAAAGGACCAAGCAAGCTTTCAGAAATTGATGAGCGCACAGAATGTTGAAGGAACTATTAGCGAGTTTGTTTTTCTTGCCGGTAGCCAAATTTTGGTAATTCTGTTTATTCTAGTGGGTCTAAAAGCTGCCGCCAGTTCAGGTACCTATGGTGCCGCTGCAGTTACAGAATTTGCCGAGAAAGGGATGAAGAAGCCGTTTCAATGGGCTGGTAGCAAAGCTTTGGCAGGGACCAAAGCCGGAGCTGAAAGAGGATTTGAGGCCATACAGAATAGAGCTGGAATTACCTTAGATCCGCGGTTGTTAAAAAAAGCTGGTTCAGAATATTTTGCCGAGCAAAAAGCAAAGCGCTTGCAAGCCAGAGCCACGCGTAATTTTATGGGTATGAAGCACGGCCCCAAACTAGGAGATGCTAAAAGTAATTTTGAAGCTTATGCCAATTGGCGCGGGTTCAAAAGAGCTGTTTCGAGCGGTCCTTTGGGTTGGCGCGGTGCTGGGTATTACCAAAAAAAATATAACGAGGCTTCACCTTATGCCAGCCTAAAGACCGATGCAGAAAGAAAGCTCATGACAGATAAACGTTTTTATAATAATAAAGCTTTGAAAAATAGAGAACCAGACAAACAACGATTGGAAATAGAGCTTAAAACTGCTGAATCGGACTATAATGCAAATCCCAAAGATGATGCTAAAAGAGCAGCGTTCGAAGATAAGCAAAACGAGTACAAGCAGTTTATGAGAACCAAGATCAATCCGTTGACTGAAGAAAATGAAAAAATAACAGCTGAATTGGACAAAGACGAGCAATTAAAAAAAGATCTTATTGACCCAAGGACAAAACAAAAAGGGATTGCGAGTTGGGATGACGATATGCAAAAAGAGTGGCGCGAAAAAAAGGAATCTTACGACAAAAAAATTACTGAAAGAAAAAGGCCGGAAGGCTATGCAGCTATTGCTGCTCACCACCACTTATTGAGCGATGAAGAAAAGAAAATTTCTCATATTGACGACTCCGATCGCTTAGTGCAGTTGTATAAAGATGCGTTTGCTCAAGGGGATAGATATAAAGCAGAAGCAGTACTTCACAAACTTGCTAAAGATACCAATTTTAACGAAATTACCACAGAACTATATGGCGGGATGAGCAGGGATCATAGCAAAAGACTTTTTGAAGATTTTGGGGAGCATTTTGGAGTAGATGAACATGGGGTTTTAGAACTGGCTTCGGAAGTTGGGTATATAAATGAAGGGGTTAATATGTATAATGGCGCGCGTTTAACTACCGTGGATAAGCATGGTCATATGAAATGGGCAGAAAAACAACAACATGAAGCTGCCATAGAAGCCCAAATGAAAAAGGTTGAGCCGCAAGGACAAGCTAGGAATTTTTGGCGAGGATCTTTTGTGGATGAGCAGCAAAACGACAAGGGCGGTAAAGATTTTACATTGCACGGTGCAGGTATCAAAATTCTTGAAGATTCATTGTCAAAAGGAGCAGGTTTGAGAGGCGTAGCCGAACGTATGCAAGAATATAACAGAAATGCTATTGCAAAAGCCATCAGAGACGAAGTAGAAAAAAATCCAGCCGCAGCACGTGAAAGTGTTAAAAAGCTATACAACAATAAAGATTTAATGAGAGCTCTAGAAATGGGTAAATATGATTCTAATGTTTCCAAATAAGATATTGTAAATGGCTTTAGATTTAACAGCACAATCTACAAAGGAATTTGTTCTTGAAAGGATCAAGGATGCTATTGAGTATGATGATCAGCAAGCTGCCGGAGAGGTGTTGAAAATTTTTCGGGAAGAAATGGTTGGGCAGTTGAGCAGGGTCGAAGCAGATCCAGAGTTATATAATTTATATAGGCAGTCGTGGATCACCGCTCAATTTATCAAGTTATCCAGTATTCCCGAAGATGAGTTTTTCGATTTGATAAAAGAACACTTAATAGATGGGTTGAAGTTAAAAGATTACGATATAGTCGAGAAGATCGGTTTAAGAATATCTTTTATCCAAATTGAGGAAGATCAAGTAGTTTTTATGGAAAATCTTCTGGAGATAATACAGAAGAATAGCGGCGTTTTGGGTAGTAATAATTTGAAGTTAGGTGGTCGTACAGTTTTACCCACTATTGCAAACTGGTTATTGGACTACGACAATTACCCCTCGCAGTCAGCGCAAAAGTCAGATTATGAGCAAATTGCCTATTTAAGTAAAAGCCCAAATGTCGCCGCGCTTTCCGATGAAGAAAAAAGGATTTTAATGGACATTCTTGACTGTTATGATTCATTAAGAAATCTTTTAGCATATTATAAAAAATTGCCGGAAGTTGAGGATGATGAGATAAAGCCAGAAGATTTGCATTTGTATTACCCCGGAGCAATTTTCGTGGATGATTTAGAGAGCAACGGGCCTGCTGGTCCCGTAGAAAGTAGTACGAAAACAGGTGCTGAGACTGTTAAACCTGTTCCTGCTGTTGTACCCAAAATAGAAACTCCGGCACCAAAATATCAACCCCCACTTGAACCTAAGCCAGCAGTGAAGCAGGACAGCTATGTTTTAGAAAAAACAGAGCCAAAACCCGAGCCTGCAAAAAGCGTGGCCGAACAAGTAAAAGAAGCGGTAGAGAAAAATGAGTATAAAGCGCCAGCAAGACCGTTGTTAAATATTCAGGATTTTTTGAACGAGCGGCATAATAAAAATAACAACCGGGGCGGTTTGGTGTTCGACGCCGCCGCGGTTCCAGTTTCGGGTTCGCATCAATCTGAAAAGCCCAAAGTCCCTCTTACGTCAAAATCAGAACCCACACCAACTAATCCCAAAGTTAGTACAGAACCTGCTTTGCCAAAGGTCCCAGAAAATTTGCCAGTCAAAGCAGAATTAGCAAGAGCCTCTGCCACTCAACCATCAGCAGTTTCCAATCAGTCAGGCAAAACAGAAGAAATAGCAAAAAAATTAGAAGAGCTGAGAAAGCGCAAGAAAACATAAAATATGCAGCCTCAACAAGCAGAGCGACTTAAAAGAATGATTAGCACTTCCACTATCCTGTCTCAGCAGGAAAAACAAGAGTGGATGGATTTGCTAATAGTGATGAACGACAAGCAAGTTTCGGAATTGGAAACTATTTTGACTGCGCCAGAAGAGCAAAAATCCAATTTGAGCCATATTTCAAATCTACCTTCTTCTGTTGCCCAAACAGTTTTAAAATCAAGTCCCGTACCAGTAGCCAAATATCCTTTATCTAAGCCGAGAATTGTAAAACCAACAGCGTTTAAAGATTGGGAAGCTAAATTAAGAAGAACTTTGCAGGAAAAAGAGTTGAGTTCCGGGCCAGATGAGAAAACTTTACCAGCACACGTGTTAGGCAATGCAATCCCCACCAAACGAGAAATAACTCAACCTAGATCCCAGGAAGCAACCCCTTTGCACAAGAGCGCTTTAGTTCATACGGAGCCAACAGTAAAAATAGTTGAACCTAAAGATGTTCAGAATTTGAATGTGGCGACTATGAAAGCAATGGGATCTCAACTAAACGAAGTGCTGAAAAAAGCTGTTTTGGCCTCAAATTATTTTGAAGTTTTATTTTATTTAGAGAAAAGCCCCCTATATCAGGCATATTTGGCAACAGGACGGGAAGCCCTGAAAGATCCGGCTAATACTTTTCCTGCAACTTTGGATGGTAAACAGCTTTTGACAAAAGCTGAATTTGAAGCTTTTTCTGACCTGTTAAAATCGATGCAAACGGGGTAGTTTTATGGTATAATTGAGGGGAAGATATGCAATATAATGTTCCCCAATTTACTGATGTAGAAGACAAGCTGGTAGCCGGCTTGGGATTTAAGCAGTTTGGGATCTTGTTCGGAGTAGGGGTCCTGATGTTTTTAACTTGGAACATTACAAAAAGCGTAGCTTTGCTAATTATTGTTGGCGTATTTTTAGGACTTCCTGCTTTGGCCATAGTGTTTATTAAGGTTAACGGGCGTCCTTTATACAATTCGTTGTTTGCCTTGGCAGGTTCCGCTTTTGAAGCAAAACATTTTGTTTTTCACAAGCAGGGCATGACGTTGGCCGAAAATAAAGAGACTGCGGTAATTAAAGAAGAGACGCCAGCCCAAGCCACTGGCACGGCAATGGTAAGAATAAAACAGCTAAATTATTTGTTACAGCAACAAGCATCAGAAGAACAACTGCTCATTCAACATATAGCAGATGGAAACAAAACAAAAGAAACATAATAAATCCGTAAATCCGACCCAGTCGTTTTTACGTACCAAAGAGATCAAAGGGGACACCATGATCATGGATGACGGTACTTTGCGTGCTGTTTTAGCCGTGTCCTCAACTAATTTTGATCTGAAAAGTCAGAGCGAGCAAGATGCACTAATTTTTGCGTACCAAAGATTTTTAAATTCATTAGACTTTTCCATTCAAATATTAATGCAAAGCAGGCGAATGGATATCGCCAGTTATACCGAAAAGATTAAGGATATAATGGAGAAACAAACCAATGAATTGCTTCGGATGCAAACCGCAGAATATATTGAATTCGTTAACCGCTTGGTGGAAACTGGAAATATCATGAACAAGAATTTTTATTGCATTATTTCGTATAATGAAAGTATTGGATCTGACAAGGTGGGGTTTTTTGCATCGTTATTTACTAAAAGCCGAGCCAAGGCCATTGCCCAAAGAGAAGCCAATTTTGAACACCATAAAGCAATGTTGGAAGAACGGGTGACCAGCGTTTCCAGCAATCTCAATGGCATGGGCTTGCGTGCTGTGAAACTCAACACAGAGCAGATAATAGAGTTGATTTATAACTCATATAATTTTGAATCAGCTCCACAGATCGATGCCAGCCAGCTGGAAAATGTCACTTTAACAGAAGAAACAAAATAAAATGGGATTATTTGATTTAAACGAAGAACAATTAAAGAAAAAGAAAGAAGAGCTGGGAAAGCTGAAGGGAACTCT
Organism: uncultured Candidatus Saccharibacteria bacterium; assembly: GCA_964532005.1. GTDB lineage: Bacteria > Patescibacteriota > Doudnabacteria > UBA920 > UBA920 > CAYQEU01. The sequence goes on from CAZHER010000001.1 coordinate 61,488, forward strand.
GGATGAGAATGCCCGTCTGGCTGAAGTGGAAAAGAACTACCGAGAAGGGCTCACTACGTTAAAAGATCTACTGGCCCCTTCGGCTTTACATTTTGAAAGCAACAGGTTTCAGCTGAACAACAAGTATGCCAGAACTTTTTTCGTGCTCGCATATCCCAGAATGCTTTCTACTAACTGGCTGTCCTTTATTATCAACTCTGAGGGTGAGTTGGATGTATCAATGTTTATTTACCCGATTGACTCAGCTGTTATTTTAAAAAAACTTAAGTCAAAAGTTGGAGAAATCGGTTCACAAATAAGCATAAACCAGGAAAAAGGAATGGTCAGGGATCCAATGCTGGAAACGGCGTATAAAGATGTCGAAAGCTTGCGCGATGACCTTTCGCAAGGCACAGAAAAATATTTCCGCTTCGCTTTATATTTCACTATTTATGCAGAAGATGAAAAGGAATTGGAGAAAAATTCTACAATCTTAGAAAGCTCCCTTGGCGCTAAACTTGTTGTCACCAAGAGGGCATTGTTTCAGACCGAGGCCGGGTTTAACTCCTCTTTACCTCTTGGGCTAGATGAATTGGACATTGCAAACAATTTAAATACCTCGCCGCTGTCCACAACATTTCCCTTTGTATCTTCCGATTTAACAGGAAATGACGGAATTTTGTACGGAATAAACAGACACAACAACAGTTTGATTCTGTTTGATCGGTTTAAAATGGAAAATGCGAACTTTGTTGTTTTTGCAAAATCTGGTGCTGGAAAATCATATGCTATTAAGCTCGAAGTTTTGCGTTCATTAATGGTAGGTACTGAAGTTATTATAATTGACCCAGAAAATGAGTATAAGCATTTGTCCGACGCAGTGGGAGGCACCTACTTAGGAATTTCGCTAAACTCCGACTTCCGCATTAACCCTTTTGACCTGCCATCTGCAATAGAAGACGAAGATACCGCAGATATTTTACGCAGCGGCATTATTAACCTATTAGGCTTGTTTAACCTCATTCTAGGCAAGCTAGACCCTACAGAAGAGGCTCTGTTGGACAAGGCCCTATGGCAGACGTATGCTAAAAAAGACATCACTGAAGCTAGCGATTTACGCACTGTAGAGCCTCCTGTGATGGCAGATCTTATTGAAGTTTTGAACGATATAGTTGGGGCGGAAAGCTTGTCTCAGCGGTTGACCAAATTTACTGAGGGGACTTTTGCGGGACTGCTAAACCAACCAACTAATGTTACCTTAAACAATCAGTTGCTTACTTTTTCTATACGCGACTTGGAAGAAGAACTTCGCCCTATTGCTATGTATATTATTTTGGGGCATATATGGAACTTGGTTAGAAGCGAATTAAAGCGCCGAATTTTGGTTTTGGACGAAGCTTGGATTATGATGCAACACGAAGATTCCGCCAGGTTTGTATTTGGAATTGCCAAGAGATGTAGAAAGTATTATTTAGGACTGACCACCATAACCCAGGACGTAGCTGACTTTATGAGCAGCCCGTATGGTAAGCCGATCGTGACGAACTCATCTATCCAGCTTCTATTAAAGCAAAGCCCGGCAGCTATCGAGGTTATTGCTGAAACATTTTTCCTAACCGAAGGAGAAAAATATTTGCTTCTGGAAAGCGAAGTCGGCGAAGGTATCTTCTTCGCCGGCCTAAAGCACGCCGCTATTAAAATATACGGCTCATACGTAGAGGACCAGATTATCACAACAGATCCAAAACAGCTCTTGGAGATTAAGCAGAGCAAAGAAGAGGTAATTTAAAAGGAAAGCCGCAGACATGCTTTTACTAGACGGCTCCAATAACAAATCTGGGGGTGATTCATTCAAAAAATATTTGGCAGACCAGGCTAAAAGAGAAGTTTTGAATCGCTCTCAAGATTACTTAAACGAAAACTTCTCCGACAGCGGAGATGATTTTGATTTTTCTGACGCTTTAGACGGAGGGTCGATTAAGGATTCCTTAAAATCCAACTTGAAGAAGCGGGCGAAAAAAGAAATAATTGGCCGTTCCCAAGATTACTTAAACAAAAATCTCTCCGACAGCGGAGATGATTTTGATTTTTCTGCATTAGATCAAGGGAGCTCGGTAAAAGATGTTCTAAAAGATAATTTGAAGAAGCGGGCGAAAAAAGAGTTACTGCAAAGATCCCAAGACTATTTAAATGAAAAAAATCCTTTTGGTGAAGAAGGGGGAGGAAAGTTTGATTTTGCAGATAATGCCGGTGATAAGTCTCTAAAACAAATTTTTAAGGACAACGCAAAGGATATAGCTAAAGATCAATTGGCAAAACAAGGAGAAAGACTTTTTGATTATGCTCAAGAACAAAATCCCAGACTAGGAGGTTTGCGAGAAGCGTTTTATGATCCCAAAAATGACGACTTTTCCAAAAGATTTGCTGGAATTAAAGGCACAAATAAAGAAAAAATAAAAAAGCAGGTAGAACAAATACTGGACGAAGAGGGTAAAGAAGCTTTAAAGAAAAGGATTAAAAAAGAGATTGAACAGTATTTAGAAAAATATGGAAAAAGGACTGCAACTGAGGAGGCACAACATTTAGCTAACAAAGGATTAAAGTATGGGGTCAGGAGAGGTGTTACCAAAACTGCAAAAACTGCTGTTAAGACAGGTATAGAATCAGCTGCAAAAACTGGAATCAAAGCCGGAGCCAATGTTGGTGCCAAGGTTGGGGCTACGGCAACAGCAGAAGTCGGCTTGGAAGCAGGTGCAGAATTCTTAGGAGCAGCCGGTGCTGTAGAAACTTTCGGCATCAGCGAAATACTTGCACAGCTAATTGTTATTGCAATAAGTTTGGGTATATCAGATGCAATTGATGGTGCGGAATGTTTATTGAAAAGGGATTACAAGCAAGCTTTTCATTTTTTCTTGCGAGCCGCAACTAAAATAGGAGTTTTTATTTTATTTATAGTAATTACAATAATAAGTTTTGCTATTTTAAATATTTTTGGTTTATTAATACCAGTTATCTTAATCGATCTGTATTGGTCGCTTAGTGCTATTCCTTTTGTACAAGATATGGCTTTGGCTCAAGGTTTAGTTTGGTGGGAAAAGCTAATTATAGTGTTAATGAACCTGTTAATAATTTTTGCCATAGGTTTGTATACCCTAATGGGCTTGTATATTTGGTGTAATATAGGGTCATTGGCAGGTACTACTGTTGGGGGACCTGTTGGCACAGTGATCGGGGGAGTAATAGATACGGCAACAACAGCAAAAGGGTCTTATTGTGAAGCGTTTCAAAAAGTGGGCTCCAGCACAGGAGGTTCAGGAGGGGGTCAAACTGGGGATGGAGGCGGAGGCCAGACTGGCGGCCAGATCCCATCGGGAATGGTAGATGCTAAAACCGTGGTGCCGGACTTAGTGGTGGAAATGCGTTATGCCACGACCAACAATTTCATGAACAAAGTTTTGTATAAAGCAGAGGGCACGCCAGGAAACAGGTGTTTGCTCAAAAGTTCGGTTGCTGATAATTTAAAGAAAGCACAAACTGCCCTGGCGCAAAAAACCCCTGCAGGAATGAAGTTAAAGGTTTTGGATTGCTACAGGCCTGTTGAAGTACAACAAGAAATGTATGACTGGGGCAAGCCGTTGGGACATGTCCCAAAATACATTGCTGAACCAGGAAGCGGCAAGCATCCAAAAGGTGAAGCTATTGACTTAACTATAGTAGACAGTAGCGGAAAAGAACTTTCTATGCCTTCAGATTTTGACGAGTTTTCTTCTAGAGCAGGCGGTTCAAATGCCAACTCACGCATTTTGGAACAGGTTATGGGAGCGGGCGGATTGAGCCGTATAGCCAGCGAGTGGTGGCACTTTAATTAACAGCAATAAAGATTATGGATAATTTACCACATAACAACCCAGAAGCGGTTACTGAGTCAGAATCGGAACAAGATTACAAACATGATTATCGGGATAGGGAAATCGGCCGACAGTATTTTCCTATTGCTGCCTATGTTGGAATTATTGTAGCAATATTGGTGGGAGCTCTGATTATCGGTTTTAGTATTATAATTTCTTCAGGAAAGTATCCTCAATTGGCTGGCGATCGAGATAGTAAGCTGGCCGGGCCATCTGTCAACACAGGCTCGCAAATACAAAACGTTCCCCCAAATGCTGAAATAAAATTATTAGATGAGTACCCGTTTATGGGTTCAAAAGACGCCCCTATTACCATGGTGGAATTTGCAGATTTTCAGTGCCCATTCTGCAAGGAGTTTCATGATAAAGCTTTGGGGAAAATAAAGTCGGAGTATGTTGATTCAGGAATTGTTAAATTTTATTTTTTACATTTTCCTTTTCTCGGGTCTGAATCGAACGCAGCAGCTGCCGCAGCCGAGTGCGCCAGACAGCAAAATAAGTTTTGGGAATTTCACGATCTATTGTACAAGAATCAAGGGATGGAAAACGGCGGAGCTTTTGAAGATAAAGCTTTGTTAAAATTGGCAGGCCAATTAGAGTTAAATCTGGACAAATTTAATTCTTGCAGGGCCAACCCCAAAACAGCGGAAGCAGTAAAACAGCAACTAGATATAGGCCAGCAGCATGGGGTTGAGGCCACACCCACGGTTTTCATCAATGGAGCAAAATATGAAGGTTCTAATCCTTTTTCAGCTTATCAGAGCTTAATAGAGGTGCTGAAAAGTAAAAAATAAAATTGCTTGACCGGGCATAAATATGTTATAATTTAGCCAGTAATTATTCTTTAGAAACAAAAATAATGAATAAAAAAGCTATAGCCATACTCGGGGGAATATTCCTTTTGATTGTATTGGCTCTGGGTTTGCTTATATTCCTAAGGTCACGAAATTCCAGCGACAACACAAATCAGAATTCTAATGATCAAGTTCAGGTTCCTGACCCTCAAAATAATACTGAACCAGAACCTGAACCAGAACAGCCTAGTGTCAACAGGGCAGAAAAACTTACCGACGGCGATGTTGTGGCTCCTGCGTTGTATTACAACGGACAAGGGATTTCTTATTTTGACCAGCAGGGCCGTTTGTTTACCACCGACCTAGAAACTTCCGGCGATAAGGTATTGCTCAGCAACAAACGAGAAATTACCATCCCTTTGAAAGCCAACATGATTAATGTTTATTGGGCACCGTCGGGACAAAATTTTATTGCTGAGTTGCAGTCCGGTGGAAAATCTATTTGGAGCTATTATGACGGCACCAAAGGATCATATGTAGATATACCGTCACAAGTTCAGTCATTGGATTGGTTTGGCACAAGCGGAAAAATTTTGTTTGTCTGGCAGGATGAAACAGGAAAAGCTTATCTCAATTCAGGAAACCCAGATACTACTGAATATCAAGTCTTAACTGACTTGTACGAGGCAGACAATAAGATTGTTGTTTCCCCTAACGGACGCAGTGTTTTATTTTACCGCTTTAACAATGCCGGAACCCAAAATTCTATCAATTTTGTTTCCCCTGACGGCAAAGTGTTCAAATCCATTGTAAAAGAAGGATATAATACGGGTGTAAAATGGTCTCCTGACAGCAACAAGTTCTTGTTCAATAGAAGAGATCCCGCAACTCAAAAGTTAGCACTATGGGTAGGAGATCTGACTTCAGGTGAGATAAAAAGCTTGAACGTTGAAACTACTTTAGAAAAAACGGTATGGTCACGAGACGGACAAAATGTGTACGCCGCTGTGCCGAATAAAGGAATAGCCGGACAAGGCTTAACAGAAGACGTGCTATATAAAATAACAGTTTCCAGCACCCTGAGACAGCAATATGATTTCGGTGTGCCTGCTGACGCCAGAAATATGTTTGTTGACCAATCCGAGAGTAAGATTTTCTTCAAAAATTATCAAGATCAATATTTGTACTATTTCAACGTTCAAAATAGTTCAAACTCAGGACAGTAGTAATTTTTAAAATATTCACCCCTTCTTTCTTTTAAGAAGGGGTGTTATTATTTATTTATGAAAGAAAAAACAGTATATTTTTGTACAAATTGCAATTTTCAAACTCCTAGATGGCAGGGAAAATGTTCTGAATGTGGTGAATGGAACACTTTTGAAGAAAGAGTCATAACAACCTCTAAATCAAAAAATTCCTCTTATTCAAGCTTGAATTCGGGAAAGATTGTATCTTTAAGCCAGGTGGGCGATATGAAATTCGAGCGTTTAAGTTCTGGAATAGGAGAACTGGATAATGTGCTGGGTGGAGGCATAGTTCCCGGAAGCTTGTTGCTATTGGGGGGAGACCCAGGAATTGGCAAGTCCACCTTGGCTTTGCAAGTGGCTTTGAACATGGGTTCTGCCAACGGAACCGTTTTATATATATCTGGGGAAGAATCAGCACAGCAAATAAAAATGAGGAGCAGAAGAATTCCAAGCGGAACCGATATACAAATTTTAGGGGAAACTAACTTGGAGACTATCCTAGATGTTTTGGTGAATACTAAGCCTAGTATAGCAATTATAGATTCCATTCAAACGTTGAACTCCCAAGAAATTGGCGGTGTGGTCGGCGGGGTAAGCCAACTTAGTTATTGCACCAATGCTTTAATGCGAGTAGCAAAAGAGAACCATATTGCAATTTTGCTTATTGGGCACGTAACCAAAGAGGGAATGCTGGCAGGGCCAAAAACAATTGAACATATGGTGGATACGGTTTTGTATTTGGAAGGGGATCGTTTTTTAACTTTGCGTCTACTGCGTAGCAGTAAAAATAGATTCGGAAGTGTCGGAGAAGTTGGTGTGTTCGAGATGACTGAACAGGGGTTGAAAGAAGTAGTCAATCCATCATTGCTGTTTTTGGAAAACCGGGGATCGGCACTGCCCGGAAGTTGCGTCGCAGCAGTACTAGAAGGGAATAAGACACTGTTTCTAGAAGTACAAGCACTGACCAGTCCCTCTTCTTTCGGCTATCCAAAGCGTGCTACGTCAGGCTTCGATGTAAACAGACTACAGTTGCTTTTGGCTATCCTGCAAAAAAGCTTAAAACTCGAACTGAATGCCCACGATGTGTACATAAATGTTGCAGGAGGTTTTAAAATCCAGGAAAGAGCAGCAGACCTAGCAGTGGTGATGGCAGTGCTCTCATCTTTTAAAAACAGAGCTTTACCTGAAGATTTGGTTGCTTTTGGTGAAATTGGCCTACTTGGAGAATTGCGCGCTGTTAGCCAATCAGATCGTAGGCTAAAAGAAGCTCAAAAATTATCTTTTAAAAACATTATTATAGGAGGACAGGCAAAAGGGGTCTCAAAAGATAAATCAGTGTTTTCGGTTTCAAAAATACAAGAGTTGGTGAAGTTTTTAGGATAAGTCTCATTCTTGGTGAGTAACTGATATTATAGGCTCTATTTTTTGAAGAAGAAGTGGGAAGCGAGCAAGGCTTTTGTCCTGTTTAAACAGAGCTGTTGCTGCGATTTGGGCTATTTCAGCCATTTCTGAAGTGAAATATCTGGAAAATTGGAAAGAAAATCCACTTTGTTCAGTTCCAAACAGATTACCAAAACCTCTTTGCTTCAGATCTTGTTCTGCTAAAGCAAATCCGTCCAAACAGTTGGCGAAAAATTTCAATCTTTCATAATTTTTGGCATCTCCAGAGCTCGAAAACAATGCACAAAAACTTTTTTGTCCTGCACGGCCAACCCTGCCTCTTAGTTGGTGGAGTTGGGCAAGTCCAAATCTTTCTGCTCCTTCAATAATAATCCAGCTTGCCCGTGGAATATCTATGCCAATTTCAATGACCGAAGTTGCTACTAATATTTTTATTTTTCCTTGACTGAATTCTGACATCACTTGCTCTTTATCAACTCCTTTCATTGATCCATATAGCAGCCCCATCGGAATATTTTTAAATGGTCCCGATTTTAGTTTTTCATATTCTTCCTTTACGGATTTAATTTGCGAAGTCTCACTATCTTCAACTCTAGGTGTGACAATGAATGCCTGCTCGCCATTCTTGATGGCATCGATTAGTACTGAATAAATTTTTTGTCGGTCACTTTCTTGAGCAAGAAGAGTGGAAATTTTTTTTGTCCCAGAGGGTATAGTGTAGAGAGTTGAAATTTTTAAGTTACCGTAAAACGACAACGCTAGGGTTCTGGGAATTGGTGTTGCCGACATGGATAGAAGATGAGGGACAAGTTTTTGATACTGCACTTGCTTAAGCACAAAAGATCGTTGGTTTACTCCAAACCTGTGCTGCTCGTCAATAATTGCCAATCCCAACTTGTTAAAACTTACTTCTTTTTGGAGAATTGCGTGTGTACCAATTAAAATTTGTATTGATCCTGACGCGGTTTTTTCCAATAGCTCCGCTTTGTTTTTTACATTGGTACCGTTGGATTCAGCGAAATTCTTAGTTAAAAATCCGATAGAGCATTCTGGTAGAAATTTTTTAAAATATGTATAGTGCTGGGAAGCAAGTATTTCCGTCGGTGCAAGAACACAGGTTTGCCAACCGGAAATTGCATTGTTTAACGCTGCCAAGACCGCCACCAAAGTTTTTCCACTACCAACATCGCCTTGTAACAGACGAACCATTTGTTCGCCTGACGATAGGTCTTGCATAATGTCCCACAAAGCTCTTTTTTGGCTAGCAGTAAGCTGGAACGGCAAAGTTTTTAGAGTTTTGGCAACCTGTTCGGTTTGCAATTCTATTGGCGGTGCAGACACTTTTGCTTGTCTGGATTGCTGTAATCCAGCCGCCAATTGGTGTACAAACAGCTCTTCAAAAGCTATTCGGTTTTTGGCCAGCTCCAGTTCTTGATCGTTGTCTGGAAAATGAAGGTCTAGTATTGTCTTATTTATATTGGGTAGGCGATATTTTTTTAATATTTTCTTTGGAAGTATTTCGGGTTCTTGCTCTGCATAAGGCAATGCTGAAGTAATGATGTTTCTCAGAGTTTTGTTTGAAATCACCGAACTGCCCGAATAAACAGGTACAAGTCGACCTGTATGTACTGAATCGGAGCTCAGCTTTTCATAAATAGGATTCTGTAACTGCAAAACATTTTTGTAGTAAGTAGCGGTCCCAGCTAGGGCAATGTCGTCGCCGGCAGAAAGGGCTTTGGCAATATAGGGTTGGTTAAACCAAATTATTTTAATGGATCCTGTTTTATCGGATACAACTGCTTCCGAGCGACTCATTCGTCCCCGGAAAGCAAAAGACGCTGAGACGGATTTTACCTGTCCCCGTATTGTCACAGCTTGCCCCGTTTTGATTTTTGAGATGGAAACTATTTGCCTAAAATCTAAATATCGCAAAGGAAAATGCCAAAGCAAATCCTTTATGGTATTAATTCCTATTTTTTCAAGATTTTTGGCAACAGCAGGACCAACTTTGGGTAGAATTGTGACTGGATCGTGTGTCATATAAAATAAAATAACCTCGCCGTTGTGTTCGAGGTTTTCTTAGTGGTGCTCCCGGCAGGGATCGAACCTACGGCCTTCTCCTCCGGAGGGAGACGCTCTATCCACTGAGCTACGGAAGCCGATTCTTCTAAAACCGGAGTTTATGAATTAGCCGCTGTACAAAAGTTTCTTCTGTGCTGGAATGTTCCGGTACCTCTCTTAGTAAGATTTCCCTAACTGCATCAGGATTTTGGGTTTCTAGTTCTACAAGAATAGTGCGGTTAATGTAAGCCGTGGTTTCAATATTTAAAGTTTTGTGATTTTCGTTATCTACAATCCAAAAGTATTTCATTTGGGCGTAGGGGATAAAACTCCGCTCTATTCTTATTCCTTCCGATGTCAGACTAATATTAACTTTTCCAGGTTGGTGCATAGCAAAAATTAAAATAAAAATCGCTATAATGCCTAGACTGATTGCACCAAAATAGTCTTTCTGAAATATTTCAAAAGCAATAATTAGGACCACTATGATCCCCAAAGTCCCATACCAAGCTATATTTTTGGGATAGTGTCTAAATTCAGCTGCCTCCCATGACAAGAATGTTGTTTCAGCCATTTTTATTTCTTAGCTTCTTTCTTAGGTTTTTTCTTGTTCCTATTCTTTTTTTGAGCGTTATTTCCTTTGGCCATACAGATATTGTTTACATTTATATTATAACACAGGCTAGAAGTAATCTTGCCAGCCAGACTGGCGGAGAGGGAGGGATTCGAACCCTCGGTGCCTTGCGACACAGCGGTTTTCAAGACCGCCGCACTAGACCACTATGCGACCTCTCCTAAAAATTCATAGTATTAGCTATATTATAACAGTAATTTTATGTATACAAAAACGGCCTTATCTCTAGAATTCGGCCGTTGTTTGTTTTATTTTTCTTTCCGTATTTCAATCATTCCGGAGTGGCTGACCAATTTGGTTGGGCAACCAGCCAAGAAAGATGATTTATTCTGGCTGTTCTGCTATATATCCGCCGGTCAAGGTTCCTGATTCTACCGGTTCAGTTTCTTCCGGGTTCGGTTCCACAGGCTTTTGAGTTTGCCCGGTTACGGATGGTTTTGTAGTGTTTGCGCTCTTTACTTGTCCCGAAGTTGCAGTAGCTGCAGTTGTTGCGACCTCAACTGTTTGTGCAATGAGTAAGCCGTCTTTTTTTACAGCTGACACGGAAACTTGAGCTTTCAAGGGGAGAGAACCAAGTTTAAGAATATTATCGCCCTGCTTAATTTGTGTCTCTTCAGTGATGGAGAGATATTCTGAGCCTACTAAAATCTGGTGCTTGTTTAAACTAATATACTGGACAGTGCCTGATACATTAATTATCTGTTCTACCAGTTCCATCAGTTCGGGATCATTTACTGCTGTTATTAAAGTTGCCAATGTTTTTTCTTGGTCTTCGGTTGCCTGCAAGGTGCTGTCTGCTATTTCTTTTGTTGCTTCTTGTTCAGGAACGGTTTTAAGCAAATCTTTTTGTTGATTGTTAACAGCAATTAACTCTTTAAATAGAGTTGAGTCATTATTAGCGATGGCATCTGTGGCTGCTACTGAAGGCACCAGCGCAAATGTTTTTTCCGTCTGCTCCTTAAGTACATTCAGTGCTTCTGCTTGCTGGTCCGGTGTACTGTCTTTGTTCAGTACGGTAGATACTTCTTCTATGCGCTTTTGGGAATATGATAACTCCAACTTTGCTTTTTTAGTCTGATCGGTTGTTATTGCCACCCTGGTTCGTTCAGCTGCTAGTTTGAACTTGTACAAACTGTCTCCCGGCAAACTGTGCTGAGCTGCTACTACAAACTGAGTTCCACCAATAAATAAGAACACCGCGGTCATAGGAATAATGGCAATCTTGAAAATGTTTTGAAGCTTTTGCTGCCAGGGTACATGTATCGCATAAACGTATTTGTTGCGTTTTACTGGTACAGGCACGCTGTTTTTTGGCAAAGATATTGCAGGCTGTATAGTGCTTAAAAGTTCTGAAAGTTCTTCTTTATGCTCCGGATGCATCGCTAAAACGGCTTTCAGAGTTTTACCACGTGAAAGTTCAAAAATGCTGCTATCTAATATTTCTTCAATTGATTGTTTTTCCATTTTAGCTTTATTCCTGATTTAGATTCAGAGAGTCGATTATACTTTTCAGCTTTGTTATTGCTCGATGTTGGACTACTCGTACTGCCCCTTCGGTTTTTCCTGTCATTTCGGCAATTTCAGCATTTGTAAGGTCTTCATAAAATTTTAGTCTTATAACAGTTTGCTGTTCCGCTGGTAGTTCTCGGAGAATTTTAAGAAGAATTTTTTGATCGAACTGGAGATTTACACTATCTACAACATTGGTTTCATACTCCAACGTATTTTCCAGATCGTCTAGAGGCAAAAGTTGTTTTTTGACCCTGTAATAATCTATAACCCTATTTCTTGCTATCTGGTAGATCCAAGATTCGAAGGATTTGGCTTTATCTAAAGAAGATAGAGAGGTAAAAGCTCTGATAAACACTTCTTCTGTTATGTCCTCGGCGACTTCCTGATGGCTAACTCGGAAATATACAAATCTATATATTTTATCAAAATAAAGATCGTATATTTTGGCGAAAGCTGAATCTTTGCCGCTTTTTGCCTCATTTAAGAGATTTTCCAAACGGTCTGACCCAGATCCAAAAATTGATTTTAAGCTACCGTTATTATAGACGAGATTGTTAGACATATGTTACAGGTTCAGAATTAGCACAAAACCACCTAATGGTGGTTTTATTCTAGCACAATTCTTTGGCGGAGAGGGAGGGATTCGAACCCTCGGTACGGCTTTACAACCGTACATCGGTTTAGCAAACCGACGCACTAGGCCTCTATGCGACCTCTCCAAATACTGGTATATATTATCATAAACACATTTTCATTTCCAGGGCTATTGGTCTAGTCTTTGGCCAGTACAAATGCCCATATTTTGTTTACACCTTGGAGTTTGAGGATATGCGCGGCAGATTCTAGGGTTGAGCCTGTCGTTGCCACATCATCGATCAAAATAATATTTTTGGCTTTGATGGCAAGTGAAAGTTTTTGGTTTATTGCAAAACAATTTTTCATGTTTTTTGCACGATCTTTGGCAGTTAAGTCTTTTTGGGTTTTTGTATTTTTATGTCTGGTAATCAAATTTATACAAGGTATCTTTAAAAGATCACCTAAAGTTTTGGCTATTAGCGTACTTTGATTAAAGCCGCGCCAACGAATCCTTCGTTTGTGTAAAGGTATGGGGCACAAAATGAAATCTTTCATTATGTTTTTGAAACGGTCATCCATAGCATTGAAGGAAATATTACTTAGACTAGCAAAAATTTCAGGCATAAACAGATACTTTCCCGTAATTATCAAATTATTTATGGGTTCTTTATATTCAAAAATGTAAATTAGAGCTTCAATATTTGGTGTGAATGGACTAGTCATGGAGCCAGACGTCGTAAGTTTAGCAACTTTGCTTAATCCAATCGTACATTTAGGGCACAAAAAACTCCCTTCCTTCATGCATTGAATACATTTGAGAGGGAAGAGAGCTTTTAGAACCTGACTAAGTAATTTTTTAACTGTTGAAATCAGATGCTTCCTTTTTATGCCGGCACAGGGATTTTATTCTTTTTAATTTGCACGTTAATAGCCAGTTCATGCTTTTTTACTTCTACGGTCACAACAGCGCCCTGTCTGAGATTTTGTGAAATTATCATTTCTGCTAACGGATCGCTGATAAGGTCTTGAATGTTCTTACGAATAAACCTTGCTCCTTGCGCCTTGTCAAAACTTCTTTCAGCTATAAATTTGGATACTGCTGAACTCGTTTTTAATTCAACATTTTGAGGTTGTAACCGTTTTGCTAGATCTGAGATCTGCATACTGGCTATTTTTTTGAGCTGAGCAAAACCAAGAGGTTGGAATACAAGAACTTTGTCTATACGGTTAAGCAGTTCTGGTCGTAGCTCTTTTTTTAGGCTCTCCATGACACTTCCTTTAATTGTTTCGTATTCTTTTTCAAGCTTTAACTTTTCCGGTACTTGTTCATTTTGATCGGCAAAACCAATTTTTGCAGCTTGAAGTGTCAGTTCGCGCATTCCAATGTTTGAAGTCATGATAATTACAGTGTTGGCGAAATTTACTCGCTTTCCGCCTGCATCGGTAAGTTGTCCGTCTTCCAGTATTTGTAATAGGATATTGAACACATCGGGATGTGCTTTTTCAATTTCGTCAAAAAGAATTACTGCATAAGGCCTTCGGCGTACTGCTTCGGTTAGTCTTCCGCCTTCTTCATACCCCACGTAACCAGCAGGGGCGCCGATTAACCTTGCAACATTATGGCGTTCCATAAATTCAGACATATCAACTCGAATTAAAGCTTCAGGATCTCCAAATACTTCCTGTGCAATTACTTTGGCTGTTTCTGTTTTTCCAACACCGGTAGGACCCAAAAATACAAATGATCCTATAGGACGGTGTGGGTCGGTAATGCCGGCTCTGCTCCGTCTTATGGTTTTGGCAATTTCTATAATTGCTTCGTCTTGACCTACAATGCGAGATTTTAGCGTTTTTTCAAGATTGACTAGTTTTCCAATCTCGTTGTGAGAAAGCCTTTGCAGTGGAATTTTTGTCATAAGAGAAACAGTGTTGGCTATATCTTCTGCAGAAATGGATTGGGTTGGTTTGAATTCCTGTTCCGATTCGCTTTTTTCAATTTCGGCTTTCTGTTTTAACAATTTTTCCTCTTGGGTTCGTAAGTGAAGCGCAGTGTTAAAATCTTGAGCCAAAACCGCCTTGGTTTTCTCTTCTTCCAGAGCTTTGAGATCGTGTTCAATCTTCTTTTTGTTGCGCAGCGCTTTTGATATCCCTTGGCTACTGCGGAGGAAAGCCGCAGTTTCGTCTACTAGATCAACAGCTTTATCAGGCAGGAAGTGGTCTTGAATGTACCTGCTTGAAAGTTCAACAGCCGCCAAAATTGCTTCGTCGGAAATGGAGATGTTATGATGTCGTTCGTAATTGGGCCGCAAGCCTTTTAGAATTTCTACCGATTCTTCTTTGCTCGGCTCTTCAACTAGTATTGGCTGGAATCGGCGTTCTAATGCAGCATCGTGTTCAATATGTTTTTTGTATTCTGCCAGCGTAGTTGCACCGATTGCTCTAAGCTCGCCGCGAGCTAAAGCTGGCTTTAAAATATTGGCCGCATCCAAGCTCCCTGTTGTTGCGCCGGCGCCCACCATGGTATGAAGCTCGTCGATAAACAAGATGATGTCCGGATTTGCTTTAACTTCGTCTATGATTTGTTTCAACCTGTTTTCAAATTCCCCCCTGAACATTGAACCTGCGACAATAAGAGCAAGATCTAGATCAAGAATTTTTTTGTCTAACAAACTGTCGGGAACTTCTCTTTTACTAATGGCTAAGGCCAGTCCTTCTACTATGGCAGTTTTTCCAACACCTGCTTCGCCAATTAATACCGGATTGTTTTTAGTGCGTCTGCCCAGAATGCTAATTAGGCGTTCAATTTCTTTTTTTCGGCCTATGACCGGGTCCACTTGTCCTTGTGCAGCCTTTTTTGTTAAGTCGGTAGTGAAGTATTCCAGCATGTTACCCTTTTTCATATCTATGTTTTGAGGCATTCCTTGTTGTTGTCCCTGAGAGCCTGCTGGATGGTTGTGTCCAGGTTCGTTTGGAGAAATTTCAGGGAATTTTGAAATATTCTCAAACACTGCTAGCAGATTTTGCTCCAATTCCGCAGTATCAATTCCTAATTTAGAAAGAATAACTTTTGCTTTATTGTTTTGTGCAGTTATGAGGCCATATAAGAAATGTTCGGTTCCGATAAACTGATAACCATATTGACTTGCAATAATAGCAGATTTTTCTATTGCCAATTTAAGATTTTCTGACAAAATTGGTTTCCAAGTCGCTGTATGGTTATTGTAATCAATTATTTCTATTTCTTGTCGTACTATTGCCGGAGAAATTTTTGCCTTTATTAAAATTTCTGCTGCAAATGAACTTTTTTCAGCGATAACTCCATACAAAAGATGTTCCGTTCCAATGTGATCGTGTTGAAGCTCTTCTGATATTAACTGCGCTGAAATAAGCGCATTTTTTGCTCTGCTTGATAAACGTTCAAGAATAAATGTAAAGTTGTTCATAAAGTAATTTTGGGCAAATTGTGATGCCTAATATACGTTATTATAACATATTTGTCAAGACAAGTCTTATTGTTTGATATACTACTTCTGTAATTATAAACGGATACAGTTCATGATTAGTTCCAGAAAACCTAAAAAAAATTTAAAAGAACCAGATTCATTAGATCATGGATATGACTATGCCATTTTTTTGCTGGGGCTTCGTATGAGAACTCAGGGCGAGATCGAGTTTAAAATGAGAGAACGAGGGTATTCGCCGAAAGTAATTGTCAATGTGACAGAACGTCTCCTAGAAAATAAATACATAGACGACGAAGAGTATCTTGAAGTTTATCTGAACAACTTTAAAAATTATGGTACATACGGATTGTACATGATAAAAAAGAAATGTATTGAACGCAGGTTGCCTAAAGATTTAGTGGACAAAAAATTGACCCAACTTTTAACTGAAGAAGATGAGATGATTATTGCCAAACGCTATGCTGAAAAGACACTGGGTACCAGTACAGGAATAAAAAAATTGCCTTATGAACAAAGGCAAAAATTTTTAAGAAAACTTCTTACTAGAGGTATAAGAATAAGTGTTGGCAAAAAGCTTGCTGGTTAGTTATGTTCCCATCTGGCGAAGCCTTTTAACACGCTCTTCGATAGGTGGATGGGTATTGAACAAGTTGGCTAACCAAGATATCTTTCCATCCCTGCCCTTTAAGGGGTTAACAATATAGAGATGGGCTGTTGCTTTATTCGCTGCCTCTAAAGGCTCTTTGTCAGAACTAATCTTTTCCAAGGCAGAAGCTAAAGCCTCTGGGTATCGGGTAAGCAGTGCTCCCGACGCATCTGCTAAAAACTCCCTTTTCCTACTTACTGCTAATTTGATTAGAGTTGCCACTATTGGTGAAAGAATTGCCAGGATAATCCCAATAAGCAGAAAAATTTGATTACCTTTTCCATTGTCGCTATCCTTATCGCCCCAAATTGAGATTCGAACAAACCAATCGGCAATGAGAGTGACAATTCCGACAAGTACAACGACCAGGGTCATGAAACGGATATCATAGTTGCCAATATGTGATAGTTCGTGGGCTGTAACTGCTTCCAGCTCGGATTTATTAAGTTTTTCTAAAATCCCGGTTGTGTAACATATAACAGCATGCTTCGGGTCACGGCCAGTAGCAAAAGCGTTTGGGGCGCTGTCATTTATTATATAAATCTTAGGCATGGGTAATCCAGCAGTTATTGCCAGGTTTTCTACTGTTCTGTAGAGTTCTTGATTTGTCTGGCTGGTTACAGGGTGTGCCTTAGAAATTGCCAGGGTTATGGAATCAGAAAAATAATATGAGAAAAGTGATGAAATACTGCTGAACAGAACTGCAACAACAAGCAGCGCCGGTTCATTGTAGGCAACAGAAAATATCCAGCCTAATCCAATTATAAAAATTAGGAAAACGAAAATGAGCAATGCAGAATATGCTCTATTTTTTGATATTTCAGTGTAAGTGAGCATTAGTTAGAACTTGACTTCAACAGGCTTGCTTTCAGCACCATTGTCATCGATGTCAAAAAATTGCCGTGCAGTAAATCCCAGCATCTTGGCAAACAAGTTGGTTGGAAAAACTTGGACTTTGGTGTTGAAATCTCTGACATTACCATTGTAGAAACGGCGAGCAGCCTGAATTTTGTCTTCAGTATCGGTCAGATCTGACTGAAGCTGCATGAAATTTTGGTTGGATTTAAGATCTGGATAGTTTTCCGCCACCGCAAACAAACTTTTTAAAGTTCCAGAAAGAATGTTTTCGTCTTTCAGTTTTTCATCCATATTTTGTGCTCCCATGGCTTGGGTTCGGGCTTCGGTAACTTTTTGTAGCACACCAGATTCCTGGGCAGCATAACCCTTTACGGTATTTACCAAGTTAGGAATTAGATCATAACGACGCTTTAATTGCACTTCAATGTCGCTCCATGCTTCGTCTACGCGATTACGGGAAGACACTAAAGAATTATAGATGAACACCAGTATGGCAATAATGGCCACTATTACTATTATTGGTATTAACATTGTGTTTAATTAATTTTAATGACTAAGCCAGTAAATCTAGTATATCATGTTAGGGAAAAGATATAAAAATTTGTTTGACAAACATCTCCCCTGTAAGTATAATATCTTTAATATGTTCAATTTTGCTATTCAAGCCATTTCTATCCGTCCAATTTTGACCAAGAATATTGGTCTCCTTGCAGATGGCCTAAGAGTAGCAAAAATTACTACATAGAACATAAATCTTCTATATAAACGTAAAACCGCTACTAGGGCCAAGCCACAGCAGCGGTTTTTCTTTTGTAAGGAAGAAATTCTGAGCAAACCGGCTATTTATAGCCAAAAAGAACAAGGGGGAATACTAACATAAGGAGACGTTATGGACGGACATCATTGGTTAGAAAAGTTTCCGGGCAGCAGAAGCGCGGAATCCAAGAACAGTGAGCCCGAAGCTGTGGAAGAAACTCCGGCAGCTGAGGAAAACAAGGTGGAAAGCACGGTTCCGCAACACCGTTCTTTCTTTGGCGACCCTGACACAAATTGGGGCATGGAATAACAACTTCGGTTGAATAAAGAGGAGAGAGATTGTATGGATGAAAAATTGCCGCTTGGATTTGTGGTCCACAAAAGCCACAAAACCTTCTACGACACACCATCAGGTGCAAGAGGTTATAATCAACCTCGGCTTCGATGCAGGTGTTGTCGAAAAACCGGGCTCGGATTAAAATTTGCTTGCAAAAAAGCAACAGAGATCCAGCCTGTCCAGCCGCCGAGCAGCCAGCTCAATGAAACCGCCGAAAATGCCACAGCGATCGCCGTGGCATTATAAGCTCCCTAAATAACTACATTAGCGCAACAAGTTTACTCCCACGTAATACTTTTGCGCTTTTTTTTTTTTGCTTTTATTTATATATAATTAGTTCATGTTAACTGATGAAGAGGTATTAAAAATAGCAGATCTAGCACGTATCGAATTACAGCCGGAAGAAGTAGAAAAGTTCAAAGCCGGACTTTCTACGGTTTTAGATTATGTTGCCGATTTGCAAAAAGTAGATACTGAACATTTGGAAATTGTAAGTTCGGTTACCGGGTTGGAAAATATTCAACGGGAGGATGCTCCGATAGTAGCCGAAAACAGGGGTCAAATTTTGTCCGGGGCCCCAGAAACCAAAGATGGGCTGTATAAAGTTAAATCAATTTTGTAACTATGGAGCGATTAAGCCTTTCGGAATTTAGGAAGAATTTGGATGCCAAAGAAGTTTCGTCAAAAGAATTGGCGGAATATTTTTTAGGGCAGGTTAAAAATCAAAATCCAGAGTTAAACGCATTTATTACAATTACCGAAGAACAAGCACTGGCACAAGCAAAGGAGGCGGATGAGTACATGTCTTCGGGGGGATCTAATCCTGCATTATGCGGAATACCATACGCTGTAAAAGATCTTTTTTGCACAGCCGGAGTACGTTCTACTGCTGCTTCTAAAATTTTGGACCAGTATCTTCCTCCCTATGACAGTACCGCTGTGGTAAAAGCCAAAGAGCAGAAAGCAGTAATGTTAGGAAAAACTAACTTAGATGAATTTGCACATGGTTCTTCTGGCGAAACTTCTGCGTACGGACCGACGAAAAATCCATGGGACAAAACTAGAATGCCTGGAGGGTCTTCCAGCGGTTCGGCAAGTGCAGTGGCGGGGGGTTTAGTCCCATGGGCATTAGCAACGGAGACGGGCGGTAGTATCAGACAGCCCGCATCGCTTACTGGTGTTTCTGGGTGGAAACCAACATATGGCAGAGTGAGTCGCTATGGTGTGATTGCTATGGGTTCTTCATTAGATAGTCCAGGAGCCATGGCTCGCTCTGTAGAAGACTTGGCAATTGTTGCAGAAGCTATTTCCGGAGAAGATGTCAAAGACGGGACCACAGGCAAAATATCCGTCCCTTCCTACTTTTCTAATCTTTCCGAAAATGTTAAAGGATTAAAAATAGGTATTCCAGATGAGTACTTTATAGACGGCATGGAATCGGACGTCAAGCAGATGGTAATGGAAGGAGTCAAAGAATTGGAAAAATTGGGAGCCCACCTAGTTCCCGTAAGCTTGCCAAACACTAAATACGGCTCTTTAGTATATGCTATTGTTTGTCCGAGCGAAGTGAGTTCGAATTTGGCAAGATATGACGGTATACGATACGGTCATGTCAGTGCCGAAGCCAAGGATTTACTGGAAATATATATGAAAAGCAGAGCAGAAGGTTTTGGAGATGAGGCAAAACGCAGAATCATGACAGGTACTTATGTTTTGTCAGCTGGGTACTACGATGCATATTACAAAAAAGCTCAAAAAGTGCGCCGTTTGATACTAAATGAATTCGAGGAAGTTTTCAAAAAAGTGGATGTGCTGGCAGCCCCATCTAGCCCCAACGTAGCTCTGCAGCTGGGAACAGCAGCCAATGACCCATTGTTTGGTTATATTGCCGATCAATTAAATATTCCGTCCTCGCTCGCTGGGCTTCCAGGAGTTTCCATGCCATGTGGTTTTGGTAAGCCGGCGGATGGCGCCGATGTGTTTTTACCGGTTGGATTGCAAATTATGGGCAAGCAGTGGGATGAACAGAAAGTTTTCAATGTTGGTTACGCGTTTCAAAAAGTAACAGACTGGCATCTTAAGTTTGCACAATAATTATGGAAATCAAATCAGGCTACAAACCGGTTATAGGATTAGAAATACACGTACAACTTGCTACTAAGAGCAAGATGTTTTCACCAGCGCCAAATAACCCTAACGAAAAAGTTCCGAACACCAACATAGATGAAATTGTCACCGCTGAACCAGGAACTTTGCCAGTGGTAAACAAAGAAGCTGTTCGCCTTGGTGTTATGGTAGGAATGGCTTTAAATTGTGAAATTCCTGAGTTTTCAAAATTTGACCGAAAACATTATTTTTATCCCGACCTTCCCAAAGGTTATCAAATTTCTCAGTACGATGAGCCTGTTGCACAGAATGGCTATGTGGACATTGCAATACCTGACACATCTGCTGAAAGTGGTCAAAGGATAAAAAGAGTTCGTATTACTCGGGCTCATTTGGAGGAGGATGCTGGAAAGAATGTTCATCCAGAAGGGTTGCCGTATTCCTTGGTTGACTACAATCGCGCCGGAGCGCCGTTGCTTGAAATAGTAACGGAACCAGATATTGAAAGCGCCGAAGAAGCAAAGCTATTTTTGCAGGAATTACGTAATATTGTTCGTTATGTGGGGGCTAGCGATGCAGATATGGAAAAAGGAACTATGCGCTGTGAGCCGAACATCTCTGTCAGGAAACCTGGCCAAACCGAATTGCCCAACTATAAGGTTGAGGTGAAAAATATTAACTCTTTTAAGTTTGCTGAAGCTGCAATTAATTATGAAATTCCGAGACAGATTGAAATGCTTGAATCAGGCCAAACTCCGAAACAGGTAACAATGGGGTGGAATGAAAAGTTGAATCAAACCGTTGAGCAACGAAGCAAAGAGGAGGCTAATGATTACAGATATTTTCCCGATCCAGACTTACCGGTAATGCATTTTATATCGGATTATTTAGAAGATTTACGCGGAAAGTTGCCAGAGCTTCCCGCTGCAAAGCGAGCGAGGTTTAAAGAAGAATATGGTCTACCCAGTGCCGACATTGAAAATTTAATTTCGTGGAAAGAACTTACATATTATTTTGAAGACACTGTAAGCGAGATCAAAGCCTGGCTCGAAGCGGACAGCTCTGCAGGTCAAGTTGAGCAGGACACAACAAAGCTTATTAAGCTTGCAGCCAACTGGTGCTTGCAGGATTTTTCCGCTTTGTTAAATGCGCAGTCCATTAGTCCTATTGATGCAAAAGTTAGTCCCGAAAACATGGCAGAGTTGATAAAACTCATCAGTGCTGGAACAATTTCGGCTTCCGCCGCAAAGCAGGTGTTTAAGGTGATGTTTGAAAAGGGCGGGGAACCAGACAATATTGTGCAGGATTTAGGTTTATCGCAAGTCAGTGATGAAAGCGCAATCACTGCCGCAATACAGAAGGTAGTTACTGACAATGAAAAAGCTGTTGTCGACTTTAAATCTGGCCATGAAAAATCTTTTGGCTTTTTGGTAGGGATGGTAATGAAAGAAATGAAGGGCCAGGGTAATCCTCAAGTTGTGAATGAGCTGTTGAGGAAAAAACTGTCTGAATAATGAATTTAAAAGTTTATCTGTTCGGTAGGTTTTGACAACCAAATAATATTCTTGTTTCTTTTCCACCACGTCATTTGCCTTTTTGAATATTGGTTGATTGCGATTTCCAGTTTTGTTTCGGTTTCTTTTTTATCCATTTTATTCTGCAAATACAAACTTCCAAATCTATATTCAAGGCCAAGGTTCCACATTCTTTGCCAAGAAACCCCTTGTTTATGCAAGATTTTGATTTCGTGAAACATGCCGTTTTTTATTCTTTGAGCAAGTCTAAGTTTAATCTTATTTCGTAGTGTCTCAGGTTCGGTTTTTATCCCAATCCATTTTACGGTATAAGGACTGCCATGCTTCACTTTCGGAATTGACTTACCGGTGCTTGTAATAATTTCTATGGCCCGTATGAGTCGGCGCGGATTTTTTGCATCAATTTTTTTTGCCCTAGCAGGGTCTAGTTTTGTTAGCTTGGCATACAGCTGCTTAGCAGTAAGTTTTTCAAGTTTTCGTCTTAGTGTATGATTTGGTTTGACTTTAGGGAACCGTTGTTCGTATATGACAGCATCTAGCCAATGTGCTGTGCCACCGCAAAGAATCGGAACTTTTTTTCTTTTTAGAATTGCTGTTATGACCTTTTTCCCATACTTTTGGAATTGGGCAACGCTATACTGCCTTTTAGGACTGGCAATGTCTATTCCGTAATGGACAACTCCTTTGTACAGGTAGATTGTTTTTCCATCTTTTTTTGTCCATCGACCGCTAATTTTGCCAGTGCCTATGTCCATGCCACGGTAAATTTGCCTGCTGTCTACTGATAACACTTCACCTCCCAGTTTTTTAGCCAATTTTACAGCCAATTCGCTCTTACCGCTTGCAGTAGGGCCGACTACAGCAATTATTTTTGGTTTCATGTCCATGGTGCTATAATTTGAGAAAAGCATACCATATTTGAAAATTAATTTCTAAGCTTATGCAAAACAAAATTTTATATACAATACTGGCGGTTCTAGTAGTCGCTCTTATTGGTTTGTATATCTACGGTAAAAACCAGGCACAAGCGCCGACAGTTGAGACTCATAACGAAAATCAAAACACTGCATCGTTGCTCACAGCCCCAGAAAATATTAATTCCAATCCGTCTGCAAATAATGCTAGCACTCAAGCTAATGCTGAAACTGAAAATAACCAAAACTCAAATTCTAACAGTCAAGGACAGTATTCCGATGAGTCGGACATACAAGGGAATGACGCTGCCGTGCAGGAGATTATATACGACGGTTCCAAGTTCAGCCCCTCTTCTATGACAGTAAAAAAAGGGGACATAGTAATTTTTAAAAATAACAGCGATGGCGGGTTTTGGCCTGCTTCCGGACCTCACCCTTCCCACACCAATTACCCTGAATTTGATGCAAAATCTTCAGTGGGGGCAGGAAAAACTTTTCAATTCAAATTTAACAAGGTTGGAAATTGGCCATTTCATGACCATTTAAATCCATCAGCAACAGGCAGCATCAAAGTCACTGAATAAAGGATTTAGTAAAAGAACTCTCTAATTTTTTAAGTTTAGAGAGTTTTTTTGGTTAGTATGGAAAAAATGTTATAATTTATTGGTAATTGGGAGAAGTTAGCATGGAAAATAGCCAAATTTATGGACATTCAGCCATACAAAAAACTTTGTCAGCAGAGCTGGAAAAAGGTGATTTATCTCATGCGTATTTATTTTTTGGACCCGAGGGGGTAGGGAAGTTTAGTTTGGCGAAGCAATTTGCAAAGCAAATCGCTAACAACAGCCCTGCCGATATCTTTGAGCTTGATTTGTCTGAGAATGGAACTATAGGTGATTTGCGGCAATTCTTGTCCACCATTTCAGTTAAGCCAGTTTTGGCTAATCGTAAAGTTGCCATTATTAACAATTTCGAATTAGCTTCTGATCTTTTGGGCAACGCAATGCTAAAAACTTTAGAAGATCCTACACCCAGCACCGTAATAATTCTAGTATCATCAAGACAAGTGCTTCCAACAATAATTTCTCGTTGCCGAGTTTTAAGTTTTGGCAGACTTCAGCCGGAAGAAATTAAACAGTTAGCTGGTGCGTTGCAGTTAAATGTGACAAATGAACAGATATTACTTACTGCCGGCTCACCCGCCAGACTAATAAAATTGTTTGACACAGGGGACCTGCGGAAAAAAGTTTCAGATTGGAGTAGTAAAATGGTTGATGCTCAAAATTTTGAAATCAGTAGCAAGCTGTTGTTGATCTCCGAGCTCGGTACAGAAGATACGGAAGTTTTGCGACAAGTTTTGCTTGCTTTTATAGAACGGTTGCGTCAAAGGTTGTCTGCATCCCCTCAGTTGGCCGAACAGATCAGAAAGGCAATGGAGGGATTGGATTTATTAAGATTTAATTTAAATAAAAAACTAGTTTTGCAGCGGGTGCTGCTCTAAACAAAAAATATGAAAATATTAAAAACAATTTCAATATTTGCAGTGATAGTATTTTTGGGTGCTTCATGTAATTTGTTCGGAGGCGGCGGAAGCGACAACTCTAAAACCAACAAGCAAGCAGGTGTTTTGCGTTCCGCCAACGGCGGGACTGACTGGCAAGCCGCCAACTCTATTAAAGACAAAGCAGATGCAACTTTGGCAGGAACAAACGTATCTGGTATGAAGTTCAAGCCAAACTCAACAGATGTTATTTACATGTCCAGCTCTAACAAAGGAATGTTTGTTTCTGAGGACGGTGGTAATTCTTGGCGCTCAATTTTGTCTGATTTCAGCGTTTACGATTTTACTTTTGACCCATACAATGCCGATATTATCTATATCGCAGGGATGTCTTTAAATTATGGGCGCGTGTTGGTTACAAAGGATGCCGGGAAAACATGGCAAGAAATTTATAACGAAGGTGTTACTGGAAATCCGGTGAAGTCTATTTTGGCCGAAACCAGCCAAAGATTATATATTGGTTTAGAGTCTGGAAATTTAGTGAAAAGCGAGGATAGTGGGTTGAGTTGGAAGCTGGTCCACAATTTTAAAAATCGGGTAGGCCCGATCAAAACTTATAATGGCAGTTTGTATGTTATGACCAAGAAACAAGGTTTGTACAAAAGCGCTGACGGACTAAACTTTACAGGGGTGACATATGACGTGGGTCAAGAAAAAACTTTGGTTGTATTTAACAAATCCGGCGATTTTAACAATTTTGTATTAGGACTAAATACTATATACTTAGCTACAGCCAATGGGTTGTTTCATAGCCTAGATCAAGGCGCAACCTGGGCCAAACTTGTTTTGCCGGTTCAGGACCAGTCAGCCACAATACTTGCTTTAGGGGTTAGCCCGGCAACCGACAGTGTAGTGTATACTGCAGTTAAGTCTACTATATATAAGACAACGGACGGTGGTAGTACTTGGCAAACTCAAAACGCCAATACACAATCTCAAATCGGATCGATATTGGTTCACCCTCAAAACCAGCAAGTAGTTTATGCCGGAGCATTTAATAAGTAAACGAAACTTAATCAATAGCCAATGTTAGAACAGAGTAAACCACAATTTGATAAGGCGATAGAACATTTTCACCATGAACTATCTAGCGTCAGAACAGGCAGAGCTAATCCCGCTTTGCTTTCAACAGTTATGGTGGACAGCTATGGGGTCAAAGTTCCTATTGCTCAGGTTGCCAATGTTACTGTTAGCGATGCAAAAACTTTAACTATCAGCCCATGGGATAAAAGTCAGTTGCAGGAAATCGAAAAAGGCATTATTTCAGCCAATTTGGGATTCATGCCCGGCAACGATGGAAATGTAATAAGAATAAATCTCCCCCCTTTAACCGAAGACCGCCGCAAAGAGATGGTAAAGTTGGTAGGGCAAATGGCAGAAAGTGCCCGCATTGCAGTAAGGCAGGTTAGAGAAGAAGTAATGAAAGAATTGAAGCGTGGGGAATCCGCAGGAGATATTACCAAAGACGACTTGGTGCATCAGCAGAAAAAATTGCAAGATATGGTTGATGATTATAACAACCAGATCAAAGTTGGTGCTGATGAAAAAGAGCAAGAATTAATGACAATTTAAACTAAGAATGTTAATTACTATACTAATTTTTGTAATAGTTTTAGGGCTACTGGTATTTGTTCATGAAGCAGGCCATTTCATTGCAGCTAAGCGTAGTGGAATGCAGGTTCACGAATTTGGCTTCGGTTTCCCCCCACGGCTTATTGGTTTGCAAAAAGTGGAAGGGCAATGGCGCGTGGTATGGCGTAAAACTCCGGCAGAATCCGAAAATACCATTTATTCCATCAACTGGATTCCTTTAGGCGGGTTTGTAAAAATTCTCGGAGAAAATAATGATTCAGTTGAAGACCCGAAAAGTTTTATTAATCGACCTTTTTGGCCTCGGCTGTTGACTTTGGCCGCCGGAGTCCTAATGAATGTTTTGCTGGCCTGGGTATTGCTGTCTGCGGGGTTTATGATAGGGATGCCGGTTGCCAGCGAAGGCGATGATTTACCTAAAGGAGCAGTATTAAGTGACGAAAAGGTTGCGGTACTGGATATAATTCCTGATTCACCAGCGGCAAAAGCAGGACTGCAGTCTGGTGACACAATCTTAAGATTAGATGGGAATGAGATTAAAAATATAGAATCGGTTCGTGATTATATATACAACAATAAAGGGAAAAAAATAGTTTTTGAAGTTCAGCGTTTAGATAAATCTATTAGTGCCGAAGTGCAGTCCGATGCCAATCCACCAGCTAATTCTGGTCCAACCGGGGTGGGTTTAGCTACGGTCGGAGAGCTAACTTTGCCTTGGTACAATGCTTTGTGGCAAGGTGCTGTAACAACGTTTAATCAACTTCGAGCAATAGTTGAAGGTTTGATTGGATTATTCAGCACTGGCGACGGTTTGCAAAATATTGGCGGTCCAGTCAAAATAGCCCAGTTGACCGGCCAGGTAGCGAGAATAGGATTTATTCCGCTTTTGCAATTTGTAGCTTTCCTGTCTTTGAATCTGGCTTTATTAAACAGCTTGCCAATTCCCGCTTTGGACGGTGGCCGTATGCTTTTCCTTGTTATTGAAAAAATCCGCGGCAAGCGCAATAATCCGCAGTGGGAACAAAGTGCAAACGCCATTGGGTTTATACTTCTTTTACTACTAATGGTGGTAGTGACTGCGCGAGATGTAATTTCAACAACGTTATTTAAGAACATTATTGGATAATATGGACAAATCATTTGAAAAAAAGGGGTTAACCAAAAAATCGGAAAATATCTCCGATTGGTATCATGACGTGGTTCTGAGAGCGGAGTTGGCGGAATATTCAGAAGTAAAAGGATGCATGATACTGCGCCCAAATGGGTATGGTTTATGGGAAAAAGCCCAAAGCGTTTTGGATACTTGGTTTAAAGAGGGCGGGGTTCAAAATGTCTATTTTCCTTTATTTGTCCCGATGAGTTTATTTGAAAAAGAAAAAGAGCATGTTGAAGGTTTTGCCCCCGAACTTGCTGTGGTTACTCACGGTGGAGGAGAAGAATTGGCCGAGCCTTTGGCCATTCGCCCAACTTCAGAAACCGTCATTACGCAAAAATTTGCAGAGTGGATTTCCAGTTACCGGGATCTTCCAATGAAGCTAAATCAATGGTGTAACGTGGTGCGTTGGGAAAGGCGAACGTATCCTTTCATGCGCACTTCAGAGTTTTTATGGCAAGAGGGACATACCGCACATGCTAATACCGAAGATTCTATGAAAAT
Source organism: uncultured Candidatus Saccharibacteria bacterium (assembly GCA_964532005.1). Taxonomy (GTDB): domain Bacteria; phylum Patescibacteriota; class Doudnabacteria; order UBA920; family UBA920; genus CAYQEU01. Next base: position 89,024 of record CAZHER010000001.1, read on the forward strand.
GGTGAGAGAAGCTTTGGAGTGGTACAGGAAGTTTTATGAAGAATATTTTGCAATTTCTGCATATGTCGGACTTAAGAGCGAAAACGAAAAATTTGCTGGCGCTGACGCTACTTATTCCATAGAATTGGTTATGCCGGATGGAAAAGCTTTGCAAGCAGCCACCTCTCATTATTTAGGAACCAATTTTGGAAAGGCTTTCAACGTAACTTATTTGGATGATAAAGGAGAAAAACAGTTAGTGCATCAGACCTCTTGGGGTTTTTCTACTCGTTCTATTGGCGGTTTGGTCCTGACCCACGGTGACGATTCGGGTCTTGTTTTGCCCCCTCAAGTAGCCTTAACTCAAGTTGTTGTTATTGTTTTGGGAACCAAAAACGAAGAAGAACAGAATCAATTAGCTGAGTATGCTGAACAGATCGTTGCCAGTCTAAAACGTAAAGGAATACGAGTCAGGCTCGACGCCGATACCCAACGTAGCCTGGGCAATAGAATCAATAATTGGGAATTAAAAGGCGTGCCACTAAGAATAGAGATAGGAGTAAAAGAATTTGAGAAAAGAGAAGTAAAACTGGCTCGGCGCGATAACTTTGAAAAATCTTTTATCTCTATAGACGGAATAGAAAATTCGGTTGCCGATATACTTACTTCAATACAGGCCAGCTTGTTGGAAAAATCAAAATCGGAAAAAGATCGACTGACAACAACCGCAAGTAACTTCGATGAATTTAAAAAAATCATGGCTGAAAGCAAAATGTTCATCCGAGCTTTTTGGTGCGAAGATCCGGCATGCGAGATGAAAATTAAAGAGCAGACCAAGGCGGTTACAAGAGTTCTAGAATTGGACCAGATAGATACAAATGAGCAGAATACTTGCGTGCATTGTGGGAAATCAGCCAAGCGCAAGTGGCTTTTTGCCCAAAGTTATTAGATAATTTACAGAAACCAGCAATTGCTTTAATATACTAGAATAATGTTTGATTCAGTTTTTAAAAGGTTTTCAAAAGATCTGGGGATAGATCTTGGAACGGCAAATACCCTCGTCTATGTAAAAGGCAAGGGTATTGTTATCAATGAACCTTCGGTTGTGGCAGTAAATCAAAGAACTAAGCAAATTTTGGCGATTGGAACTGAAGCCCAAAGAATGGTTGGTCGTACACCTGCTCACATTGTTGCTAATAGACCTTTGGTTTCGGGGGTTATTTCCGATTTTGAAGTGACCGAACAGATGCTCAGGTATTTTATAGACAAAGTTCACAATGAAACATATTCATTTCTCCGCCGTCCGCGCGTTGTCATTGGAATACCTTCCGGCGTAACCGAAGTAGAAAAGCGCGCCGTGCAAGATGCTGCTATTAATGCAGGGGCCAGACAAGCTTTTTTGATAGAAGAGCCAATGGCAGCTTCTATCGGAGCGCGTCTTCCTGTTCAAGAGGCACAAGGCTCAATGATAGTTGACATAGGTGGCGGAACTTCAGAAATAGCGGTACTGTCCTTGGGTGGGGTTGTAATTTCTAGAAGTGTACGCGTGGCAGGAGACGAAATGAATAATAATATAGTTCAATACGTCCGCGATAATTTCAATTTACTTATCGGGGTTCGTAGTGCCGAAGAAGTCAAAATTAGTATTGGCTCTGCTTATCCTTTGTCAGAGCCAATGCAAGCCCGTTTGCGCGGCCGCGATTTAATTTCCGGGTTGCCAAAAGAAATCACAGTCAACGATACCCATATCCGAGACGCTTTGAAGCAGTCCGTGAGAACTATTGTCAATAACGTAAAAGCTGTAATTGAAGAAATTCCGCCAGAGATTATTTCGGATATTATGAGTCGAGGAATTATTTTGGCAGGCGGCGGCGCTTTATTACGAGGTTTGGATGCCTTACTTTCGGAAGAGACCCAGATGCCAGTAACTATTGCGGACGATCCTCTCACCGCTGTTGTTCGGGGCGCTGGTATAGTAGTTGAAGATTTAGAGCATCTCTCCGAAGTTTTGCTCGTCACCGATTACAGCAGGATTCCCCGCTAAATTCTAAACATCAAAACAAATGCGTTTTATCTACACCAAAGTATTTATGTGGTTCAGTATCTGCCTGGTGGTTTTGGTTGTTTTGTTGTTTTTGCAGTACAGAGGCTGGCTTTCTCCCGTGGAATACGTAATTGCACAAGCACCACGCCCTTTGGCAAGACTGGTGAGCGGGGTAGTGGTTCCAGTCAAAAATTTTACCGGCACAATATTCTCTTTAAAAAAATTGGCTAGTGAGAACACCAGACTTGAAAGTGAGTTAATGCAAGCAAAACTCAAGGTCGCTGAAAATGAAAGACTTTCTTCTGAAAACAGCTTATTGAGGCAAGAATTGGGATTTAAGAATAAAAGCGCTTTGCAACTCCAGCCGTGTTCCGTGTTGTCACGGGATCCCGAACAGTTGGCAGATGCTTTGGTAATAGATTGCGGAGAAAATCATCAGGTCAAGGAAGGCCAGGCTGTAATGTCCCAAGGATATTTGGTTGGAAAAGTTTTCCACGTAGGAAAATTCAGCAGCACTGTATTTTTAATTACCAATGCTGAGTCTTCCGTAGACGCACAAATATTAAATCCCGGCTCAGAGCGGGTAACTGGTGTTATTAAAGGATCTTATGGATCAGGGATTGTGATTGATTTCGTTTCGCAGAACAGCAAACTTAACAAAGGAGATCTTGTTACTACTGCAGGGATTTCCGGAATAATACCCAAGGATATTTTGATCGGCGACGTTGGCCAGGAGCTGTCTAGGCCGGAGGATTTGTTTAAAAAATCCAGTATCGCTTCCCCGATAGATTTTAGAAATCTAGATTTTGTGTTTGTTGTAAAATAAAGTCGCGCATGAGATATTTGATTTATACAGCAGTTATTATAGTTAATTTTGTTTTGGCCAAAGATCTTTTTGGACATTTTACCTTTGCCGGCGCAATTCCCAACTTAAATCTGCTTCTGATTATAATAACTGCAAGCGAATCCGAAAAACTTGATTTTTTGTTTATTTCGGTTATCGCCGGACTTATTACTGACATTGGTTTTGGTTTGCCTATAGGTACTTTTTCTTTGGGGTTTTTGTTGACCGGGCTCCTGGTCTATTATCTTTTTCATGGTCCTTTATCGATCAGTCTTAGTTGGAAAAATTTTGGTTTGGTGGCAGTAGCAGGTGTTGTATTTACATATCTTTGGACCGTAACATTTAGCAAGTTAGCCATGATAATGGGGGTACTACCGTTTTCTTTTTCTTATGCGCAGTTCACAAAATTGATCTTTTTTATTGTTTTATATAATCTGACATTGGCTTTTCCCATGTTCCTTACCTATGCTTATATAACCAGCAGAATTGATTCGAGATCAGTCAAGAAATCGCAGTATATATCATAACCATGACGCACGACGACCCATTTGAAATTTACCAAGATGCAAAAACCCGACCCCGGGCCGGCCGGAGTTTAGATTGGGAAGAATCTGCACTGGATTCCGAAAGCGAAGTCGAAGGATTTGTCAATAATCAGGCAGAAGGGCAGAGTTCTCGCAGGTCAGCTTGGTCTTTGTATGCCGGAATTACAGCAGTATGTTTCATACTTGTTGCCAAGCTATTTAGTCTCCAGATAGTGCAAGGTGAGCATATGCGCGAATTGGCAGAAGGCAACCGACTCCGCAACAGGATTATATTAGCCCCACGGGGATATATCACCGATCGGACCGGTTCGGTCATTGCCCGAAATACGGCTAGTTTTAGTTTGGTGGCAATTCCAGCCGATTTGCCAAAAGAGGGTTGGCGCGATGAAGTTGAAAAATTGTCCATACTCCTGCCGATAAACAAAGATGAGGTCATTCAAAAATTGGACAACGCAGATAAAAGATCTCTGCAGCCAATACCGTTGAAGCAAGATTTGTCCCAAGAACAAAGTATTTTGTTCCAAACCAGGGCTAATGAATTTTATGGATTTTCCGTTGAGAGCATACCGATTCGCGAATACCCAAATCCTTTAGTGTTCTCCCATTTACTAGGTTATACTGGAATAATTTCTCCTGAAGAATTGGCTGAAAAAAAAGACAAGGACTATGTTTTGAACGACTTTATTGGCAAGTCAGGGATTGAACTAACGTACGAGGACTATATCCGCGGAACTAACGGAGTAACTCAAACTGAAGTTGATGCGACCGGCAAGTCAGTAAAAGTTATTGGCACCAATGACCCCAAGCCCGGAAATACCGTTGTTCTGAACATAAACCAAGGATTACAAGAAGCTTTGTATCAAGCGTTTCAGAAAATTTCCCCCAATGCTAAAGGTGCGGCTGTTGCAATGAATCCAAAAACAGGGGAAGTTTTAGCTTATTTATCACTGCCAGGATATGATAATAATTTGTTTGCTCCCGGAATTTCCACCGCAGACTACCAAAAATTAACTAATGATCCAGCTTTGCCTTTGTTTAACCGGCCTATTGCGGGAACATATCCGCCCGGTTCAACAGTCAAACCAATGGTTGCCGCCGCTGTATTGCAGGAAAAAATCGTTACCGAAAATACAGTAATTGTAGACAAAGGATCTTTGGTCATCCCGAACCAATTTAATCCCAATATTAATTACACTTTTCGTGGTTGGAATTTGGCAGGGCTAGGACCAATGACCGTCCGCAGTGCAATTGCAAAAAGTAGCGACATATATTTTTATACCGTGACCGGCGGACACTATTCCAGCTCCATAAAGGGACTTGGCGCAGAAAAGTTGGCTGAGTATTACAGAAAGTTTAATTTGGGCCAGCCAACCGGAATAGATTTAAAAGGAGAAAAAAGTGGGCTTGTTGCAGATCCAACATGGAAACAGCGCTATTTCAAGGATGATGCAGTAATGTCTAAGTGGTATTTGGGAGACACATATCACATTGGCATAGGACAAGGGGATATGTTGGTTACTCCGATGCAGGCGACATTATGGACATCTACAATTGCCAATAATGGTCAAGGTATGAAACCGGTCTTGATCCGGCAAGTGACCGACAGTAAAGGCAATATTATTTTTAAATTTTCCCCGCAAGTAATTTCCAATCCGGGCATTGAACCTGCATATATGAAAATAGTTCAAGAAGGGATGAGAGAAACTGTAACATCAGGTTCGGGGAGATCTTTAGACTCCTTGTCGGTCCCGGTTGCCGGAAAAACAGGAACATCACAATTCGACGGATCAGATCCTAGCCGAACCCATGCTTGGTTCGTATCTTATGCTCCGTATAACGATCCTAAAATTGTTTTGACTGTGCTTGTGGAAGCTGGCGGCGGCGGCGACACAGCAGCTGTTCCAATTGCCAAACAAGCCTACTCATGGTGCATACAAAATAATTGTTTTGATAAATAATTTAGCAATGGAATTAATTAACGGCCGAAAAATAGCAAAGCAAATTTACGAAACCTTTCCATCTCGGTTGAGCCGGCTTGGTTTTGTTCCGGTTTTGGCAGATATCATAGTGGGGAATGATCCGGTTTCCATGTCTTATGTAAAAATAAAAAACCGGACCGCGAAAGCCCACGGCCTAGGTTTTCATACCGAGCACCTGCCAATAGATTCAGCGCTTGAGCAGATACAAGACTCAATCCGCCGTATCCAAAATGACAATCAGGTATCGGGTTTGATAGTTCAGCTGCCTTTACCAAGCACAGTGGATCAAAACGTTGCTTTGGACATTATCGATCCTGACATAGACGTAGACTGCATTGGACCAAAGATGAACCAAATGTTTTACGACAATAAGTCCCCTTGGCTTCCACCTACCGCAGGGGCAATCTGGGAAATTCTACAAAGCTTACCCAATGACTTCAGTAATAAAAAAATTGGTGTTGTCGGACAAGGAGAGTTGGTTGGCAAGCCGATTACGCATTTATTGCGTCAGGCCGAGTGCAATGTTGTAGTGGCAACCCAGTTGGATACTGACCTAAAAAGCGTTATAGACACCTGCGACATTGTAATTTCCGGTACGGGCAAGGGAGGTCTTATTACAGGAGAGATGCTAAAGCCAGGAGTTGTTCTTATCGATGCAGGTACTTCTGAGTCGGGGAGTAGTATTGTTGGGGATGTAGACAGCGCATCGGTGGGCCAAATTGCTGCTATGTTGTCTCCGGTCCCAGGCGGCGTTGGTCCGGTAACAGTTGCCAAATTATTGGATAATGTAATTGCTGCTGCCGAAAAAAAGTTCCAAAAAAATTAGATTAAAACAACAGTCCCGCCACGACTGTTGACATATTGTAAATTTTCCTTATACTTAACCCCAGACTTAACATATTGAACATGAATAAAAAATATTTACTTACCCAAGAAGGATTGGTCAAACTGAACGAAGAATTGAAGCATTTGGTTAATGATAAGAGAAAAGAAGTAATTGAAAGAATTCGCGAAGCAGTGGCTCACGGTGACTTGTCTGAGAATGCTGACTATGCTCAGGCTCGCGAAGAGCAGTCATTTATAGAAGGCCGCATTGAAGAAATAGAGGACATGATCAAAAATGCAGAAATTATCAGTACTAGTCAAAAGCACAATGCAGTAAGTATTGGTTCAACGATCAAGGTAAAAGTAGAAGGGGAACAGAAAGAGTACACCATTGTGGGAACGAATGAAGCCAATCCCATGGAAGGCAAGATTTCCAATGAATCTTTGGTAGGCAGCGCCTTGTTAGGTAAAAGGGTAGGAGACAAAGCTATTGTACAAACCCCGGCAGGAGACAAAGAGTACGAAATAGTGAGTATTGGCTAGCTAAAAATAACAAAATAACCGCCCTTTTGGGCGGTTTTAATATTGAAAATTTACACACATATATCATATATTATAGCAGATTTTTGATATTTTGTCAAGCATGTCAAAAATCAATAAATTTGGTATAATTATAGGTACTAAATCCTAATTTTTTGAATTTTTATTTATGAACGACAGGCTTGAAGATATTGTTTCGTTCCGTCGTAAAAAACTGGAAAATTTTGTGGCTGCTGGGCACAATCCATTCCCTTCAACTACTAAACGAACCCATACAAACCAACAGGTGCAAGACAGCTTTGATAGTTTGGAGAGCTCCAAAGCTTCTGTTACCGTTGTCGGCAGAATTCGCAGTTTGCGGAATATTGGCAAGCTTTGCTTCGTAAGTATTGAGGACGGTACTGGTCGTATTCAAACTTTGGTGAAGTCAGATGTTGTCGGCGATGAAAAGTTTAATTTCTTTGTGGATAATTTTGACATTGGCGATTTTGTAGAATTTACAGGAACCTTGTTTGTAACTAAGACCGGAGAAAAAACCGTCCAAGTTGCTGACTATGCTGTTTTAGCAAAATCGCTCTTACCGCTTCCTTCAGAACATTACGGCTTGGAAGATTTAGAACAGAAATTGCGGAAGCGCTATTTAGATATTTTGTTAAACCCAGAAAATAAAGAATTGTTTGTTAGGAAGAACAAGTTCTGGTCTTCCATGCGTCAGTTTTTAGTTTCAAAAGGATTTTTAGAATTGGAAATGCCAGTTCTGGAGCCAACCCCAGGTGGTGCTGAGGCAGAGCCGTTTGTTACCCATCACAATGCTTTGGATCGCGATTTTTTCCTCCGCATTTCCTTGGAGCTGCCTTTAAAAAAAATGCTGGTGGCGGGGTATGAAAAAGTTTTTGAAATCGGACGAATTTTTCGGAACGAAGGTATTTCCACAACTCACTTACAAGACTACACGCAAATGGAATTTTATTGGGCTTACGGCGATTTTCAAAAACTTATGGACTTTGTCCGAGATATGTACCAATATGTCATTCAGGAAACTTTTGGCAGTTTGCAGATTACTTCTGGCGGCGCAACCGTGGATTGGAGCGGTGAATGGAGCAAAGTCGACTACATTGCTTTGTTCAAAGAGCATACGGGAATTGACTTGGAAACTGCGGGAGATGATGAGTTGAAAAAGTATGCTGACACCCAAGGGATTAAGTATGAAAATTTTGCCCGCCGTGGCAGATTGATAGATTTGATTTTCAAAAAGGTGCGCGGCAACATTCCAACAGGCAAGCCGGTTTTTTTGATAAACCAGCCTATTGAGCTTGAGCCGCTAGCCAAGCGCGATCCTAATAACCCCAAGGTTGTCCAGAGAATGCAGATTATTGCTTACGGTACAGAATTAGGCAAGGGGTTTGGTGAGTTGAATGACCCTATTGACCAGAGGAAACGGTTTGAAGAACAAATGGAGCTGCGTGCGGCCGGAGACAGCGAAGCCCAGCAACTTGATGAAGATTATGTTGAAGCTATGGAATACGGAATGCCACCAGCAGCTGGATTTGGTTTGAGCGAACGTTTGTTTGCCGTGTTGGCCGATCGGTCCATTCGTGAGACAGTAATTTTCCCGCCAATGAAGGCGGAATCGAAGCCAGAAGGGACCGAGAACTAAGGAAATTAATTTTTTACAAAATGTTGGACATAAAATTCATCAGGGAAAATGCTGAACTGGTCAAGAAAGCCATTACAGATAAAAGGGTAAATTTGGATTTGGATCAGTTGCTAGAAATTGACCAGCGTCGAAGAGCTTTAATGGCAGAAACCGAAACTTTGCAGGCAACAAAAAATGCTGTATCAAAAGAGATTCCAAATCTTGGCGAGGAAGAGCGCAAGGTAAAGATTTTGGAGATGAAGGAAGTTGATTCGAAACAGGAACTTTTGAATTCGCAGTTAAAAGAAGTTGATGTAGAATTTCAAAATCTGATGTTGTTGGTACCAAATATACCTTCGCCGTTGGTACCGGTTGGGGCGGATGATACCGCAAACGTTCCTTATACATACTGGTCTCCGGCTCTGGGTTCGATAGACGCAAAAGACGAATCTAAAGTTTCAGAAGTCCCGTCTAAGTTTGAATTTGAAGTCAAAGACCATGTTGAGCTGGGGAAAAATCTTGATCTTATCGATACTGAAAGAGGTGTAGAAACTTCCGGTTTCCGTGGTTATTATCTGAAAAACGAAGCAGTGCTAATGCAGTACGGTCTGCTTTGGCATGCCTTGAAAAAACTTCAGGAAAAAGGATTTACTTTGATGGTACCTCCTGTTTTAGTGAGGGAACACGCTTTGGTTGGCAGCGGCCATTTTCCAACAGGCAAGGAGGAAATCTATCGGGCAGGCAATGCTGCCGCTTTTGAAGAAGAAGCCACCAAAGAGCCTATATACTTGGCGGGAACTTCTGAGCCTTCGTTGCTCGCGTATTACAAAGACATGGTACTTGACGAGTCCCAGCTGCCAATTCAGGTTTGTGGCATAACCCCATGCTATAGAAGTGAAATTGGTAGTTACGGCAAAGATACCAAAGGAATTTATAGGATTCATGAGTTTATGAAAGTTGAGCAGATGATTGTGTGCAAAGCGGACGTTGCCGAGTCTGACGAGTGGTTGGAAAAATTGCGTGAAATAAGCCAAGAAATTTTGCAGGATCTAAAATTGCCCCACCGAGTTTTAAGTATTTGTACTGGCGACATGGGCGCTGGGAAATACAAAATGTATGATATTGAAACATGGATGCCTTCACGCGGAAGCTATGGCGAGACTCACAGTGATTCAAATCTTACCGACTGGCAGTCAAGGCGGTTGAATATTCGCTATAAAGATAAGGAAGGGAATATTAAATTTGCTTACACATTAAACAACACAGCTATTGCCAGCCCGCGCATTCTTATTCCAATATTGGAAAATTATCAGCAAGCTGATGGGAGTGTGGTGGTGCCGGAAATTTTGAGACAGTATGTAGGCAAAGATGTAATTGTTCCGGTGAAATAATAATTGTAAATGAATCAATTTTTGAAACAAAAATTAAAAAGCTATTTGGGTACGTTAACGAGAAGAATTATTGCCAAGTATAACCCCAAGATAGTTGGCATAACTGGAAGCGTAGGCAAAACTTCTACTAAAGAAGCTGTATATGTTGCTTTGAATCAAAAGTTCAGAGTTAGAAAGACAGAGCGAAATTATAACAACGAGTTTGGGTTGCCGTTGACGGTAATAGGCGCGTCCAGCCCCGAGGGGAGTGCTTTAAAATGGATTTATGTTCTAGCCAAAGCCGTATCCTTGGTTTTGGTCAATCAAAAGTATCCGGATATTCTGGTTCTTGAGATGGGGATAGATCGCCCCAATGATATGGATTACCTAGTTTCTTTGGCCAGGCCGAATGTAGCAGTAGTTACTACAATCGGAATGTCCCACTACCAGTTTTTCAGTAATCTTGCTGAGATAGAACACGAAAAAGGCAAGATTGTAGAGGCGGTGGACCAAGCCGGGTTCGTAGTTTTGAATGCGGACAATGAGCCAGCGTTGAGACAGCGCAGCAAAACTCAAGCAAAAGTTATTACTTATGGACGTGATATTGAAGCCTCTGTAGTTTTGGATAGTTTTGTTGAGAATTTAGACAGCAAAGTTTCAACTCGTCTGGTTGTTAAATATGGCGGCGAGAGAAGCGAGATTGATATTCCTGCCGTAGGGGAAACCCATATTTCCGCAGTGCTTGCAGGAATAGCAGTTGCTAAGATTTTGGGTGTAGAGCAAAGCTTGCTTGCCAAAGGTATGTTGAATTATAGACCAGCCCCGAGTCGCCTTAATGTGATCGGCGGTATTAAACATTCGGTCATTATTGACGACAGTTATAACGCAGCCCCTGATTCTATGAGAGAGGCTTTAGGTCTGTTGAAAAGAATGCCTCATGATCATAAGATGGCCGTTTTAGGAAGCATGCTTGAATTGGGTGGGATGTCAGAACAAGAGCACGTGAAAGTTGGAAAAGTGGTGGCAGAAATAAAACCAGACCATTTAATTACCATCGGGGAAGAAGGGAAAATTATTGCCGATAGCGCCAAAAGCTCTGGCATGGATTCAAATAGGGTTTTGGAATTTGATACTGCAGATGAAGCTCGTAAGACCGTGCAGAATTTGCTGGAGCCAGATTCGGTAATTTTGGTTAAGGGGTCACAGGGTGTGAGAATGGAAAAAATTGTAACAGAAATTATGGCTGAACCGATGCGCGCCGGCGAATTAGTATGCCGTCAATACGGCGCATGGTTAAAAAGATAAAGCATGGAAAGAAGACGGTTGGATCCCAGAGCAAGATTTCAGCATGCGCATTTTACCCGCAAGCTCCAAAAAGCCAGAAATTACAAAAGAAATAATAGACCTAGATCCGAGGATAGATTGCAGGCCGGACTTCAAAAGATAGGCTTGGCAGGCTTGGCAACGCAAATTGGGTTGGCGGGGCTTTTGATTTTTTTGTGTTATGTGTTGTACGTTCCCAACCCTTTATTTGTAAGAAAAGTATATTTTGAGGGGATGAGTATACAGCATCAGACCGCAGCAGAAAACAGCGTCAAAAAATATTTTCTGCAAAAGCCTTGGTACAACCCGTCTTTTAACATGCTGTTTATCAACCAAAACAGCTTGGCAAATTTCGTGGCCAAGGAAGTGCCAGTTGTTTCTAAAATTGAAAAAATTGATAAAAATTGGAAGGAGCGAACTATTGAAGTTGAGATCATCGAAAAATACGAGAGATACCTGGTTGTTAGACCGGAAGACAGGCTGGTACTGTACAACGACGGTACTGTTGCGGGAAGTTTAGGAAAATTGGAAGGTGATTTACCTCAAAGCGGTTCGGTTGTGTCGGTAAGTGTGAATGACAGAAGCAAGGTAGATATATCATCGCAATATTTCGATCAGAATATAATTGATTTTATAGAAAATTCTGCCGTCATGCTTCCTGAGTATACTGGACAAAATTTTATGTACTTCAAAGTGTTTTTGTCAGATCAGGAGCAAGGCGAATCTAATGAATTCTTCAAACTTTGGAATAAAGCAGCTTTGGAGGCGGTTTTGGCCAAAAAGCCGGAAGCAGGCAAAAGCAATCCTGCCGTGATGAGAATAGTTTTAGAGCCTGGTTTGGATCTTGCGTCTACAGCTGAGAGGCTGAAATTGCTATTGGAACAAACCACACCGGACAGGTACAGAAATATTTTGTATGTTGATATGCGTTTGCAAAATCGAGCATATTTGTGTTTAATTAATACTCCATGCGATAGTTCTAATCCTTAAATAATTTTATGAAAAAAGAAACTTTTGTCCTATCGGTCGGCGGATCGGTTTTGGTTCCCAATGAAATAAACAATAAGTTCTTGAAAAGTTTTTTGGCTTTAATCCGTCAGCAGGTGAAAAAGGGTAACCGTTTTATTTTGGTTGTGGGTGGCGGAGCGCCGGCAAGAAATTATCAAAATGCTCTCAAGTCGAGCATAAAGCCGGATAAGAGTGTACTTGATTGGATGGGCATTGCCGCAACCCATCTCAATGCCAATTTGATGCGTCATGCGTTGGGTGAACTGGCGGAAAAAGCCATAGTAACAAATCCAGAAAAGCCTGGAAAAATGAATCGACCGGTGTTGGTTTCTGGAGGATGGAAACCAGGACGCAGTACAGACTACGAAGCTGTGATGTTGGCGGATCATTTTGGTGCTTCGACAATAATAAATATGAGCAATATTGATTATGTGTATGATAAGGATCCAAGGAAGTTTAAAAACGCTAAAAAAATCCAGCTTATTGATTGGAGCTCATTTCAAAGAATTGTTGGTACTAAGTGGAACCCTGGAGCAAATGTGCCTTTTGATCCGACTGCAACAAAATACGCCAAAGCAAGAAACCAGAAGGTTATTATCTTAAATGGCAATGACATTCAAAATTTGGCGTTAGCTTTGAGCGGAAAAGGTAAATTTAAGGGAACGGTCGTAGCTTAGTTTTAATTGACTTTATACTGGGTTATATATATAGTTGTGCCCAGGTACGGCATCACATCCTCGTATTCGCGTTCTTGAATTTGTGTCCAATTAGACGGGGTCATTGGTTTGTCGCTACTATATGCTTTCGTCCAAACCAGCCACACAGTATCTTCCGCTAAAACTGATGTTTTTAGATCTGCGGCCAAATCGTTTTCTGCAAGAAGGGCGGTACCGTCATAATGTGCAAGTTCACTAACTTTGGCCCTTCCATTTGTATAAAGCTTGGGAGAGTTCTGGGTTTTTGAATAATATTTTAAGTTAAAGTATTCAAAAGGAGTGCCAACAATAGTTTTGTCTTTGTTGCCGTTGGCGTATTGGTTTAAATATGCGGCAGCCCCTGCCATTCCAGGTTTGGTAGCAGCTCCTTGTTCGTACCAAAACCCGCCAAAAGCAATCAAGTTAAGCCCAACTACCAATACTGATATTGTCCTAAAACCAATACCCTGTTTCCACTGGGAAATCCACAGTGCCAAGGCTATTAAATATAGCGGGCCGATTAAAACAAAATATCGAATTAAATATACGGAGCTGGTGTGCCCTTGTAAGCGGTTGATCATTAAAAACAAGAGCGCTCCGGCAAACGGGGCAAGTATACCAAGTAAAATTAGCCATTTTTCTTTCTGTTTTATAGTCTTAGTGAACCCATATAGCATTGCCATGGCAAATACGGTTACGGCAATCAACATCCATTCAGTTGGAATTTTTCCGCTGTGCCAGCCAAATGTCAGATCCCAAAATGTATACGGAATACTCCATCGTGTCATTGCCCATATCCAAAATCCTTCTTGGACTTGGCCGAGCTGGAACAGAAACGGTTTCAGCCAAGGGATGTATAAAATAGCTACCGCAATAGTTGAACCAAGGAAAGGCAAATATTTACGCCAATCTTTCCCGTAAGTTTTTATTAAATATCCTAAGGCGTAAATCCCTAAAGCGATTAAATTGAAAGACAGATAGTAGTGTGTATAAATTAAGCTTGCTCCAAAAACAGCAAACAGCATATACAAAATCCACATTCTTTTTACGTTGCCCCGGTAGTAAAGTGCGGCAAGTAGCGACGCGGTTGCAGCGAGTAACAACATCACTCCCAAAGTGTACATACGGGCTTCCAAACTCCCTCGGTGTATTTGGAAAAAATTAACGGCAAGAAACACGGCACTTAAGATGGCAGCTTTCTTGCTGAAAAAATATTTTTCTACCAAGTAATAGGTGAGCCATATAGCAATGATCCCGCAAAAAACTGAGAATCCTCTGAGCCAGAAAACCGATTCGCCGAAAATTCCTACCCAGAATCTGAGTAATATATAGTACAACGGAGGGTGAACATCGGTTGCCAATCTTTGCATCATTTCCCCCCATGGGTAACGAAGCATAAGTGCAGAAAAGGCTTCGTCGTGCCAGAGAGAAATTTTTGTCAGGCTGTATAGTCTCAGGATCAGACCCCCGGTCAAAATTCCTGTGAGCCAATAATATTTTTTCATAGTCTCGTGGTTAATTTAAATTTTTATGGGATTTTATAAACTGCTAAAATGACTTGGCCGAATTTGTTTCGTCTTTCTAAGTTGAGCCTTGCCTGAGGCCAGTTCTCTTTGAATTTTTTTATATCGAACACTGTCGTGGTGGTGAATATTACCTCATCACCGGATTTTAGATTTTTTAGCTTCCAGATATCGGGAGGATTAACCTTCGTATAGGGCTGGTTTTTTCGATTACCAGGATTTGTTCCATCCACGGTTGTTAAATAGTCTACAGTTTGCAAAAAGAATTCGTCTAATACCAAAAATGTATTCTCTCTGGTGTGACGGTTTGGAAAATTTGCAGGAATCTTGCCGGCCGGAATACTTTTTGAATCATTATCGAACCCGTTTAAATAATTGCTTACGCCGGTAAGGTCAGAACGAAAACTGAGATATTGTTCTGCACTGGCACTGCTCAAACCAAAGTATAAGTAATAACTTTGTAAAATTAATGCACCGGCAAATACAGCAACCACAAGCCATGACATTGTTGTAAGAAGTTTTTGTTTAATTCCAGAAAGCCAGTTCCAGTATAAAGATCTTGTTTTTTGAACAAAGTCTACGGCAATTATTATTCCCCAAGCGCTTAAAATAAATACCGGTGGAATTACGCCTATGCTGCGTAAGCCGTGAGGGATCCCTTCTGCAGTGGTTACAGCAGGCAGCATCATACCCCAAAACCAACCTGCCAATAGAAAATGTTTCCAGTCATCACCGTGCTTGTTGGGGTAAAAAATATATCTTATAGCTAACAATGTTGAGAGTACTAGAGCTAAGGCAAAGAAAGGTGAAACCACAGCTGGCAGAAATGGTTGACCTGAAACATTGTGCCGCCAGTTTAAGTCGCCTTCATAAAAAAATCCCAATAAACTTTGTTTGGTCGTTTCACCTAGGGTGGCTAGAAGTTTCCCTTTGTTGAGATCTGGGTTAAATATACTAACTTGACTGCTTCTACCGACGAATGACCCAGGATGAGTATAAAAGTAGTGAGCTAGCGGAAAAATAACAATAATGAAAGTTATGATTAAGGTTATCGCCGGGGAGACAAAACGCCTAGTCCAAAAGAACTGCGGTTTTCTAATAACATCAAAAATCCAAGGCCAGATTAAGGCGATACCCAAGATAGGAACCATTACTCTGTAAGCGATGTAAGTATAAAATCCGAGTGCAAAAACAGATCCTGTAAATATGGACCACAAAATTCTTTTCACTTTTGTGGGCGACGAATATAGACACAGTATTCCCCAAACAACAGCAGCGGCAAATAGGGGAATGAGGTTGGCACGAAAAGCCGTGCGCGACAAGGTAATGTGCCAAGTGGACACAGCCATAAGGAAAGCGGACAACAATCCAATGTATACTGCGCGCTTCGAGTTATCTGGGGAAGCAGTGTTAAATATTTTGAATAATTTTCGAGCCACAAGAAAGCATAATAATACGGCTATGACGCCGACAACTGCTGATACAATGTGGTGTTGCCATGGTCCTTTTCCGAAAAGCTCAACACTTCCCCAGAGCATGTAAAAAAATAGTGCTTCACGACCATTGCCTCTTTCGTAAAACGGTTGAAGCTGACCTTGTTGCATCAGATTGATATCTAACCCATTTGCTGCTTCGTCGGGAAACAATCCCCCTGGTAGTTCAGTTATTTGGTAAAATCTGAAAAATATGGCCAATGCCACTATGAATATTAAGGTAAAAATTTGTTTTTTTGTCATGTTGGTTTCTAGCTTGAGACAGCAACCTTTTCTTGCTAAAATATATAGGAATATGGCAGATTTGGAAGCAAAACCCTCAATTTATCAAAAAATACTGGCCAGCTCAGGTTTGGTCTCTTTTTTATGGGCGGCGACAATTGTCACTATTATTATAACATTTATTATTACCTACTTTAAGGCAAGAAGCGGCTTATCTACGGTTGCCCTTCACTATAACGTTATTATAGGAGTTGATATGCTGGGAAAAAGTTGGGAACTCTTTTTTATACCTTTATCGTCAACAGGAATCGGAATAATAAATTATTTAGTTTATCGTTTTGCAATTCCCAAGGGAGATTTTTTGGGCACTTTAACCGCCTTATCTAGCTGGTTGGTAGCGCTAATTTTATGTACAGCTTTATTATTCTTATTTTCAGTGAATTAGATTATGTTTCGTAAAAGATCTTTTAGGGAGCGATTATGGGAGATTTTGCCAGGGCTTCAAATATGGACTGTTTTTATTGGCGCTATTCTTTTATCTTATTATAAGCCAGTATGGGCAGCTTCTTTTATCGTTTGTTTTGATCTATATTGGCTTTTGAAAGCAGTAAATGTCTCTTTGCATTTAATTGCCAGTTATAGAAAATTTAGATTTTTTGTCACCATAGACTGGCTTGATTATGTTGAACGTTTGGCAAATTTGTCCGATTATACAAAATT
Organism: uncultured Candidatus Saccharibacteria bacterium; assembly: GCA_964532005.1. Lineage (GTDB taxonomy): Bacteria > Patescibacteriota > Doudnabacteria > UBA920 > UBA920 > CAYQEU01. The sequence goes on from CAZHER010000001.1 coordinate 105,770, forward strand.
TTTAAAGGAGCAGGAAAATAAAAGTTCTATTAAGCTCCAGCGCAACTATTTTAAGGAAGAAAGAGAGCGCCTGCTTTCCGGAATTGCCCGACCTCTAATTAAAACCGATTATAGAGATTATTACCATTTAGTAATAATTCCCTTTGTTGATGAAAGCTTCGAAGTTCTTCAATCCACTTTAGACTCCTTGACTAAGTCGCGATATCCAATGGACAGAATAATGGTAATTTTGGCTACTGAAGAACGAGCCGGCGAGCCTGCACAAGAGGTTGCGGCGAAGATTCGGGAAATATATGCAAAATATTTTTATAAATTTTTCGTAACAGTACACCCGGATGGGTTACCTGGCGAGATAAAAGGCAAGAGCGCCAATGCTAGCTATTCCGTGCAGTCGGTAATGCCTGACCTAGAAGCAGACGGCATAGCAATTGATCAAGTTTTGGTTGCAAATTTTGACAGCGATACGGTAATTCATCCTCAATATTTTGCTCGAGTAATATACGAATTTTTAACTTCGGAAAAGCCTTACAGACGCAGTTATCAGCCAATTACTATATACAACAACAATATTTGGGACAGCCCAGCATTTATCCGCGTGGTATCAGTTTCTAATTCGTTCTGGCAATTTACTGAAGGATCCCGACCTGATCGACTTCGTACTTTCTCCTCTCATTCCATGACCTTGCGGTCTTTGGTAGATGTAGGTTTTTGGAAAAAAGATTTGATTAATGAAGATGGGTATATTTTTTGGCAGTGTTATTTACGGTACGATGGTGATTATGCCGTTGTTCCCTTATTGATCCCGGTTTCCTTAGATACTTGTTTGGCCGAAACTTTTTGGCAAACCTTGAAAAATCAGTACAAACAAAAAAGACGATGGGCTTACAATGTCGAATATTATCCCCATTTGGTTCCGAAACTTTTAAAAAGCAAGGCGCCACTTTTTGACCGGATGTATAAGCTATGGCAATACGTAGAAGGTGATTTTAACTGGGCTGCTGCCAGTGTATTGATTTCTATTTTGGGGTGGCTTCCTTTAATGATTGGAGGACAGGAATTTTTACAAAGCGTCGTTGCTTTTAATTTACCACTGGTCACTAAAACTTTAATGACCACCGCAACCTTGTTTTTGATAGCCAGTGTTTACATTAATTTAATCTTACTGCCGCCCCGACCTAAGAAATACGGAATTAGTAGGAGTATAATGATGTATTTACAATGGTTTTTGGTACCAATTGTATCGGTTGTTTTTGGTAGTTTGCCTGCAATTGAAGCTCAGACACGGCTGATGCTCGGGTTTTACCTGGAATTTTTTGTGACTCCCAAAGCTCGCAAAGGTGAAAATACCGCATTGCAAATGAAGGAAATGCAAACTTCAGCCCCAGTAAAAGGAAACTAAGATTTTGATGTCAATACATTATTTAACCTATTTTTTTATAGCTCTGGCCTCAGCATTGGTTATAACACCACTAGTTCGTTTTTTAGCTGTGCGTTTGAGGTGTGTAGATATTCCCAGACCGCCACGGAACTTACATTCCCGCCCAATTCCCAAGCTTGGTGGACTAGCACTGTTTATTGCTTTTGTTTTGTCGTTGTGTGCATATCTGGTGTATGGCAACCCCGATTTTAATATTATCCCTTTAAAGTTTTTTGTCGCAATTATTGGCGGTGCAGCAGTCCTTATGATAGGAGGTTATTTGGATGACAGATATGATTTGTCCGCAAAGTATCTATGGATTTTTCCTGCACTAGCATCGCTGGTAGGTGTGTATGCCGGTATTGGGGTAGGTATCACATTTATTACCAACCCATTTGGTGCGCCGATTTCTCTAGATTTCGGAGTGCTCGGAATACCAGCATCGGCAGTTTTTGTCTGGTTTTGGATGGTTGGAATGATGTTTACTACAAAATTTTTAGATGGTATAGACGGTTTGACTGGAGGGATTTCCTTCATTGCAGGGTTTGCTTTGTTTTTACTTTCGCTCGGTCCAACAGTTAACCAACCCATGACAGCAACTTTAGCAATTATATTTTGCGGAGCTTTGCTTGGTTACCTGGTCTATAGTTTTTATCCCGCAACTATTTTTTTCGGAGAGGGCGGCAGTACCCTAACCGGTTTTATCCTCGGGGCATTGTCTATAATTTTAGGAGGAAAAATTGCCACCGCGCTTTTGGTTATGGGTATTCCTATTCTCGATGTGGCTTGGGTAATTACCCAGCGTATTTTTAGGGGTAAAAGCCCTTTTAAAGGAGATCGACTGCATTTGCATTTTCGTTTGTTGGATTTAGGGTTTTCCCAGCGCCAAACAGTTTTAATATTATACGCAATATCCGCTTTGTTTGGACTGACTGCAGTTTATTTGCAAAGCTTCGGTAAGCTAGTTGCGCTTTTGATTCTATTCACAGTAATGGTGGCGCTTGGCGTGGCAGTTGTTTCTTTGTACAAAAGGAGAGAGAATGCAAAGCCGATCCAAAAACCGGATTGACAAAATTAAAATTTTTTGAGATAATGCCACACGGTAATTCCTATTCAGGGATTTTATTTTGCCCACGGGCATAAAACTAGGAGGATAAACAAAGTGGCAAAGAAAGTTGCCAAGAGTGCAAAGAAAAAAGTTCTTGCAGTAAAAATTGAGCAACCCCCGACAATCTGCAAGGAACTGAAAATACAGGTTTACGCCCTGAATTGGATACGTGTAGAACGCCTGTTTCGCAAGAACAGCCATAGCCCAAAGGCAGAGTGGAAAGGAAAGAATATTTCCATTTTGGCAATTGAAGGTTATGGTCGCCGCCGCGACAGAATCAGACAGGATAAAACCATCACAGAGTCAGTCCGCCGAGCTAAGATCTACGATCTAGAGAAAGCCCTGGACCGGTTTGTGATAAACTACACCTGCTATATGGGCAAGTTAATCTGTAAGTAGCAACCTCATTTCAGCGCCGGAGAACCCTCAATTCCCCGGCGCTTGTGTTTTATTGACATTTATTGGTATTTTTGGTAGAATTATTCAGTATTTATTTAAATAATCTTTATATATAAATTATGATCGCAATTATACAGACTGGCGGAAAGCAGTATTTGGTTTCCAAAGGAGATAAAATTCAGGTAGAAAAGTTGGCAGGGGAAAAGGACACTGTTTTGATCTTTGATAAAGTGTTGGCTACTTTTGACGGTAGCAAATATCAGCTGGGAAAACCTTTTCTAGATGGAGCTAAAGTTGAAGGCAAAGTGTTAAGCCAGGGTCGTGGCGACAAGATCCGCGTTTTCAAGTATAAGGCTAAAAGCAAATATCGACGCACCCAAGGACATCGCCAGAGCTATACCGAAGTAGAAATTACTAAAATTTAGTTCTAGATTTCAAAACCCGCAACGGTGGGTTTTAAATTTACCCAATACAAAGACCTCCTGAATAAGGAGGTCTTTGTTTACTTGCTAATAGACTTGTCGGTTTTAAAATGGTTCACAACCAGCTTCAACCAATATCTAGACCAGATTCCCAAATATACAAAAATAGTCATCAGAAGATTGGACTTATGTCTGTAATGTTTATTGTAGTAGATCCACATGGCGTTGTGAAAATGGTATAGTGCAAATTTGGAAGCCTTTTTAGAAGACTGGCCTTTGTAGTGGTAGGAATAAGTTTTAGGGTAGTACCAAATTTTGTATCCTGCTTTGCGAGTTCTGTAGCAAAGATCTACATCTTCGCCGTACATAAAAAAATCTTCATCAAATCCGCCAACTCTGCGGTAGCATTCGCGGGATATCATCATATATGCTCCAACAATGCAGTCAACTTGAGTTTCTTGGTCAACGTGTTTGTTTAGCACATTGTAAGCCCCAAACTTTTTCGGAAATAAATATTGCAATCCCGATAGTCTGTAGAAAGCAACTTTTGGGTTTGGTTCGCTACGTCTGGAGGCCCAGTCAATTTCTCCGTTGGCTTTAATGAGCTTACAGGAGGACATACCAATATTGGGATGGGCTTTCATGAAATCAACCATAACCTGGAAGATGTCTTCGGCAAGTTTTGTGTCTGGGTTCAATAGCAATAGGTAGTCGCCTTTAGCTATTGCCATCCCTTTGTTATTGCCTTTGCCAAACCCTTCATTTGTATTTTCAATAAGGGTAGTTTTTTCAGCAATTTCAGGGTTGCTTAAATACTGTTCGCGAATCATTTCTAGCGTTCCGTCGCGCGAGTCATTGTCCACTATTATTACTTCATAATTGTATTGTGTTTTAGACGCATAGACAGCATCCAAAGTGACGCGCATTTCGTCTTTAGCGCGGTAGGGAACTATGATAATTGACAGGTCGATATGTTTTGGATCCATAACAGTAATTTAATATTATGTAAATAATTTGGCTAATTCAGTTTTTGAAATTTTACGGTTTTGGGCTATGGCTTTTCTTTTTCTCCACATTACCGGAAGTTGCTTGAGCATTTCCGGTATGGCAGCCAAAGTTGAAGTTTCAAAAAATAAAATAAATGCATGCATTGCCAGTTCTCGGATGAAGAATTGTGGATAAAACCAAGGCGTATTTTTTAAAAACAGGAATATATGGTTTTTATAGTTTAGTTTGCGCACCCGCGGATTTATGGATTTGTGAAATTTTAGGAATGAGAAAAATTTTTTATACCCACCTGGGCTGGAGCCAGCGGCGCGGCCATGGTAGGCCACGGCTTTGGGAACAAAAGCACATTTCCATCCAGCATTTGTCATACGAAAACCTAGGTCCACATCTTCCCAGTAAGAATGAAAATCTTCGTCATAGTATTCAAACCGGCCGTCCTCGCGCTTGAATTTCACATCTTCCAAAGCTGACTTTCGATACATTGGACCTGCTCCAGATACTGCAACTACAGAAATTTGGTTGTCATACTGGCCATCATCAACTTCATGTTGTCCTCTGTCCCGTCCGCGGCCCGATTTAGAATACACAACACCAGTGGTATCTATTATATTTAGAGGTTTATTGTTTTCAAAATCATAACGCAGAAGTTTGCCGGTTGCAGCCCCGACCTTAGGGTCTGCCCCGAACACTTTTAGCATTTCTTCTACGTATGTTGGTGTCATTATCAGGTCCGGATTAACCAGTTGGAAGAATTCAGAATTACTTTGTGCAAAATATTCATTGTGCCCGCGCGAGAAACCTATGTTGTATCCAGGGTCTATTATCTTTACCTGTGGAAAATGTTCTTTTATGTATTCTTTGCTGTTGTCGTCATTTCCAGCAATAACTGCAACGAATTCCGTGTCTTTGTAGGTTTGGTTGAGAGCTGCGGTAAAGACCGGCTGAATAAATTTTATACTGTTATACACAACTTGTATTAAGGTAACTCTGGGCATAAAAATACTTAATTTAGCTTAATTATAGCAAAATTTGACTCAAAAAAAAGCAGGACAAACTGTGGGAGTTTGTCCGTACTTTACCTGCTTTGTGCAGCATGAAATCAATCAGACGCGGAACAGGGCAAATGCCAAGCATTCTGCAAGGTGTGGGTTGACATCGCCTTTGGTAAGAGCGATGTACAGGTCGGCGAACGAAGCCCAAAATTCGTTATTGAGATTGCCGCCCTTGTAGGCATTAACCTCTTTTTTCTTGTATAGAACGCCGATCCGATTGGTTTTGTTGTGGTAACGCCCGCCATCTGCAGGCATAATACCCCAACTCACCCATTCGTTCCCATAGAGTTCTGCTCGCGGTGGCAGTTTGCCACCATGTGCTGCTCTCAAGTTGCTTTCGCTTGCCTGAAGAGTTGGACCAAGCAGAATGTGGTTTTTGTCGTAAGGGTTTCCCGGCTCTTCACGGGCGGTTACCAGACAGTGATGCCCATCTGTTACGAGAACCAGCACCCCTGGACCAGTCGTATCTTCCAGCATCGGCTGGTTCCACTCTGCAACTTCTCGGCTCCCGGTCTGGACATAAAACCCTGCCAAGCGGAAAAACTTTCCATCGCTTCGGCTGTATTCCCACCGTCCGTCGTTGTTTCTGTATGCCCACGGCTCAATACCATCGAGCGAGCCTGGGCTTACAACCATTGTTGAATTGGCTCTTTGTTCTTCGAGCCATTTTTCCAATTGTGTTTTCATTATTACTGCAATTTCCTCCAAATGTTCTTTGTATTTACTTTACCCAAACCAAACTCAGGCTTGGGTTAAGCAGGCAGTTTTAAAAAGCAAAACTGGCTAAAAATTATCTCACAAAATATCTGTTTTGTCAACTCTGTGAGTCGTAGTTGTTGGTTAAAATAAATCTAAAATCTTGCTATAATTAACATTATGAAATTACTTGTTACCGGTGCAGCCGGATTCATTGGTTCAAATTTTGCAAGGTATTGGGCAGAAAATTATCCTCAAGACGAAATGGTGGTTTTAGACAAGCTTACCTATGCAGGCAATCGCGCCAATCTAGAACCACAACCCCAAAATCATACTTTTATTGAAGGCGATATTGCCGACGAAGCCATTGTAAGAAGGGCCATGCAAGGTTGTGATACTGTAGTCCATTTTGCCGCCGAAAGTCATGTCGACCGAAGTATTACCGATCCTTATGTTTTTACGCGCACCAATGTGCTCGGAACCAATGTTTTACTCGAAGTAGCCAGACAGCTAGGTGTTAAAAGATTTCATCATGTTTCAACCGATGAAGTTTTTGGAGCGATTCCTTTGGACCAAGCAGTTAAATTTAACGAAACCACCCCATACGACCCGAGCAGCGCTTACTCTGCCAGTAAAGCAGGAAGCGACCATTTAGTGCGTGCATATAGCAGAACATATGGTTTACCAGTTACCATAAGCAACTGTACTAACAATTATGGTCCTTACATGTATCCAGAAAAATTTATACCGCGATCCATTATCCGGTTGCTTAATGGAGAAAATGTTCGATTGTATGCTCCAGGAAATCAAGTTCGCGACTGGTTGTTTGTCCGTGACCACTGTCGGGCCATTGACTTGATTTTGCAAAAAGGAAAAGTTGGTGAAACTTACTGCATCGGCGGGATGACCCAAGAAATTACCAACAAGCAAGTGGCAGAAACTATTATTCGTCTCATGGGTTTGCCAGAAAACAGGCTGGAAATGATTACCGACCGTCCTGGTCATGACGAAAAATATGCGTTGGACTGGAGCAAAATTAACACCGAACTTGATTGGAAACCAGAATACGACTTTGAGGCCGGCCTCAAAGAAACAATAGGTTGGTACACTAATAACCGCCAATGGTGGGAAGAAACTGCCCGAGAAAGCGAACAGTTTTACCAGAAAAAAGGCGAAGCTGTTATAGAACAAAAATAATTTTTTAGAAATGAAAGAAGAAAATTCACAACCGGAAGATTTTATTACCAACACCGAACTTCAAGATGTATTGGTAATTTCCAGGCCAACATTTCCAGATGACCGCGGATTTTTCCGTGAGTCTTTCCGCAAAGCCGACTTGGAAGCCCGTCTAGGGGAAGCGGTGGAATTTGTTCAGGCCAACCATTCAAGGTCAGTAAAAAATACTTTGCGCGGGGTTCATATTGCTCCATGGCATAAACTGGTAAGTGTAACGCGAGGTGAAGTGCAGGCGGTAATTGTAGATGCCCGTCCAGACTCACCGACTTTTGGCAAACATTTTTCTTTGGTGATAGGCGACTCTAACCGGTCTTCGATATTTATTCCAGCTGGGTGTGGCAACTCATTTGCAGTTTTAAGCGACGAAGCAGACTATACATATTTAACAACTGACTATTGGGCTCCAGGAAAAGAGCACAGCGTAAAATATAATGATCCAGACTTGGCAATACCTTGGCAAATCACAGAGCCCGTTGTGTCTGACCGCGACCAGTCATGCCCGTCTTTGCGCGAAGTATATCCCGATAAATTCAAATAAACTAATGAATAAAATTTCCGAAACAGGAGACAATTCTGTAATTTTGGGAGCTCATGGGACTTTGGGGCAGCAGCTGGCCAAAGTTTTTCCCAAAGCCTTGACTTTTGATCGGGCCGAGCTTGATGTAACCGATTTTTCAGCAGTGCGCGAAAAACTTTCCACAATCCCAAACTTGGCAACTGTTTTTAACTGTGTTGCATGGAATGATGTAGATGGTGCAGAAACCAATCGCGACGGAGCTTTTTTGTTAAATGAAACTGTGCCTCGGTATTTAGCTGAAATATGTAAAGATTTAGGCGCCACACTTGTACATTACAGTACCGGCTTTGTTTTCGATGGCACAGAAGAAAGTTATAAAGAAGATGCACAGCCGAAGCCCCTTTCTGTCTACGCGGAGTCTAAATATAAAGGGGAACAGGCAGTAATAAATTCCGGAGCTGATTACTACTTAATTCGGACCAATGTTTTGTTTGGACCGAAGGGGAAAAGTGACGCCAGCAAACCGGCTTTTGTAGATATTATGATCGGCCTCAGCAAAAAAACCAACTTAATTAAAGTTGTGGAGGACGAAGTATATAGTATAACCTATGCTCCCGATCTGGCTTCAACAACTAAAAATTTGTTGCTCGAACAAAAGCCAGTAGGTGTTTATCATATTGTAAACTCGGGTTATGCCAGTTGGTACGGCTTGGCCACGGAAATTTTTACAAAGCTCGGCTTTACCATTAGCACCACAGCTCCTGCCGAAGGCACGGACACAACCCCCGATGGAAAGCATATTGCTTTATTGCCCGTTGCAGGAAAAGAATTTCCCCGACCGGCCAAGCGTCCTGCCAAAGTGGTTTTAGAAAACACCAAACTGCCCAGTTTGCGCATGTGGCAGGAAGCTTTGGCAGAATATTTATCAACTAACAATAGCAATTCTTAATTTTTATGAAAGGCATCATTCTCTCTGGCGGTGCAGGCACCAGGTTATTCCCGCTCACCAAGGTAACTTCAAAACAACTTTTGCCGATTTATGACAAACCGATGATTTATTATCCATTGGAAAAGTTGATAAACGCAGGGATAAAAGAAATTTTGATCATAGTTGCACCAGACCATTGCGGCGATTATATGCGCGTTTTAGGCAGTGGCAAAGATTTTGGTCCGGGCGTTCGTTTTACTTACGAAATTCAAGACAAGCCCGAAGGCCTAGCCCAGGCTTTTATAATTGCAGAAAACTTTTTGGATGATGGCGACAGCTCAACTTTAATTTTAGGGGACAATATTTTTGATGATGAAATTGTTGATGCTGTAAAAAACTTTGAGTCTGGGGCAACAATCTTTGTCACTAAAGTCCCCAAGGAAGATTTAACCAGATTAGGCAATGTTGTTTTAGACAAAGATTGGAATGTGTTGGACATAGAAGAGAAACCCAAAAACCCGCGGTCGCCTTATGCCCAGCCGGGGATTTATATCTATGATAATCAGGTAGTGGAAGCGGCCAAAAGTTTGAAGCCATCGGCAAGGGGAGAACTGGAAATAACCGACTTAAATAATTGGTATCGAACCAATAGCAAGTTGAAAGCAGTTGAACTAAAAGGAACTTGGATAGATGCCGGTACTATAGATGCATATTTTGAAGCCAATTCCTGGGCTTACAAAAAATCCAAATCAGATTTGGCCGCTAAAGGCTTAAGCTAGAAAAAACCCCCAAAAATAGGGTATTAACCAAGGACTTGACAAAAAGTCATTTTTGTGTTAATATATAAAGTCATATAAAAATGACACTTATAAATTACCCATTATATTAAATTTTATGACCAATAACGTATCAAACAAGCAGAAAATAGAGTTCACTCCGGAAACGGCAGCTATGTTTGGCGTATCTGAGCACAAAGAAGCTACCCCAATAGATACAGAAACCATGGTTCCTGCTAATCTGCCAATCATCGATGCTGTGGGCACTACCGAAAAAAGCGAAGTTGCCGAACTGGCTGAATTGCCACATGAAAACCTTGATATGGAAGAAATCCAGCCAATTCCAGAGACTCCAGCTAATTCAAATTCAAAAGCTCGCGCAATATATATTGCCAAGTCCGTGGCGCCATATTTGGGAATTTTTCTTGTTGGTATTTTCTTGTATCAATACTTTTTTTCCGATTTTTCAGTAGGTAGTTTTATCAAAACCAACGACACTGCTACTGTTACCCAAACACAAGCCGAAGTCAACGAACGTTTGGTTGCGCTGAAGCAGGAAAAAGCTGGTGAATACGCTAAGTGGATCAAGCAATTCTTTTATGAAGTTACAGATCCCGCAGTGATAGAAATGGACAATGATATTTCCGGCAACGGCTTGACTAATTTTGAAAAGTTCATGCTGAACTTAAACCCAAAGGCATATGACACTTTGGGGCTGGGTCAACCAGATGGACAAACAGTAATGGATGGAACTAACCCTTGGACCGGTAAACCGATGACGGACAATCAGAAAAAAATTGTTGAACTATATTTTGACAGACAACTGATTTCTAACCGTCTTGCTGCAGGTAGTTTAAAGCTTGCTCAAAATAGTATTGCCAACGCCAGCGGTTCTCCAAACAACAACGGCTATGAAAATCCAAGTAACTATTCTTTTGTCGATGGCACGGGTACGGTGGGTGCAACTAATTCAGCTTCTAGTTCAGGCGGTGGTCAAGTTGCCGGAACTTACACCAACCAACCCCAGCAGATCTTGGGAACTTCTTCAACAGGATCTACGAGTACCGGTCAGGGAAGCGCTTTGCAGGGGCTGGATATTAACGCAGACATAGCCGGAGAGCTAAGCATTCCAGCAAATGGGATTAAAGCCCCTTTGGTTTTCACTAAGGACACGAAGAATTTTGAATCTGATCTGACCAAAGGTGTGGTTCATTACCCTGGAACTGCAATGCCCGGTTCGGTAGGAACAGCATATATATCCGGCCACTCAAGTGGATATTCTTGGCAACGTAATGCATACAAAAATATTTTCCGCGGTTTGAACAATGTTAAAGATGGAACTTCATTTACCATTACAGTTACTTTAAAAGATAATCGCAAAGCGACTATTCATTACGTGGTCCAGACCAGAAAAGAGTTTGCTCCAAATGACCAAGCTCAGTTTGTGCAAACTGCCGAGGCCAGAGTAGCTTTATCTACTTGTTGGCCACTGGATACAACTTCTCGTCGTTTGGTTCTGTTTGCAAAACAGACCCAGGTAAGCTTCTAACACATAGATAAATGGGCTATAATATTGGGATTCCGCTAATCTGGAATCCCTTTATTTTGGCTTATTTTAAAGAGTTTTTTGTGTGGGGCAGGCAGATTTATGAGGCTTTATTGGGGGTCTTGACAAAATATAGGAAAAGTGATATAATATTAAGTCATGGTTGAAAAGGGCAGAATTCAGGTTTTACAAGGGTTTCGGGTAGATTTTTGGCCAACTTCCTTAAGGAAATGGACAGAAATGTGCCCGGCATTCGCGCCGCGGCCTATACGTGTAGGCCGTGAGCGCAAGCTCAACGGCACGTAAGATATAAACGTTAACAGCAAAACGTTTCTGGTTTTTTGACAAAGATGACCAATGCTGAGGTCGTCAGATGGATTGGAGGATCCAAAAAATGAAAAAATTTTTCGCAACAATCGTAACATTGGCAATCGTTCTGTCTTTATTCGTTCCAGCCGTCGCACAGCGCGGTGGCACAGCTTCCGCGAAGACCTTTTTGGGTCAGGAAAAAAACGTTTCGATTCGGGTTGCCGGAGGCTTTGCCGATGGTAATTTGACCCGCCGTTTAGCGGCACAGGAATATCGAATGAAGTCAGGTAGCAAATGGGCGTTTACTGCTGAGGGTGACGGCGAGGACTTTGTCATCGTCATTACCTGCAAGATTGTGAAGAATGGGTCGAGAACCCAGACGGACAATTTGCAGAAGGCAGTGAATAAGAACGCACGGGAGGAGATCAATCAGACGCGCCGGGCGACAGGCGAAGCAAAAGAAAACCTTCGCCGAAACATACCCCGTGGTCCTAACGGAATTCTCCGCGACCTCGGTGGCGAGCTAGGCGGTATCTGGATTGAACGGCAAGGCAACAAAAGAATTCAGCAACAGGAAGACAGGATGCAGTCGGATCGCTTTTCACAAGAACGCAATGACGTAATTGTCACCGTTCAGTGGATCGTTCCGGGAACAACAAAGCCGACTCATGAATGGGTTGGTAGCGGTGTTTTACATCGTGGTACCCGTGACGAATTCGGGATTATTAAGACCAAAATCGCCGACAACACGTTGGCTGAAGATGGTCTGCCAGAAGGAACGGTCATAACTGACCGGTCCTATCAGGGCATTGCCGAGATCGCTTTCAAAAGAGCAATCAAAGAAGAAGGCGGATCTTTCCCAAATCAAACAATCGGACGGTGACCGCCGTCCCAAACCACAGACTAGGAGATTATATGAAACAGATGAAACTAAGGGCGGTCATCACGATGTTGACTGCTTGGGCAATCGTTATGTCGTCGCTTTCGCCACTTATGGTGCGCGAGGTGTCGGCTCAGACCAAGACTGCCGTCGTTGAAGGCGAGTTAGATCTAAATAAACTCAGAAAACTCAGCCCAGATGACCCGGCATACTACCGTTCGCCGAACGTGCGTTTTCTCTCAATGAATTTTAACAAGGCACAACGCGCGGATTTCACTTACCTTGTCGGTTCTTCGCCGCAGATTCGGGGTGGTGCAAAAACACAACCTCAAGCTGACGAAGAGGATGTTCCGAACGACCGCGTTCGGGATATTGAGACAATGTCTAAGGGCATGACACTTTCCATTGTGAAATTGCCGACAGAAATGCCGGTTCGCGATGCGGAAGGAAAGATTGTCCGTGCAAACGGCAAGGTTGTCATGGAACCAGTTATGGTTCGCCAAAAGAAAGGTTCGGGACAGTTACTCATGGTTTTGAAGTGTGCCAATTGGTCACGAGAGGTCGGATATGATCCGATCCCACCTCAACCAATTGACAACACCTGTAGAGACTTTAACCCAAACCCCACCCCGACGGCGAATCGAAACGATAAAGGTGAGATCATTTCCTATTCTTACGACTTCGGCTGTGGCAATAAAGCTACAGTCGCCGTTGAAGTGAGAAAAGAGAAAGAGGTTTGCAATTGCACTCCTGGGTCTTACACACCCACTCTTTTCAATCGCGGGAAGGGGGATGAAACCGCTAACGTGTCAAACATTGCCTCAATGAAGGAGTTGAAGAGCAGCCCTGCCTTTACGGTTAAGGAAGCTCTGATAGCTCGTTTCGGCGAAGCGACCATGACGAACGGCAAAGACAAGGATTGGGAGTTAATTCTCCGAGAAATGGATAAGTTCAAGCAAGGCATCGCAGATGTCCGGCTGAAATATTTATATCTTGAAGTTGACCTTTGTCCGACCGCGGCGGGAACGAACAATGTTCTCTTTCACGCCATTGCCGATGACGATCAGCCGCCGATCGTTAAAAAGCGGAATTGGGGAAAGATCCTTAAATGGGTCATTCCGATTATCGTCACGGTGGCGATAATTCTCATTGTGCGGGGTGGTGGAGGTTTGAAAAAGCCGATACCTATTCCACCGAGAATCACACCTCCGTGATGGTTGATTTTCATTTTTTTGATATAAAGTTCGCTCCTTGTTGTATGACCAGCAACAAAGGGTTACCCTCAGGGAGCGACTCTAGAACGCGTATGATCTTTCGAGGTTGTACGCGTTCTTTTTTTGATTTTGCTAGGTTTTGTAACAAAACTTGGGTTTAGGTCGTTCTATAATTATAGAGGGCAAGAGAAATCGCTTGCTTTAGGAATATTTGGTATAATATGTGGAGCAATGCCAGTTGTATTGGCTGGTATATATTAAGCTTATATCAATGAAATTATCTGTTGTTATACCGGCGTATAACGAAGAACAGCGTATAGCTAAAACCCTCAAGAACATAGACAGTTTTTTGGAACAACAGTCTTATGACTATGAAATAGTAGTGGTGGTAAATGGCACTACCGACCATACCTACGACGTAGTCAAAGAGCTGGAATCCACCACTGTCCAAAAAGCAGTGGCTGTAAATTTGAAAGAAGGGGGCAAAGGGAATGCTGTAAAACGGGGAATTTTAGAGCATGCTTCAGGCGATATCATTATGTTTATGGATGCTGACAACGCCACCCCAGTATCGGAGATTAAAAAGTTTTTACCCTTTTTTGACCAAGGTTATGATGTAGTAATTGGTTCTCGCGAAGTAGAGCCCGATCTTACTAAAGTAAAGCAAAGCTTGAAGCGTCAAATTTTGGGAAAAATGAGCCACCTGCTTATTCGCATAGTTCTGCTACCGGGAATTTACGATACACAACTTGGATTCAAAGCTTTTAGTAGAAAAGCGGCTAAAGAAATTTTCAGTCATGTTGGAATTTTAGGTTGGGCGTTTGATATGGAAGTTTTAGCGGTAGCGCGAAGGCATGGTTTTAAAATTAAAGAAGTTGGAGTTGAGTGGACCGAATTTGGCGGAAGCCACGTACCGGCATCCGCTTTTGTAGAGTCATTAATTGATTTGTTCCGCATCAGGCTCAGAGTCTGGCTGGGAAAGTATGATTAGTAAAAGCAATACACAAATTATGGTCAGTAAAGTTATCCTCGGTTTTGCCGGGGCTGTTTTAGTTGTAGGGTCTGTTTTTACAACCCCGCTTTCTTATGCCAAAGGTATTTCCAGTGAGACGCGGTATGTGGTAAAACTTTTCAATCCAGATCCATCTATTTTATATCCTCTAGCAAGCAACGTAGAGCAGGAATTTGGTTTTGCTCGGGCATCGGAATTTGCTGGCGTGTATTCGTTTGAATCTTCTATAGCATTGAAAGATCTCCGGACTAAGCTTGAAGGAAGTTTTGAATATTTAGAATATGATGTTGAGTATCTAGTAAAAGACACAATTGTGAAACCGAATGACCCAGGTTTTACAGATGACGAGTTTGACATTAAAGATCAGTGGGGCTTGCCTAAAGCCAAGTTTCCGGAAGCTTGGACAGTTACCAAAGGGAGCAGTGCCAATGTGGTGGCTATTATTGATACAGGGATCGATGCAACGCATAAGGATTTGCGCAAGCGCACTTTTAAACCTGGGTATGATTTTGTAAATAATACCGAAATAAAGGGGAGAGTGAATTCTGACGACAATGGCCACGGGACTCTGGTTGCCGGCGTAATTGGGGCAATACCAAACAATGACACGGGAATTGCCGGAACAAATTGGCAGGTCAGTTTTATGCCTTTAAAAGCTTTGAATACGCGAGGGTCTGGTAAAGCTTCAAATGTTGCCGAGGCAATTGTTTGGGCTGCTGACCACAACGCCACTATTATAAATATGTCTTTAGGTGGATCGGGTTTTGGCCACGACACAGTCCTGACCAATGCTATTAGCTATGCTTTTAACAAGAATGTTATTATTGTCGCTGCTGCCGGCAATGACGCGGCGACCAATGGAGGAAATTTGGATGTTGAGCCGGTGTTCCCTATATGCGGCGACAACGGGCGGAATATGATAATTGGCGTTACAGCCACTGATCAAAATGATACCAAACCAGCTTTTGCAAATTATGGCAAGTCCTGTATTGACGTTACTGCTCCGGGGAGGCGCATACTTTCAACTATTAATCATGATCCTCACAGCGGAGCCATGGCAAAAAATTCTTATGCCTACGCTTCCGGTACCTCTTTGGCAACCCCGTTTGTAAGCGGCTTGGCAGCTTTGCTGAAATCACGATATCCCAATGCAACCAACAGTCAAATACGGGATGCGATTATTTCTTCTGCAGATAAGGTCGATGATTTGAATTTAACTCAATGCGCCGGCTTTTCGTGCAAGGGCGTGCTTGGTACCGGACGCATTAACGCTTATAAAAGTCTGACTTCTGGGATGTCGTTTGTATCTGTTGAGGAAGGAGATGTTGTTAGGGTCGAAGGTAGTACACAAAATTATTATATTTCTGGAGGACAAAAACATTTAATTTCTCCTTTTGTTCAGGCTCAACGTTTTGCAGATGTTTCTCCAAAGGTGGTCTCAGAAAGTTATTTGAGAAATTATCCCGAAGGAAACTATGCTACACCAAGAGAAGGAACTTTGGTAAAAATAGATCGAGCGCCAACAATTTATTATATCTCTAAAGGCCTGCGTCTTCCTGTCACGTACCAAGTATTCCAGATGCGAAATTTTAAATTTGCCAATGTCCATACTTTAAGTTATGACGAAGTGAATTCTTGGTTGGTGGGAAGCTACTTGTCTCCACCAAACGGGACCTTGGTGAGAACCGCTAAGAACCCGACAGTCTATTGGGTCGTAGACGGCGTTATGCATCCTATCAACTACGAGTTCTATTTGAATCGGGGATTACAATCTTTCCCAACAGTGTATGTCGCTGACCAAGATATTAAAAATTTTTCAATCGGCGAACCGTATATCAGATAATTAAATAAATCAACAGATGAAACAAAAACTGAAACAATTCACCCTACTTCTAATTGCTGTATTAATTTTTACTTTGCCGCCCCAGGCCTACGCTCAAGGTTCGGTTGACTCGGACTTTAATCCCAATGAGTTGATTTCCGACTCGCAGTTTTCAGACGCTAAGAGCATGGCCGGAGCCGGAGCCATACAAAAATTTTTAGATGTCAAAGGCAGCGTACTCGCAAATACTTCATCCGACTTTTTGACGATGCTGAGAGAGCCTCAAAATACGTCAATGAAAGAAACTTTAGAAGACCCTCATCCAAATAAAGACACTTTAAGAACGGCAGCCGAGCTGATATGGGATGCGTCTCAGTCTAGCGGTATAAATCCTCAAGTAATATTGGTGACTTTAAATAAAGAGCAGGGGCTGATAACAGGCAGTTTTGCTCCAGACCGTATTCAGAGAGCTTTAGATTTTGCTATGGGGTTTGGTTGCCCAGATTCCGGGGGATGCGGCGATACGTATAAAGGTTTTTACCACCAACTGTTTGGAGGGCTTGATGCGGAAGGAAGCAGGTATTTGGGTTCGGCTAAGTCATTGATGCGTTCATTTTCTACACCAGGTGGCCGCGGCCCGTTTTACAACGGAGGTGCAGCTAAAGTTGGGGATACTATTGTTTTAGGCAATACTTTGGGAGGCTACGAGGGTGTTCAAGCCCAGCAAACAGTAACCATTAAGAACCACGCAACAGCAGCGTTATATCGCTATACACCGCACGTGTTCAATGGCAATTACAACTTCTTCAGGTACTTTAAGGAATGGTTCGGTTTTAGCGGCGGTTCGTTGATGAAATTACGAGGTGATAAAAATCTATATTTGGTGGAAAATGGCTCGTTGTATGTTGTTTCGCCTTTCGTGGCCCAGCTTCGTGGTCTTAGTGCGTCTTCTGCACGCACAGTGTCTTCAAAAGAGATCCGTCGGTATGGTACAAAAAAAGTATACGGTCCTGCCGATAACACAGTTGTGAAATACAATGGGAAATATTTTGTGTTTATTGGCAACGTTATGAAACCGGCATCTGAATCGGTTATTAAACAGCGCGGTTTGAATCCCGGTTCAGCTATAACTATAAGCGATGCTGATGCTGGAACTTTTGAAAAAGGATCACCTTTAACTCCGCCAGACGGCAGTGTGTTGCGAGGACAAAAAGGATTTGCAGTGTACTTGGTTGAGGGAGGGGTTTTGAAACTATTCACTCCAGAAACATTTGTGCAGTATGATGCCGAGAAAATTTTGCAAATTATACCAGATGCGGAATTGGAAAGTTATTCCAAAGACGGCATGGTCGCCCCGAAAACAGGAAGCCTTATAAAAGTTTCCACCAGCCCCACAGTATACTTGGTTGAAAACGGGTATCGTTACGGATTAACAGCAGACTTGTTTGCAAACCGTGGGTTGTCTTTCAAAGATATTCGCACGGTCACTTCCGAAGAGTTGAATAAGTTTCCCAATGGGGGATTAGCCATTCCTAAAAATAATACAGCTATAAAGAGCTCAACAAATCCAACAGTGTATTATATTCTGGATGGTAAAGTGCGTCCCATGACTTACAAAGCTTTTGTTAGCCGAAAGGTTGATCCAAAAGCAATTATTGTTTTCTCACAAAAAGAACTCGATTCTTATCCTAAGGGTACTATTCTAAACGAATAGCGAATGGCTTCCGCTTCAAAAAATATTTTATGGCTTTCCGTTTCGCGGGTACTAGCATTGGTGCTGCTGTTTTTTGCGTACGCCCAATTATTCCGTTATTTAGGTCCGACTGCTAGCGGACAATACCAGTTCGTTTTGTCTTTTGTCACTATTTTTGGGATTGTAGTTGATTTTGGGATTCAGCAATATGTTACAAAAAAAATTAGTGAGCAGCCTGAAAAAGCCAAACAGTATTTTCATAATTTTTTAGCTGTTGAATCTGTATTGGTTGTATTAATTTATTGCGCAATTGCTGCAGTTGGTTGGTTGGGGCACTATGAGAGTCAAGTGTATAAAGCAATTTTGATAGCTGGTCTAGGAACCGCATTAAATGGTCTGACATATCCGTTTTTGGCGGTAATGAGTTCATTTTACGATCTGAAAAAAGTTGCGTTTATAAATTTTGTAAATTCTTTGGTAAATGTGACAGTGATATTTACCGGAATTTATCTGGGTATGGGGATTGTATTTTTGGCTAGTAATCAGGTCATTTTTGCTTTGCTTGGCCTTTGTTTTTATTACTGGTTTATTAAAAAACATATTCCTCAACCGGATGTTGCCCAAGCATTGGTATCTTTGGATGGTAGATTGGTAAAAAACATTTTTAAAGCAGCTTTGCCATTTGCACTGTTGGTCGGGTTTAGCACTGTATATAATAGAATTGACGTAGTGTTAATTACGCACTTTTTAGGTTATACAGAAACTGGGTTTTACACCGCTGCTTATAAGTTTTTTGATTTGTTAGGATTTTTTCCCGCAGTTGTGTCCCATTCCTTGTATCCGGTTTTTGCTAGCTTAATGGCCCGCCAATCCCTTGGCGAAATTAGACTAATTTTGGAAAAGTATTTGAGATTTTTAATTGTTCTGGCTTTGCCTATGGCGGTTGGAGGGATGATCTTAGCCAAAGAAATTATTTTGGTTTTGGCTGGAGCTCAATTTGCCCCCGCAGCGCCAACATTAGCAATTTTGGTTTGGGCCCCAGCAATTTTATTTGTATACATTGCTGTGAATTCCTTGGTGATTTCTCAGTTAACAAAATTTGCGGTCATGATTACCAGCGCAAATGTTGTGTTAAATATTATTGGAAATATAATATTGTTGCCAAAGTACGGGATACAGGGTGCGGCAATAATGACCTTGGTATCTGAATTAATCCAAGGCGGGTTTTATTTTTATTTTGTTAAAACGAAAATTACGAATTTCAAGTTCTGGCAGTTTTTTTGGCAGCCCGCAATCGCAGTTGCTGTAATGGGTGTTTGTGTTTATTTGGCCAAACCTTTTATTGTTGTTTTTGCAGAGGCGTACTTTGGGGAGAGTGGTGTTGCTGCTATTGCTGTTCTTTTGGGTATTTCAGTAGTTTTTGGTGTTATGGTATACGTTGTGGCGTTGGCCTCGGTCAGGTTCTTTAGGCCGAATGATATAGAGGAGTTAAAGCAACTAGTCGGACTTTCCAATAAAAGGGATGTTATATGAAAAAAAAGATTATGATTTTCGGCACCTTTGATATAATTCATGCTGGGCACGAACATATGTTTGCTCAGGCCAGGACTTTATCTGGTACAGACACCCCGTTTTTAATTGCATCTGTTGCCAGAGACAAAAACGTAAAAAAAATAAAAGGTTGGTTTCCACATCACAAGGAAGGACAAAGATTTAAATTGTTGGAACAGAATCCGTTGGTGGATAAGGTTGTATTTGGGGCATTAGAGGATTATATTACGCATATTGCTAGGTTGCGGCCCGATATTATTGCTTTGGGGTACGATCAAAAGGCTTACGTTAAAAATTTGGGCAGAGAGCTTGCCAAGTTGGGGTCACGGCCTAAAATAATTAGACTTAAGCCATATCGTCAAAAAGATTTTAAAACTTCCGGCATTGTCCCCTCCGGCAAACCTTTAAAAATGGGGATTTTTGATATTGATGGCACAGTGTTCCGGTCAAGCTTGGTTTTGGAATTGATGTCCGTATTGGTTTCTAGAAAAATATTTTCAAAGTCTACCCTCAAGCAAACAAAAGAATTGTATGAGCTATGGTTGAATAGGCAAGGGAGCTATGAAGATTTTATTATAAAATTGGTCACAGTGTATCAAGCAAATATTATAGGCTGCTCAGCTGTTAAAATAGAATCTGCAATACAGCTCTTGCTTGAAGAACAAAAAGATCATCTCTATCGTTATACACGTGGGTTAATTCGTGATTTGAAAAAAAACGGTTATTTTCTTTTTGCTGTATCTGGGTCTCCAACAGCAATAGTGAATCCATTTGCCGACTATTTAGGATTTCATGGGTCATGCGGGAGAGAATATGAGGTTAAAAAGGGCAGATATACAGGAAAAGTCAGGAATGATAAAGAAATGAATTTAAACAAAGATAAGATTGTAAAAAAATATTTGTTGGAACATGGTCTTAAAGCAGACTTTAAAAATTCCGTGGCTATTGGCGATACGGAAACTGAAGTTCCTTTATTGAAGCTCGTGGGTAGACCAATTGCTTTCAATCCAAACAGACAGTTGGCAGATTTTGCCAAGAAGCATAAATGGCCCATAGTCGTTGAGCGGAAAGATGTGGTGTACGAATTAAAATCTTTTAGTTTTAGTAATATTTTATAAAAATTTGATGCTGGCATAACATTGTTTGGTTTAACCTTTTGGTTATGGAGGAAAATTTAAGCAATAGAACGTATAACATACAAAAGTTGCCAAGCTATGAAAGACCCAGAGAACGCCTTGCTATACATGGTAGTCAGGTGTTGTCAGCAGTAGAATTATTACAATTACTTCTTTGTGCAGGGGACAAAACTCATTCTGTAGCCGAGCTTTCTTATTCATTGCTAGAGAAGTTTGGTTCACTTCAGGCAATTTCAGAAGCAACATTGGGAGAGTTGTGCCACATAGGCGGACTTGGTCAAGCAAAGGCTTCCCAGATTAAAGCTTGTTTTGAGATTGCTCGCCGCATATACAGTGTTAACAAAGTGTGGGAGAAAATTCCGGTCTTAACACAATTTAGTACAAGCGAAGTAGTGGCTCTTATTCGCAGTAAAATTAGTTCTTATAAAAAGGAGCATTTCTTAATTGCTTCTTTTGATACAAGAAACAGGTTAATAGCTTGTGATCTGTTAACAGTTGGAATTCTGAATGCAAGCCTAGTTCACCCTAGAGAAACTTTCATACCTGCGTTAAAGCATCATGCTTCTTTTGTGGTGGTTGGTCATAACCATCCTTCAGGAGACCTTGAGCCTTCAGATGAGGACATTATGGTGACTTCTAGATTAGAAGCTGCTGGAAAAATTTTAGGTGTTGAACTGTTTGATCATGTCATAGTTGGACAAAACGGATTTTTAAGTTTTCGTGACCAAAATTTGCTTTAATCTTGGCAGAATTTAGGAGGAGATTTGCCTAGGCACATGAAGCTAAAAATTGTTTCCGATGCGTGTTGTCGTATCCCGGCTAGATCTGGAGGACTACCTGCTGGAGTTTTGGGAAAATCGGCTTGTGGTTTTTTGTTTTTGGATCAGAATAATAAAGTTGTTGAACAGAAAGCTTTGTATCTGGGGGAGTGCACAGTTCCTGAGGCGGAATATGCAGGGCTAATATTTGCATTGGATTATGCCGTAGAATTTTGCCGGCAAGATATTGATGTTTGGATGGATTCAGAGCTTGTTATACGTCAAATGAACGGGGTTTATTGTCTGCGCGCCCCTCTTATAAAAAAATGGTTTGACGAAGTTAAAAGGATGGAACAGAGGTTTTTAGGAAAAGTAAGGTATTTTCATCATGATCGGGGTACGTTCTGGGCCAGAGAAGCTGATAAATTAGCAAATTCAGAATACAGCAGACTACATTCAGGATAACC
>CAZHER010000002.1:0-86243 GCA_964532005.1 uncultured Candidatus Saccharibacteria bacterium
CTTGCATGTCTTAGGCACGCCGCCAGCGTTCATCCTGAGCCAGGATCAAACTCTTATAGTAAGATTTTGTTCCACACGCTACACACCATAGTGTTGCGTGCTCAATTGAACTGGCCATAGTTGATTTATATAAACGACAACTATGAAAACGTTTGTCTGCTTTGTTTACAGACGGAAGTGTTTAAACTCTAGAATTGACGTAATTTGTTGTCTACAATTTTTTTCTATAAATAGAAGTTTTGTACAACTAAGTTTCGGCTTTGCTATAAATAGCTTCACTAAAACTTAATTACATTTCTTTTCGCTATTCAACTGTTAAAGTGCTTATATTCAGTAGGGGATTTTAGGGCTATAAAAAACACACAAAGTTTCCCTTGTCGTGTTCATTCTCCGGATACTTGCCGGACCTTTTGCAATCAACAACTAGAGTTTAACCTAGCGTTTACACAAAAGTAGAATTTACGCTGTTTTTATGCCTTTTTTAATCTCCTGAGGATTACTGAATTAAATCCTTAACAATAATAGAGTGTTTTCGGATTCTTGTCAAGAGTTGAAAGGCTGCAGGTTGGCTCTATTTTTGATCTAAACTAAGCCATAAATATCTGCTCGCAGTAGTCCTATGTGGAGACCACTTAGCAGCTAGTTTTGCGAACTGTTTTTCAGTCGGCATTGTTTTAAAATTATATACCCTTTGCACCGCTTTTTTTAGTCCCAAATCGCCATTAGAAAATACGTCAGGACGACCCAATGAAAACATTAAAAACATTTCTGCTGTCCAGCGTCCTATCCCTTTAATCTTAACCAGTTCTTCTATAATTTCTTGGTCGGTCATGGAAGCAAATTTTCTGGGGGTTATTCGTTTTTCTATAAATGCTTTTGCAATTTCTTTAATATATCTGATCTTGCCCTGCGACAAACCTACACTCCTCATTTTTGCCTCTGATATATTTAAAACAGTAGCTGGTAACGGAAAATTAGTTTCTTTAAAAAGTTTTCTAAATCTTTTTTCTATTGTTTCTGCTGCTTTGGTAGAAAGTTGTTGAGAAATTATCGAACTGACTAGCGATTGAAAATACTTCTTCCTTGCTTTCACCTTAGGCTGTGGCAAAGTTTGAATTATTTTATATAGCACAGGATCAGCAGTCTTAATGTGTCGGACGGCTGAATTAATATCAATTTCATTTTTCTTTGGCATATGCAACAAACCCGCGTCTGAGCAACGCGGGTATGAATATTATTGAATAATTTTATCAATTATTCCGTATTTTTTCGCTTCATCTGCGGTCATAAAATAATCGCGGTCAGAATCTATTTCTATTTTCTTTAACGGTTGTCCGGTATGCTTAGTCAGAATTTGATTTATTTGGTTTTTAATGCGAAGCATTTCACGAGCTTGAATTTCTACATCCTTTTGCTGTCCTTCAACACCACCCATTACCTGGTGAATCATAACCCGGGCATTTGGTAAAGAATATCTCTTACCTTTTGCTCCACAAGCCAATAAAACTGCTGCTGCGGAGGCGGCTTGACCCAGACAGATTGTGGCAACATCACTTTTTACATGCTGCATGGTATCGTAAAGAGCAAGTGCAGAGGTAACAGAACCCCCTGGAGAATTAATATAAATTTTAATATCTTCCTTGGAATTTTCAGCATCTAAAAACAGCAGCTGTGCAATAATAATGTTGGCTACCGTATCATCTATAGGTTCACCCAAAAATATAATTCTTTCCTTTAGCAAGCGGCTGTAGATATCGTAAGCACGTTCGCCCATTTGGCTTTTTTCTACAACTATTGGAACTAATGGCATATGTTTAAAAAATTAGATTATTTTTCTTCGCTGGAATCTTCCTCTGCCACATCGTCCTCGTCTTGAGGGGCTAACTCTTCTTCAGTGACTTCTTCGGCGCTGGTGTCTGGTACCTGAGCAGGTTCAAGTTCAGAATCCATTTCTGCCTTAGGTCCATCTTCTGCTTCTTCAGGTGAAGCAGCACCTTCAACCCCAAGGTTTTCACCTTCTATATCTATCTTCCAACCCGTAAGCCTGGCGGCCAAACGGACATTTTGTCCAGCTTTGCCGATGGCCAAAGAAAGCTGGTCTTCCAAAACTCCAATTTTTGCTTCTTTTTCCTCTTCATTCAACTGGACGTTTAAAATCTTGGCCGGAGACAAGGCATTGGCAATGAATTTAACAGGGTCCTCGCTCCATTCAATTATGTCAATTTTTTCACCGCCTAGCTCTGTCATGATAGTTTGAACGCGGGTTCCTTTTTGTCCAACACAAGAACCGATTGGATCAATACCATCTTGGGTGGAAACTACTGCGATCTTAGAACGAGATCCTGCTTCGCGGGCAACAGCTTTTATTTCTACGCTCCCGTTATAAATTTCTGGGACTTCCAGTTCAAACATCTTACGAACCATGTCTGGATGACTTCGAGATAGTGTGATTTTTGGCCCACGTGTAGCTGGTTCTACATGCAACACCAAAACTTTCAATCGCTGTCCGATTGTATATTTTTCACCACGAATCTGTTCTGAAGGAAACAACACGCCGGTAGCACGACCAAGATCGACTAAAATTGTATCACCTTCAATACGCTGAATGACCCCATTTTGGAGAGTGCGTTCTTTTGCTTTAAAGTCTGAAAACTGTACATTGCGTTCTGCTTCGCGAAGCTTTTGCACAATAACCTGTTTTGCTGTCTGGGCAGCAATTCGACCGTAATTCATTCCATCTTTCGGGGTGATTTCAGTTTTTATGACGTCGCCGATTTTCGCTCCTTTTTTCAGTGTCTGGGCTGCGGCTTCGTCAACTTCTTTCTGTGGGTCTTCTACCTCTGCAACAACTGTTTTTTCATCAAAAACTCTAGCTGATAAATTTTCGGGCTGAAACTCAACAACAACATTTTGATCTTTTTCGCCAAAATCCTTCCTGAATGCAGCAGCCAAGCTGGCCTCTATCATTTCTATAATTTCTTCGCGGCTAATTCCTTTTTCTTCGGCAATCTGCGATAGTGCTTGTTCTAATTGTTCGTTCATATTTTATTGTTCTCTTACTTATTAAATTGTTTACCATTTAAAGAATAAAAAAGATGAGCACAGCTCACCTAATACAAGTCTTCAACGGCATTTGATAATATTCTAACATAATTTGCCGATTTGTCAAGCAAAACCACACAAAGATCTACACGCATAAAACTTTCATTATAATGCGGATTCATAGCAATAAACCAATGGACTGTTTTCATAAGTCTTGACCGCTTCATGCTGTCCACAGCCAAAACTGCTGATGCATAACTGCCAGACTTATATATGCGAGTCTTAACTTCTACAAAAATCAGTTGATTTTTAGCTCGAGCTATAAAATCAATCTCCCCCTGTCTTTTGCCTATGGGATTGTAAAAATTTTGAGCGATTATAAAATAGCCCTTTTTAGCATAATGCTTGCGGGCTATTGTTTCGCCTAATTGTCCGATGTGCCCCCTCCGCTCAGAAAACATTTAGTTCATATATTTAAGTCTGATCTGCTCTTTTTCCCACTTACTTTTTTGCTCTTTGTATCCCTTGAAATAATGCATCACGGGGAAATAAATCCAAATCAGCACCACGATCCCAATTACCCATGCTAGAAAGTGAGATCCAAACAGCTTAATATTCTGTTCTCGTGCGGCCAGCCACAAAACTCCAAGCACACCACCAACTATTAAAGGTGTTGCCAGTCTGTGCCATAAGTTAGCTGTAACTGGGTTCTTTGAAAAATTGCTAATCAGCTTAAACGCTGATCCCAACAGAACCATCATCAGACCGACAACCATATACATGCGGTCTGTTTTATCAGGAACCATGACAGTAAAATCAAAAATATACTCAGGAGAAAATACTTTAGTTAAAATAGCTTTAATATCCATAAAATTACTTAATAAATACTGATGCGTAGTGATATCCGTCAGCCGGAACATCGGATTCATGACGAATTCCTGCTAAAAGCAACTCTTTCCTTAAATCTTCGGGTGAAACTCGTTTAGAAATATCAGGGCCGAACGGTGTTTGCATTTTTTTCCACTCCACAGCAAGCAATTTACCACCTGTCTTTAGTAAACGATATGCATTTTTAAACAAATTCTCCCTGGAATCCATTTGATGCAATATACTGGCCATAATTACAATATCACAATACCCTTCTGGGACATCCAAAACTGGTTTGTCTAAATCGGCTTTTATGGTAATGATATTGTTCAAATTATAATGCTTTGCAGCAGATTGTGTGGCTGCCAACTTACTGTCCTGCACATCCAAGGCATATACCACTCCAGAACCTCCGACTTCCCTTGCCGCCGCGATAGAAAAAAATCCGGCTCCGCAACCCAAGTCTGCAACTATGTTGCCAGAATTCAAGCCTACGTGACTGACCACCGCTCCTGGATCAATAAATTTTAGCATTTTTGTTTTAATTTACTAATCTGCTTATTCGCTCTATAGAAACCGCGGTTCCATGCTCAACTGTCACCAGCAGCGCATTAACCACCGACGGACCTTCTTCTTCAACTTCCATATGGAACTTGTCTTTTTCCAAAAACATGTTCATAGCTTTCTCAACTTTCACTCCAATTACAGAATTCTGAGGGCCTGTCATGCCCGCATCTGTAACGTACGCTGTGCCTTTGGGCAGGATACGCTGGTCAGCTGTGGGGACATGGGTGTGAGTACCGAATAATGCAGCAACTCTCCCATCTGCATATATTCCTAAAGCATTCTTTTCGCTGGTAGCCTCGGCGTGAAAATCTACAACTATTATATCATTATTTTGCTTTGCTTCGGAGATCGCTCTATCAAGGGCAAAAAATGGGTTTGCAATTGCTCCACGAAATTGATTTTCAAAAAAAACTGCACCGCCCAAATTAATGACCAAAAAATTTGCACCGTTTTTTTCAATTCTGCACCAACCCCTTCCTGCATATGAATCATCGTAGTTATATGGACGAATGAGGTTGGTATATTTCTGAAAACATTCGACATCCATTGGCGACTTATCAAACACATGGTTTCCCGAAGTGAAAACATCAACTCCCAAGCTATCCAGCTCGGCTAAAGTGTTTAAAGTCACACCTTTGCCATGAGCTAAGTTCTCAACATTGGCAATAACCAAGTCCGGGTTATGTTGGCTGTGAATTTCTGGAAGTACTTCTGCCAAAGCTTTTCTACCTGGCTTGCCAACTATGTCACCGAAAAAAAGTATTTTTGCCATTACTGACATCCTTTCTCGATCACTGCTAAAATTTCTTGCTTATCTTGCATATTCAATAATCCGATAGTCCCGAATAACATGTACCCTAATTTCACCTGGATAACGCAGTTCATTCTCCAACCGATTGGCAATATCGCGAGCCAGTTTTTGACAAGCTAAATCATCAATACGCTCGGGCTTGACAAATACACGGATTTCTCGTCCGCCTTGAATTGCATAAGTTTTATCAACTCCTTCGTATGAGTTGGCAATATTCTCCAAATCTGTAAGTCTTTTCACATAATTTTCATATGAATCTTTACGAGCCCCCGGCCGAGAACCTGATATTCCGTCGCAAGCATCGACTATCATTGCTTCTACGCTCTGGGGGCCTTGGTGTTTCTGAGAACTTTCAGAGACATCTGTGTCATGATGATGCGATTCGATAGCATTAACTACGCGCTTATCCAAATTGAACTTTTCGGCAATACGCATTCCAATATCGACGTGAGTTCCTTCCATATCTTGATCCAATGCTTTTCCAATATCATGGAGCAAGCACCCTTGTTTTACAATTCCAACATCAGCGCCAAGTTCTTGAGCCATTAGCGCCCCAATCTTTGCCATTTCCGTAGAATGTCTTAGGACATTTTGGCCATATGAAGTGCGGAACATTAACCGCCCGACCAAATGAACCAGCTTAGGCGGGAAGTTGGTAATGCCTAATTCATAAACTGCCTGTTCTCCGGCAGTCTTAATTTGTGCATTAATCTCTGCTTTACTTTTCTCGTATGCTTCTTCAATACGAGCCGGGTGGATACGTCCATCGGACAATAGCTTTTCCAAAGTTAATTTGGCAATATGTCGTCGAATTGAGTTGAAGCCGGAAATCACAACTGTATCCGGACTGTCGTCAATAAGGATTTCTACTCCCATTAATTGCTCAAAAGCACGAATATTGCGACCTTCTTTACCAATAATTCTGCCTTTCATCTCTTCATTAGGAATTGTAATGGTTGTTGTAGTAGTTTCCGCAGTAACTTCACTAGCAACCCTCTCTATCGCTTGAGCAACTATGAGGCGGGCATCACGGTCAGCGTCTTCGTGAGCTTTGTTAATGAGCTTCCTGTGTAAGCCTATCATCTCTTCTTTTATAACCTTTTCGGCATTGTCCAATAAAACCTTACCAGCTTCTTCGCGAGTCATTTCAGCAATTTTTTCCAAATTTGCCAATTGTTTAGCCCGAAGTTCTTTGATCTCTTCTTGGCTTTGTTTCAAAGCCTCAGTTTTTTGTTCCAAGGCCTCTGTTTTCTGGTCTAAGGCCTGAGACTTAGTTTCAAGATCTTTTTCTTTTCGATCAATTCTTTCCTCAAATCTGACTATCTGGTTTCTAAAATCTTGCTCTGTTTTTTTGGCTTGCTCGGTAATTTCTAAAGCGCCGGCTTTAGCTTCCAATAAAATCTCTTTTTCTCTATTCTTGGCGTCATCTATTATTTTTTGGGCACGTGCCTCTGCACTGCCGACTTTTTTAGACGCAGTAAACTGCCGAATCAAGTATCCGGCACCCAAGCCCACAACTAGGCCCACGATTGCGTATATAATTAACATAAATTTCCTTATCTCCGCAAAAATAAGGAATAAGAAAACCGCTAATTTTTAGAAAAATTAGATACGCAAACTCAGCTGGATTGTTTTGAGTAAAAAGCTTGAGAGGGAACGCATTTATAGTCTAAAATATACAGGTTATTCTTACTTTTGCGGAATTTAATCTGCTATAAATCACTAACTAACTGCCTTCAAAGTACCATAAAACTACGACTGCGTCAACTTTCGCCATAATTCTCTAAAAAGAAAAAGCTTCCTATTTGGAAGCTTTTTTTATCGATTTTTTAGAAAGATCTTTTTTGTATCTTGGGGTATTGTCTCGCAAATTTCTAATATAATACAATTTGGATTTGCGGGCATCTCCTGATTTTACAATTTCCAACTTTACAATATTAGGAGAATGAAGTGGATAAATTCTTTCTACGCCTACACCACTAGCAATCTTCCGGACTGTAAATGTAGCATTGGCACCTTTCCCGCCTTTGCGCGCAATTACCACACCTTCAAAAATTTGAACACGTTCTTTTCCGCCTTCCTTAATTCTCTGGTGGACTTTGACTACATAACCTGTTTTAAATTCCGGCAAATCTCTTAACTGATTGGCGGATAAATTTTTTATAATTGGCATAACTGTTAATAGACTATATTAATATAAGTTTTTTACTTTTCAGACGTTCTAGGACTATTCTTAAATCTTTGGGCAACTTGCTTTCGGCTTCTATCCAAGTTCCGTCCGGAAGCTGCACTTCAATATGAGCAGCGTGTAAGAACTGTCTGTTAAGCCCTATCTGGGATGCTTTATTCAGCAATGTCTTACTGCTGTACAAACCATCTCCTGCTAAAGGAAAACCCTTAGATAAAAAGTGAACGCGAATCTGGTGCGTTCTACCTGTGTGTAATCTTACACGAATTAGGGTGTAATCGTCAAGATACTCCATTACCCAATACTCAGTTAACGAAGGCTTTGCCAAAATCATATTTTTTGTGGTGTATTTGCGAAAATCAGTTTCGCTCTTGCCAATAGGAGTGTCTATTAGACCGTGCTTTTCCAATACCCTGCCGGATACCAAAGCATAATAGTCTTTTTTGACCTTCCGTTCAGCGAATGCATCTTTTAAATGCTCGTACATCTGCTGTGTCAAAGCAATTAAAATGACTCCGCTGGTGTCTTTATCCAACCTGTGAACAATCCCTGATCGCCCCTCTTCTCCTACCAAACGTATATCTTTGAACTTGTATAGCAATATATCTGCTAGGGAATCACCCTTGACCCCAGCACCAGAATGTACGGATAACCCTGCTGGCTTGTCTATTATCAGCAACCCGTGACCGTTATATAAAGTTTTCAAAGAAATCGGCTTTAAAGGCTTTAACTTTTTGGGGAGCTTCTTATAATCAACTTTATCGTCAAGTCTAACTACAAATTTTGGGCTTTCCACTTTTTGCTTGTTGACCATAACGCAACCTGCCTCAATATCCCGCTGTATTTGCGATCTGGACACTTCCTGCATCTGCTCAGATAAAAACTTGTCCAGCCTTGTCTTAAGGCTTTTAACAACAAAGCTATTTTTTTGAGGGCGCTGAGTTTTAATCATTATACTAACAAATCTGGTCTTCGTTTTTTGGTTCTCTTTAAAGCTTCATTATCTCGCCATTGTTCAATTTTAGCGTGATGTCCTGATAATAAAACTTTTGGCACTCTAAGTTTAACAACTTTCTTTGTCTTGCTGTTCTTGTATTCTAAAACCTCTGGTTTGGTATACTGGGGGTATTCCAACATCTTTTTGCTAAAACTTTCTGCATCCGCAGACTCATCCTTACCAAGTACACCCGGGACAAAACGCATAACCGCTTCAGCCAAAACTAGCGCTGGAAGTTCGCCACCCATTAACACATAATCTCCTATAGAAACCTCTTCGTCAACAAATTTCCTAACTCGTTCATCAAACCCTTCGTATCTTCCGCTGACTAAAAGTATTTTATCAAATCTCACTAAGCGCTTGACTTGAACTTGTGAAAAAGGCTTTCCTTGAGGAGTCATCATAATCACCCGACCACTAGGATTCTTTTTTTTCCAAGCAGTAATAGCCTTGTACAACACGTCAGACCTCAAAACCATTCCCACACCACCTCCGTACGGCCTGTCGTCTACTGTTCCTCTGCGATCTAATCCATAGTCACGTAAATTTATAGCATCAAATTTTAAAAGTTTGTTTTTTATGGCTCTTTGGACAATTCCAAAAGATGCGTAATCTTGAACGAATTCAGGAAACAATGTTAAAACTGCTATGGTTTTGGTAACAATTCTTTTCTTGGTCATTTACATATAAATATTAACATAAAACCCGCAACCAGAGCGGTGCGGGTTTTATTAGTAATGGAAATTAGAGTTTAAAATCGTCGTCGTCCATTGATACTACGTCGTCCTGAGAACCAGCTGAATCAGCACCTTCTCCTGAGGAGTGATCTGATTGCTGGGAGTGGTTGGAACGGCCGTTGTGTCCGCGATGAGAACCTTCAGGTTCATTGATCTTCAAGTTAACGCGTGCTTTGTGCTTGGCGCCAACAACGCGGAGCAATGTACGAACAGCTTTTGCAGTCTGACCCATACGACCAATTACTTGGCCCATATCAGCAGGGTTGATGAACAGAGTAATAAGAACTCCCATTTCATCTACAGTGCGTTCTGTACGAACATCATCTGGATTATCCACTAAGGATTTGACAATGTACTCAACAAATTCTTGATCTTGTTCTGGCATTATCTTAGATTTCCGTTGTTTTGATATATTACTTACTTTCGACCTTTCTGAAAATTTTCTTTCCTGATGATATTATAAGTAGCTTATTGTAGTGTGTCAATCTGCGAATTAATTCCCCTGTCCTTGGACAGTAATGGTTTTAGGAAGTCTTGTCTGGGGGGTAGAAAGCTGTCCTTGGGGAACAGCAGAAGTATTGCCAATAGTGAGGGTAACAGAAGAACCGCAGGCAATCTGGGAATTGGAGAAAGTGTAGGTCAGATTAGTATATTCACTGGTAGCAGAAAGGTTTTGAATGGGACCAGAGAACCCTCCGGTGCAAGTGGCAGACACAGTATAGGTAGGACTGGTACCTTTGAGGGTGTCAGTGGTGGCTGGAGTAATGGTCAAGTCAAATCCTGGAGGTGGAGGTGGGGTTGGATTGACCACCAGCTGTCCAATACAATCATGAGTTTGTCCTCCTCCTGTTCCAGTGAAGGTTATGGTATATGTGTTGGCAGGTGTACTCCCTGTGGTAGACACTGCAGCTGTGGTGGTGGCGTCTGGGAATTGATTGTTGTTGGAAAAGTTGATGGAAGGACCGTTGGCTACGTTGGGAACCACTGAGGCAGAGAAGTTTACTTGAGAATTAAAGCCGTTTACTCCGGTGGTGGATAGGGCGTAGGTGGTTGCTCCTCCTACCACGATGGATTGGGTGGATGGAGAGCAGGAGAGGGTGAAGTCGGGACCATTGGATACTACTGTAATGTCAACATTTCCATATATTGTTTCGCATTCTCCGCCTGAGTCAAAAATAGCCTCTATTTGTGTTGTAAAAGTGTAAGGAAAAGATGTGCCAGGAAAAGAAGTGGCGTCATAGTTCTGAGTTGCATATTCAGTTACTGATCCACCATTAGAGCACCAGTTTGTTCCTTGGTATACGCTATCAAAACTTACACCTGAAGAACTGCTAACCACGGCAGGTTTACAAGCCCCGGCAAAAGGCCCGCGCATCTCCACTGTAATAGCGCCAGTTTGCCCAGCTGTTACTTCATACGGCCCTCCACACACTTCTTGAGCTTGGGCTTCCATAGTCGGTTGAATATCGAGGGTGATATTTATGAAAGAGAAAACAAACGAAAACACCAAAGCCACTATGGCTAACTTAGTAGGTTTTTTAATTTTTTGCATATTTATAGATATCTAACAATGTTCCTTATTTTGATATTAAGGAGCGATTTCGTTACGATCAGGATTACCGCTGGTATCAGTAAACTGATATAAAGGAGTTGAAACCATCTTGTCAGCCAAGTTAGTAGAGTCAATTATGGCTCTGTTTTGGAAGCGATAGAATGAACTAGTAGTACCAGGCTTAGTAACTTTGGCTGTAAAAGTAATACTGCAAGTTCCGCCGGCAGAGACATCGCCAACTGTAAAGTCTACACCACCGGAAACAAGAGAATGACTACCAGCGCTACATCCGGAATAACTAATCCCGCTGACATCAGAAAGGTTGGTCAAGGTATCCCTTACCACAACTCCGGTAACAGGAGAGTCCCCACTATTACATACATTGATCTTGAACGTTACTAGATCACCCACTTTGAAAGATTTGTTGCCATTCAAAGTTACAGGCTCATGCTCTCCACTGCACGCCTGCGAGCTGCTACTCATACCAACAGGACTAACTGCAATAATATCCTTGTCGGAAGTAGAAAGATTTGGTGTACAAGGCCTTACATATACAGGACCGCCAGATTTCTTAGCAGATTCTGAAGCTCCATTCATAGCTGTTACTGCATAATAATAATTTCCGGTCGAAGGGGTATCTGTATAGGTTCTTGGCGAAGTCGGTAATGGGTCTGTAGTGTTAATATGAGTGCCCCAACTCGAACCGTCAGTAGAACGATATATTCTATAACCGGTAGGTGCAGGCCCTGAACTTGGTGCGCTCCAAGTTATTAAAGCTGCTTGGCAAGCGGAAACATCAATAGACATTGAAGCTGGAGGCTCAGGCGACCCTGTAACATTAACAGTTATACTATCGCTGGCACTGCCACCCGGGCCACTACAATCTACGGTGTAAGTTGTTGTGGAACTAAGAGACCCTGTTGACTGTGAACCGGAAATTCCAGTCCACCCTGCTGGGCTTACTGTACAAGAATTCGCATTGGTAGAACCCCAGTCTATGGTCGCACTACTGCCTGAGCTTATTGTGATATCACTAGAACTTCCGTCCGCAGTAATCCATGCGGTAGGAGGAGTATTGCCATTGATAGTGAGTTCGACTCCACCGGGACAGCTATGAGTTTTTCCACCGCCGGTGCCACTAAAGACAATTGTGTACGTGCCTGGAGCAGTCGAGCCATTTGTAGAAACCAACGCGCTGGTAGTTGCCGGGGGTACTTGGTTGTTGTTTGTAAAACTGACTGAAGGGCCGTTAGCAATATCAGGATCAATTGACCCGACGCTGAACTGCACCTGACTGGAAAATCCATTTACCGGAGTTGTTCTTAAGCTGAATACTGCTGTATCACCAACGGCAATAGATTGAGTTGCTGGCGTACATTCAAGGTCAAAATCTGGCGTTCCTGGCGGAACTACATTTACTGTTACATTATCTGTTGCGTCACCGCCTGTACAAGTTACAACATATTCTGTAGTTGACATAAGTGATTTCTCAGTATAAGTACCTGAAGTACCTGTTTGGTCAATTGGGGTTACAATACAGTCGGTTGTATTTTCAGACCACCAATCTATAACCACTTCTGATCCCTCATCAACAGTAATTGAGCCACCTTGACCATTGGCTGTAATATTGGCTGTTGCAGATGCTATCGGATCTACTATTAACTCAACTGAACATTGCTGGGTTTTACCGCCGCCGGTGCCGCTAAAGACAATTGTGTACGTGCCGGTTTGTGTTGAAGCATTTGTTAGGACTAAAGCTGTGGTGGTTGCCGGAGGCACTTGGTTGTTGTTGGTAAAGCTTATTGAGGGCGGGTTCCCTACATCTGGATCCATAGAATAAACACTAAATTGCACCTGGCTATTAAAGCCGTTCATGGCTGTTGTTGAAAGACTGTATGATGTACTGCCACCAACTGTAATTGTCCTTGATGCAGGAGTGCAAACTAAAGTAAAATCAGGATTTGGATTAACGTTTACAATCACCGTGTCATTATCACTGCCTCCAGGGCCGGTACAGGTCAAGGTGTATATATATTGTGTATTTGTGAGACTGCTTTGATCCTCACCAGGAGTTGGATAGTTATTTAAAGCTTTACTACCGCTCCAGTCCCCTGATGCTGTGCAAGAAGTTGCATTAGTAGAAGTCCACGTTAAATTAGCTGTACCGTTGTAGGCAACAGTTGTGCTTGGTCTGTCACCGTTTGCATACAAAGTCACTATTGGAGCGTCAAAACCGTCAATATCTAAAGTTACTTGGCACTGATGACTTTTGCCACCGCCTGTAGCGGTAAATGTTATTGTGTACAAAGCTGGCGTTGTACTTCCAGTTGTACTTATTATGGCTGTTGTAGTTGCCGGAGGTACTTGGTTATTTCCTGAAAAACTAATCGAAGGGCCATTTGCCCCATTGTCGGGCAAGACTGATGAACTCACAGTCACAGCGCTATTAAACCCGCCGTAAGCTGAAGTTGAAATTGCAAAAGATGTTGAGTCACCAACCGTGATTGTTCTTGTAGCTGGAGTACAAGATATAGCAAAATCGTTCCCCACAGTAACCACTACACTGTCAGAGTCGCTGCCTCCTGGGCCAGAACAATCCATGGTGTACGTGGTTGTTGTGGTTAATGGTCCTGTTGTGTTCGGTCCTCCGGAAGTACCGCTCCAACTTACACTGGGTGCTGGACTTGAGGTAACGGTACAAGACGTTGCATTGACAGATGTCCAACTAATTAATGCTGAGCTGTTATAGTCAATGTTGCAACTGTCAGCATCATTACACTTAATGTCAGCATTTGGACCAACAATTACTTGAACACTGTCATTGGCAGTACCGCCCGGGCCGGTACAGCTAAGGCTGTAAGTTGTGTTCGCTGTTAAATTACCTGTTGTCTGGGAACCTGAAGTTCCTGTCCAGTTTGAAGGAGCAACCGTACATGATGTTGCGTCTTGTGAACTCCAGGCAATAGTAGCAGAAGAATCATACGGTATAGTACATGTGTCATTTAAACCATTGCATGTGATACTTGCCTGTGGAACATTTGGATTTACAGTTAGAGTTACTGTCTTAACTGTAGTTGTTGCGCCACCATATCCGGTACATTGAATACTGTAGGTACCAGATGTATTTATACCAGTACTTTGTGTGTATGTTGTACCTGGGGTACTGCTCTTTGTTCCATTCCAACTACTGTTAGTAGGGTTAGAAGTGGCTGTACAAGCAGTTCCGCTTTGAGTGGCAGTTGGAGTCCAAGCCAAAGTTGCAGTTTGACCACTTTGAATGGTTGCGCTGCTGCCGCCGTTTATTGTCAGACTAACGTCAGGAGTATCATAAATTGCCAGTTCTGTTGTAGCGCTGTCATACAAAGGACCGCCATCAACTGTAATGCTTAAAAAAATTGAAGAACTTTCATCTCCGTAGTGAGGTGGGTTATCAGTGCATACATTCTCAAAAACGCTTCCACTAAAAATGGCGTTGTCGTAAATTGCTGGGGCTGTCCAAATATTGGACATTCCCGGGTTAGGATTAGGTGAATAAGTATGTTCTGAATGTGTATAAGCACCGGAGACGTAATATCTGCCCATAGTAAAAGATGGGGTACCGGAAGTGGTCATTGTATATCGCACTACCGCTCCATAAGGAATTTGAATTTCATACCCTCCGTCCATAGGATCACTTCCTATGTCAGTATAGTTACCAATGACTTGTCCAGTTGAGGTATTATAAAGTTCTAAATCTAAATCAATTCCGCTACATAAATCGTTTGCTTGTGCTGGTTTGTCACTATAGAAGTAGAGCGCTGATGTCATGGCCACCACAGCTAAGGCGAGGAAAATTTTTATTTTTTGCATTTTATTTTTCATCTAAAAAATAGATTAATTAATTCCCCTGTCCTTGGACAGTAATGGTTTTAGGAAGTCTTGTCTGGGGGGTAGAAAGCTGTCCTTGGGGAACAGCAGAAGTATTGCCAATAGTGAGGGTAACAGAAGAACCGCAGGCAATCTGGGAATTGGAGAAAGTGTAGGTCAGATTAGTATATTCACTGGTAGCAGAAAGGTTTTGAATGGGACCAGAGAACCCTCCGGTGCAAGTGGCAGACACAGTATAGGTAGGACTGGTACCTTTGAGGGTGTCAGTGGTGGCTGGAGTAATGGTCAAGTCAAATCCTGGAGGTGGAGGTGGGGTTGGATTGACCACCAGCTGTCCAATACAATCATGAGTTTGTCCTCCTCCTGTTCCAGTGAAGGTTATGGTATATGTGTTGGCAGGTGTACTCCCTGTGGTAGACACTGCAGCTGTGGTGGTGGCGTCTGGGAATTGATTGTTGTTGGAAAAGTTGATGGAAGGACCGTTGGCTACGTTGGGAACCACTGAGGCAGAGAAGTTTACTTGAGAATTAAAGCCGTTTACTCCGGTGGTGGATAGGGCGTAGGTGGTTGCTCCTCCTACCACGATGGATTGGGTGGATGGAGAGCAGGAGAGGGTGAAGTCGGGATCGTTACTTGCCACTATAACATAGACATCATTACAGGTTAATGTACCAGACCAATCTGCCTGGATATCTACATAAACTGGGAGCGCATATGTTCCCGGAGTTATATTTGGGTCTACATCAAATTCCCATACATTTGTACCAGAACCAAATGTACTTGTAGGGTTATATGTTGTTGTAATCCCGCTTGGATAACTGGTTGGCCCTACATAAAACCAAGCCTGTCCTCCCCCTTCATTTGGAATCGGAGGGACAAATTCCCAAGCCCATGAAACTCCATAATGCTGACCTGGATCTGCATTCATACTGTCATTACCGACAGCTCCTAAACCTACTATGCATTGATATCCACCATTATCAGCTTGAGCGTTGTTTATTCCAACTACTGGGAATACAGAAAACACCAAAGCCAATAAGGTTAGTTTTATAATATTTTGAACATACCCTTTGGGTCTCATGGCTATGGTGCTTCTAAAATTTTACTTTTGTTGTGTAGATTTTTTTGCAGCGCCGACTCCAGAAGTATCTGTAAGTGTAATATCTACTGTTTTAACTTTGGTAACACTATTCTCGTTCATATTGACTTGGAGTCTAGCA
Organism: uncultured Candidatus Saccharibacteria bacterium; assembly: GCA_964532005.1. Classification (GTDB taxonomy): domain Bacteria; phylum Patescibacteriota; class Doudnabacteria; order UBA920; family UBA920; genus CAYQEU01. Next base: position 15,849 of record CAZHER010000002.1, read on the forward strand.
TCGCCGTTGGTTCCTAACAAAGACTTAATAGTTGCTTCGTTCAGATTGCTTTCAATCTTCCAACCGTTATTTTTCATATAATCTGAATAAATCTTGTAGTTAGCTTCTAAAGTCTTGGATGTTTCAAAAGTCCTGGTTGCTTGAAAACGGCCGTCTGCAGCAGTAGCATTGTAGTTCTGGGTAATCTTGGCCCCTTCTTCTATAGGAATATCTTTAGGGAACTTGTCTGGCACCTCTTTAGTAGGAATATTCTTCTTTTCGCTAATTACAGGAGCTGGGGCGTTGTTTACTTGGCCGGATGGCTTTCTTTCAGTTTGAGAATATACCCAAATCAAAGCTGCAAATGCGAGAACGATTATACATAGCACTATGATGGCTGCGAAAGCCAAATGGTTTCGAATGTAGTTCATTTATTTTTATTAATTTTTATTAAGTTTTTATTTCGAAAAATAAATAATGTTATATATATTGTAGCATATCTGGAGAAAAAAATCAAATCTTTCCATTAAAAAAATCCGCTTTTCTATTAAAGCGGATTTTCATTCCAAGAAAAATTAAGCTTGTTCCGATTTAGCCTCTTCTTCTACAGCTACTTCTGGGCTGTTCTCTGGTTCCGAACTTGTTGTTTCTGTGGCTACTTCGGTCTCTACAGGTAGTGGCTCTGCTGTTTCGGCGACTTCTTCAGAAACTGACTCTACAGGAGCGGCTGCTGCGGCTTCGGCATCTGCCTTAGCTTTGGCTTCTTCTTCGGCTTTTTTTGCTCTTACTTTGGTAGGGATCAAAAAAGCGCGTTTTTTGTCTGCTTGTAAAAGATTTTTGCTAATCAGAAGGTTATTAAGTGTAGGAGATATAGAAACATGCTGTTCAACCCAATATTTCAAGCGGGCTTCATCTTTTACTGCAAATTCCTTTGTTCTAGGGTTATAATTTCCTAATATCTCAATAAATTTCTTATTAGCAGCTGCAGTACTTTCAGCCAATATTATGCGAAATTCGGGCTTATTCTTTTTTCCGGCGCGTTGTAAGCGAAGAGTTAACATCTAATTGATTAAAAATGTATTAATTAACTTTGATATTCTAGCACCAAACCATGCTTAGGTCAAGATTAAGCCTATTTATTGCGAAAATGCCTTATAATCCACCAAACAAGGAAAACAACTAGCAAAACCACTATCACGTAGTCTAGCCAATGGTATTGTTCTCTAACCGAAATCCAGGCTGTTCCCAATTTTGCTCCTAAATAAGCCAAAAAATAGCTCCACAAAAATGAACCAACAAAAGAATAAAAAAGGAATTTTCCAAAGTTTACTCTAGCAACTCCTGCTGGAACAGAAATAAATGTCCTAACCACTGGTAAAAGTCTGCCAATGAAGGAAGAAATTAAGCCAAACCGAGCGAAAAAACGGTCAGAAACTTCTAAATCATGATGAGAAACCAAAATATACTTGCCGTACTTTTGAATAAATGGGCGACCGCCATATCTGCCAACTGCATATGTGACAGCAGAACCAATGGCACTACCAATTCCTCCTGCCAAGGCAACTCCAAACAATGTAAACCTTCCTTCGCTTACCAAAAACCCAGAAAAAGGCATTATAATCTCTGATGGTAAAGGAATAGCTGCAGACTCAATAGCCATTAGCAACGCAACCCCTGGATAGCCGGCAGAAGAAATTACATTAATAATGAAATTTGTCAGGGCCGAAATAATTTCAGAAATCATGCAGTAAATTTATTTTGCAAAAGCAGTTGCCTGGTCAAATTTAATACTTAGCAACTTTGAAACTCCGTCATCGCCCATAGTCACACCGTACAGCATACTAGACTGTGCCATTGTTTCACGGTTGTGAGTAATGGTAATAAATTGAGTTTGGTGGGCAAGCGTACCAAGAATTTGTCCGAAACGAATAGTGTTAGCTTCATCTAACGCAGCGTCAACTTCATCTAGCACCACAAAAGGGGAAGGGAAACACGACAACAAACTGCACAACAAAGCAATGGAGGTCAGTGCTCGTTCGCCGCCGGACAAAGCTTGAATAGTGGCAAGTTTCTTCCCTGGAGGGGTTGCTTTTATCTCTACACCTGCTACGTTCGTGCTCCCTTTTTCATATTTCGCTAAAAGTTTTTCTTCGGGACGCATTGTATTTTCTGTACTTTCGTCTTCTTTGTCTTCGTCTTGCTCAGCCTCTGGTTCTTCTTGTCCGCTACGAATTAAAGACAAATAAGCACGACCGCCATTGAACAAAGTCCGGAAGTATTGTTCAAATTGAGTTTGTACTTTGTGAAAAGCTTCATTGAAAGCTGTTTTAATATGCACATCCAATTCATCCATGACCGATTTCAGATCATCCATGGCTTTTTTCAAATCATCAACCTGCGAGGACAAGGAAGTATAGCGGTCTTCCGTTTCTCTATACTCCTGCATGGTCAATTCATCAATCCCGCCGATAAGTTCCAGCTGGTGTTTAAGTTTGTCGATTTTATTTTCCAAGTCAGGCTCTGCTTGTGATATCGGCTGAGTCTTAATTTCTCTAAGAATATCTTCTCCTAAAGAATGCAAAATTTCAGACTCTATTACTTCCAACGAAGATTCTTTTTTTGCTTTTTGAATTTGTATACCCCCTTCTCTATCGCGCATGACGCCAATGCGACCGCTGATTTCCCGGAACTTCCTGTCCGCTTCACTTATGGAAGTTTTAAACTCGGACTCAGCTTCATACAACCCCGCCAGCTCCTTTTGAAACGAAGAAATTTTTTCATTGAGCACGTCAATTTTTTGTTGGATGTTTTTTTCTTCACTCACTATTTGAGCTAAAAAGTCTTCTGATGAACCTGAGTCTGCCTGTTTTAACTCAAGATCTAAGCGCAGCTTTTCTTGCTCTAAATCTTTGAGCTGTTTGGTTAAAAAGTCTTCTGCCACCGCCAATTTTGACTGCTCTACCGCTATAGAGTTCAGTCCTGTGCTAAGGCTTTCTTTTTTTGCAGAGAGTTCTTGCAAAGTACTTTGCAAAAGTTTGGTCTGATCCGGCTGAATACTAATTTTTTTAGCGAGATCCCGAAATTCCGACCACTTCTGCCTAACAACTTGTCCTGCTTGTACAGCACTTGAAACATCGGGCATGTTCGGCAGTTCGGACCAAAAATTTTCTATCTGTCTGTCCACCGTATCAAACTCGTTTTGCAACTCCTCCCAACTTGTTCCAGAAGGCGCACTCAACTGAGAATAAATTTTTTCAATTGAGGAATTTATCTGTTCTATCTCAATTTTGTGATTTTGTAGTTTTTCGGCCAAATCGGCATTGCTGACTTTTGCTTCCTTTAATTCCTTTTCCGTCTCTTCAATTTTTCTCCCGACCGTATGAGATTCAACACGCAAGGTAGAACTGTCGCCAGCAGAACTTTTTTGGCTTTGCATCTTCCCGCGGACAAGACTAAGATTTTCCAGTAAGCCGTTTTTCTCATTTTGCAACAACTGCAACTCCGATTGACGGTTTTGGTATTTTCCAAGTTCTTGCAATCTTTTTTGCTCCAAACCTTCCATGTCTTGCATGTACCCTGACATTTCTTTTTCCATTGCCTCACGTTGGGACAAAACTCTGTTCAACTCTTGAGAAACCACAAGGGTTTCATTTTTTATTTGCCAAAAATTGTAACCCAAAAATTGCTTTTGATAACTCTTCAACTCAACTTGGATTGTTTCGCGTGCCTCCATTCTCTTAGCCTGCCTCCGCAAACTTTTTACCCGAGGCTCTAATTCAGAAATTAAATCTTCAGCGCGCATCAAATTTTGCGCCGTTTGTTCCATCCGCCTTAAAGTCCGTTCTCGTTTAATATAGTATGCCTTTACTCCGCTTGCTTCGTCTATAAGATTTTTCACCTCTGCCGGTCCGGCCAAAATCATTTGGTCAATTGTTCCTTGACCTATCACGGTATATCTGGAAGTTCCAATATTACTTTTTAAAACCAAGTCTACAATATCCAATAACCGGACTTTGTTGCCGTTTATTAAATATTCGCTTTCTCCGCTTCTGTTTATTCGACGGCCAATGCTGACTTCTGCTGAATCAACAGGTATTCTTCTATCGCTGTTCTCGAAAGTGGCAAATACTTCTGCAAAATTCATTTTTGAACGCTTGTCGGAACCGGCAAAAATAACATCTTCACTTTTTTTGCCGCGCATCAATTTGCTACTTTGTTCACCAACCACCCAACGTAAACAGTCGGCAATATTGCTTTTGCCGCTGCCGTTCGGACCTACTATCGAGGTCACTCCAGGTTGAAATTCTAGAATTGTATTTTTTGCAAACGATTTGAAACCTTGTATTTCCAATCTTTTTAGGTACATATGTCAGTTTATTTTTCTTTTGGCGGGGTTGGGTCTATAAATCTCAATTTTCTTAAAGCATCTTGAGCAGCTTCAATTTCTGCTTCTTGTTTGGAAGGCCCCTCGCCACGACCAATTTCTACGGTATCCATGAAAGCTGCAACAACAAAAATCTTATTGTGATCTGGACCGGTTTCTTGGACCACTCCATATGTTGGAGTGACCCCTTTTTTGTCCTGCACCAATTCTTGCAAACGACTTTTCGGATCCAAATATGTACCACCCTCAATTATATTTGGCAACTCTACTAATATTTCTTTTGTAATAAATTTCTGGGCTGCTTCGTAGCCTGCATCCAAATAGATTGCGCCGATTAGCGCCTCGATGCAATTGGCCAAAATAACTTGTCGGGCTCGACCAGTGTCGCGAGCCTCACCCTTGGACATCAATAAAAACTGTTCCAAACCCAGACGATTGGCAATGGCAGAAAGCATTTTATAGTTTACCAAGGCACTACGAAAATTTGTAAGTTCGCCTTCGGAGTGATCGTAATTCTTATACAAAAACTCTGTGGCGATAATTTCCAAAACCGCGTCTCCTAAAAATTCTAGACGCTCATTATGGGGCAGATGGAACGACCGATTTTCATTCAGATAAGACCGATGGGTAAATGCTGAAATAAATAAATCAATATTATTGATCCGGGTTCCTAAAATATTTTCTAATGTTTCCTGATTTAAGCTTGGCATTTTATATATGGTGGGTGTATCCCGAATTGAACGGGAGACCTCATCGATGTCAACGATGCGCTCTAACCAACTGAGCTATACACCCTCATGGCAATCTTCAACAACTTTTTCACAAAATATCTTGCTCAAAAACGACAGCTTCCGCTGGACAGCGGTGTTTCCGTATCGGACAACGCACACTCCTTTGTAGTCCGGATGCGACTGGGAGTTTATTGTTCTTTTGGCAACACTGACTTTTGTGAAACTTTGTATTGGCAAACCCAGCTCAGTAGACCAAAAGCCCACTATCGAGACTGGGTCTTGATCAGATCTTATGTGCAATTCACACTTAAAATCATTTTTTTCTACTTGATAATTTACCGATAAAGCTTGAATAAAAAATTTAAGCACTATCGGATTAGAATTACCAAGCGCCAAGGTGGGAGCTGCTTTATATCCCTCTCCTAAATATAACATGGCTAACGCCAAATCCACTACTGGTTTTGCCTGCCAGTTTATAAAGTTTAAACTATTTTCTGCTTCAAATCTAGCTTTCTCAACCCTTTTTTTCTTCTGGGTGTTGTGCCAATTCATAGCCAATTTTCTAGCACCTGCCAAACTAGCCAATTTCCCTTTTCGCAATGAATCCTTCTGACTCTCAGTCAACTCTATATTTTTAAACCACCCGCTTAAAGTCGACCTTGGAATACCAAGACTTGATTCTATTTTTCTTATAGATAAGCCTAATTTTCGCAAATTGACAGCTTTTTGCTTTGATTCGTACCATTGAGACTTCATGTTTTTATTATACTATCAATGGTTCAAATTTGCCAATTGGTGTTATTTTATAGGATTGGCAACCAAAGCCGGATTGAAAGATTTTTTATTTTTTGCTGACTTCTCAAAAGAGCGGGGTCTCAAATTGGCTATGTAAAACAAAAATAAGCTGAGGTTAAAAAATGAATTCAAAAATCCAAACCATAAAATTACAATTGGCTTAACATGTATTAAAAATACTAGTCCTAAACTCGCACCAAACGCATACATAGTTGCGAGTACCAAGCAAAAAATTAACAACCGTACCAATTTTGCCTTAATAAACTGCCAGGCTACAGCACAAGCATCGTTGATGCCCTTTTGGTATATGACAATATTAGCGACAGTAAAAAAATTAAACACTGAAAAAATAAATAAAAACAATACGAGCAGAACCATCCCTATACCGGCCATATATTCCATCGGGGCAAAAAACATTTGCCAGATCCACGGGCTTGCGAATACCAATACGGTTATGATCTGTGCTGCTGCAGTAAACAAACTGACAATTAACACAGGAAGTATAAACGTTTTCGATTGGAACAAAATTTTGCCTTGACGATCGATCCAAGATAAATCTTCGGGAGTTTCACCGAGCCGCTTTAAGTTCAATAAATCTGCAACAGTGAGCATAAAGAAAATTTTAACCCAATTTGCTAAAACCCACACCGATATTATACCCAACAAAAAAATGAAGATAATTGAAAACATCTGTGCGGGGTCGTTGCGGCTAGGAGACAGTAAATAAACCAACAAGTTTTCCAGTTGGATTTGTAGTCCGATTTTTTTCAAATACCAAAAATTCATATTGAAACCTGCTGATAATAACAAACCAAAAAACCACAGCAGAGGAGTGGCTGCGGTCACTCGCAAAGCTGTGGTTATTAGTTTCAGATGATTCAACACAAATTTTGTGTTAATAAATTTTACTCAACAACTGGCTAGGCTTGTAATACCGGTTCAAACTGTTGTCCGGATTTTTTTTCTTCGGGTAAAATTTCTTTAACAATTTCAGCAAACTGATCTTGCTCCAAAGTTTCTTCCTTAACCAGACGATTAGCTATTGTGTCCAAATAATCACGATGTTTGGTCAACACTTCAGTTGCACGATTGTATGCCTCGGTCATAATTCGCTTAACTTCAGCATCGATCGCTTTGGCAACTTCCTCGCTGTAATTTCTTTGCTCTCTTAAATCTTTACCCAAGAAAACCATTTCATGACCCTCTCCCAAGGTGACAGGACCAAGTTCGTCACTCATGCCGTAGCTGGTTACCATACGGCGTGCCAAGTTAGTTGCAACTTTAAGGTCATTGCTGGCACCAGTAGTCAGCTCATTGAATACCAATCTCTCGGCTGCGTATCCACCCAAAAGAGCTGCTATTTCATCTAAGAAACCGGACTTAGTGTGCATATGCTTGTCTTCCACAGGAAGCTTCATAGTATAACCGGCAGCGCGTCCACGAGATAAAATGGTAACCTTATGAACAGGGTCGGAAAAAGGCAGTACTGAACCGACCAAGGCATGGCCGCCTTCATGATATGCTGTAACTTCTTTTTCTTTCGGGGATAAAATATGGCTTTTTCTCTGCGGACCCAGCATTACTTTTTCAATAGCTTCCCGCAAATCTTCATTGCCAATCTCTTTTTTATTACTTCGAGCAGCTAAGATAGCCCCCTCATTGATTAAATTAGCCAGGTCGGCTCCGGAGAAACCTGGTGTCCTTTCGGCAACCTTGCGCAGGTCAACATCTTTTGCCAAAGGCTTGTTCTTACTGTGAACTTTCAAAATTGCTTCACGATCTTTAATGTCAGGCAGGTCCAAAACAACTTGTCGGTCGAAACGACCAGGACGAAGCAAAGCAGGATCGAGCACATCAGGTCTATTAGTAGCAGCAATGACAATTACGTTGGTGTCATTTTCAAAACCGTCCATCTCAACTAAAATCTGGTTTAAAGTTTGTTCGCGCTCATCGTGACCACCCCCAACACCGGTACCACGCTGTCTCCCCACTGCATCGATTTCATCGATAAATACAATGCAGGGAGCGTTCTTTTTTGCTTTTTTGAATAAGTCGCGCACACGACTAGCTCCGACACCAACAAACATTTCAACAAATTCAGAACCGGAAATATGAAAAAACGGCACATTGGCTTCGCCAGCTACCGCACGGGACAGCAATGTCTTCCCTACACCGGGACTGCCAAGCAACAGCACTCCTTTGGGAATTTTTGCTCCCAATGACAAAAACTTTTGCGGATACTTCAAAAAATCTACAATTTCACTTAGTTCTTCTTTGGCTTCTTGGCTTCCTGCAACATCTGCAAAACGAACTTGGTTTTTCCGCTCATCATTTAAACGTGCAGAACTTTGACCAAAAGTCATGGCGCGATTGTTTGTTCCTTGAACCTGTCTCATTAAAAAATAAATGAATAGACCAATGATAATCAACGGTAACAAGAAAGGCAAAACTGTTCCCGCAATTGCTCCCGCTGTGCTGCCGTTTTTAAATTCAATTTTCAATTTGGCTAATTTTTCAGAACTAATTCCGTTATCTTTAAAAAACTGCGGAATTTCGGTATTCTGTCCAATCGTGGCTTTTAGTTTTTCGTCGCTGTCCTTTCTGACTGCTGTAATGGATGTTGGCTCTACCGTAATAGAGTTAATTTTTTCTTGATCAATGAGATCCCTGATCTCCGATAAGGAAACATTTTTAACAGAGCTTTGTCCACTAAAAGTGGCGTAAAGCGCAAAAATAACTAAAAATCCAACTAACACTATTAACAACTGCTTAACGATTTTTCCCATGAAAATATAAAGCTTAATAACTATATGGTGCCGAAGGTGGGACTTGAACCCACAAGCCCTTGCGGGCGCTAGCTCCTAAGGCTAGTGCGTATGCCAATTCCGCCACTTCGGCAAAGTAAAGTATAGTTTAACACAAAACAAAAAACCGGACTAGCCGGTTTTAAAAGTTTTTTTTCTAAGAGCCCGTGGTTAGCTGATTCGTCAAAGCTGTCACTATTACATAAGAAAGTATGACTATCGCCAGTCCGAGCAAGGCATACACCAAAGTCTGGCGACCTTTGGTTGCCTGCTCTTCATTTCCTCTAGAAGTCAAATAATAGTAACCCCCGATTACTAGAAACAAAACAGCAATAATGCCGGCAAAATAAAGCATTATTTTAATAATCGTGCCTATAAGTCCTGTTGCGGTTGTTTGTGCAGCCAGGCTGTTGGTCGAGTTTCCAAATGGATTTTTAGGTACACAAAGCGGACCCTGTTCCTCAAACTCACCGCAAGGACTGGTAGCGCCTTGTGCTGATGCCACAGAGACAAACACCCCGGTAGTACCAATTAATACAAATCCCAAAAACAAAACGGTAACAAATTTCTTGAAATTATTCATAAATTACGGTCCGTTACGATTATTAGTTGATGTATTGGAAGAGCCAGTTCCATTTTTAACAAATCCTACAACAGCTCTTACTATTACAAACGATAGAATTATTATCACTATGCCTATTAAGGCATAAAGAATGGTTTGTCGTCCCGAAGTAGCTTTCTCTTCATTACCAGCGGAGGTAATATACTGATAGCCACCGTAAATCACCATAATTACTGCCACCGCAAAAGCAATGCCCAACATTATATTTATTATCTGCCCTAAAACTTCACTGGGGGTTTTCTTATCGCTAAAAACCGTGTCGGGATACGCGTCGCCGGTAGCGGTTTTTAACTTGTCCAAACCTTCGGTCACACTATCTGCATGAACAAATACTGCAGGCGACATTGCAATTGCAAAACTTGCTGCAAAACCGACAGCCAATAAAGCTAATGATCTAAAAATACTTGATTTGCTCATATACAATTTATAATCCTAGACTTTCAAGAATTTCAAAACTATAAAAACCTAGGACTAGCCCGCACTTTTTAAGGTGCGGGCGGAAATTTTGTTAGTTTCCGTTGTTAGACACGAAACGGTAAACAGCACTTACAATTACGAAGGACAAAACGATGACAACAATACCGATTAAGGAATAAACGATAGCGTTCTTTCCTTTTTCAGCCGATTCTTCATTACCAGCGGAGGTGATATATAGGAAACCGCCGTAAATCAAATAAATAACAGCAACGAAGAAAGCAATACCAAGTGCATAGTTAATGATTTGTTTAAACAATGCTGGTAAATCAACATTATCATCACATCTTACACCTGTACCTTCACAAGAGTTTTGAAAGTTATTGATAAACTGGGCTTCTGCGGTTTGTGTAACCAAGACTGGAGCTAAAGCAACAGTAAAGACTACAACCATTTGGGCCAACGCTACCCAGTTCTTTTTAAGAAATTGTTTCAATTGTTTCACCCCCTTCCTTGATTACACAAACCTTAGGCTAACAGGGCTTGTGAAAGATAGCTATTTAATAAAATTGCTAATTTAACGATACCATACTTTGGCAAATTCTCAAAATAGTTTATCGTTAACGACCAAATTAATAACAATGTTGATCAGAGCAGCTGCCATTAAAACTACTGCTAAGCCAATTGCAGACCACTGCACAGTCTGCTTACCCTTTCCTGCCTGCTCTTCGTTGCCACCGGAAGTTATATACTGATACCCACCGATCATGATGAATAAAACGGTTAAACCACCAACCAAAGAAAAAATTACATTCATACCAAATTGCAGAATATCAGCAGCCGTGCAATATTTTGGAAGCTTTTCAGTGACGTTTGCCTGATTGCCGCCATAAGCCGCAAACTGCGCTTGCAGGTCATCACAACCATTCCCTTGTAAAGTTACCTGCCCCCCTGCCCCGCCTGAAACACCCCCACCCTGAGCCAAGCTAGTGATTGGTGCTATTAGTACTACTAATATCGATACAAAAGCAAGTAAATTTAAAATTTTATTTAACATGATTATTTGTTAGAAAGAAGATTCTGTACAATGCTCACTAAACTAAATGAAAGAAGTGCTACAATAAGTCCGGCCACTGCCCAAATAATTGTTTGCTTTCCTTTTGTAACAGATTCTTGATTTCCTTGAGCCAAAACCATTCTAATACCACCTATCATAATCACCAACACTGACATGACACCAATTAGAAAAATAAAGCCTCTCATTACAAACAAAACCAATTCGGGAAAAGTGCCGATGTTAATTGGATTAATGAGTTGATCAACCTCTTTATCAAAGTCTCCTGTATTTAGAGTTCCACACCCTGTACCCGTGCAAGTATTTGTGGGGCCATTGTTCGGGGTATTATTGGGAGTGTTGTTCGGGGTATTATTGGGAGCAACGTCGCCATAAGTTAAGCTAAAGCCACTTGTGGGTCCTGATAAATTTCTACTGTCATAAGCTGTATATTTGAAATTATACTTCCCATTACTAGGAGAACCGGAAAATGGCTTAATTGTTGCTGTATAAGTTTTTAGACTTAAAAATTTGCCATCAACTTGTTTTGTTGAACTATCCCATGTCGTAATTGTCCAAGTTTTAATTTGGTTTGTGCTGGGCGACGTTGCTCCTTGTTTCGTTGGTCCTGTGAGTATAACTTCCCAACCTGTAGGGTTTTTTACTGTGCAAGATACACTAAGCACAAAGGTGATTGTAACTGTATCGCTAACTGTCTTTACCTTATCAGGGGTAACCGAGCTGGTTCCATTCGGAAAATCTGCGTCGGTTGTGGCATTATCACAAGTTGCAGCTTGGACATCCTGAGGCGCAACTAACACGAAGCTCAATAACAACAAAATTGTCACTAGAGCATGGGTCACAAAAATTTTTAAATATTTTTTCATTTTTTGTATTGTTATCGCTTTATAACTTAGATATTATCAACGTTTTATCAAAGTTCTTGATTCATTCAGAGCCTGACCAATTGCCTGTTTTGGATCCATACCGTTTTTGACAACATTATCTATCATTTTATTCAAAATGACATTCATCTTTGCCTCGTCAGGCTTGTAAAAAGATTTGGCAGTTAAATTGGCGTGTGCAAACACCCCGATTTCAAGATCTTGTATTTGTAAGGCTATCAGGTCTTTGCGCGAGGATGGTTGTTTATTTTTAGCATAATATTTATCTAATGCATCTTTTGAAGTAGCAAATTTTAGAAAATCCCATGCAACTTCACTGTTCTTGCTCTGTTTGTTTACAACCTCTCCAAAATAATTTGCAAAGTTTACCGATGGATTGTTCAAATTTTCCTGCGGTACTGGGGCCACATCAAAATTTAAATTTGGGGACTTTGCCAATATCTGTTCCCTGGCATAGTTATAGCTATATAACATAGCTGTTCGTCCGTTTGCAAAAGCATCAATAGAATAGTCGCTTCTCTCATTCCAATTGTAGTTTTCACTGTTAGGATCTGCAAAAGACAAATAGAATTCAAACCCTTTTACAGCCTCATTGCTACTGAATTGGGGGCTCAATCCATCAGCAGACCATGGGGTAGCTCCTGCCTGCATCATCATTAAAGCCACGATATCCTGAGCTCTATTTACGTTTGTGCTGGTTCCAATTGCGACCCCGCTTCGTGCAAAATATCCGGTTTTATCATAAGCAGTAATATCTCTGACATCCCGTTCTAACTCAGCCCAACTTTTGGGAGGGGCTGTAATTCCAACCGTGCCCAAAATATCCTTATTATAATAAAGTGCCAATGAATCAACTGACAAAGCAGTACCGTAGATCTTCTGATCCTTAGTAAAATCTTTAATGACTACATCAACGAAAGCGTCACGATATTCTTTGTAACTGAACTTCTTTTCGTCTGCCGGCGTAACCTTATCTAAATATTTTGGTAGCCATGTATTATTAATGGAAAAGATATCAGGTCCTTGTCCTGCAGCCAATGCATTGAGTAGATCTTCTTCATAAGTCTCAATATTGCGCTTGCTGTATTCAAAAGAAACATTTGGATGCTCCTTGTGGTACGCATCAAACAAAACTCTCATTGTGCCTTCTTCAGCAAAAGGCTTCCATATAGTCAAAGTAACTTTATCTGCTTTGGCTGGGCCCCGATCACCGCCGCAACTTATTGCCAACATGGGCACCACAACTAGTATGGCCAAGAAACGGGAGTAAAATTTTATTTTGTTGAATTTTTTCATTTTTGTTTCTTTTAAATATAATTTTTACAAAGGCAGTTGTTTTAAATATTCACTAAATTCAGCGTTTAGATCTTCATGCTTCAACCCGAACTCTACAACAGCTTTTAAATATTCCAACTTATTTCCGCAATCATAGTATCGCCCATTTTTTACTTCCGATGCATAGCATGTTTTGCCTTGCTCAAGCATAATTTTCAAAGCATCCACATAGCCGTTCTCTCCAGTATAGTTTTGCTGTTTCATTCTAGCCATAGACTCCTCAATGGCGTTAAACATATCGGGTTCAAAAACATAGCCAGAAACCACGGCAATATGTTCTTTCTCCAAAGCTTGACCAGGTTTTTCTACAACTTCTTCAATTTTCAATATCCCGTCTTTTACTGGAGTGCCCGAAGCATAACCGTATCTTTTATAGTCTTCCGGTTTAAACGCTTTAATTCCACCTAGCACCGCATTGCCGCCTATTTCTTCATATGCCGAAACCAATTGCTGGCTCCTGGAAGGACTGGCTTCAATAAAATCGTCACCGAATAAAACCAAAAAGGGTTCATTGCCAATAATATTGCGTGCATTCCATATTGGGGTCGCATTACCGGTAGGACCTTTTTGTCGCAAGAAGTAAAAGTTGGCCATATTCGCGATTTTGCGAATATTTTCCAGTTCAGCATGCTTGCCCGCCTGCTCTAATCTTTGTTCCAGTTCAAACGGGTAGTCAAAATGGTCTTCAATATTTCGCTTGTGCCAGCCACTGACTATAATAATGTCTTCAATGCCTGCTTTTACTGCATCTTCTACCACATACTGAATGATCGGCTTGTCCACCACTGGCAGCATTTCTTTGGGCTGAGCTTTCGTTGCAGGCAAAAATCTTGTCCCAAACCCTGCAGCAGGAATTATCGCTTTGCGAACTTTTTTTATCATGAGCATATTATACAATATTTTTGCTACTCTCCCAACCTCCCCAAACGGTAAAATAAAGCTTCGCTTATGTGATGTTCTTCAATATTCTCCACCATTTCCAAATCAGCAATCGTTCTAGCAACCTTCAAAACCTTAAAAACCCCGCGGACCGATAAAAAGTATTTGGTTTGCGCTTCTTGTATGATGGTATTGGCGGGTTCTTTCAGAGTGCAAAAAAGTTTTAGTTCGTCAGCCGTCATTCCTGAATTAGTTTTATACCGCCCCAACCTGCGATGCTGTATATCCCTACAGCTCGCAACTCTTTTTTGTATGTTAGCAGAGCATTCATTGGTAATACTTTGCTCTATGAATAATCCGTTGTATTCTCGGTTCACAAAAATTCTCATATCAATCCTATCAATTAACGGACCGGATAATTTTTGTGAATATTTTCTTATTGAATTTGGGGTGCACTCACACCGGTTTGTGCCGTCTCCATGAAATCCACATGGACAAGGATTATATGCGGTAACTAACATAAAGTCAGCTGGAAAAATTGTTGCGTAATTTTTCTTATTTATAAAAATCTGCTTTTCCTCAAGTGGCTGACGCAAAGCTTCCAAAATACTCCGCGGAAATTCAGTTAGTTCATCTAGAAATAGAACTCCTTTGTTGGCTAGGGAAATTTCACCGGGGTAGGGCAAATTTCCTCCACCAATAATGGCTGGACGCGAGGATGCATGGTGGGGTGAACGAAAAGGTCGAACGTGAGAAAGGTCTAAAACTTTGTGCGTTCCAGATACTGAATATATTTTTGCAGCTTCTAAAAATTCATCTTCGGACAAAGGAGGAAGGATTCCGATTAATGATTTTGCTAGCATAGTTTTTCCGGATCCTGGTGGTCCTGTCATGCTCAAGTTGTGTCCCCCTGCCGCAGCAATTTCTAAGGCGCGTTTGGCCGTGGCCTGACCTTCAATATTTTTAAAGTCAACTTCTAGTTGCCCTCCTGCCTTCATAATATTAGATTTTGATCCAAGCCTAATAGAGGGTAACTGAATTTTCCCTAAAAAATAATTTTTCAATTCTGTAATACTATTCACACCAACAACATTCGGTCCTTGTACCAACAAAGCTTCTTCAATGTTATCTTTCGGAACAAAGACTGAATCTACGCCCACAGTCTTTGCTAATAGCATAGTGGGCAAAATTCCATTAACCGGCCGTAAAAACCCTTCCATAGAAAGTTCACCCACAAAAATACTAGGCCTTTTGCCTTGATAAACCAGCTGCTTTGAAGCAAATAAAACCCCCATGGCAATAGCCAAATCAAAGCGAGTTCCCTGTTTCGGCAAAAAAGCCGGGGCTAAGTTGATGGCAATCTTTAATACAGGATATTTTAACCCCGAGCTCCTTATTGCAGACCGTACTCTTTCGCGGCTTTCTCTGACAGCCACACTAGGCAACCCCACAATAACAGTTCTAGGCAGGCCTCGGGCAACGTCTACTTCTACATCGACCAATTCTGCATTTACTCCTACTATGGTGCTACTCAATACTCTGGCAATCATTTTGCCATTATACTCCAAGCCAGTTCACAGAAAAATAACTACTTTATAAATTTTTCCTAAATCGTGGGGAAAAATCAAGCAACAACAAAATAAAAACACCACCTAAAATATAAAAATCCGCAACATTTAAAATCCCGCCAAATATTGAAATAAAATCTTTCACATAACCCAAAACTATCCTCTCCGCAACATTGGAAACTGCTCCCGCCCCAATGAAAGTCCAAGCTAATTTTCTAGGTATATCAAAAGTTAGAAAACTCCTGTACATATACACTGCCAAAATTGTTAAAGCAGTCCCATATACTAAATACATTACCACTTGTGGAACAGGGGCGCTAAAAGCAAAGTAATAATTTTTAAAATGATCTGTAACAAAAAACTTAATTACTTGATCTACAAAAATTGCCAACAAAAAAATACAAAAATAAAAACCGACAGAAAAAGATTTTCTTACGGTTTGTAAACTTTTTTCTCCCACTAAAACCAAAAAATTAAATTGCCTTGTCTGCCCATGGAATTACGCGCAGCCTGGCTTCGGAAATTTCTTTTCCCTCGCTATCGGTTCCATAAGTACCAGCAGCAATTTTTTGCAGAGCAATGTCTATTTTCTCCAAGTCGCTTTTCAAAACCGCAATGACATCTTGGCTGATTTCATCCAGCTGAACTTCCTGCGCATTTTCTTCCAAATCTTGTCCGAGCTCGGTGTGGGAACTTAAACCGGAAAGCTCTTCGCTTAATTCGGCTTTTTTTGCTTCCAACACTTGTCTCATTTCTTCGATAAAATCTTGAGTTAACATAAGTTTCAAATCTATTAATATAGTAAGTATAGCTTTTTGACGAAAATTTTACAAAAAAAATAAGCGGCCATCATGGCCCGTATAAAATATAGTTTAAAGGGGCTGATAGCCGCTATAAAGCCCGAAGATTGAGCTCCCTGACGCTTCAGATGCAGGGCCTTAACCTTTAAGACCCTAAACCTGGAGCATCAGACAACATTTTCGTCTCTTCGAACTGCCTTGAACCGAAGTTCAAGAAAGCGTCTGAATTTCAATCAATTTCAAACTGCACTCTAAACTTCCCTTATGGTCATATTACTGACCTCAAACTTTTTGTTCTTTTATTTTTGTTTTTGAAAATTTTTGTGCCTTTTAAGGAAAGGCAAGAACCTACATTTTATTTTTGTTTTTCAGGCAGCCTGGATTGAAACAGGCTATGACGGAAAGTTTAAAGGAAAAATATACTTAAAACAGCAATATTAGCTGACTTCAGTACAAATTTCCTCAGTCCAGTTTGTTTTTATTTGTTTTTCAAGGTGCGAATCACTATCACTACAGATATATTACCAGAAATTTTGCCTTTTGTCAATATTATGCCATATTACTGTCAAATTTGCTCATATATAAGATAAAAATTTTTATTGTATAATAAATTTTTTATGTATCTTGGCTGTATGAGAAGCATTATTTTGCTGTGGATAAGTTGTTGAAAAGTTGTTAACTTTGTGGAGAACTGTTAAGAAATGATAATTTTTGTATAGCCTGAAATATATATCTTTCTCTATTATTCCGAGGGTGGGGCATACAAATGATAGAAAGTCTTTTATTTAAGGTGGTTTTCAGTAATTTAAGAAGTAAATACAAATCCAATATAGCCTCTATATCAGGAAACTGCTCTCTCCAATATTCAGCTAAAGCTTTTGTGTAGGGGTGGGACATGTTTTCGTGGGGGTAATCTGTAATTATCAAAGTTTTAGGGTATATTCTGCGACCTTCTTGTTGAATAAGCAGGCTGTTAGTGGCAATAAGGATATTGTCTGCCTTTATGCCAAAATTCCTTATGATCTTGTTGCTCCCACCAGAATAACCCTGGGCGTAGATAGTAGCGAACTGCTTTAGGTTATCATAATTCTCATTATAAAAGTCTTTAACTTCAGGCAAGCTTCCCATTATCACTGCAGCAGGAAGGTTTTCTGAAGTAAGGTATTGCACAAAATCATTACCGATACTTTGCAAAGGGATATTTTCGATGTTTGGCTTACCAGGCTCTATAACCAATGACAGCGCTTCCAGTCCTAGCCTGCCGATCAAGTACGACAAAACAGGATCTCCAAAATTTTCCAACGCGGAAACACTGGAAAACGAACTGATGATATTTTTACTGTCATTTAAAACGTGTAACGGCTGATTGAAAAATATACAATTGGTCTGCGAGTGCTCAATCCATTTTATATAATTAACATCTTCGGCAAAGAACGTTCTTAAATTAGAAACCAACCGGAATATTTCAGGAACTTTATAACCCGCAAATGCACGCTCAATTTTCTGAGCATAATTTTCTGCGGCTTGTCTAATTTTTGTATCAGCGTAATCTTGTACCGACAAGTCAGTCAGAGCAACATAGGCGCTTTTGGAAAAATATTTTTGCAGAGTTAAAACAACGAGACTAAAAAACAAATCTGTATCAGCAACGCACTCGGTAAAAACTTCTGCGGGGATATTTTGCTCATTTTGTTGCTCTAGACTGCGCAAAGTATATAAAAACTTTTGCCAACTCAGTCTGCGCTCGTTGCCGGTACTAAGGTTGTATTCATATTCATGCAAACTGGAAATTATTAATTGCCGTTCTCTAACCAACTCTTGTTTGCTGACAAAGTCCAATGAACCATAATCTGTACATAAGACACCAATATCCGAAAAATTCGGAATGGGAGCAGGACTGATATAGTCGCGAAACTGACCACCAAAAAAAGTCAGATTAAGATCCAAAATACAAATGGTCTGCCAGTTGGTCGCCTGCCAAACAAGAATTTTTAAAGCAAACTTAATTTCATCGTGGGTAAGACTGCCATTCTCCAAAAATCTTGTAAATTTCTGCTCATTAAAAAAATCCTGTGGTGAAAATACAGCTTGTGCAAAACCATTGCGCCACATAGTTAGAGCTTGTTGTTTATTTTCGACCGCAACCAGATATTTATTGCCGTCATAAACGGGCATTGCTGGAGTTTTGGGGATCGCAGACAATTGTCCTGACAGAATTACGCCGGGGTCAATTTTCCTAAAATTCTCTTCGGGTTTATCAGTTTCTTTATTTGAATCGGAAGCTTTAGAGATTAAAACCAAGCGCTCTTTAAACAAGTCCGTCCAAGTAAAATCTACTGCTTTGGCTAAATCTAAAACCTTATTTCTCAAGTCATCAGATAACGAAGAAAATAAAAACATGAGTTGTTCCAAAATTTTTACAACAGCAATGCTGTCAGCCAAGGCCCGGTGGGCGTCGGGATGAGGAATTTTGAAATAATGCATTAGATTTTCCAAGTTGTAGCTATGATGAGTGGGAAGCAACCACTGTACCAAATCTAGGGTGTCGATTGATTTTCCCGACAGCTTAATTCCGAAAGCTTCCAGAAAAGTTATATCTACTACAATATTGTGCCCGACCAGGACAGCATCTCCAATTTTATTTTGGATAAAATTTCGAAATTCGGAAAACTGAGGAGCATTATCTAGTTCTTCTTGAGTTAAACCTGTAAGCCCCAAGATTTTAGGGTGTACGGGAAAATTGGATTTAAAAATTTGTGACCACTGCTCAGTAATTTCTAGTCCTTTTCCCGAGGCGCGAAAAAAAACAAACCCGACTTCTAAAATCGTGTCGCGGCTTGGGTCGAACCCGGTGAGCTCTAGATCTAAACTACAATATATGGTTTTTGAATTTTCCATACTTATATTATAAACATTTTCTGAATGCTCTCCAATGGCAAAACAAATCCGCCCTTTCGGGCGGATAGGTTATTATTCTTCATCCTCTTCCAACTTATTTGGCAGATGCTGTCCGCTCTTAAGCTTGTTGCGCAGCGCAGTATCTACTTTTTTCATTACTTCGGGATTTTCGCGCAAAAAAGCTTTTGCTGTTTCGCGTCCTACACCAAACTTAATATCTTCAAACGAATATGAGTTACCGTTTTTTTCAACAACACCCAAAGCCAATCCGGTATCTAAAATGTCGCCGGCTGCGGAAATTCCTTCGTTATACATGATATCAAACTCGGCAACTTTGAATGGGGCGGCAACCTTGTTTTTTACTATTTTTGCTTTTGTTCGGTTACCGATAATTTTATCGCCTTCTTTAATTTGGGCTGATCGCCTTACTTCAACACGTACAGAAGCATAAAACTTTAAAGCATTGCCCCCGGTAGTTGTTTCTGGGTTGCCAAACATAACACCAATCTTCATTCGGATCTGGTTAATGAATATTACAGTGGTGTTGCTCTTGGAAATAATGCCGGTAAGTTTTCGAAGGGCTTGGCTCATTAGGCGGGCGTGCAAACCCATATGAGAAGCTCCCATTTCCCCTTCTATTTCAGCTCTTGGAGTAAGGGCTGCTACAGAGTCAATAACAATAAGGTCTAGAGCATTGCTGCGGACCAAAGTTTCGGCAATATCTAACGCTTGCTCACCGCTATCAGGTTGGGAAATCAACAAATCTTCCAACTTCACTCCGATCTTCCTTGCATAATCTGGATCCAACGCATGCTCCGCATCTATAAAAGCTGCTAAACCACCCCGCTTTTGAGCTTCGGCTATCATATGTAGGGTCAGCGTGGTTTTACCAGAGCTTTCAGGTCCATAAATTTCGATAATTCTGCCTTTAGGAATCCCGCCGACACCCAAAGCCAAGTCTAAACTGATGCTCCCTGTTGGAATTGCCTCAACATTCATGGTGCCCTGGTCTGAAATTTTCATTATGCTTCCATCACCGAACTTGTCTCGAATTTGATCCATTGCATTTTCTACCGCGCCCCACTTGCCACTGGATGGTACTGCTGATTTTATTTTCGTGGTTTTTGATTTAGCCATATTTATATCTTGTTAATTTTTTGGGGTTGCTACTGGCAACGAATCTTTAGTAAATGGGATGGTTAATTTTTCTTTACTTCTGCCTAACTTACCAAGCTTCTGATTATTTAACACAGCTTCTATGCTTCCTGCGTCATCAGTTTCTAAAACTATTCCTGAGTTGGCGTTGATTTCTTCTACATAACCTTTAGCAACAGTTTTCTTTTGAGGGGTACCGTTGTCAGCCGTTATTATTCTGGTGGTCTCTTTTGAATATTTTAACTCTAATGTTAGTTCTGCATTGGAAATTGCCACGTCGGACGCTCCTGCTAGTGCCCCTGACTCCAAAGACGCAAGGGAAGCAGGAGATTCAACTAAAACCAAAACTTGAGATCTTGTTTCCCGGTCAAACTTATTTTTTGCCTTTATGTCCAAAACTTTTTGTCCGGGAACCGCCCCTAGGGTAACACTAAATTTCCCATCACCGTTTACAAAAATTTCTTGATCGTTAATAACCACAGTTGTTCCGGGTTCGGTTACGCCAGATACTTTAATTGAACCATCCTTAATTACACTACCATTTGCTGGTTCAAAAATTTCTAAAGATGGATTTTTATCTATGGCGGCAACAGATGCCGTTAAGTAAACAATAATTGCCACAACTCCGGTAATCCCAACTGCTAAAGACAAAAGTTTTGGAGTAATCACCAATTTAGAAAAATAACCTTTAATTCCTGCGGACTCTTTTTGGTCAGGTCTAACTACTTTTTCTAAAATACCGCGCTCTCTTTGGTATTGAGCTATAACCGGTTGGCAAGGGATATTGTAAATCACTGCAAGCTTATTCAAAAACCCTACTATATATACATCCGGAGGCAGTTTATGAAACAATCCAGCTTCTAAATCTTTCAGATATTTCTCTGCAATTGCAGTTTTTGACGAAACTTCCTTGATAGATAAGCCAAGATCGGTGCGGATTTCCTGCAAGTACTCTCCTAAAGTGTCAATTGCTAGTTTTTTGGTTTGAAATACCATATATTCAACAAATTTGTTTTAGTTTGCTCGTCTTTTTACTGTACCAAAATTTGCCGGACTTGTCAGGAATGACAAATTTCCGGCAAATATATATAGTGTTTCCTTATTCGTCCTCTATGCCATATTCAGCTTTCTCATCTTTCGGAACCACTCCATAAACTTCGCGCGGTTTAGCACCCTCACCGGGACCAATAATGCCATTGTCTTCCAGAATATCTAAAAGTCTGGCGGCGCGCGCATACCCTATTCGCAATCTTCTTTGCAATAGAGAAGCGGAGGCTTTTCCAGCTCGCATAACTTCTTCTTTAGCGTCTTCGTATAAATCATCTTCTTCTTCGCTTCCCCCGCCAAGACCTGGTATCCCACCGTTTCGTTTTGGTTTCTCTACAATTTCTTCGTTGTAAATTACTGCGCCCGTTTGACCCTTAAAAAATTCAACAACCTTTTTAACTTCTTTCTCTCCGATAAATGCACCTTGTACACGGCGAGGCTTTGTAAATTCGGCTGACACGAAAAGCATGTCCCCGTTGCCCAAAAGTTTTTCTGCTCCGGATGAATCCAAAATTGTTCGGCTATCTATTTGGCTGGCAACTGCAAACGCAATGCGAGTAGTAATGTTTGCCTTTATCAGGCCAGTGATAATTTCAACGCTGGGACGCTGGGTGGCAAGAATTAAATGAATACCAACTGCTCGGGCCATTTGCGCCAACCGGACAATAGCTGATTCAACATCTGCTTGTGCAACGGCCATCAAATCTGCAAGCTCATCAACTAAAATCATTATATAAGGCAAACGCAATTCATTATCGTCATTGTATTCAGAAATATTTCTTTTGCCCGCTTCTGCAAGTAGCTTATAGCGGCGGTCCATTTCCGACACTGCCCACTTCAACGCATTAACTGCTTTGTCACTTTCTGTGATTACCGGGGTTAGCAAGTGCGGGATGCCATTGTATAAATTTAACTCAACTCTTTTCGGATCTACGACAATAAATTTAATGTCCTGCGGAGTGTTTCGGTATAACAAAGAAATAAACAAAGAGTTAATTGCAACGCTCTTACCGGTTCCGGTTGCCCCGGCTATAAGCAAGTGAGGCATTTTAGCCAGATCAGCAACCATTGGGCGACCTGCTACATCACGGCCCAAAGCCAAGGCCAATTTCCCTTTAAAATTAACAAAATCTGTAGTTTGCATCACTTCTCTGAGCCTTACCACGGCCGTAGATTTGTTGGGAATTTCAATTCCTACCAATGCTTTTCCGGGAATTGGCAATTCCATACGCAAAGAGTGGGCTGACAAAGCCAAAGCTAAATCGTTTTGCAATGCCGCAATCTGGGAAAGCTTGACCCCCATAGCCGGACGTAAAGTATATTGGGTTACAGTTGGTCCTACGTTGACCTCTCCCATCTCAACATCGATTCCAAAATCAGCCAAAGTCTTGCGAATGATGGTGACATTATTTTCAATATTTCCTGAATCAACTTCTGTTTTGTTGTCATCTAACAAATCGAATGGCGGCAATTTCCAATCTCGTCGATCCTTCAACTGAATTGCTTCTAAGTCAACACTGTCT
This sequence comes from uncultured Candidatus Saccharibacteria bacterium, assembly GCA_964532005.1. Taxonomy (GTDB): domain Bacteria; phylum Patescibacteriota; class Doudnabacteria; order UBA920; family UBA920; genus CAYQEU01. The sequence continues at coordinate 38,742 of CAZHER010000002.1, forward strand.
TCAACTGGAGCTTTTACTTTAACCGGTTGAATTTTTGTTACTGTCATTTTAGCTTCTTCCGCTTTATCATTTTTACTGACAATCTCTTCTTCGACAAATTCCTCATCATCTTCGGTTTCTTCATCCGCGTCTTCCATAGAATTAATTGTCACCCTTTCACCATCTTTTTTTCGACGAATTAAATTTAGCAAATGAGAAGGAGCAATATTGAAAGTTACCAATACGCCAATGACGATCAGCCCTAACAGAATAAAAAGCCCAGCCCATATGCCCAGTAGAGAATGTAACGGTCCGGCCAAAACAGCTCCTAGAAAACCTCCGCCTCGCCCTTCTCCAGCAAGCCCAAAAGCGTCGGTGGTTTCGCTCATCATTAACATATGAACAAAACCAGCAATGCTTGCAGACAAAAGTAAAGCACCTAGATATGTTCTTGCGTATTCATATTCTCCTGTTTCTTCATTTTGGTCTTGCTGAAAAATTGCCCAAGCAACTGTTATAAACAGTACCGGAATAAGGTAACCCATAAAACCAAAAAGCACAGCCAGTACATGGGCAATAGCTGTACCCAAGCTGCCTGCAACTCCTATCATGCTCAAACCCGTAACGCCGGCAAGAATTACAAAAACAATAATGGCAATTCCACGCTTTGTTTCTGATGCTAGATTTAATTCTGGTTTTGGTATTGAACTTAGGAAGCCGTCTCTATCTTTTTTTCGTGAATTTCTTTTATTTTTTGACATGAATATGGTAAAAAATCAGTTGCAAAATCAGATGAATTATACCATTTATTTGAGTTTATATATAGATAGACGGCTGGAGTAATCAGAGCCTTCAGCAGCTTGGCTTTGATATGCCTGATTTAGTCCTGTGCCACCTAAGGTTTTCTCCAAATCAGGATACTTTGCCCGTAAAAACCGATCAACCAAGAGATAATCGGCTGGCAAACCGTCTAAATGGCTCCGATCACCATCTGATAAAAATTTCTCCACTTTATTCAACCGCTCAGTACAGTCGATGCCATGGGTGTACAACCACAAAACATAACCAATAGTTGCGCGGCGGCTTGAACCGATTACAACCGAGTTCAACAAAGTTTCACGATGAGGAATTACAGCTGAAGTTATGAATGCCGCATCTTCAGTAGTATTTTTTTTCACCCAAGAAATTGCGTTTTGTTCTTCCGGACTAAACATTGTTAAAGTGTCATGAAAATCTTGAGTAACCATATATCTTAACTTCAGACTGGGAATATATAGCGCCCCTATAACAGACGCAAATAACAAAACCATGGCGCCCGTGCGTACCGGCCGAAGCTTTAAAGATTTTACTGCCAAAGCCGCAGCTATAGCAGAAAACATTACTGCATAGACAAACAGTTTGTTGTTATCGTAATCCCAAATTTGGAACTGAATAAGATTCGGGACAACCCAAAACGCCAGTGCGGTTATGGCGACCAACCAAAACACCTCACCCATTTTTTTCTTAAAGCCAGAGAAAATCAGAAGTGGTAACAGCAACAATGATCCAAAATTATACAAGGCATACGTAAGCCACGGTCCGAGCTTAGAAGCTTCGGGAGATGGGAGTTTCAAACCGCCCACTCCGTTCGGATCTGACATCCAGCCCAAACGAAAAGCAGGCACCCCTCCCAACACTTCTTTTGGCAGTAAAAACATGCAGATCACCGGCACGATTGCAGTAAACACACCATAGAACAGCACGCCCCGCACCAGACCATAAAACAACATATCACCCCGCGCGAAATATCTCACTATATAATAGAGCAAAACTATTCCATAGAATACAGCGCCGGCAATAAAAGTATGCGCATGGGCCAATGGAAGCAAACCGAATAGAAATCCTGCCCACTTAAACCCATTAATATCATCGTCTTTCAGTCCCCGGAAAAATGCCACCAGAGAAAACATTAACAAAGTCATTCCCAAAGCAAATGCCCGTTGGTTGACATAGTACCCTGCAATTAAACCGATATAATTTACGTGCTGATGAGGGTAAGCAACTCCAGCAGCCCCTGCATTAAAATCATAGCCCAGCAAATAAGCCATTCCACTTCCAAAAAAAGCACCAGCAATAACCAAAATTGTGTGGACTTTACCCAGCCCCAACTGGCGGCACAACAACATTAACCCGAACAAAAGAGGGATAATAAGCATGATCATGGGCAAATGGTAGGCAAAAACCAGCGGAGCACCAAGCCTCAGCAAATATCCAGAAAAAGCATTGATCAAAAAAGGGTAGCGAATAAACTCACCTGCATAACTAGGCTCTTCAAAATTCCAATTTTCCGTTCCACCAACACGTAGGATCTGTGACAAATGGTACACAATATCGCCGGACTCTTTTTCTGGAATCTGAATACTTCCTGAATCTGCTCCTGGTTGTACAGTACTAATAACCAAGAAAACCATAAACCCACCGAGAACCAAAATCAAACCAGCATACCAAACTTTACTGCCAACACTGAATTCCCCTACTGGCCAGGCTGGCCACAATGGTCGCGCTGAACGAAAACATACTCCAGCAATAAAAACCAAAACTGCAATGGCGACCCATGTTGAAATGCCTTGAGGCAAAAACACTGCGCCGGCAGAAGAAAGCAGTCCTGTCGTCGCTATGGCCATTGGCACGGATACGGCTAACATTTCCGCTCCGGACCGGAAAACTTTTTCTCCCAAACGCCTCACTATGACATAGCAAGACAGTATAGTTAAAATTAGAAATAAAACGCTTAACATATAAATAATCATATCATACATAAAGCTTTCTAACCCAAAACCACTTCTTCAAAATAAAAAGTCCTGCCGGCATAGCAGGACTTAAATATTTAACATTGGAATTACAAACCTTTGACCTTAACTTTCTTGGTTTTAGCTTTGGCAGCTTTTGGAATAATAATAGTTAAAATTCCATCTTTCAAATCTGCTTCAATATGTTCGCTGTCTATATCTACAGGAACAATAACGCTTCGAGTAAAACTTCCCCAATAACATTCCTGATAAAAATAATCGTCCTGGTCTATTTTTTCTTCTTTTGTTCGTTCGCCTTTAATGCTCACCATATCATTGGCAACAGTAATGTCAATGTCTTCGGGACGAACTCCGGCGATTGTTGATTTAATAATGACATTGTCTTTGGTTTGGTACATGTCAATGTTCAAAGCGCCTTCGTAGTCGCTCATCCAGTCTTCTTCTTTTTGATTGGTTTCTTCGGCTGGCTCTATTTCTGTTTCATCCTCATATTCTTCTTGATTCTCCCCGGACTCTTGTTCAGTTTCTTGTCCGTCATAGTCTTCATCATCCTCATATTCTTCTTCGTCCACCTCCACTAGCTCTTCAACATCGTCCAACTCGTCTTCCATTTCGTTTCCTGGACGTAGCAAATCGTTATCTTCTTCTCCAGTAACGTCGCCACCCATGATTTTTCCAAAAAATGATTTTTCTTTCTTAGGCATAAGCAAATATTAATCGTAAATTCATACTAAGGGAAAAATCAAACCCCGTCAAACCTTGTGAAACATAAAATTTGGCTTATTCTGGGCTATTTTAAAAGCTGTGAAACAGCCTGAATTATGGCTTGTCCAAGCCGGTTTTCCTGAACCAGCTGTTTTCGGACACTATTTTGAGATAAAGAATTTTTAAAGTTCTGGGAGATAAGCTCCTCAGATGCAATAACGGCCAATTGATCGTGTTTCACACCAAGACCTTCGGACATTATAAGCTTGTTTTGCTTAAGATAGTAATAGTTAAGCTCCTCTTGCCCTGGGAGCCAGTGAGTAATGAGCAAAGGAATACCCCAAGCCAGACTTTCTGCTACCGAAAGACCTCCGGGCTTGGTAATGAAAATATTGGCAATGGAGTAGAGCTCTGCCATGGGCGCATAATAACCAAAAACCAAAGCTCTAGTTTGCTTTACCAACGGAGTTAACTGAGCAAGCAACTGAGTATTTTTCCCGGTAACAATAATGACTCTAGCATGAGGATTTTTTTGTTCCAATGAATTTATAAAAACAAGAAGCTTCTGCGGTGACATCCCTGTACCCAAAGAACCGCTAGCCATTAGCACAACTTGGTCTGTAGGCGAGAGTGAAAGCTTTTGCCTCACAGCTTGAGTGTCTATTTCCGGTAAAGGCCGGAGAGTCATCCCAGCTACGACAATTTTTTTTTCGGGGATCCCCTGCTGGATCATTTCTGTTTTTTGCTCTTCTATGTTTGCTAAATACAAATCAGCTTGGTCGTACAGCCAATACGGATGCAAGTGGTAGTCGCTGAACGCGATGGCGAATTTATTTTTATAAACTCCTTGTTCCTTCAAATAGCTAACAATGGCCGAACCTGTAGTTTGTGTAGCAATAACTAAGTCTGGGTTGAAATCAGCAATAGCTTTGGCAGCACGCTCTGAATTTTTTGCTGCCAGAGGAATGCGCCAGCGTAAGGTAAGTTTGTTAAACCCTTTGCTATTGTACAAAAATTTCCAAATGAATGGAAAATATTTATTAACTAACTGATGCAGCCATGTACCAAAGTCCACCAAAAAACCTGACTGTACTTCTAGTATGTCGGAAAGGCGAACTTCAAATCCGGCTTTGGTTAAATGGTAACCAATATTTTCGGCAATGATTTTGTGACCGAGTCCAACTGATGTATAAAAAATGAGAATGCGTTTCATTTGCTGATAAGCTAAACATCTTATTCTTGAATGGCGGAGAGGAAGGGATTCGAACCCTTGTGCCCCTTGACGGAGCAAACGCTTTTCGAGAGCGTCCCGTTATGACCACTTCGGTACCTCTCCGTGGTTTATATATTATAGTGAATAAAGGTTTTGCGGTGAAGCCCTGGAACTATACCATACTTTTGTATCATCTCCCTGTGCATTTTAGTAGCATAGCCCTTGTGAACATCCAAGCCGTATTTGGGAAACTGCTCGTGCAACTGTTTCATAAAACGATCTCTGTGGGTTTTGGCAAGAATAGAAGCTGCCGCAATAGACAACACTTTACTGTCCCCCCCAACAACTGCTTCCTGTACAAAACTTTTATTCAATTCTGCAATTATAAACTTGCCATCCACAGCAACAACAGTTTCATGTGAAATCTTTTTTTGCATTTTATTTTCTAAATCCTCAACAGATTTTTTCATTGCCAACAAGCTGGCGTTGTGAATGTTTATTTCATCAACAACAATAGCATCAACCAAGCCAATACCAAACCCAATTGCATTTTCTTTAATTTGTTCTTCCAATATGAAACGTTTCCCAGGGCTCAATTTTTTACTGTCATTTATTTCAGCATACAAGCTTTCTCCACTATTTGCGCGGACCACATCTAAAATTACCGATGCAGCAACCACAGGCCCTGCCAAGCACCCACGACCAGCTTCATCACACCCAATAACATAGCTAAAACCTTGGGCAATTTTTTGATTCTCTAAAAAAATGTTGGGAAAATTCATGCGTGAAACTTTAACAATGTTCCATCAATTAAAAATGGCAGCCCAAATGCAAGGACTGCCACTTAAAAATCATAATTTACATGCTCTTACGTTCAATCTGTAACCCCAATTCGTTGCGAGCCAAATCTACGGCTGTCTGTTTCAAATCTTTATTGGTATTCAAAACACCAGTTGCAGGCATCATTCCTTCCAAATAGGCATCAATACGGGTAGGGTCTTCCTTTAGAAAATCTTTATTATTTTCTACATACTCCCCAAAAGTCTCAAAAGCTGTTTCTAATTCTTTCATTTTAAACTGTTCACCATCTACAGAAACAATCTGCTCTGGATTAGAAGTTTTGTGAAACTTTAATTCCTTCAACAATTCTTTAAAATATTTACTGCTGTCTAGGGCATCGGTAACGTCTGCTATCTCATCTCTGCCCATGTCAGGACTAGATTCATTAAAAGCCATATATTTATTTTATTAATTCTTTAACTTAATTTTATCTTAGCAAACTTTATCCAACTAAGTCTAACCATGGTTTCACAGCTGTTCCATAATCGTCCCCGCGATTTTGGGCCTGTTCTAAAGCTTTTACAACCTCACCTAACCTTACCTTATGGTCGCCAATGCGGACTTTTGTTCCTTCGCCATCATCCTCACGCCCTAAGTCGTGTAAAAGCTCTTCAAAACTATCGTTTGATTCAAGCATATAGGTAATATCGGTGATTTCATCATCTGGGAATTCCCCATCCGCAATATACGACATAAATTTAATTTAAAACTTTATTAAAGATTATATAAAAATTATTTAAGCTGTTTCTAAAGTTTGGGTAATTGCTCGCTTGGATTTTAAGAAAAACCACCCAATAACAACAAAAGTAGATAACGGTGATACCCATGCCGGAATATGCATTCCAAAAGCGTCCAAAATCATTATTCCCCCCAACACCAAAACTGAATACATAGCACCATTTTTTAAGAAAATATATTTCTTCACCCTCTCTATATTACTAACAGTTAATTGCCGCACCATAATAGCCCCGAGCCCGTTGCCTGCAATTATGAGCGGCACTGACAATGTAAAAGCAAAAGCTCCCAACACGCCGTCTATGGAGAACGTAGTATCAATAACTTCAAGATAAAGAATTTTACTGACATCGGACATCCTCCCACCAAGCATTTCTGCTTCTTTCTTTTCCGCATTCTCCTTAAACCCGTGGGTAATAAAAAATGCAGTTGAGCCTACTACAATACTAAATGCCATAAGCGGATTCACCTTAATAGCAGACCACACCAAAATTGTAAGCAAAATAGAAACCACAGCGTAAAACCATACGCCCTGAGAATGTATAAATTTTTCACCGGGTAAACCAAAATTCTTTGGTTCTAAAAACAGCCAATGAAAAAATAGAAAAACTAAAAATGTTCCGCCGCCAGCAAGCAAAATTGGCGAAGCCGCATGCAAAGCTTCTATCACGTGAGGATCACTACTAAAAGTTGCTGTCAAAGCTCCTACCGGTCCTAGCTCTGGCAAAGATACCCAAATAATTAACCAAGGCAAAACACCCCTAACAACAAAAACTGCAAACAATATCCCCCACAGTAAAAACCAACGCCGAGCTCGTGCACTCATTGTCCGAAGAACTTCAGCATTTATAACAGCATTATCTACGCTACTAATAGTTTCGAATAAGGCTAATCCGGAAATAGTAAAAATCCAAGAGAGAATTTGCATAAACCTATTTTAACATAAAAAAAATTACAATATTATTATCAATGCTTTAGAAAAAATTTAACTTTCCCTGAACTCCCCTACTATATATTACATTCATAACAATAAACCACATCGAATACAGATGAGGTTTATTGTGGTGGACCCACGGAGAATCGAACTCCGAACTCATCCATGCCATGGACGCGTATTACCACTATACTATGGGCCCTGATATTCAATTTTTAGACATTCCTGAAAATTTTATCTTATTCTTTTACTTGTGGCAACTGACTTTGTTGCGCACTTTGTAATGTTTCTTGAAGCTGTTCTACTTTGTTGCGCATTGCTGGAATAATACCAATTACATTTAGAACCCAACCAATAATTAACAATGCAAGAAAAGCACCTATTACCGAACCAAACCCTGTAAGCAACCCCCTAAAAAAAGCCCAAAAATTACCCCCCAATTTATCTGAAACTTCTGTAATTTCTGCTTGAATGTTTTGTAGTTGGTGTTTGAGATCTGGTTCCATAGTTTTTTATTAATTTTTGGTCCCTTTGGAGGGAATCGAACCCCCATCTCTCCCTTAGGACGGGATAGCTCTATCCATTGAGCTACAAAGGGGTAATTGATGTTTATACTAAGAAAATTATACCATATTTGCCAAATTACCGTATAATGCATATATAGGTACCAAAATTTACAGAAATAAAATGAAAATTGTAGAAAGTGTGAAAAATTATCAATCTATTGTTTCACGTGAAACCTTAATGATCATATTGGGCTCTTTATTGATTTTTACAATATTTTTCCCAGTAAGATATGTATTTTATACAAATTTGTCTTATTATACCGGCGCATACTCAGATTTTACCTCATTTTCCTTATATATAAGCGATATTATTATTCTTATTTTCTTTTTTTTCAACTGGAAACGTTTCTATGAAAACAATATTGTTTATTTTTTAGTAATTCTCGGATCTTGGCTAGCTCTAACGGTAATGCGTTCCACGGGAAACACATCCTTGGAACTATACTTTTTATTTAAATTTTATGAGCTCTTTGTGGTTTTTTTGTTCTTTTCCGATATAAGACACTTAAGAAAAGGGGGTAAGATTATGCTTTGGACCTATTTAGGGCTATTAATATCACAAATTCTCATAAGTTTTTACCAGTTTTTTGCCCAAAAATCAGTAGGCTTGTATTTCTTTGGGGAGTCTCCTATAGGACAACTCCTTCCGGGAGTAGCTAGAATTGTTTCTCATGAAACAACTTTAGTTAGAGCTTATGGTACTTTTCCTCACCCGAATATATTTTCAGCATTCTTAATGGTGGGTGTTATGCTAATTGCATGGCAAATATTGGTTAGTTTAAGCCAGAAAAGATTAATTTTCTTATATTCGCTGTTATTTGCCACCATTACAACTACAATTTTGACTTTTTCCAGGGCAGGGTGGCTTGGAACTGTGGTTGCACTGGCAACAATGGGAATTATCTATTTAGCTAAAAACGGCATAACTAAGAGGGGAATTCATTTTTCCATAGCCATTGTTGTCATTGTATCAATAAACATTGGAATATTTCACCAATTTCTAGCTTCTAGAACTACAATTACTGACGCAGCGATTCACGAAAGAATTTTCTACAACAAAATTGGGTTGGAAATGATTAAGGATCATCCGATTTCTGGATTGGGGATAGGCTCAAGTGTGTTGCACATGAAACAATATGCCGGTATTGAATTAAAACCTTGGGAAATACAGCCTATACATAATTACTATTTACTTACAGCAGCAGAAACTGGGTTAGTAGGATTTGTCTTGTTAATTGGATTTTTTTTGTATTTAACCTTAAATTTGATAAGAAAAATACTAAAGAGTCATGACCCCGTTGTATATATGAGAAGAATGTTTCTAGCCAGCATACTGTTTGGATTTTTCAGCATTATGCTATTTGATCATTATTTTTATACATTACAGTCGCCGCAAATAATCTTTTGGATTATTCTTGGGTTAATTTATGCCGAATTAAAAAGAAAAGACGAAGTTTACTTATAACTTCGTCTTTATCAAAAATCTTGTCTTATTTATGATACTCTTTTCCGCTGTTAATAGTGATTGCTCTATATATTTGTTCCTCTAACAGCACTCGGGCAAAATTGTGAGTAAAAGTTAGGGGGCTAAGTGATATTTCATAATTAGCCACTTCCTTAAGAGAATCGTGAAGCCCTGCGCCACTTCCTATGACAAACACCAGCTCAGTCCCTATGCCGCCAAGTCGTTCTAAAAAAGTTGCAAAATCTTTGGAATTGCGAATTTGCCCACTTTCTTTCATTAAAATTACTATTCCATTTGCAGGCAAATGCTTTTTGATAGATTGAGCTTCTTTGAGCTTGGCTTTTTCTATTTGCGCAGATGTTTTATATGAAACATCGGGCAACTCTACAATTTTTACTTTTGCAAAAGGGGAGAGACGCTTTAAATACTCTTTTTCCAATTCAACAAAAGCTTGCTCCTTAAATTTTCCCAAACAGATTATTTGTATTTTCAACATATATTCAATATAACATATGATAAAATAGTTCTACATGAAATATACCTTTATACTGCCAATTTACAACGAAGCGCTAATACTTAGACAATCTGTTGAACTGCTGTTAGATTTTCTGAAAAACAAATGGGCACATAGCGGCGCAGACTGGCAAATTGTGCTGGCAGACAACGGCTCTACTGATTCTACTGAACAGGTGTGTTCAGAGCTTCGATCCGAAAATCTGCATGAAATAAAATATTTGAAAACAACAATTCCCGGACGAGGGCAAGCTCTGCGCTCGGTGGCAGAAAAATTTGATTCCGAGATATATTGCTATATGGACATAGACCTTCCAATAATTTTACAAGAAGTCCCAAGAATGTTGGCGCCCATTGAATCAGGAACAGCTGATATAGCAGTAGGGAAAAGAGCTGGAAAACGCCCACTGTTAAGAAGATTGCTTACTGTTGCATTAGGCAAAATAAATTTTTTGTTATTTGGATTTGACTTTCAAGATGCCCAAAGCGGAATCAAAACTTGGAATAAAAAAGCTTCAAACTTAATGCGATCTTGCAAAGAGTCGGGATTCTTTTTAGATACGGAATTTGTAGCTATGGCAAAAAAACAAAATTACACTATTACAGAAGTACCGGTGGACTGGATAGAAAGGCGATACGAGCGACGGGTTAGCAGTGTTAAACCTTTGCGCGACTCATTCCGAGCACTGAATGCATTACACAGAATAGCCAATGTGCTTTACCCAAAACTTAACAACAACCTTTTTACTTTCTCGGCAATCGGTCTAGGCCTGTTTCTTATGAGTATATTTTCTCTGTTCTATATTAAACAACCGGGCGGCGAAATTGCTTTGGATATAGAACGCACGCACAACACTATTGCTGCATGGGCAATAATGAGCATGGTTTTGTACGCAAGTCTTTGGTTGTGGTTGGTAAAAACAAAAAACGGCCCATGGAAAATATTTGCGGGCCTGGGAATAATATTTTTTTTGTTCACCTCAGGAAGTGCTGCAATAAGCTTGCCGACACAATCACAAGATTTGTATTGGAACTTGTCATTAACTCGAAACTGGGTTGAAACCAAGGAAAACCCATACCAAACTACGATAAACAACGTGTCGCAAAGCAATTGGACCAGCCCAATTACTAAGTGGAAAGCTTTGCCAATGACCCACGGACCCGCTTGGGTTTTATTGCTTGCACTGTTTATAAAACTAAATTTTTCTTTATACGCGACTATAGTTTCTATAAAAATTTTATTTGTTAGCTTAACCCTTGCTTCGGCTTTACTGTGGTGGAAAATTATGACTATCCACGGCTGGACGCTCGAGAAAAAAACAAAACTGTTCTTGCTTGGAATTCTAAGTCCATTTATTTTGCAAGCGGTATTAGTTGACGGCCATAACGATGTACTTATTTTGTTTGGAATAACTTTGAGTTATTATTTTTTCCTTACCAGGAAATTTTCTGTCAGCACAATCATATTGTTAATTGCCGGTTTTATTAAATACATTCCATGGCTACTAGCCATAATTCCATATACTGAAAGAATGATAGAAGCACGGAGTTGGGACGAAAAAATAAAGGTGACAATTTTTTATTTACTTATTTTCATTGGGCTGGGTTTTGTACTTTATGCACCATTTGGCCTGCCGTGGCAAAACGCATCCGGATTGGGTCAGAAATTAGTTGCGGACAAGCATAATCTTTTTCAATTACCCGGCACATATCTTATATCTCTTCTGCCTTTCGTAAACAATATAATTCTACGAATTGCCAGCATTTTTGTTGGAGTTTTGCTAATTGGATATTTTGTATATAAAAGAAAGTTTGTGCATAGCTGGATCTTGCCGTATGTTGTGATTTTAGGCTTTACCACTCCGTGGTTTATGCCTTGGTATGCTTTGTGGATATACCCGTTACTTGGAATTTTCGTTTCCTTAAATATTTTTGCAATTCTGAACTTATCTTTATTTATTATGCAGATCAATGCGCCACTAATTGCATCACTAATTGGCTTGCTGGGTGTGATATTTTATTTTACTTTCAAACTTTTTTTGCAAAAAATTAATAAACCGGCGCAATCAAAAAACCGCCTCAGCTGAGGCGGTTTTTGTGTTTATTAAAATTTTAAAAATGTACTAAACCATTTTTCTAAATATCCTGACTGTAAATTTGTATAGTATAAAGCCAATACACCTGCTAAAAAAATTGCATTGATTACTAAAACCTTTATCAGATCATGCTTTATCACCTTGTATTCTGTCCCATGCACATCTGCCAAAGTTTCACCGGCAGAAGAGGATGGGCTAGGGCTGGAACTATTTTTGACTGGCTCCAGATAAGTTTGATGGGTATGAAATTTGCGTTTATTCTTTTTTGACATGGCTAAATTATAACAATTTTTCCCATTTGAAAGCAACTGGGACTAGTGCTAAAATATCTATACTATGAATCCAAATATACTGTTTTTTACAACAATTGGTGCGGCTGCAGTGTCTGCCGGACTGGCAGTATATGCGATCATTTGGGTCAAGCGGTTGCACGATCTAAGAACTGAGTTTTCTTACGAAAACCAAGCGGAGAACTTGGAGGAGATAATCAATCGACTTGTAAAAAAAATAAAATCGCTGGAACAAAATAACTTGCGCCACAATCAGGAGCTGCAAAGCTTGGACGAGAACCTTGGCCTGGCAGTTCAAAAAATTGGAGTTCACCGATTTAACGCATTGGCCGATGAAGGTGGAAGCCTTAGCTTCACAGTTGCATTGTTGAACCGGAACAACACCGGACTTGTAATAACAAGCATGCACGGCAGGCAACATAACCGTGTGTACAGCAAACCGGTAGAAAATGGTGGCAGCAGTTTTCAATTGAGCGAAGAAGAACAAAAAGCAATAAAAAACGCAAATCTTATCCAGTAGTAAATTTTAAGAAAGGAAACAATATGGAACAAAATATAGAAGATATAAATACACCGGCTGAAACTGTTGTCGGCCCTTCAGTAAAAATCCAAGGGGATTTAAATTCCGAAGGTAATATTCGTATTCAAGGACAGGTTACTGGAACAGTAAACACCAGTCAGAGCGTGCATGTAAGCGAAGGTGCCAAAATCAGTGCCAATGTAGTGGCAGGTAACGCAGTAATTGCAGGGGACGTTGAAGGAAATATGAAAATTTCTGGCAATTTGGTTTTGCAATCTACTGCAAAAGTACATGGCGACATTAGCTGTTCAATATTGAGAGTGGAAGATGGTGCTATCTACACAGGAAAGTGCAACATGGGCGGAGGCTCAACCAAAAGCAAGGTGGCTGCACCAGAACCGGAACCTGAAAAATAAATAGCCTCCACATTTGAGCTCGGCCGGCATTGGCTATTTTATGTATTACTACATTTTAGATCCGCAGAATATAGGAGAAAAAGCTTTTGAAGAACGCCAGATTGCCTTGCAAGGGTATCTGGCGGAGTTCAAAATAAACGGTGAAATGGGCCGCGTGACTCCGCTTCGTTCAATTCAAAGTTTGGTGGAAACCGCGAGCGAGCGGGGAGTGAAAACATTGGTAGCGTGCGGTACAGACGAAACTTTTAACCTAATGCTGTCATATCTGCAAGGCCGGGATTTTACAATTGGATTCATCCCTCTTACCGACAATTCGTACTTGGCAAAAATTTTAGGTTTAAAAAATTTATATAATTCGGTCAAAACTTTAGCTGCTCGCAGAGTGGTTAAAATTGACTTGGCTACAGTTGCCAAAAGTTATTTTGTATCATATTTAGAATTCGGAATTGCGAGCTCTAAAATTAAGGACTTGAGTTGGTGGAGCAGTATTAAAGCGCTATCTGTACCAGCGCAAGAAATTTCGGTACGCATAGACAACTCCTATACTATGAACCTAAACTGCTTGGGAGGAATTATTGCCAACACACGGTCTACCAGCTCGGAGTCAGAAGCAATTGCAAACCCTACCGATGGTTTCTTAGACCTGTTGGTTGTAGAAAAACTTAGCAAATTACAAATTGTTCGCTATAAAGAAGCTATCCTGCAAGGTCAATTAGAAAAAATCCCTGGTACCAGCGTCATCAAATGCCGTAAGTTGGAGTTCTTAGAGCCTGAAGGGTTTCCGCTTACCATATCTGGAAGGGTTCTAACCAAACTTCCTGCAACTGTTGAAATTATTCCTAAACGTCTCAAGGTCATTGTAGGAAAAGGCAGGACATTTTAATAAGGCAACAACGCTGGAGTCCGTGCGTGAAACACTTGATTTTATTGATAATTTCCAGTATAATCAAACAGTTATGAATTTATCCAGCCTTTCTTCACAGCTGAATATTTCAATTCAAGAACTTCGCCAAAAAGCTTCGGCGAAGGGTTTTGTTATTTCCCCGCGCGCCAATAAGATAGACAATCATCTGGCAAAGCAAATATTGACCAGTCTGAATGAGACGGAAAAGCCGGTAGAAAAAATACCAAAAGAACCAAAAAAAGTTGCATTGCCGGCATATATAAAAGTCAGAGACTTTGCTGCTTTGCTAGAATTACCAGTTGTTGACGTTATCAAAGTTTTGATAAAAAACGGGGTGATGGCAACTATTAATGAAGAAGTTGACTTTGAAACGGCAACTATTATTGCCCAAGATTTAGGGTTTGAGGTTGAAAGTGAACAAAGCGCTGAAGTTGAGCAGTATGGCCTGGCATTTTTGCAGAATACTTTGTCCGAAGAAAAAAAAGAAAATTTAGTAAAGCGTCCACCAATTGTTGCTGTTATGGGCCATGTTGACCACGGCAAAACTACTTTGCTTGATGCTATCCGCCAGACAGATGTTGTGGCAGGGGAATCAGGCGGAATCACTCAGCATATTGGAGCTTACCGCGTTAAGAAGAACGACCAAAGTATAACCTTCTTAGATACTCCCGGCCACGAAGCTTTCGTTGAAATGCGTGCCCGCGGGGCCAATGTTACTGACTTGATTGTTTTAGTAGTTGCTGCCGATGACAGCGTGCGTCCCCAAACAATTGAAGTTATTAACCGAGCTAAGTTTACCAACACTCCGCTTATTGTTGCAATCAACAAAATAGACAAAGAGAACGCCAATATTATGAAAGTTAAACAAGAGTTGGCAGAAAACGGAATTCTCACAGAAGAATGGGGGGGTAAAACAATTGCTGTGGAAGTATCGGCAAAAAAGAATACTGGGATCGACCAATTGTTAGAAATGATTTTACTTCAAGCTGAGGTGGAAGATTTCAAAGCAAACCCAAATGGAAAAGTGCTGGGCACAGTTATTGAGTCTCACACCTTATTGGGTAAAGGTTCTGTAGCAACAATTATTGTACAAAACGGCACATTGAAAGTCGGGGATATTATTGTTGCTGGTGCCGCTCACGGACGTATAAAAACTTTGGAAGACGAGCATGGTAAAAAACTAAAAGCAGCTACCCCTTCTATGCCGGTACAAATCTCCGGATTCTCTGAACTTCCCGAAGTGGGAGATATTTTGCAAACTACCGAAACTCTAGAAGAAGCTCGGGAAATTGCTTTGCAAGTACAAAAGAAAAACCGCAGTCACCGCTTGGCAAACCGTCCCACACTACAAGGAGATTCTGAAAATAAAACTTTGAACTTAATTTTAAAAGCAGATGTTGCCGGCTCTTTGGAAGCCATCAAGCAGTCTTTTGACAAGCTCAAAAACGACGAAGTTACAATAAACATCCTCAGCGAAGGCGTAGGTGAAGTAAATGAGACGGACATACTGCAAGCAGAAACTTCCAAAGCAACAGTAGTTGCATTCCGAGTTAAAACAAACCCGAAAGCAATAAACTTAGCAAAGCAGAAAAAAGTTGCCATAGACAGCTACGAAGTTATTTATGAGCTGTTGGAAGACGTTACCAGTGCAGTCATAAAAATGTTTACTCCTGAAATGGAAAAAGTCAGCTTTGGAAGAGGAACTATTTTGGGAATTTTTAGAACTGAAAAAGGCCAAATGATTATCGGCGGAAAAGTTAACGAAGGTGAAATTCGCAAAAGCAAACCAATTGCCATTATCCGAAAAGACAACGAAGGCAATGAATATGAAGCTGGTAGGGGAGAAATACTGGACCTCCAACAAAATAAAGTAGCAACCAAAGAAGTTGGAAAGGGTAATGAATTTGGGATGAAAGTTAAATCACAAACCAAAATACAGGAAGGTGATACCATTGAAAGCTTTGAAGAAAGCTTAAAACTAAAAACTTTATAAAATAGTACTGAAAAGCCCCGCATAATAACAGCGGGGTTTTGTTTTACTGTGTTCAAGGCACGGTATTGACTCGGTACGCAAAATTAACTAAACTACTATATTCTCTTTGCGATAGCGCATTGAGAGCAAAATGTCTCACATTTTGTAACCAACAACTAGGAGTAGGGAACAATGTTGATAGTAAAACTCTTGTTAATTGCAATTTTCGCAGCAACCGGGATCACCGCCGGGATCACCGCAAAGGTCGAAAGACCTATACTGAACGGTTTCATGACAATTGTGCTAGCTTTCGGGGCATGGGCGATATATAAAAACTCGCAAGCTTCGGTTTCCAAAGCCGACCTGGAAGCAATTCAATTTTCGATGGCCGGGCTGTACTGCTGTTCGGCAACACTCACCACGTTTCTGACGACCAGACTTGTAAAAAAACTTTTTTTTCAAAAAGAAGACACGATCCGGATCATTGAGTAACGTGCCACTTGCGCGAATACATTGTAAGCTGGTTGCGACCTCACAGTTGCAGCCGGCTTTTTTTTACTCTTGATTAATCTGATGATTTTCGATATACTTACAGGTATTTTTGATACAATATATTTATGAACAGCTCCCGGCAAAGACCAACACATAGAATAGAAAAAGTTAACGCTCTCCTCCAACAAATTGTGGGAGAGATTATTCATCCTTATTTGGAGAACACCGACGCCCTTGTAACTGTCAGTCGAGCAGAAGCCAGTCATGATTTGAAATGGGCCAAGATTTGGATTTCCATTGTTGGAGGAAAAGACGAACGAAACAACGACAGCCAAATTCTGCAAACTTTACAAAAAAACCTTTACGACATCCAAGGCGAAGTTAATCGTAGATTGGAAATGAAAATCGTTCCGCGCATCCAGTTATTTTTGGACACGGCCCCTCGCTACGCCCAACATATTAACGAACTCTTGGAAAGAATACACGAAGAAAATTCTGACAAAGATGAATAATACCGAAAGCTTTGAAGCGGCCAAGAACTTAATCGATCGCTCCAATAAAATTCTTTTGACAACTCATGAACGAACTGACGGGGATGATCTTGGTTCGGTTTTAGCCATAGCAGATTATCTACTTGCTCAAAAGAAGCATATTGCCATTGCAGTAGTTGGTGGGGTTCCGGAACAATTACGATATTTGCCAAATAGTAGCCTTGTAAAAGAAAACATAACCAATAAAGATTTTGACCTTATTATCATTTCCGGTTGTTCAAAAATAGAGCGCTGCGGTAACCCCAGGATCATCAACATGAATGCCCCGATTTTGAATCTGGACCACCATCCAGATAACTCTAACTACGGCACAGTAAATGTTGTTGACCATTCAAAATCAGCGGTTGCCGAACTAGTATACGATTTCTTCCGCTACTGCAATTGGCCGATAGGGCATAAGGCGGCAACTTGCATGCTGACAGGAATTTTCACCGATACCGGTTCATTCATGCACAGCAACACCCAAGACACTACACTTAAAGCTGCTGCTTCCCTAATGGATAAAGGAGCCAGAGTGAGTACGGTTGCCAAATATAACTACAAAGGCAAGGGGGTTGCTGCGCTTAAAGCCTGGGGTAAAGCTCTGGAAAATGCTTACTACGATGCAAAAAACAAAGTTATTATTTCCGTGGTTAGCCAGGAAGAACTGGACGAACTTGGCAATCCTCCTATGGAATACTTTGAAGGACTGGTTGAGACGTTAAATAAAGTTCCGGAAGCCAAATATGCAATGTTTCTGAAGCAAGATGGAAATGTTGTAAAAGGAAGCTTAAGAAGCGACCCTCATAAGGGAATCGATGTTAAAGAAATAGCCCATAAGTTTGGTGGTGGCGGTCACAAATGGGCTTCAGGATTTTCTGTAATGGGCAGATTGGTCAAGAACCAAAAAAATAAATGGGAAGTTGTGCGATAAATTAGTTCCGCAAACTTTTCATTGCTGCTGCTGTCTGAGCCAAAGATTGAATTAGCTTGTCGACCTGTTTTTCATAAAACGGGTCTTTTAAATTTCCATCATTACCGATAATATCTTGAACCTTGCGGAACATTACTGTTTCCTTAATATCATACATGCCGAAGCCACCACATAAAGCCCGGAGCTGTTCGATTGCTCTGGCACCGCCGACAAGACCATCGGAAACACCAACCAGCCCTACCGGCTTGTACAAAAATTCTCCATACAACCAATCCAATCCATTTTTCATTACGGCGCTGTAACCATGGTTGTATTCTGGCGCTACCAGTATAAAAGCATCGGCACTGCCTGCAACCTTGCTCCATTGTTTAACTTCATCATACGGATAATCTCCATTCAAATCTCCGGGCGGGATTGGAGTGTCAACAAATGGTAAAGGTGTTTTAGTAAAATCTACCAAAGCAGGTTTATTTCCAGAAACAGTTACACGTTCTGATATATAGTTAGCAGCATTTATACTGCGCCGATCTTGTCGGACTGATCCGCAAACCACTGCAATAGATAAGCTCATAAATTTGTTGATTAATGTATTTTGAGTATATAACCCTGGGTTGCTAAAAACAATAGTTCCGAGGTATTATGATGTTAACTTAATTAATCTAACAAAAAATACATGATGAAATTCAGCAAAAAATCTTGGTGGTTCCTCGGTCTATTTATAGTAATTGGATTTATTGCCTTACAAATCCCAACTACCCAGCTAGTCGGCTCTGGGGCAAAATTTACTTTATTTGATGCTTTTGCTCCTATAGCCGGAGGGTTCCTAGGTAGTATTCCTGGAGCAATTTCTGTCTTAATTATGCAGATTTTAAATCTTGCATGGCATGGTTTCAATATTCCTGACGCTGGCACAGTTATTCGTCTGTTCCCGGTAATGTTTGCTGCTATCTACTTTGGCAGCCACACCCGCCTGAACATTATAGTGCCAATACTGGCAATGATTGCTTTTGTTGCCAACCCTATTGGCCGCGAAGTCTGGTATTTCTCTTTATTCTGGCTTATTCCCGTTGCGGCATACTTTTTCCAAGATAAATCTTTGATTGTCAAAAGCCTGGGCGCAACTTTTGCCGCCCATTCCGTTGGCGGCGCCCTTTGGATTTGGGCTTTTTCTCTTCCAAAAACTGTATGGATTAGTTTGATTCCAATTGTTGCCATGGAACGTTTAATCTTTGCTTTGGGAATTGCCGCATCTTACCTTGTTGCAAACAATGTTCTTAACTGGATCAATTCAAAAAATTATTTTTCTTATAAATTTCCGGTTAATGAACGCTATGTATGGAATTCATAAAAGTTCGGACTAGAAAATTCCTAACTCCAAAAGACAATTTTTACGATCTTTTGGAAAAACATTTGCCGCCACTTAAAAATGGGGATGTGCTTTTAATTACTTCGAAAGTCTTAGCTATTCACCAAGGACGCACAGTTAAAATTGACGAGAACGACCTCAAACAACGGGATCGGTTGGCCAAAGCAGAAGCAGATAGGTTCATTCCTCGAGAAAAAGTGCCGCATAACTTTATGCTGACCATCAATGAATACACTTTAATCGCTTCCGCTGGAATAGACAAAAGCAACGGCAACGGATATTTTGTCCTTTGGCCCAAAAATACCAACGCGCTTCTAAAAGAAATTGTAACTCACCTCAAAAAGAAATATAAACTTAGCAAACTTGCTGCTATTGCAACTGACAGTCATCTCTTGCCTTTGCGTGCTGGAGTTATTGGCGTGTCTATGGGTTTCTATGGCATGGAACCAATCCGAGACATGCGCGGTACCAAAGATATTTTCGGTCGCAAGCTGCGCGTAACGCGCATTAATATTGTCGACGCCCTTGCCTCAATGGGAGTACTCCTAATGGGGGAAGGCAAAGAGCAAACCCCGATACTAATTATTCGAGACGCTGAAATGATTAAATTTACCAATAAGAATACTTATCGCAAATTAATCATCACCCCTGAACAAGACATATACAGCCCTTTGCTAAAAGTTTTTAAAAAAACTAAAAATGGCCGATAAGACAGTTAAGCCCAATTTTTATGCTATCGCCGCTGTTACAATAGACGGCAAAATAGGCAAACATCCGAGCCATTTCAGCAACTGGACCAGCATTGAAGATAAAAAATTTCTCCGAGACAAGCTGGACCGTTCAGATGTAATTATAGTAGGCAACAACACTTACCAGACAGCGAGAAATCGTTTATCCAAGCGTAATTGTATTGTTTTAACTAGCAAAGTTAAAAGTGCCAGCGCCGAAAATGGTAACTTAGTTTTTCTCAATCCTGCTAAAAATAATCTTAAAAAATTCATACAAAACTTGGGCTATGTGAACATAGCCGTCCTTGGCGGTGCCCAGACCTACCAACTCTGCTTAGAAAAGGGGATGCTAGATGATTTATATTTAACCATTGAACCAATAACTTTCGGTAGTGGTATAAACTTGTTTCACGCCAACCTTCCACGTCCAAAAAAATGGACACTTGTGTCGTTAAAAAAACTGAACCGAAAAGGCAGTTTGCTATTGCACTACTCGTCATCAAGAGTATGATAATTATGGAGGTGAATGCTTCCATAAATCCTGCATTGGAGGAATGCAATGGCAATTAATATGCAAACGGTCATATCCGGTAATTTCAAACCAATAGAAATTCTGCCGGATCGCGAAAGCCTGTATGCCCTCCGCGAGCGGGGCTATAATAGGTTTAACAAAAACATAACACCATTAGAATACCCGGAGCCGCCAAAACTGAGTTTTCGCACAATCAGCAAAAGTGGAATTGTGGACAAACGATTACTAGGGTTCCTGCCACCAATCAAAAGAAACAGCTTCAAGGAAGTGTTTTACCATCTTGAGCACAACAGATTTGATTGCGCTCACGTTTATGACGGTCTGCAGTTTGTGGCCAAAAGCTTCCCATACATGACAAAAGGAGAAATTGTTATCGTATTTCCTGGGATGCTCAGACAAAACTGCACCGAAACTTATGCTCCCTTGCTAATTATTTCCAATAAGGAAATTGCATGGGACGAAGACACAACCACAAATGGCTTACCTGAACACTGGTGGATTGCATACATTATGCGTTAACTTTTTTGCTCGCACACTTTTCGGCGTAGATCTTAGAATCTGCGCCAGTTTTTTATTTTTATATTCAATACTCACTCCTGCACCAACATCCAAAAAGAAAAAGCTCCACCTTGCGGTGAAGCATTTTCTTTTTGGAGCGGCCAAGGGGAATCGAACCCCTATCCCTTCCATGGCAAGGAAGAGTTCTACCATTGAACCATGGCCGCACGCTTACTGGTGCCCCGGGTCAGAATTGAACTGACGACACGACGCTCTTCAGGCGTCTGCTCTACCACTGAGCTACCGAGGCAAATATTTTATGGTGGGCGATAGAGGATTCGAACCTCTGGCATCTTCGGTGTAAACGAAGCGCTCTGACCAGCTGAGCTAATCGCCCATATTATTTTATTTTGACTCCAGTGGTGCCCAGGAGAGGACTCGAACCTCCACGGGATTGCTCCCACAGCCACCTCAAGGCTGCGTGTATACCAGTTCCACCACCTGGGCCAGTAAAATGACTGTGCAATTGCATCAAATCCATCAAATTATACAAGATCCGCGCAAAAAAATCTAGTGTTTTGGTACTTTTTTGATTTTCTTCATAAATATGAGAAAAAGTCGCATATCACTGACAAAATCTAAAATGACATAAATAAGCCAAATTTGGTTCCAATTTTGCCCTTGGGCAAGGCAAAAAATATGTTCTTTGGCTTATTTAAGAGGAAATTCGGGAAAATATCGTTGACGAAAAGGTAAAAAAGGAGTATAATGTATTTGTAAGGTGCTAGTTCGGCACTCTTTTTTATTGGTTAAAACTTGGTAAAAAGGGGTGAAATTGGAACTCTGGAAGCCACCAAGCTTGTAGAGCGAGCTAGTAACCTGAAGGTCTTTTAACAACCAATCTAATTTGGCAAATGAAAGGAGTTTGATTTCTATATAAAATGAAAGCTTCTTACCCTCTAGAGTCTGCCATAGAAAAAAGCTTCGTAATAATAGCTTTATTCTCGACCCTGTTTCTGGCTTATCCAGAATCAACGGTCTTAGCCCAAGGCTTACAGACTCAGAATGGCAAAATGGCTCAAGTTTTTGATCTCAACTCAAAATCAAATAAAAAATTAGCTCAAGACAACCTAGTCCAGACATCTATCAGTGTTGCTGATATAGTAACGGTAAACGACCTATTGGCCCCAGAATTGCATAACTACCTTTCTAGTAAAGGTTCACCTCTGGCACAATATGCCAATAACCTCCCAAAATACAACAACTGGAAGCGTGCGATTGCTATTTCATTCGTAGAAAGCAATATGTGTAAGCGAACCCCTAAAAAATGGGTAAGCGGAGCGCTCCAGGAATCCTACAACTGTAGTGGTATTGCCAACGGGAAACGGGTATACAACAATTACGAAGAATGGTTTGCTGACATGAATAACTTGCTCAACAAACCGGCTTACGTAAACCGTCCGATTGAAAAGTTCCTTGGATTCTATGTAGTTCCAGGAAGCAGAAACTGGCTATTAGGTGTTAAAAAAGTAGAAGCTGACCTTGCTCACTTAGAGAATGTCGCTAACCAAAAGCATTTAGCTTTAACAACTGGTTATCTAAATATTGCTTCTGCTGAAAATCCTGAGCTCGTTAAATAAGAATTATAAAACCCCCTCGCAAGAGGGGGTTTTGTTTTGCAGTGATGGTGCCCGGGGAGGGACTCGAACCCTCAATCCCTTTCAGGCCCAGGATTTTAAGTCCTGTGCGTATACCAATTCCGCCACCCGGGCATTTGTGGAGGTGCGAGCGGGAATCGAACCCGCGCATGGCGGTTTTGCAGACCGCAGCGTTACCACTTCGCCATCGCACCGAGTAGGCCGCAACGCAAGTCGCGGCCAACTAATTCATTGTATCACTTATTCAGCTTTGTCAGCAGTTTCTGGTTGTTCCTCTGCAGATTCTTCTGCTTTTGCACGGTCAGTACTATCTGCTTCCTTTGTAGATTCAACAGTTTCTGTTTTTGCAGGAGCTTCTGTCAACTGTTTAATAGAAAGCCCTAAACGATGTTCTGCAGGTTCAATTGAGATTATTTTGAATTCCATTTCCTGGCCTACTTTCACTATATCTTCTGCGGATTTTACCGCATCGTGGGAAAGCTCCATTAAGTGGGCAAGGCCTTGAATATCCTTATCTAATTCTACAAAAACGCCAAAAGGCATTACTTTAGAAATGGTGCCTTTGACTACTTGGCCGATTTGGTATTTCTTTACAGATTCTTGCCATGGATCGGTTTGAAGTTGCTTAATTGACAAAGATACGCGGCCTTTTTCAATTGCAATGATTTTTGCTTGAACATTGTCACCTACGTGGAACAGATCTTTTGGGTTGTCAATGCGCTGCCATGCGAGTTCAGAAATGTGAACCAATCCTTCCAAGTCACCAAACTTTACAAATACGCCGAAATCAACAACACCGGTAATAGCGCCGGTAACAACGTCGCCAATTTTTAGCTGGGACAATTTGTTTTCAGTCTCTTTTTCGAATACAGCTTTCTCAGACACAATAAGCTTTTCTTCATTGGGATCGGCAGTAATAATTTGAACATTGAAATGAGTTCCAACATAAGTGTTCAAAACAGAAAGAATGCGGGATTTGTCACCTTCCTCAACCCTAGGGTAGTGCTCCAAAGAAAGCTGGGATACAGGCAAGAACCCAACCACATTATTTATTTCTACCATCAAACCGCCTTTGTTGGCGGCTAGAATTTTGGTGCTAACGATTTCCTTGCTTTCCATTTGCTCACGCAATTTCTGCCACACGCGTTCGTGTCCAGCTTGGCGCATGGACAATTCAACATTGCCTTCCTTGTTCTCAACTTCTACAACAGAAGCGGCAACGGTATCGCCGGGCTTTAGGGAAGCAAGTGTGGCTTGGTCGTCATAAAGTTCGCGACCGCGAACCACGCCGATACCATAACCTTTCAATTCTATGTACACTTCATTCTTTCCAACGGAAATAAGAGTGCCTTCAACCATGTCGCCGGGCTTTAAAACGCGAATTTCTGCGCCACTGCCAAGCAGGTCATTCATATTTTCAGCTTTGGGGTCGCCTGCAGTAGAAACAAGATTTGCAGGTATTTGAGCTGTTGCTTGATTTTCTTCCATTATTAATTCCTAAAATATATGACTAACGGGATCTGTTAAACAAAAAACAACGACTACATCGTTGCAAAAATTGTAGATCTAATATTCATATATTAATTATTAAACGCGCCAATTACTTGGACCTACCGGGGGTTATTGTTTAATTAAAGGCGCGTGCGCCGGTAAGTAGTAGGATTATACTATAATTAAGCCCGTTTTGCAAGGGTTTTCGCTATTAATTAAAAGAGCGGAATTTATTGCCTGGCTTCCATAAAAATGCTATAATTATTGGGCTTTTTAAGATTAATCACCTATTTTTAGGATCTAAAATTCTTCATGCAAATCCACTATTTCGGCTTATCTAGCTTTAAGATTGTAACTAAGGAAGCAACAGTAATCGCTGACCCATTCGACAAAAAATCCGGCCTCACCCCGCCTCGGGGCAATGCCGATATTTTAATTTTATCCGACAAAGCCGATCCAATGTACTCTGCGATAAGCGGCATCTCGGGCGAGCCATTCCTCATAAATGATCCCGGTGAATATGATATCAAAGGCGTGACTGTAACTGGGCTGCCAGTAAAACAAGAGGAGGGCAAGTACATAACAGCATTTTTGATTGAAAGCGAGGATATTAAAATATTAAATTTGTCTCATATCAAAAATTTCACCTTAAAAGAAGACGAGCTGGAAGCGCTGGGACAAATAGACATACTAATTATTCCAGTAGGTGGGGGAGAAGTTTTGGATGCTACTACGGCAAGCAAGTTGGTGGGAGATATTGAGCCTAAGATTGTAATTCCTTCACACTACACAAAACTAGATACATTTGTTAAAGAAATGGGCGGCAAGAAAGAAGAGTTGGACAAGCTTATGCTCAAAAAGAAAGATTTGCCCGAAGAAGGCACTAAACTAGTTGTGCTCAACCCATTAAGATAATAGGCCATGGGACTCATTGAAAAAATCCGCAATAAACCTCATGAACATAAAATTCGAATTATTTGGATCTGTGCTGGAGTAACTGCTGTAATTTTGATTGTGCTCTGGATATTAGTAGGCAGAGCGGAGCTTGATCCTACCGAGTCACTTATTCAAAACATAAAACAGAGTGTGGGAAATCCTAAAGAATCATTCCCAAAATTTTTTAACGGAAAATAACTTATAAACTGAACTAAAATTATGCCTAAAGACGCATCATCACCCATTACCGGAGATCTTATTGGAAAAGTCAGCTCCAGAACAATTGAGTCGGAAATGCAAGAGTCCTACTTGGACTATGCTATGTCCGTTATTGTTTCCCGTGCCCTGCCCGATGTTCGCGACGGACTGAAACCGGTGCACCGCCGAATACTTTATGCTATGCAAACCATGGGTTTACGTCACAGCGCCAAAACCACCAAATCCGCCAAAGTGGTTGGAGAAGTTTTGGGTAAATATCATCCTCATGGCGATACTGCGGTGTACGACTCTATGGTTCACATGGCGCAGGACTTTGCTATGCGCTATCCGTTAATTACAGGTCAAGGAAACTTCGGTTCCATGGATGGAGACAAAGCAGCTGCCATGCGTTACACCGAAGCGAAAATGAGCTCTTTGGCTGAAGAACTTCTTACGGATATAGACAAAGATACCGTGGACTGGCGCGACAACTATGATGCCACCGAAAAAGAGCCAAGCGTTTTGCCGGGCAAATTGCCTCAGCTTCTGTTAAACGGCACTTTGGGAATTGCCGTTGGCATGGCTACTGACATTCCTCCTCACAACTTAAATGAAGTGGTTGATGCTATTGTCGAACTTATCGAGAATCCTGATACAACAGTGGACGACCTTTCTAACATCATCAAGGGTCCAGACTTCCCGACCGGTGGAATCATTTACGATGCCGCCGGAATCAAGAGTGCTTACGCAACCGGCAAAGGAAAGATTATCATGCGTGGCCGAACCGAGATTGAAGAAACCAAAACGTCCGCCATGCGCATATTGATTACAGAAATTCCTTATCGGGTAAATAAGGCTACTTTGCTCGAACGTATCGCGGATTTGGTACGCGATAAAAAAATTGAAGGGATAAGAGATGTCCGGGACGAAAGCGATAAAGACGGTGTCCGAATCGTAGTTGATCTAAAAAAAGATGGTTTGGCCAACAAAATCTTAAACCAACTGTTCTCCTACACACAGCTTCAAGAAAGTTTTCACATGAATACTCTGGCTTTGGTTGACGGACTTGAGCCTCATGTATTGAATCTGAAAACTATTTTAGAAAAATATTTGGAACACCGCCAAGTGGTGGTGCGACGACGAACTGAATACGAACTGAGAAAAGCAAAAGAGCGAGCCCACATCTTGGAAGGGTTGAAAAAAGCTTTGGACCATATTGACGAAGTCATCCAAACGATAAAGAAGAGCCCAACTAAAGAAGAGGCTTTTACTAACCTGATTAAAAAATTTAAGCTTTCGGAAATTCAAACTCAAGCCATATTGGAGATGCGTCTTCAAACTTTGGCCGGTTTAGAGCGCAAAAAAATAGAAGACGAGCTGGAAGAAAAAAGAAAACTTATCGCGGAATTAGAAAGCATTCTAAAGTCGGTAAAAAAGATTTTAGGAATCATCAAAACCGAGGTCCTAGAACTGAAAGATAAGTATGGGGACGAGCGCCGAACGCAGATTATCAACGCTCCTTTAGGCTCTTTCAACGCTGAAGACCTAATTCCCGAGAATAATATTATTATCTCCATTACCAAGTCAGGCTATATAAAACGTATGACCCCTGACACTTACAAACAGCAAAGCCGAGGCGGCAAAGGGGTTATTGGCCAAAGCCTTAAAGAAGAGGATGTGGTAGACAAACTTATTACCGCAACAACTCATGACGATATTCTATTTTTCACCAATAAAGGCAGGGTTTTCGTAACTAAAGCCTACGAATTGCCTGAAGGGGCCAGAACTGCCAAAGGACAAGCTTTGGTTAACTTCCTCCAGCTTGGCGCAGGGGAACAGGCAACCGCCGTTCTGGCCATGCCGAAAAATGCCAATGCCAAATTCTTAGTAATGGCAACGCGTAACGGACTTGTAAAAAAAGTTGAAAGCAGTGAATTCGCTAAAGTAAGACGCAGCGGGATGATTGCTATTGGTCTTAGAGGAGATGACGAACTTCGCTGGGTGGAATTCTCTAACGGCAATGACGAGGCCATGCTTTCAACCGAAGACGGCCAAGCAATACGGTTCACGGAAAAGGACATCCGCGCCATGGGGCGATCTGCCGCTGGCGTAACCGGAATCCGCCTCCGTAAGGGCGATAAAGTAATTTCTATGGATATAGTCAGTAAAGAAATGGACTCTAAGAGCTTGGAAGTTTTAGTTGTTACTGAGAAAGGTCTCGGGAAGAAAACTGAATTATCCAACTACAAAATCCAGAAACGCGCAGGCAGCGGGATCAAAACAATAAAAATTACTCCGAAGACAGGGAAAATTATTTCTATGTGCATAATTGACGGATCAATAGAGCAAGACCTGGTAGTAATCTCCCAAAAAGGGCAAGCAATTCGTACTCCGTTAAAATCTATTGCCACACTTTCTCGTGCAACTCAAGGAGTAAAAGTCATGCGACTGGACGAGGGAGACTTAGTAGCCAACGTAGCCATAGTTGAAGCATGATCAAAATTATTGCATTTGATTTTGGTGATGTCTTGGTAAAAGACACGCTGAAAGCCATTGGAAAAAAATATTGGACCAGCAAAGTACCAAGAGCAAAAAAAACGGCGCTGCTTAACGCAAACAACAAAGTGAATATTGGGAAAGCAAGCGAACAACTGCTGGTAGATGCCTTAAAAGACAGTTTAGTACCACATTGGAGCAAAGAGAAAATAAGAAAATACCTATTTACTTCAAAGCTTCTCCCTCCATGGAAAATAATGCTAAAACTAAAAAAGCACTACCCGATCGCCATTCTGACTAATAATTTTAGAAACGGGCCTGAGACATTTACTAAGCTGTTGAATGTGAGTATTAGAGGATGCCAAATAGTAAATTCTGCTAAAATCGGGGTTCGCAAACCTCATGCTAAGTTCTATGACATTGCTCTTAAAAAGTTAAAAGTAAAACCTTCTGAAATAGTTTTCATAGATGACCGCCCAAGAAATGTAGCAGGAGCGAGAAAAGCCGGAATAAAAGCATTTTGTTACAATAAAAATATGCCTCAATTAAGAGCTTTTTTGAGAAAAAACGGGGTAAAAGAAGCCTGAACGCACTTTAACTGTTTGTAATATTTCTATATAATTAGTGTTATCTTGCGCGTGTAGCTCAGTTGGTTAGAGCGCCAAGCTTATACCTTGGTGGTCCCTGGTTCGAGTCCAGGCACGCGCACCAGAAACCTGCTCATTGCAGGTTTTTTATTGTGCTAAAATAGATCTATGCCTAACGAATTGAAGTTGTCAGAAGAAGAGATAATACTGCAGCATAGAATTGCCGAGCTGAAGAAGAGCTCCGGCAGCCACTCTCCGAGCGTCAGCACACTGAAGCAAAAACTGTCGGAAGTACAATTTAAAATCGATGCGTGTTTTCTTTCTAATCCGTATGCCACTGACTTGTTTGCTTCCTACTTTGAAAAGGAGATCCTAACAAAGGGGCAACTTCGCGAATTGCTCGAATTTTACCCTGCACAAAATACACAAATTGCGAAGGACCTGAGCGCGGCCATTAACATAGCACAAAAAAATTTGTTCATTGCCAATGGTGCCAGTGAAGCAATCCAAGCAGTAATGAATAATTTTTCCAATGGTAAAGTTGGAATTATACTTCCAACTTTTTCCGCATACTATGAATTTATTAAACCCGGCCAAGAAGTTGGCTATTATTACTTAAACAAAAAAAATGATTTTTCTTTCAATACCGATGACTATCTTAGCTTTGTCCAAAAGGAAAATATTTCCACAGCAATAATTATTAACCCAAACAACCCGAATGGAAGCCATATTCCTAAACAAGAAATGGAACTGGTCTTATCGTCATTAAAAAATTTAGAATCTATAATAGTTGATGAAAGCTTTATTCATTTTGCGTTTGAAAATGAAGATTATGAACACGTTAGTATTGCCGAACTTGTAGAACATTACCCTAACTTAGTAATTATCAAAAGCATGTCAAAAGATTTCGGGATTGCAGGCATACGTGCTGGGTATGCGGTAATGAACGAAAATAGAGTTCAAAATTTGCTTGAACGCGGATATTTATGGAATTCAAATGGATTGGCAGAGTACTTCTTTAAGCTATATACAAACCCCAAATTCTTAAAAGAATACGAGCCTGTCAGAAAACAACATATTCGGGAAACCCAACAATTTATTGAAGATCTGCGGGCTATTCCACACTTTAAAACATACCCCAGTTATGGAAATTTTGTACTTATTGAGTTGCCCGAAACCCACAAAGCAAATGACCTAACAGTCGCGATGCTCAACAGATATGGTATCTATGTGCGTAATTGTTCAGACAAAAAAGGGTTAGAAGGAAATTTTGTGCGCATTGCCAGTCGAACCAGACAAGAAAACGACTTGATTGTTAAATCACTACATGAAATATTTCTTGTATAAGCTATTGTGGAAAGATTAAATCCCATAAAGCCCCGGCGCCGTCGCGTACTGGTCCTGCAAATGGATAGCTATGCAAATCCACGTAAGGCAGAGCGTTGCACTCAATTACGCCGCAAGGCAATTGCTCGTTCCATGGCTTGGCAATATCTCGAATAATAAAATCTAGTCCTACCAACGGGTCATTTATATATCTTCCTATTTTTGTAAAAAGCTCCATATTAACTGGGTGAGTTTCTTCCGTGACATCAACATTCACCGCACCGTTTCCTCGGCTGACTTTAGGATTTAATATCGCCATTGCTCCTATGGGTAAAATACTGTCCCAGTTCAGTCCTGCTTTTGTTAATTCCTGTGCAACTTCTTCATCAGCGGGAAGGTGATGAAAAATTGGTCCTTGTCTCGCTGGGTTCAAATTTTCAATTTCTACTAATTCTCTAATTGTCTGTCTTCCGTTTCCTATAACGTATGCCGGTTCCCGTCGCATCACAGCCACTACCTTGTTGCCGATCCATAAAATTCTATGCACCATCCCTGGCAATTCTTCTTGTACCATTACCCATGGCGAAATGAGTAAAGCAATTTTAAAAGCTCGGATCAACTCCTGTTCATCTGATATCCCAACAACGGTATGTCTGCTGCGAGAGCCATATGTAGGTTTAACAATTACCCGCGAATTTATTTTACGAAACGCTTCTATTGCTTGCTGTTCTGTTTTGCATTCAAAGCTTTTTGGCACTGGTATCCCGTCCTTCATTAATTTTTTCTGCATCTCTGACTTATTATCCATCCAAAAATAAGCATCTGAGGGGGTGCCCTTGGGCCGTGGCATACTCATATAAGCTTGGGATCTTCTACCGTGTCTCGCAATACTAAATTCTGTGGGTCGAGATAGTATACTAAATCTGGTAATGTTAATACCCCGAGATTGAGCGGCGTTCCACAAAGCCATGGTTCTTGAATTGTCACTAGGAAATAAATTTTCGCTTATTTGAAGGAGTTTTACTTTTACCCCTATTTTTAAAACTAAAACCGCAAAGCTGTTCCATGGCAATCTGGCTATATGAGGATGGACAATGCGGCGTAAATATTCTAATGGTTTTAAATATGTACTTGACCAATGCTCAAACCAGTTAGACCACCATTCTGCGTTATGGTTTACTTGGGCTGATCCGCATTCAATACAAATTTGTTTTTCCATGTGCTAATTCTACATTATTTTAAGGTTTCTTGCCGATAGAGCTGCTTTCTCTTATCATATATATTATGTTGTATGTAATTGCCACACCAATAGGAAATATGGACGACATAACGTTCCGTGCTGTTGCGGTTTTGAAAGATACTAATTTAATAATTGCTGAAAATCCTTTACACAGTCAAAAACTTCTTGCCCATTATGGTATCCATAATAAAAAAGTAATTCAGTTTGCCGAACATAATGAACACAAAGTTTTACCTAGTATTATGTCAAAGCTTGCAAAAGAAGATGGTTGTCTAATTTCCGACGCCGGCACGCCGGCAATATCGGATCCTGGATTTAGGCTAGTCAGGAATTGTTGGGAAAATAATATTTCTGTCAGCCCTGTCCCCGGAGCGAATGCGGCGGTTGCTTTAATGAGCTCAGGTGGATTACCTACTGACAGATTTCTATTTGTAGGTTTCTTGCCGAAAACTGAACCGAAGCTCAAACAAATTGTTGAGCTTGCAAAAACCAGCCAAGCTACTTTAGCAGGATATGAGTCCCCTCAAAGAATTGTCAAAACATTAACGCTGATATCAAAACTTTTCCCTGACGCCAAGGTAGTGGTCGGACGCGAATTAACAAAATTGCACGAAGAAATTATCGGTGGCCTGAGCGGTCAGGTTGCAGAAGATTTTTCCAAGAGACCATCAATAAAAGGAGAGATCTCATTAATTATCTCCTTCAAATAATATATGTCTGGACATTCCAAATGGGCAACTATAAAAAGAGCCAAAGGGGCGGCCGATGCTAAGCGCGGCATGCTGTTTTCCAAGCTTGGAAAAAGAATATCTATTGCAGTAAGGGAAGGCGGCGGGGGAGACCCAATATCTAACTTCAAACTTCGTTTGGCAATTGAAAAAGCAAAAGCTGTCAGTATGCCAAATGACAATATTGAAAGGGCTATAAAAAAGGGTATGGGGGAAGGCGGCGGAGCAGCCATTGAAGAAGTGCTCTATGAAGGCTATGGCCCATTTGGCACAGCTTTTCTAATAGAAGCTGCTACCGACAACAAAAACAGGACTGTAAGCAGTGTGAAACATATACTTTCAAAACATGGGGGAAATTTAGGGGCTAGTGGGAGCGTTGCCTGGCAATTTTCAACCCTTGGGCAGATCCTTATCCCCACAGCAGGACAAAACCTAGAAGAGTTGGAGCTTATTGCTATAGACGCGGGTTCAGACGACATAATTTTATCTGATGAAGGGCTTGAAATTATCACAAACCCCGATCAAATAGAAGACATAAAGCGGGTCCTTCTGGAAAATGGCGCTAATATTGCGAGTGATGAAGTTATTCGCCGCAGCAGTCAAACCATAGACCTTAACGACGAAGAAAAGGGAAAAGTAGAAAATTTATTTAATGACCTTGAAGCAGACGAGGATGTTATAGCAGTACACACTAACGCAAACATATGATTATTTTAGGAATTGACCCCGGCACAGCAACAACAGGGTTTGCAGTAATAGAAAAACTGGACAGACAGAACGAATTTAAAATTTTGGACTTTGGTGTTGTAGAAACACCAAAAACTGACCATGAAGCAAAACGGCTGGAAACCATTGCCGAAGATGTTGTTGAGTTAATAAAAAAATACAAGCCGAGCCGGCTTGGTATAGAACGGCTGTTTTTTACCAGTAATCAAAAAACCGCCATGACAGTTTCCCAAGCCAGGGGAGTCGTACTTCTAGTATCTCAAAAAGCAAAACTAGAGATTTACGAATTCACGCCTTTGCAGGTAAAAAATTACCTTTGCGGTAACGGTAAAGCTGACAAAAGACAAGTGCAATTTATGGTCAAGAAAACTTTTGGTTTAGAGCAAATTCCAAAACCCGATGATGCTGCCGATGCTCTGGCTATTGCTTTATGTGCTGGTTTAGCAAGAAAAATTTCTTGACACAAGCGTCATAAACTGATAAAATACACATACAGTTCAGCTAGAGCAGGACTGTATTGTTTTATCAATAAATATTCACGCAGTTCTTAACTGTGTTGAATAGGGAGAACAAACATGTTCTTACAAGACGAAGGCGCAACCGACGATATGCAGACTCCTGCAGCTGGCGGCGACGACATGACTGCTGACACCGAAGCTCCTGCAGCTGAAGGTGCAGACGAAACTGCTGGTATGTAATCCAGTTAAAAAACCCCCGCAATTGCGGGGGTTTTTGTTTTTTTTAAAACTATTTACTTTCCCTTCACATAGACTATTTTTCTCTTACCCACTTGCACCAATGTCGGCGCCGAATCGATTTTCAGTTCTGTATCCTTAGCAAGCTGTTGATTCACTTTTACCCCGTTTTGTTGTATGAGTCTTCGCGCCTCGCTCTTACTGGATACTAAGTTCAAATCATAAAGCATGGACGACAATTGATAACTGCCCGGTTTTAACTTTACGATTTTTATATCTTCGGGTAATTCGCGCTTGCTGAATCTTGATATAAAATCTTCCTTAGCTTTTTTTGCATACTGCCTATTATGATACAGCGTTGTTATTGCATTTGCCAATTCCAATTTTTGGTCTCTTGGATGTTTGGTTTTTGATAAAAAAGTTTTAATTTTTGTTTCTTCCCAATCTGTTGCGAACGTAAAATACTTTTCTATTAAGCTGTCCGGCAAAGACATAACCTTGCCGAACATATCAACAGGATTGTCAGTTAAATTGATTGTATTGCCCCAGGAAGAAGACATTTTTCTTCCATCGGTTCCTTCTAAAAGAGCAGTGGTTAATATGGCTTGAGGTTGTTGGCCGTAAGCAGGTTGTATACTACGGCCAGCTAAAAGATTGAACCTTTGGTCAGTGCCTCCTAATTCTACATCAGCTTTAACTGCAACACTGTCATAACCTTGCATGAGCGGATACAATACTTCACGTAAACCTATCCGCTTTCCTGAATCCAAACGTTTTTTTATATTTTCCCTGGCTATGAACTCGTGGAGACTAAACTGTTCGGCCATTTTTCCGATTTCCAAAAAACCTAATTTTTTTAACCACTTAGAGTTAAAATGGGTTTCTGTTTTCTTGGGATCCAATATTTTAAAAGCTTGTTTAAAATATGTGGCAGCATTTTTCTTTACTGTTTCGGGGTTTAGCATCGGCCGTTCTGAGTCTTTGTCAGAAGTATCCCCAATTAAACCGGTAAAGTCACCAACTATAAGAATGGCTTTATGACCTAAATCTTGGAAAGCCCGTAATTTCCACAATACTACTGCTCGGCCAATATGCAAATTGGGGCTGGTCGGGTCAATTCCTAGCTTTACTCTTAATTGCTTCTTCCCAAGCAGTTGTTTTTTTAAATTTTCAGCCGGGATTATTTCTTCAACTCCACGGGTTAATAGAGATTTTATTTTTTCCGCTTTATTCATATATATAGTATAGCAGAGCAACTTTTTTCTGTCCGCAGTCGTTATATTAGAGTATAATACATATATATGCGCATCTATTCTTACCAAAGCCACAAAAACGAAACCTCTCAGCAAAAAACCAAAACCAGGTCTGTAAGAATTTTAAAATCCCAGAAACCGAAAACAAAATTCAGCATTTTCCACCTCAAAGCATGGTGGGATTCTTTGACATGGAAGCAAATCTGGACCTGGACTTTTCGAGCTAGTGCAGCAGGGGTTTTATTAATTGCTCTTCTGTTTATCTATGTTAGCTTTAGCCTTCCTGACCCTAACCGACTATTGGGCAGGGACGTACCTGAATCCACAAAAATATATGACCGAGAAGGAAACCTATTATATGAAGTTCATGGGGAGTTCAAACGCACACTCATCAACCTTGACCAAATGTCGCCTTATATTCAGAAGGCTACTATTGCTGTTGAAGATAAAAATTTTTACAACCATGCTGGAATTTCTATAACTGGTTTGGCCAGGTCTTTGATTATCGATATAATTTACCGGGAAAAAAGGCAAGGCGGCAGTACTATTACTCAACAGTTCATAAAAAATGCTGTTTTGACTCGGGAAAAATCTATTTGGAGAAAAATCAAAGAGGTCATTTTGGCAGTGGAAATGGAAGCAAGATTTTCCAAAGATGAAATTCTCAAACTTTACCTAAATGAAATTCCTTATGGAAGAAACGCTTATGGAATTGAGGCTGCCAGCCAGACATATTTTGGAAAGTCTGCCAAAGATATAACCATAGCGGAAAGTGCTTATCTTGCAGCTTTACCGCAAGCGCCAAGTTATTACAACCCCAGCGGGACTCACAGGGATGCCCTTGAGGGGCGAAAAGAATACGTACTAAAGCAAATGAAGGACCAAGGTTACTTAACCGAGGAAGAATACAACCAGGCTTCAAATGAAAAGGTAGAGTTCAAAACTGCAAATACGGGAATAAAAGCACCATATTTTGTTTTCTATATTCAAGATTATATCGCTGACAAATACGGAGAAAGAACCTTGCAAGAAGGAGGACTTAAAGTCCATACAACTCTAGATTCAAAGCTGCAGGAGGCAGCAGAAGAAGCTGTTCAAGATGGTGCTGCTAAAATCCGCTCCAATAATGCCAACAATGCTGCGCTTGTTGCTATTGACCCTAAAACCGGACAAATACTTGCCATGGTCGGCGGCAAAGACTATTTTGCTGACCCACAACCATCGGGTTGCACCCCTGGCAAGAACTGTGTATTTGAACCAAATGTAAATGTGGCAACCTCATCAAGGCAGCCTGGGAGCTCTTTCAAACCATATGTATATCTAACTGCTTTTGGCAAAGAATTTAAATATGCCCCGGCCTCAATGCTCATGGACGTTGTTACAGATTTTGGCAACTACGGAGGAAAAGACTACCAGCCTAGAAACTATAACAATCAAAGCTACGGCCCAGTTTCGATGCGCAAAGCTTTGGCAGGCAGCTTAAATGTACCAGCTGTTAAAACTTTGGCATTGGTTGGGGTGGATAATGCCGTAGAAACTGCTCATGACTTGGGGATCACTTCTAAACTAGAAAATTGTGGTTTGTCATTGGTTCTTGGTGGGTGTGAAGTTAAACTGGTAGATCATGTTGCGGCAATGGCCGCGATTGCAAACATGGGAGACAAACACCAAAAAACTGGTATCTTAAAAGTTGAAGACCAACAGGGAGAAATTCTTGAAGAATATAAAGAAGATTCACAACAAGTTGTAGACCCACAAGCTGCTTATGAGCTTATAGACATAATGACTGACAACTCGGCTCGTAGCTACATCTTCGGTTCCAGTTCTCCTTTGACTTTGCCGGACCGAAAAGTTGCTTGCAAAACAGGCACAACCCAAAACTGGCACGATGGTTGGACAATGTGCTTTACTCCCACAATAGCTGCAGGGGTTTGGGCAGGTAATAATGACGGGACTCTACTTAAAGCAGGTTCCGATGGTGTCATTGTTGCAGCGCCAATATTAAATCAGTTCCTTAAAGAAGCGGTAAAGACAATGCCCGCAGAAGATTTTAAAATTCCGGCCGGGATTACAAAAGTCACTGTTGACAGTGTTTCAGGGAAACTGCCAAACGAGTACACCCCGGAAACAAAATCGGAAGTATTTGCCGATTATGCAGTCCCCACAGAACACGACAATGTCCATATTGGGGTAAAAATTGACACCACTACCGGTGAAAGAGCAACCGACCTCACATCCCCGGAAAATATCGCTGTTAAAGTATTTAGTATATTCCATAGTGAAAAACCTGATAATCCAAATTGGGAAAATCCAGTTATTGCCTGGGCCAAAGCCAATGGATTCGACTATCCTCCTGGAGAAGGGCCTGTAATAAACGACAAGGACCGTCCGGAAGTTTCAATCACCAACCCCGACGATGGATCTACTTTTTCTGGCACTAAATTGGATATCAAAGTTTCTGCCCAGTCTCCTAAAGGAATAGCAAAAGTAATAATATCGGTTGATGGTGACGTTGTGGCAACCCTGACAGATAGCCCTTACAACACTTCAGTCAAACAAACTTTTGCCGATGGGTCTCACATAATCACCGCCCGAGCAGTAGACAGCGTGGGTATTAGCAATGACACTAGCGCAACCTTTATTGTTGGCAACCCTGGAGATGTATTGTCTATAACCGAACCAGCAAATAATTCCAGTTTAAGTTTCCCTGTGTATCTTTCGGCATCCAGCAATGCAAAATTTAGCGGCGTAGCCTTTTACTATCAAACCGGTTCCACATCAAAATTGATCGGTACGGCGGGAACTGATGGAAACCTGGGTTCCCCCTATAAATATTCACTGAGCTGGGCAAGCGCACCACCTGCTGGCTCATACAAGTTATATGCCAAAAGCGACAAAGGCGATACCAGTCCGAAAATAAATATAACGGTTCCTTAAAATAAAACCGCCCTTTGCAGGGGCGGTTTTATTTTGGTGAAACTACAATTCTCCTATTAGGGTCTCTTCCTTCGCTTCCGCTTATCATGTCGGGATATGTTTCTTGAATAAAGGCGTGGACTATACGGCGCTCGTAGTTGGGCATTGGCTCCATTTTTACTGGCTTACCAATTCTTTTTGCTTGACCAACTGCTTCTCGTGCCTGCTCCTTCAAATGCCATTCACGTTTCCTTCTGTAATCGTCAACATCCAAAGTAAAATACAATCCCTCGCCTGGAAAAGTTCTAGAAACCAAAGCATGTAAAACTATTTCCAAAGCATGGAGAGTGGAACCCTGGTGCCCGATCAGCAACCTGGACTCCCTGCTGGAAATATTGAAGACCAATCCTTTCAGGATGCTGTCTTCGTACTCCACTTTGGCAACAACTCCCATTCGGGAAATAAAATCAATTATAAGCTGCCTTACCTGTTCAATTTTGTCGTAATCAGTCATGCGTTAACGTTTAACTTACTACTTCAACTTCTTTATGGGTTTTGTTTATATAGTATTGCTGTCCAATAGCAAACAAAGTGGTAACTATCCAATATAGAGGCAGGCCAGCCGGAAGCTTGATTGCAATAATTATAGAAATTACTGGCAAGATATAGGTAGTTTGGATGCTCATCATTTTCATTGTCGGGTCATTGCTCTTCTGGGAGGAAGTCATCAACTTTGACTGCCAAAACTGAGTTAATCCGGCAACTATTGCAAGCGGAATGTTTGGCTTGGATAAATCCAGGAAATTTAACAAAGTCGGATCCAAGACCCCAGGGTTGGAAACGAAACCATATAAGCCGTCTAAGTTCCCATTTAAAGCTTTAACAAATACTTGGTATAAGGCAATTAAAATAGGGAGTTGTATTAATATTGGCAAACAAGAACTTAACGGATTAATTTTATGTTCTTTGTATAAATCCATCATTGCCTTAGTTTGAGCCTCTTTATTGTCTTTGTGTATCTCACGGATTTCGTTCAGCTTTGGCTGTAGGGCACTCATTGCTTTTTGTCCTTTCAAGGACTTGTGAAACAGTGGAGCCAAAATTAAACGGATTATTACAGTAACTAGAATTATCACAATCCCGACATCGTGGCCCGGAATAATGTTATAAAGATAAACCAAAAGGTTTAATATTGGACGGTAAATTACTTCTGTGTAGATAAAGATCATATTTCTAATTATTAATTTCTATTTTTGGTTCAGCCCAAGGGTTGCATTTAACAATCCTATATAAGGATTGCATTCCGCCTTTTAGTACGCCGTTCCGACCTACTGCGATTTTTGCATATTCACTGCATGAAGGGTAATAACGGCAAAACCCGTACGGGTATTTACCTTTCAACAGCCAACCATGGTCTGGCGAGACTGTGATTTGATAAAAACGTATGACTAATACAGCAATATTGCGGGGGAGTCTTGTTAAATTTTGCAAAAATAGCAACATCTCTATTTCAGTAACTTTAAAGATTTTAATAAATTTATTAACCCGTTAGTGGCCATACTCTCCTCAGACATTTTTGCCTTTGGTCTTACTACAATAACATAATCGCCGGCTTTCAGCCTAGTCAGATTGAGCCTGATGGTTTCTCGAATTAAGCGTTTAATTCTGTTCCTCTCCACAGCTTTTTTCGATACATAATTAGAAACCACAACCGCCACCCTGGTAGGAATTCCGACATCCGGTTTGAACTTTATTACAAAGTTAGGGGAAAAAAAACTCCGTCCGCGCGCGGATGTATTTTTTATATCCTTGCTTTTATTCAGACGGTGTTTTTTTTGCAGCATATTGTACTAAACAGTAAGTTTCTTGCGGCCCTTGGCTCTTCGGCGGGCGATTACATTCTTTCCCGCTTTAGTTTGCATTCTTTTTCTAAAGCCATGCACTTTTTTTCTCTTGTTGGCCTTTGGTTGATAAGTTCTTTTCATTGTAGATTGTTAAAGTCTTGTAAAATTATAATAAATATTGGGCAAAACGTCAATAGAATCAATGTTTTCCACAAGAGTTTTGTAGAAATTATCTCATATATAAGGGTAAAATGAGAGATTATGCACAAAACACACATCTTTTCCACAACATTTCAACAAAAAGGAAATAATATCCCTTATTTAAGCGCAAAAATTAAGTTATTTACATGTTGATAACTGCCTGTTAGAATGTACAGACTTGCTAGTTTTCTCAAATAAACACCTCTCTAATAAATGAACAATCAACAGTTGTGGCAAGCCATTTTAGGCAACTTAGAAGTATCGCTAAGCAGAGCCAACTTTAATACATGGTTTAAAAATACAAGTATCACCGAGCGAGGGGAAACCTACATTGTTATTGGTGTCCCCACAGCATTTACCCAAGACTGGATTTCAAAAAAGTACCACCAAGATCTGCTTCGAGTCATAAAAGGTATTGCCCCAGAGATAAGAGAGATTAAATATCAGGTAGGAAAACAGAATAAAGAACAACCGGTAAGCGGGCAAACAATTGCCCCAAGAGCACCGGAGAAACCAACCAGTACCATGACAGGAAGACCTGCAAGCATTCAGGCTTCTAGCTCCTTAACTGGAAACCTAAACCCAAAATATACATTCGAAACTTTTGTTGTTGGCAAGCACAACGAACTCGCTCATGCCGCAAGTCTTGCGGTTTCAAAAAACCCAGGCAGCCAGTATAACCCGTTATTCATTTACGGGGGTGTGGGATTGGGAAAAACCCACTTAATGCACGCGGTCGGTTGCAAACTACTCAAAGACAACCCCAATGCGAAAGTTTTGTATGTAACTAGCGAAAAGTTCACCAACGGGTATATAAATGCTATTCAAAACAAAAAAATGGAAAGTTTTAAAAACCAATACCGGACAGTTGATATGTTGTTGGTGGATGACATCCAGTTTTTATCAAACAAGGAAGGTACTCAAGAAGAGTTTTTTCACACCTTTAATGAACTTCGCGACAAAGGGAAGCAAATAATCCTTACGTCCGACAGGTTGCCAAAAGAAATACCAGCAATAGAACAAAGGTTGGTTTCCAGATTTGAATGGGGAATGGTAGCGGACATACAAGCGCCTGATTTAGAAACCAGATTGGCAATATTAAGAAACAAATCGGCAAAGCATGGGTTTGAGTTGAACGAGGAAGTTTTATATTTTATTGCTGAAAACATAATCAGCAACATCAGAGAATTGGAAGGTGTTCTAAACGGGTTGGTAGTGTATAAGCAAATGGGGCGGCCAGTGACGATTGAACAGGCACAAAAGATTTTGGCAGGAATGGTAAATTCAAAAAAGAAAGTGCTTAGCATGCAAAAAATTGCCAATACAGTAGCGGAATTTTACAACATTAGTGAATCTGACCTTATTAAACAATCCAGAAAAAAGGAATTTGTTAACCCAAGACAAATAGCTATGTATCTGGCAAGAAAAGAGATGAAATCTTCTTTCCCGACAATAGGTGAGTATTTTGGGGGGAGGGACCACACAACTGTAATGCATGGTGTAGAAAAAATAGAAAAGTTGATTGACAGCACCCCGACACTGAAACAAGAAGTTAATCTAGTTCTGGATAAGTTGTATACAACTTAAGGATAAGCTTGTTAGTAATTGGTGGGAAACTATATAAATAATGTGGAAGAAAATAAGTATTAAAAAGTTATCATATATTATCCAGTTTTAAAGAAACAAATTATCCCCATAAGATTAAAGAATATTTCTCCTTGTTTATAACAAGTAATCCGGTTATACACTAATCCACAACTCTTATTAACTATTACTCCTTTATTTAATTAATTAATAACAATGAAAGTAATCTGCACCCAAGAAAACTTAAAACTAGGATTGCAAACAGTATCTAGAATAATTTCTGCTTCTTCAACGCTGCCGGTTTTAAACAATGTACTTTTGAAAACAGAAAACGGCCAACTGAAAATTTCCGCAACTAATTTGGAAATCGGGATTAACACTTACACCAGGTGCAAAATAGAAAAAGAAGGGGAGGTTTGTCTCCATGCCAAAACTTTATTGGAACTGGTAAATAATTTGCCAAATCAAAATATAACCATTGAACAAGAAGAAAATGATGTTTTATTTAGCACGGAAAACTACAGTACAAAATTGAAAGACTACCCCAGCGACGAGTTTCCATCTATTCCCGAAATTGAAAGCAAATCAATCTTGAAACTACCGGCAGAGGAAATAAAACATATTTTTGACTCAGTAATTTTTGCAGCTTCCACTTCAGAAACTCAACCAGAAATTTCCGGTGTATAT
Source organism: uncultured Candidatus Saccharibacteria bacterium (assembly GCA_964532005.1). Taxonomy (GTDB): domain Bacteria; phylum Patescibacteriota; class Doudnabacteria; order UBA920; family UBA920; genus CAYQEU01. The sequence goes on from CAZHER010000002.1 coordinate 80,325, forward strand.
TTAAAGATTGACGAAGATACACTTACTGTAACTGCTACCGACAGATACAGGCTGGCAGAAAATAAGATCAATGGTAAATTTAAACCTTATCAAGCGGTAATAATACCACATCGCGCTGCGGTGGAGATCTCTAGGGTTTTATCAGGGAAGCCGGGGGATGCGGAGTTGTTTTTGAACGAAAACCAAGCGGCTTTAAAAACTGATGAAACTGAAGTTGTAAGCAGGTTGATTGATGGGCAGTATCCGGAATATAGCCATATTATACCGAAAGAATTTAACACTACTGTTAGCGTGAACAGACAAGAGTTGATAAATGCAGTGAAAACCACCGGTATATTTTCTCAAAATACTGGAAGTATTGTCTTGGAGTTTTTATCGGAAACCCAAGAATTAAAGATTTCTGCTGTTTCCCATGATATTGGGGAAAGCACGGTCTGAGTTTCGGGGGCTATTGATGGTCAGCCCGGTACAGTTTATTTGAATTACCGTTACGTATTAGACAGTTTGAACGGTATGTCTTCGGATCATGTTAATTTGAGAGTTGTTGATGATAGCGCCCCGGTTATTCTTCAAGAAGCAGATAAGCAATCTTATGTTTATTTAATAATGCCAATTAAAAGCTAATCTATGAGAGTAAAAAATATTGAAATCAAGAATTTTAGGAACTACCCAGATTTAGATTTAAAGATTACCAGTGACATGGTGGTTTTGTCAGGCCCTAATGCAGTGGGTAAAACTAACTTGCTCGAGTCTGTTTATTTTGCGTCTTTGTTTAAATCTTTCCGTGACGATGCGGAGTTTATATTTTTAAAAGGCAGTGACACTGCAGAAATAAAAATGTTGGTGGAAAAAAGCGGCGAGGAACATTTAATTGAAGTGTATCTGCAGAAAGGTGATAAAATTTTTGCCAATTTTAAAATTGATGGAGTGAAAAGGAAGAGAAAAGACGCTCAAGGTTATTTGAGGGTGGTCATATTTGAACCCACCGACGTAGATATTTTTACAAAAAGCCCGGATGCAAGAAGAAAGTATTTGAATATGGTTTTGGCCCAAAAGAATGCAATGTATTTAGAGAATTTGACCCAGTATAAAAAAGCATTAACTCAAAAAAACAGGCTCTTGCAGAATGGGGTGCAAAGTTCTGGGCAAAACCTAGATTCGTGGAATGAACAGCTGGTATCCTTAGGGAGCAAAATAATTTTAGAGCGCAGGGTGTTTTTTAATTTTTTGAATCAAAATATTAGCGAAGTTTATGCTGCAATTTCTAAGTTTCAGCGTCCAGTGGAGGCGGTTTACGAATCACTGCCAGGGGAAACCATTGAGGAGATAGAGGAGTCTTTTAGAGCCCGCTTGGAACAAGTAGCTGAAAAAGAAAAAGTAGTAGCCATGTCTTTGGTAGGACCACATCGCGACGATTTTTTCTTGCAAAGCGAAGGGTTGTTTTTAGCACCATTTTCTTCCAGAGGAGAGCAACGAAGTCAGATATTGGCAATGAAAATTATGGAGTTAGAATATTTGATTGACAATGACGACAAGCCTATTCTACTTCTTGATGATGTGCTTTCTGAGCTGGATGAAACTCGACGCACTTTTTTGTTGAAATATTTACAAGGGAAGTTTCAAGCCTTTATTACCACCACTCATCCATTGGAGATGGTGGGTCAACATGTTACCCTAACCCCAACTAGCCAACAAGAAGACTAGCATTCGTGGTATAATAGCCAAGAGGAAATAAAATTATATGACAAAAAAACTTTTATACGCATTTGGTTCCATATTCTTAGTTATCGGAATTTTAGGGTTTGTAAAAAACCCCGTACTGGGAATTTTTGACACCAACGCAGCTCATAATGCCGTGCATTTGGTCTCGGGTATTTTAGCTTTTGTATTTGGCTCTCGATCTGAGATATCTGGAAAGACTTTTGCATTAATTCTTGGCGTTGTCTATTTGCTGGTGACGGTGTTTGGCTTTATTCAAGGAAGTGGCAACTTGTTTGGTGTGATTGTTGTTAATACAGCAGATAACTTCCTCCATTTACTCCTTTCAATAGTGTTTCTGGGGATAGGGTTGTCCAACCCGCCAAAGATTGAGAAGGCAAGGAAATAAAAAAAACACCCCCTGGGGTGTTTTTTAAAGGTATTTTGACAGTTCTGCCTTCTCTTCCAGTTGTGTAATAATTTTTTTTACTTCCTCAGTTTTATTTTTATCAGCAACCAACACTGCCTCAGGTGTTACGACTATTACCAAATCTTTTACTCCAACTGTAGCCAGTATTACTCTGTCAGTATAGTTGTATAACAAACTATTTTCTGTATCATGGCTTAGCACCAAGCCTTTCGTCAAATTTTCTTGCCCCTCGGATTGTACTTCTTTTATAACCCTCCAGGATCCAATGTCGTGCCATGCAAACTGCCCTTCTAGCGTAAGTACGTTGTCTTGTATTTTTTCCAACAGGCCGGACTCAATATCTACTTCCGGCATCCTGGGATAAAGCTCGTTTATTTTACTTTGCTGTTCTGTTGTACCGATGTACGGCTTCAGTTCCATGAGTATATTGTATATTTCCGGCAAATGCGTTTTATACAAATTTAACAAAGTCGAAGCTTTCCATGCAAAATAGCCGCTGTTCCATAAATAATTACCCTCTGCAACAAACCTGTTTGCAGTTTCAATGTCGGGCTTTTCTTTAAAAGATTTCAGTTTGTGTAAAGGAAGGCCATATTGGTTTTCTAGTTTTTGTCCTTTCTCAATATAGCCTAGTCCGGTGTGAGCATGCTGTGGTTTTATGCCAACAGTTATAGTTGATTCTGGGTGATCGGATAAGAACTTTTCAAGATCGGTAAGAAGGTTTGTAAAATAATGACCCTCGCTTTTTATTGAGTGATCACTCCACATACACATAAAAATTGCTTCCGGGTCGTGGTGCTGCATTATAAGAGCTGCCAAGCCTATTGCAGGGCCCCTTCCTCTTAGGCACGGTTCTATTGAATAGTGATTTCTTGGAATGTTGGGAAGCTGGGCTTCTATAGAGTCTGCATAATCGGTGGTAGTTGCAATAAAAATATGGTCGGCTGGCACCCATTCAAGACATCTGTCATAGGTATTTTCAAGTAATGTTTTGTCCCCAATAAGTTTTAGTAGTTGTTTTGGCTTGTTTTTCCGGCTTACAGGCCACAGTCTGGTTCCTGCACCACCGGCCATTATTAAAATGTTCATTTAATCTCTGTGCTTAATTAGTCTAGGGTCGTTGGTGGTGCGTTCGTATAATTCAAGAATGGTTTTTGTGATGTGCGCTGGGTTTGGAACATTATCAAAGTCAAAACGCTCTTTGGTACCGGCAGTTTGGATATAGACTGTACCGTAATCGAATAGATGCCCCAGTATTCCATTTACCTCGCTTGTCACATCTTCTATTTTTTCAATGTTTAGTTCGGAGACATGGTGGCTGAACAATCCTTTTTGGTCAACATCTACAATTCTTTCGTTGGTAACAATATACATATTCAGATAGTATAATACCCAGATTATAAACAGACTGGTTATTAAAAATAATATGTAAACTTGAACTAGTACGTTTATCAACACGGCGATCGAACCTTGTAGGATAATAGGCCCGAGGAGGTACGAATATCTTTTAAAGACAACTAAGGCCGCAACTAGAATTAACCATACAAATATGCGCTTGGATAAAACCGCCCAGTGCTGTCTGACCAGTATATAGATTGACTCTCCAGATTGTTGACCCGGGAATAGAAATTTTCTCATAAATTTATTTTTGCAGCATGCCTAAAGCATTGCCACTGATCAATAAAAACATAAGGGCAAACAAAATGCTTACAATTACTGCAGTTATAGGACTGCGTCCATAACGGATGTAAATATATATGCAAAACGCTCCCAGGAACCCAAGGATACCAGTAAAGATGTAAAATATTCCAGTGGCAATCATTAGGATGATGTTGTCGGTGCTCATTGTTAAAAAATTGAAGATTGAGAATTTTGCGGCGGTGTGGCGCCAAGGTGTTTATAAGCGTGTTCGGTTAACTGTCTGCCCTTTGGAGTTCTAACTAATAGTCCCGATCGTATTAAAAACGGCTCGTATACATCTGCAATAGTGTCTTGCTCTTCCCCGGTGGCCGCTGCCAAGGTGTTAAGACCTACGGGACTCCCACTGAATTTATGCAATAAAGCTTCGAGTATTTTACGGTCATTTTTATCTAAGCCCATTTCGTCAATTTCTAGTAGCTTCAAAGCTTCTTGTACCGTGTCTAAGGTAATAGATTTACTGTCCCACACTTGGGCAAAGTCTCTAACTCTTTTTAATAATCTGTTTGCGATTCTGGGAGTAAATCTGCTTCTTTTCGCCAGTTCTAAACTTGCATCAGGTTCTACTTTGCTCTTTATTATTCCTGCAGATCGCTCCACTATTTTTTGCAAATCCTCAGGTTCATAATAGTCTAAATGGTAGATTAGTCCAAACCTGTCTCTTAACGGGGCAGATAACATCCCGATGCGAGTGGTGGCTCCAATTAAGGTGAATTTTGGCAATTCCATTCGCACACTTCTTGCACCAGGCCCTTTACCAAGCATAATATCCAGAACGCTATCTTCCATGGCAGGGTATAAAATCTCCTCAACAGTTTTGTTGATGCGATGTATCTCATCTATAAATAGAACATCATTTTCTTCCAGGTTAGTGAGCAGTGAAGCCAAGTCCCCAGCTCGTTCAATGGCCGGTCCCGAAGTAGTCTTTATATTTCCACCCATTTCCCTTGCCAAAATAAAAGCCAAAGTAGTTTTTCCTAATCCCGGAGGTCCATACAACAATAAGTGTTCCAAAGGCTCTTTTCGTTGCTTTGCAGCTTGCATAACAATACCAATATTGGATTTTAGTGATTGTTGTCCAATAAACTCGTCTAGTAGTTGAGGTCGCAAAGTCTGTTCAAGGATAATCTCTTCAGGGTTTTGTTCGTCTAGACCAGAATGTTGTGTTTCCGTAGAAGATTTAATCATTTGAATTTGTATTGGATTGTTGATCGGGGTAAGCATCTTGAATCTCCGTTGTTACAGGAGGAGCTAGTGTTGGTTTTGGCATGGAGTCGTTTGGTGAAGCCGGAGTAGGGAACTTCTCTTGTTTATGGAATAAAGCCGGCGGCTGATAGATTGAACTAAAGGTTTGAGTAGTGCTTTTGCCGTTTTTAATTACTGTCCTAGACCAAGAAGCTTTCATAGAACCATCAGATTTTTTGTCGTACTGATACGGAGTCCCAAGTTTAACTTCACGGCTGTCTTTGGTGCCATAGAAATCGAAAACCAGAGTATTGGCATCTTTTAGGTACGGCCATACCAAAATACTTCCCGGTGTATCGTTGAGAAATTTGAGATCAATAACCCCAGGATATATGGTCGCATCTGTGCCTTGGGGAGCATAATATTGGACAGCATAGGAGTGATTTTTTCTTTGGGTAATTGGCAGACCAGCATCCATTGCCGCACGAAAAGTAGTTGAGGAAACTTGGCAAAGCCCGCCTCCAAGCTCAGGTACGGTACCTTCTGCTTTAATAACAAGCTCTGGGACAAAACCAGCATAAGCTTCAACGGGACCTAGATATTTATTGAAACTAAACTCTTCTCCCTTAGCAATAATTACGCCTTTAATTTTTGATACTCCTACTGCGATATTGGTTCTTCTGTTTTTAGGGCTACCGGAAAACCTGGACTCGCCGTGCCCGATGAGCTCTTTTATTCCTAGCTTGCTAGTATCGGCTAAAGGCCCAGGCAGTACTGTGTCAACAGCTAGTTCGGCTGTAGGTTGATTGGACTCAAGGTTGGATAAAACTTTTTTTGTACTTTCATACAGGTTAAGGTTTCTGCCGGGGGTAGGCGGTATAAATTCTGTGGCCCTATTTCCTGATACA
>CAZHER010000002.1:86253-108674 GCA_964532005.1 uncultured Candidatus Saccharibacteria bacterium
TAATTTTCCTTCTTTAAGAGGGCTGTTGATTTCGGCACTGAATTTTTCTAGCCATTTGTAAACTTCAGTCGGGTTATGTGAGTATGTTTTATATTCTGAGCTTTTGTTGTTTTCTCTACCCAACGATGCGGAAATTAGTTCCGATACAGATGGTCGGTAATGGAGTAAGGAAATTTCAGGCATTTTATAACTGCCTTCCCACTCTTTTTTCAAATTTTCTGGGACAGTGACGGAATATTTTCCGCCGGAAAAGTTAAGTTCTGCTGCGCTAGATATTGTTGAATTGGAGAAATAGAAAAAAAGTGCAGCAGAAATACTGATGCTTAAAATAAATGCAGTATTGAAATTTTTATTATTCTTTAGCTTTATCATTGGGATGAAAATCTATAAGAATCGCCTTTTTAGGAATTATGCCTTTTATTTTGTCAGCCCATTCAATAACTGTGACGGTGTTGTCCTGCTTCCATATTTGCTCTAGCCCTAGGCTTGCAATGTCTTTTTTGGTATGAGCTCGGTATACATCAAGGTGATACAGAAACAAAGGGTTTTCAGACCCCAATTTTCCGGGGATTTTGTATTCCTGCATGATCACAAAAGTAGGAGAACTGATATTCTGTTTTACACCCAATGCTTTGCCTAGGTGCTTGGCAAAAGTTGTCTTACCGCTACCAAGCTCTCCCGACAGTGCAAAAATTTCTCCACCGCGGATAGATTTTGCCAGCTTTTTTGCCAGAGCTTCACCTTGGTCTACACGTATTCTGTAAGGCTTGGACATACTTTATTTTAGCCCGATTGACGCAATTAGTAAAATCAGATATAATCGTAAATCAGCTCAAAATTTTCATTATGGAACTTTCATTAGAACAACAAATTTTAGACTATTGGAACAAGTCAAAAAAGACTTTAATTGCACTACCGAAAAACCCTACTGCCGATAAAGTCAGTGCGGCAGTAGCTTTACGCGAGGTGTTGTTGAAAATGCAAAAACAAGCTGACATTGTCTGTCCAACAGCGCCTGTCGCAGGGAATTGGGATTTTTTAGGCAAACCTTTGGATATTAAACAGTCTTTGCCAGACCAGAATGTCTTGGTAGTAAGCTTAAATACCACAAAGGCTAAGCTGGACGAACTAAGCTATCAGTCTTTGTCAGACAAGGTTCAGATTTTTTTGAAACCCAAAGAAGGGTTGTTTTCCTCCAATGATATTGATGTTGCCGTAGGAGGGTCGGCTTACGATTTAATTGTTTCCGTCGGGGTGCAAAATTTAGAGATGCTCAACGACTTATATGACAAAAATTCTCAGATATTTTTTTCCACTCCCAAAATAAATTTGGACACAAATCCAGCGAATGAGTATTTTGGAACAATCAACTTAATTGATGTTACCGCAAGTTCGGTTTCGGAGTTAATGACCGGGTTAGTTGATAGTATGGAATCAGGGATAATAGATGAAAATATCGCCACAATTTTGATGGCCGGAATAATCGCACAAACCCACTCTTTTCAGGATTCTTCAACAACTCCTAAAACTTTGAATACCGCTTCAAAACTAGTTACACAAGGTGCAAGACAGCAAGATATTATTAAGACTCTTTATAAAACCAAAGACTTTGCATTGCTAAAGTTGTGGGGGCGGGCATTGGCCAGAGTAAAAACAGCCAAGAACGGAGAGTTGCTGTATTCATATTTAACATCATCTGATTTTATTAAGACTGGCTTATCGCTTGAGACTATGCCCGCTGTACTTTCGGAACTTATAGAAAATATTGCTGGGTTCCAGACTATTGCATTAATGGGAGAGCAGGGAACATCGACAGCATTGTTTATTGCAGGGTTGCCACATACCAATATAACCCAAATTGCTCAGTCAATTGGTGATTCTTTTTCAAGCGTTGCTTTACCAGCAGGATCTCAGCTATACCAGGCTGTAACTATAATTTTAGAGAATACAACACTGGAGCAAGCTGAACAAAAGCTTCTTTCGGCTATGGTATAATTAGGTCAGACAAGACCTTTTGAAATAAAAATTATGGCTCATAATTTTTTAAGTCCGAGCCAGCAGGACCTGGTAAGGGTACTTAAAGAGCAAAATTTAGATCTTCATGAAAAAGAGGCCCAAAGCAAAGCCAAGTCTTTTGGCTTACCTTACATGAACCTCCACGCCTTCCCTATGGATCTGAATATAGTAGGGTTATTTACTGAGGATGAAGCAAAAGAATCCTCTAGCATTCCTTTCTATAAGGAAGGTCATGACTTGCGCATTGGCACAAATGATCCTGAGAACCCCTTGCTTGCTAGCAAAGTTGAGGAGTTAAGTAAAAAATTTACCATCCTAGTATATTATATTTCAGAACAAAGTTTGCTTTCAGCTCTGAAATTGTTTAAAAAAATTACCCATCCTAAGCAAAAAACCAGCGATGTGGTTAGAATTGAGCCGGACACAAAATACTTGGCAAAAGTAAAAGATTTGGCTCCCGGACCAGAGAAAGTCTACCCGTCGGCAACCGAAGTTATAGCGGATTTAATGGGAGGTGCTTTGCAAATTGATGCTTCGGATATCCACCTTGAGCCCGAAGAGCATATTTTTAAAGTCCGGTACCGCATAGACGGAGTCTTGCAAGACATAGTGCACATTGATCCAAAACAGCAAAATGCAATATTGGCTCGCATAAAAATGATTTCAAAGTTGAAACTGAATGTTACTAATGTTCCTCAAGACGGACGGTTCACTTTTTATGTAGGTGAAGGAAAAGACGCCCGAGCAATTGATGTTCGTGTGTCATTTTTGCCTTCTGCATTTGGTGAAGCTGTGGTAATGCGTTTGCTGGGAACTTCTGCCACCAATTTGAAATTGGATCAGCTCGGTCTCCGCGGCAGGGCATACAAAATAATTGAGCATCAGCTAAGCAAGCCTAACGGCATGATAATTACAACCGGTCCGACAGGAAGCGGAAAGACCACAACCTTGTACGCCTTTCTAAATGAATTGAATGAGCCAGGGGTCAAAATCATTACTTTAGAAGACCCGGTGGAATACAAGTTGGAAGGAATTCAACAAACGCCAATAGATCATAATGTTGATTTTAACTTTGCCAAAGGTCTGCGTGCTATCTTACGCCAAGACCCTGATATTGTCATGGTTGGCGAAATTCGTGATGGAGAAACGGCCGACACTGCTCTGCAGGCAGCGCTGACTGGGCATATAGTTCTCTCCACAATTCACACCAACGATGCGTCCGGAGCCATTCCACGACTCATAGTTATGGGAATAAAACCTTTCATTATCGCGCCTGCCATGAATGCAATTATTGCTCAGAGATTGGTAAGAAAGATTTGCCAAGCATGCATGCAGCCGACAGAGCTTACTAAAGAAAATATGGAGTATGTTAAAAAGATTTTGGAAGCAATTCCAGAAGCTGCTCAAGTGACACTGCCGGAGAAATGGCAATTTTATAAAGCTCCCGGATGTGATAAATGCAACGGTCTCGGATATCAAGGACGAATAGGGATTTATGAAGTCATGGAAGTGGATGACAGTGTGAAAGAAATGATCGGGAAAGAAGCAACTGCAGTTGAGCTAAAACAGAATGCCATAAAAATGGGCATGGTAACAATGGTGCAAGATGGTTTGTTAAAAGCTTTAGATGGCATAACTGATGTAGAGGAAGTATTTCGGGTAGCAGGGGACTGGTAGTGAGAAACTATTGTGAAACATTCTCTAAAACTCCCTTATTTAAGGGAGTTTTAATATTATATTGTCCTTTATAAATAAAGATTTTACGGGTAAAATAATTATATAGATTATGGCAACAAAAAGTACAAAATTTAAATATATGCTCATAGATGGCAATGCCCTTGTTCATAGAGGGTATCATGCTATCCCAGGGCTTAGTACTAAATCGGGAGAACCCACAGGAGCTGTTTATGGTTTTACCTCTATTTTACTGCGGGCTATTAAAGAGCTGAAGCCAACCCATATTGCGTGTGCTTTTGATCTGGCAGGACCGACTTTTCGCCATGAAGAATACGAGGATTATAAAGGTACAAGAGTAAAAGCAGATGATGAGCTGTATGATCAAATACCAAGAGTAAAAGAAGTGGTCAAAGCTCTAAATATTCCCATTTTTGAAGCTCAAGGTTTTGAGGCAGACGACGTATTGGGGACTTTGGCAACCCATATTTGCGAAACAGAAAACCATGATTGCGATGTAATGATAGTAACAGGGGATTTGGATACTCTACAGCTGGTAAACAATTGTGTGAAAATTTACACCTTGCGAAAAGGGCTGACCGATATTGCTATTTATGACACAGATGCGATTTTTCAAAGGTACGGACTTACACCAAAGCAAATGTTGGAATTTAAGTCATTACGTGGCGACCCGTCCGATAACATTAAGGGTGTAAAGGGAATAGGAGAAAAGGGAGCAAGCGACCTGATACGCAATTTTGAAAGCGTAGAAGATTTATATAAGGAGATTAAAAAAAATTCAAAAAAAGTACAAAACAAAATTAAACCTAGAATATTACAACTGCTCAAAGATGGTGAGAAAGATGCAATACTTTCGCGCAGGCTTTCCGAAATAGTTTGCAACGTACCGCTCAACATAGAGCTGTTGAAATATGAATTTACTAGGGTGAACCTAACCGCTGTTACAAAATTGTTTCAAGAGTTGGAGTTTAAGAGTCTTATAGATAAATTGCCAAAAAATTATTTGCCCAATGGAGCAGCTAAAGAAAGCGAGACTGCAGACAGCCACCTTGATGTTGTTGAGCGGGCGGAAGTAAATAATATTACGGTAAAAGCAAAATATATATTGGTTGATACTCAGACGAAACTGGACAATTTGATCAAAAAATTGAAAATCCAAAAAGAAATTTCTATTGATACAGAGACAACCAGCATAAACCCCATTACCGCAAAGTTGGTCGGAATTTCTCTAAGCTTCAAGTCAGGCGAAGCTTACTATATTACGGCAGACTTGGTCCTGGGTAGCGCTGAGTTAAAAAATTTGATTTCTAGCAAATCTCTAAGAAAAATAGGGCAAAATATTAAATATGACTACTTGGTATTGGAGAATGAAGGTATACCAATGGCCGGTTTATATTTTGATACAATGATAGCTTCTTATTTGCTCAACGCAGGGACAAGACAGTACAGTTTGGATACTTTAGCTTTTAATGAACTAGGGTACCAGATGCAGGCTATTACTGAGCTAATAGGAACTGGAAAGAACGCACTGACAATGGACCAGGTCCCTGTAGAAAAAGTGAGCTGGTATGCGTGTGAAGATGCAGATATCACTTTGAGACTTGCTAAAATTTATGAGCCATTGTTGAAACAGGAAAAATTAGTCAGCATTTTTGATACCATAGAAATGCCGCTTATAGAAGTGCTGGCCAATATGGAGCGCAACGGGATTTTGTTAGATACGGAATTGTTGCGCCGCCTATCTAGTGAAGCAAATTTACAGATTGTGAAGCTGGAGAAGGATATTTACAATCTTTCCGGAGAAGAATTTAATATCAAATCCCCAAAACAGTTAAAGGAAATCCTTTTTGATAAGCTAGGGCTTGAATCAGTTAATAATAAAAAAACAAAAACTGGGATTTCTACAGCAGCAGGCGAATTGGAGAAAATGTTGGGCCAGCATCCCATAGTGGAAAAAATTATGCAGTACAGGGAAGTGACAAAATTGGAATCAACGTATTTGTCAGCTTTACCAGAAATGGTAAATAAAAAAACTGGACGTTTGCATACCAGCTACCAACAAACCATTGCTGCAACTGGACGACTTTCTTCCACCGACCCAAACTTGCAAAATATTCCAGTAAGAGGAACAGGGATTGGCGCGGAGATTAGAAAAGCTTTTGTTGCCCAAAAAGGATATAAGTTAGTATCGCTGGACTACTCTCAAATCGAGTTGCGCATTGTTGCGCACATTGCCCAAGATAAAGCAATGCTGGAGACTTTCAAGAGGAATGAAGATATTCATATGGCTACTGCCATGGCGGTATTTGATTTGCCAGCAGAGAAAGTGACAGACGATATGAGACGAGACGCAAAGACTATAAACTTCGGGATTCTCTACGGGCTTTCCAGCTTTGGATTATCCAGCAGGATTGGCGAGATTTCTCCAGGGGATGCCAAGGAATTTATTGAAAAATATTTTGAGGCATATCCCGAGGTAAGAAAATATATGGATAAAACCAAAGATGAAGTTAATCAATTGGGGTTGGTAAAAAATGAATTGGGTCGCATCCGCAAGTTTCCGGAAATTCGATCTTCCCAATATTTTATACGGGCAGCAGCAGAGCGAGCCGCAATAAATTTTCCCATCCAAAGTTTACAGGCTGACATTATTAAAATGGCAATGATAAACATATTTAGAGAAATAAAAAACAATCCTAGTGAAGTAAAAATGTTGCTCCAGGTTCACGATGAGTTAGTGTTTGAAATCCGAGAAAATAAAGTAGATCAGTGGGTTGGAAAATTAAAGCCGTTGATGGAAAATAGTTACAAACTTTCCTTGCCGATACGGGTGGATTCAAAAGTAGGAGACAGTTGGGGCGACATGGAAAAACAGTAAAGGCAAACAAAAAAAACAAAAGCGGGGCTTAAGAAGGGCTCCGCTTTTGATATGAAAATGAAAATAGTAACTAGAAAGAAAAAGTTCGACTCACCCTGAACTCATTAGTTTCTTTGCCGAACCGGTAAGAAACTTCCCAGGCTCCGAGCTTGTCATTTCGGCGAACAAGTGGTCCTGTCTTGACATCACATTCGCTGTGCTGGCAGAAAAATGTGGTCGAAAGCCCGATATCGTATCTTTTGCTGACAGCTCGGGTAACATCACCTATGTCCATTGAAGTGTACGGTTCGGTTTTGCCGCTCACGTTAATGAATCTGGAAATGTACGCTCGTGCTTTCCACTTGTCCTTTTCGGCTTCGACGTAGGTCCCAACCGTAATCCCTTTTTGACCATGGCTGCCAAAAGTTGCAAAGACGATTGGTGTGACGACAAGAGCTTCCTTGTAGTTAAAGCTTTTTCCGATGCCAAGAGAAAATTCATGTTCTCCTTCCTCTTTGACATGGACAAAGCTGGCGATGAAACCTTTTCCCAGCCTACGAGAATACTCTTCGTATTCATAATACGGGTAACCGCCCCGTACTTCGACGTAATTTGCTTTCTCCTCGCTTTGAGCGAAAGCAGTAGTTACCGCCGCGACAACTACCAAAATAACATACATAATTTTCATCGTTGATTCCCCCTCCTTAGGGTTGCTTGCACTTACCAAAAAGATTCCCGAGCAATATTCGGATTTCTCAATATATCAAATCCAACCGATTTTGTAAATGCTAAAAAACTCCCTCATATGAGGGAGTTAGAATTTACTTTTTGCCCAGTTTGTTTATTGACTTGGCGAGCCTGGATTTTTTTCTAGAAGCTGTATTTTTGTGCAATACTCCTTTTTTGACAGCTTTGTCCATTGTGGACATTGCTTCCTTGAGCGCAGTCACCGCATCTGTAACATTGGTTTCAACCACAAACTTTTTTACTTTTTTTACTGCTGTCTTAAACTTGGATTTGGTTTTTAAATTGTTGGCCCGGCGTCGGTTTGATTGCCGCATTGCCTTAGCGGCAGATTTAGTATTTGGCATAGATTGTGTTAGTAATGTTGGCTTTGCGTCTTATCCTTTTTAGACACGGCGGGAAAGTTCGTAAAGCTATACAATCTTAACAAAAAACTTTAATGTTTGCAATAGCACGCCCCGGTTACTTTTTGAGTTTCATCACTTTTTTTATTTCTGTAATTTTGTCCCGTAATTGTGCTGCGAGTTCGAATTCCAGATTCTGAGAGGCAAGATCCATTTGCTCCTCTAATTCTAGGATGTAGTATTTGAGCTCTTTTTTGTCCATTTCTTTGGGGTTTGCATCTGGCACGAGTTCGCCTGAAGGAAGGCTTTCCTTCATTCCTCCTAATCTGCTTTCACCAATCTTTTTGAGAATTCCAGCAGGGGTGATTCCATGTTTTTTATTGTATACTTCTTGGATTTTTCTTCGTCGAGTAGTTTCTGCAATGGCTCTTTCCATCGATCCAGTGATATTGTCAGCGTACATAATGACGTGCCCGTTCAGATGCCGAGCTGCACGACCCATGATTTGCATAAAAGCAGTTTCACTGCGCAAGAAACCTTCTTTGTCAGCGTCTAGAATAGCAACTAGGGACACTTCTGGCAGGTCTAATCCTTCGCGCAACAAGTTAATTCCAATAATTACATCATATACACCTAAGCGTAAGTCTCGCAATATTTCCAGTCGTTCAAAAGTTTCCACTTCAGAATGCAAGTAAGCAGCTTTAATTCCGGCTTCTTTCACATATTCGGCCAGTTCTTCCGCCATTCTTTTAGTCAGGGTCGTCACAATAACACGCTCCTTACGCGCAGTTCTTACTTTTATTTGATCCATCAAGTTATCGATTTGATTTTTTATAGGCTGAATTTCTATAGTAGGATCTAGCAGCCCAGTCGGACGGTTTATTTGTTCAACTACTGTAATTTTCGCCAGGTTTTTGGTAATTATTTTTTTATTTTTGTCCGTGACTAAATAATTTTCCGAAAGACTTTTTTTTATTTCGTAAGGGGCCGGGGTAGCCGAAACATAAACTGCTTGTCCTACCTTTTCTTCAAACTCACTGAATTTCATTGGACGGTTATCAAGAGCGCTTGGGAGACGAAATCCATATTCTATTAAAGTTGACTTTCGTGACCGGTCGCCTTCATACATGGCACCAATTTGAGGGATAGTTTGATGAGATTCGTCTATAAACAATAAAAAGTCGTCAGGAAAGTAGTCAATTAAAGTGGATGGAGGGTCGCCTGGGGCTCTACCATCCATGTGTCTGGAGTAGTTTTCGATTCCTGCGACAAACCCTGTATTTGTCAGCATTTCTAAATCAAAATTAGTGCGCTGTTCGATCCGTGCCGCTTCCAGAATTTTCCCTTCCTTTTTAAGTTTTACTATTTGTTCAGAAAGCTCTTTGCGAATTTTTTCTACCGCTTCTTGAAGTTTTTGTTCTGGTGTTACAAAATGCTTAGCAGGAAAAATTGTTATCTCACTTAGTTCTTCCATGGTTTCGCCAGATATTATATGTAGACGCTCAATTGCCTCTACTTCGTCGCCGAAAAATTTTATTCTTATAATTGTGTCTTCTGAAGCTAAAACTATTTCCAAAGTATCACCTTGGACTCTGTATGTTGCTCTGCGCAAGTCGTAGTCATTTCTTTGAAATTGTAGATCAGTCAGACGTCGCAAAAGTCTGTCACGTTTTATTGTTTCGCCCTTTTTAATAACAATAGAAAGTTCCAAATAGTCTGCCGGGTTACCTAACCCGTATATACAGGAAACCGATGCAACAATTAGTACGTCGGATCTAGTAAGTAAAGATTGGGTTGCCGCATTGCGTAGTCGATCAATTTCTTCGTTGATTTGGGTTTCTTTTTCAATATATGTGTCAGAGCGCGGAATATAGGCTTCCGGTTGATAATAATCATAATATGAAACAAAATAATGAACAGCGTTATCAGGAAAAAATTCTTGAAATTCGGATGCAAGCTGGGCAGCCAAAGTTTTGTTATGACAAATTACAAGAGTAGGTTTTTGTATTTGGTTTACAACATTTGCCATAGTAAAAGTTTTTCCAGAACCAGTGACTCCTAGCAAGGTCTGGTGTCGATAACAATTTTGTAAAGACTGAATTAAACCTTCAATTGCTTGAGGTTGGTCTCCAGCCGGTTTATATTTTGTGCGAAGATTGAATTTCATCAACTTGTATCATACCAAAAATATGTATTGCCTAACAATAGTTATAGTTTGCCGAGCTGTGGTATAATTCTGCCATGTCTATAGTAATAGAAGTGGAAAATCTAAAAAAATCTTACCAACTTCCCAGGGCTGAACGTGATAAGGGAAAGACTGTTTTTGAAGCTGTAAAAGACATATCTTTTAGTGTTAAAAAAGGGGAGATATTTGGCATTCTAGGACCTAACGGTGCCGGCAAAACAACAACTTTAGAAATAATTGAGGGACTGAAAGTTCAGACCAGCGGCAAGGTGAGCGTATTGGGGATAGATAACGTGGAAGATTCCCAGGAAATAAAGAGGCGAATAGGGGTGCAATTACAGTCAAGTGAGTATTTTAATTTGCTTAACTTGAGCGAATTAATAATGTTGTTTGGTTCTATGTACGGAGCAAAACCTAATCCAATGGAACTGTTGGGTTTTGTTGGTCTGCAAGATAAAGTGCATGAGAAAGTGCAGAATTTGTCTGGGGGGCAAAAACAAAGATTCACTTTGGCGACAAGCTTGGTAAATAACCCAGAAATACTGTTTTTAGATGAGCCGACCACCGGGCTTGACCCAAGAGCGCGGCGGGATGTATGGCGTCTTGTTAAAAGCATAAACGAAAAAGGGATCACCGTTGTAATCACCACCCACTATATGGAAGAGGCTGAGTATTTGTGTGACCGAGTTGCAATTATGGCCGAAGGAAAAATTTTGACTCTAAAGGAGCCACAAGCATTAATTGAAGACCTGGCAAATACCACTCAAATTTCTTTTTTTATAAATGATGAACTTCCCGTTGATTGGGCCAGTGGTATTGCTGAAATTGAAAAGGTCTACAGTAATTATCCAAAAGTGATATTGGAAATTAAATCTTTAGATTC
This sequence comes from uncultured Candidatus Saccharibacteria bacterium, assembly GCA_964532005.1. GTDB lineage: Bacteria > Patescibacteriota > Doudnabacteria > UBA920 > UBA920 > CAYQEU01. Next base: position 96,978 of record CAZHER010000002.1, read on the forward strand.
AATCCCTCAAATATTAGAGAAGCTAAAGCAGACCGCAATTAAATTTACTGGATTTACAGTAAAAACTGCCACTTTGGAGGATGTGTATTTAGATTTGACCGGTAAAGAATTTGAAGGAGATGAACAATGAAGCTGAGCAGTTTTTTTCAACTTTTTTTAACCAATCTAAGACTGATTTATAGAAATGTGTCCGGTCTTTTTTGGACTTTGATAATGCCCACATTTATATATGTAGCTTTGTCTGTTTTACCAATTGGAAAAACTATGGGCGGTACTGTTTCCTATTCAGACTATGTTTTGCCGGGGATTATAGCAATGGTGATAATGCAGGGAGGGATTTATGGACTTGCATACTGGATGATAGACTTAAAATCCCGCGGGGTGATTAAAAGATTATTGGTAACCCCCATTAATAGAGTTGAATTGGTTTTGTCTTTATTGTGTGCCAGAGTTCTTGTAGTGATAGTGCAAACCATAGTTTTGACTATGGTAGGAGTCATATTCTTTCGCGCAGAGTTTGCCGGCAGTATACTGGGAACTTTGCTGTTTGTCTTGCTCGGAGGGTTTATATTCCTTTTGGTCGGCTTATTTATTGCCACTTTTGCGGACAGCTATGAATCTGCAGCTCCCATTACCACAGCAGTAGGTCTTCCTTTAACATTTTTAGGCAATTTGTTTTATCCGGTAGAATCTTTGCCAACGATGCTCCAATCTGTCGCTAATATCTTACCGATTACTTATCTTGCAGATGGAATCAGAAAATTATATTTATACCCTTTTGACTGGCATCTTGTTCTTAAAGATTATATAGTATTACTAGTATGGTTAATCATTGCCTTGGCTTTGGTTTTGTGGAGATTTAGATTGCGTGCAGAATAGGGAGGTTCCCAGCACCAAAAAATTAAAAAGAGATTGGCTCTTGCTAGATCTCTTTTTTTGTGTTCTAATAAGCCATAAAGCAATACCAAAATTTTGTTAAGGGAGAAAGAGGGAATATGTTTTTGCGGAAGATGACTCTTATTTTTTTAGTTTTGTCGTTCTTGGGATTACCTCACGACCAGATATCGGGTAGAGCCGGTGTGGCTTTATTCATAACTGGATGCCAGATTATGCTTTATCTTCTTTACCTCGTAGATAGCCTTGACGAATTCATTCGGAATCGCGACACGAGCAAGAAGGTTAGGAACTACTTATGGCTTAGCCTGCCGATTGGGGCGCAAGTGGCTTTGTCTATGCCATATGTTTCTACAGTTTTGATTATCTGGCTATCGGTGCTGGCTGTTCTGGTTGTAATCAAAATTGTAAACATTGGAAAAGGAGTTGGTAACGGTCACAAGATCGTTGACGGCTTCTTTGCCAGTGGATTCCCAATGGGATAGAATTAATGCCGCCGATTGTTGAAAAAGCTATGAACTTTGTGTGTCATAGCTTTTTTGTTTTTGTAATGTTTGGTTCTCTTCCGTAGTTCGTAGCTATTTTTTTTCCAGATTTTAGTTTCCAAAGTTTTTGGAAACTCTCCAGGTTACGAGGAGATTTATTTTTTGTAATTGCAATAACAGGTATATCAAGCGCATATCCGATTGCTTGAGACAGTGCAATTCCAACTCTGATGCCAGTAAATGAGCCTGGACCCGAGCAAACAACAATTTTTTTAAGATCACTCGGGATAACCTTGTTATTTTTAAGAAATTTTTGGAGTAGTTCTAGCGTTTTATAGTTCTCATTGAAAGCTAAAGATTGTTCCAGTAAAAAGTTTGCTTTTGGGGTCTTGTTGAAGGGGATCAGAGCAAATTTTATACTATCATGATCAGATGTGTCTACATATAGAAGCATATCAAAAAGTTATTCTAGTTAATTCTTGTCTGGCAATTGCCCTGTCGTCCCAATCAATCATTTTGTTATTGGCAATTGCCATTTTTTGTTCAGAACCTTTACCTGTAATTAAAATTAGGTCGCCAGGTTTTCCTAAAGATAAAGCTTTGTTGATCGCATGTCTTCTATCTAGTATGATAAACAAATTTTCATTCATGGTTTTCCCAGCTTCCAAAACCCCTTGGCACATTATTTCTGATAATTTTGCAGGGTCGTCATTGTATGGGTCGTCTGTTGTAATAATTACTATATCTACGTTCTTGCCGGCAAGCTTGCCAAGCTGTATTTTATTTGCCATATCTCTACCGCCTCCGGTCGGTCCTAGTACTTGGATTATTCGGTTATTCTGCCAGGACTTCACCGTTTCGTATAGTTGTTGCATGCCAGTTGGTTCATGCGCATAGTCCACTATTACTGTAAAAGGCTGTGTTGTAATAACTTCCATTCTGCCCGGAACAACAGGGACTCGCGACAGAGCCTCGCTTGCTGTGTCCATGTCTATACCCAATGCGGATGCTACAGCAATCGCTGCCAAAGAATTGTATACATCAAACCTACCCTTGAGGTTTAATGAAAATTGGTATTCACCAACTTTGTATTTTATTCCGTAGAACGACATTTCTATATATTCAGCTTTTAAGTTAGCACTGGAGTTGGCAATCGCATAGCTAACCCTTTTGTCCGCTTTGAAATTTAAATAATATTGTCCGTATTTGCTGTCTAGATTGGCTACGATTATTTTTTGGATTTTTGGGTTGATCTTGAGTTTTTCTGGAGTTAGAGGATGTAAACTTAAGGACTTGAAAAGTATTGCTTTAGCTTTTTGGTAATTCTCAAAACTACCATGTGAATCCAAGTGTTCCGGGCTCAAGTTTGTAAAAACAGCAACATCAAAATATATATTCTGATGACGGTTTTGTGCCAATCCTTCGCTGGTCATTTCCAGAACAGCATAGCCGCATTTGTTTTTTACCATCAAGGACAACCATTTTTGTAATTGCCATCCTGACATGGTGCTCATTTTGAAAGTGTTTAAGTGAACTGAGTCGCCTACGCTATAGGTTGCAGTGCTGGCATAACCAACCTTCCTGCCAGATTCTTGAATAATTGCTGCAATCAAGTTAGTCGCAGTAGTCTTTCCTTTTGTTCCTGTTACACCAATGACAATAAGTTTCTTTGAAGGATGGCCAAAATAATAAGATGCCAATGTGGCTACGGCACCGTGGTAGTAAGGTCTTGCCGATACAATAAAACTTTGAGGCAATAAGTTTTTAATAAGATTTTTTAAAGCTTTGATCATATATATAGTATATATAAAACACGGTAGGAGTTAAATATTGTGTATGCAAATACAAGCTTTTATCGTATAATTAATTTAACCAGTAAGAGATATTAATGGAAACAAAATTGCAGTTAAATCCTTTAACATTCCCTTTATGGTGGTACACCATAGGGCTTGAAGTTGCCTGGGATAGGGCAAAAAAGCATTTTAGGTATGGCCTAAAAAAAACTGCTTTTCGATTGTTTTTGCGAAACATGAGGCATCCGCTATATGGAGATTATACACGATCGGGAAGAATAATTAGTTTCTTTTTGCGCGTTGTATTGTTAATAGCAAAAACAATCTTCTTGGCAGTCCGCACTTTAATTATCGGCATATTTTTAATTGTTTATGTTACGGTTTTGCCGTTTTCTCTTTTTACGATTTTATATTTATTACTTCCTATTTAAATTTTCGAAAATGGATTTAGAATTTAAAACCAGCGGCAATGAGTGGTCAACCGAGGCCACAGCTCAAGGGTCACAGTTAAGCTTTTCGGGTACGTTCGACCAAGGTCGTATTGCAAAAGAACGTGCAAAGTATAAGTTTGATAATATGCTGCGGTTTATTTTATGGGCAGTCGCTGTTGGCGGCGCGGTTTCCATTATCCTTAGCGCATTGACTAATTTTAGCCCGGCACACCCATGGTTTATGTTTGAACGTGACTTGTTCAATATATTTTTTTGGCTGTCAGTTGTAGGTGACCTTTATTTATGGGCTTTTGTGCAGAACCGAAAACATGAATATGGACTGGCATTGTCAAAAAGAACCCAAGTCGGGGGTAATTCGTCCGTGCCAATAGATGTCTATGATTTATACAGCCATCCTGCTAAGGATGCTTGGAACAATGCATGGGAAGTTGCTCAAAAAAATAGCAGCTCAGCTGTTACTGTTGAAGACGTTTTGGTTTCCTTATGTACCACCAAAGATGTACAAATTGCTCTTTTCCGTTTGGGTATAAATAACGTTGAATTCGCAGGAGTTATCCAAAGCGCAACCACGCCGACACCAGTAGATAAGCTGCCTTATGTTGCTTACCAAAAAATGGTCGAGCTTCATAATAATTTGGTAGACCCTGTAATGCTGCTGTGCGGTGCGGTTAGCATGTTGCCGTCAGAACACCCTGTCCAGCAATATTTTTTTCAGATTGGAATTTCCGAAGAAATATTGGAAGTGGTAGCAGTTTGGATTTTTAATCTTCGTCTAGTCAAGGAAGAAGACTTATTGTTTAGGCAATTAGCGAAACTAAAGCCTTCCGGAGGAACAAATAAAGGTTTGACCGCTGTACCTACTCATTACCTGGATCAGTTTAGCCAAGACCTTACTATCCAGGCTAAATTTCATCAATTACCAATCAGTCTTGGTCGCGAAGCTGATCTGGAAAATATCTTTAAAATATTAAGCGAAAACAACAGCAACCTTCTAATTAAAGGGGAAGAGGGAACAGGCCGTACTACCGTTATTAATATGCTCGCACACCATATGGTAATGGAGGATGTCCCACCGCTACTCCAAGACAAACGTTTGGTTCGCTTGGAAACCGCAGCTTTGGTAGGAGCAAAGGTGCCCGCAGAACAAGTTCTTAATCAAGCTTTAAACGAAGCAGCAGCTTCAGGGAATATAGTTTTGGTAATTGAAGACATAGATGCCTTGGCCAGAGCAACCAGTGCCCAAGGTTTAAGTTTATTGGAACTTCTAGTTAATCAGCTGCAAGAAACAAATTTGACCGTAATAGGAACAACCACCTCCGACAATTATTTAAATTATATTCACCAACAGCCCAATTTTGATCAGATTTTTGTTTCCTACGAACTACAAGATTTAAGCTTGCAAGCTATCCAAGCTGCATGTTGCATTCGTGCCAGTATTATAGAATCTCAAACCGGAGTTGTATTTATGTTCAATGCAATACAAGCGGCAATTACTTTGTCTGACCGTTATTTTAAAGACGCTGGCCAACCCCAGAAATCCATCGGTCTTTTGCAGGAAGCTGCGAGTAAAGTAAAAGGAACTACAGAAAAAATGGTCACAGATCAAACAATTCAAAAAATCATTGGAGAGAAGACTCATATTCCAGAAGAAACTATAACAGCTTCAGAAGGAGAGAAGCTTTTGGGACTTGAGCAGGAGCTAGGAAAATATATTATAGGACAAAAAGAAGCTGTTGCAGCGGTAGCAGAAAGTTTGCGTCGGGCACGCAGTGGCTTATCTTCGGGCACCAGACCACTTGCGTCTTTTATGTTTGTCGGACCAACTGGTGTGGGTAAAACAGAACTGGCCAAGACCTTGACCAGAACTTATTTCGGCGACGAAAGATATTTGCTTCGTTTAGATATGTCAGAATACCAAGGGGACATGGGTTTAACCAAACTGCTAGGAATGCCCAATTCAGAAACCAATACCCCTTTTGTAAATCATTTAAAAAATTATCCATTTTGTTTGTTTCTCCTGGATGAGTTTGAAAAAGCTTCCCATGATGTTTTAAATTTATTTTTGCAGATTTTGGAAGACGGGAGACTGACCACAAGTGCAGGACAAACTTTAGATTTAACTCAGACTATAATCATTGCCACTTCTAATGCCGGAACTAGGCAAATACAAGAAGGACTGCAAGCCGGACAAACTTTAGATCAGATTAAGGGACGGCTATTAGATGAAATTTTGTTGGCCAGCTTTGCTCCCGAACTTTTGAACCGTTTTGACGGAGTAATCTTGTTTACTCCTTTGAGTCCTGCAGAAGTAGAACAAATTGCTGGTTTGCAAGTTAAGAGTTTGGCCGCTAACCTTTTGGAGAAGGGGTATAAAGTTACATTTGGTCAAGCTTTGATTAAGGATATCGCTCAAAAAGCTTATGATCCTCTTTTAGGGGCACGACCGATTCGTCGTTATATTCAGGACCACATTGAAGGTGTAATTGCTAAACTTATTTTGTCTCAAGATTTAGTAAGGGGATCGGATGCCGTGGTTGACTTGGTAAATGGAGAAATAAAAGTTACAAAAAATAATTAATATAAGTTTATGGCCACAAAAAAGAATAGCACCGTTTGGTATATTGCAGCGACACATTATCTGACAACAAACATCATGTTATTTGTGCTAATGTTGGTGATTTTTTTCGCAATTGTTTTTGTTATTGCGCTCACAGCACCCTCGATTCAGGACAATAAAATGTTTGATCCTATATTCCAATTATTGACACTTGGCATAAGTTTGTTGTCGTTAAGAGTAGCAGTAAAGTATGGAGCAAAATATACTAATAATCATTATGTGATTGCCGATAAAAATAAAATTATCAAGTTTGTCATAGGGTACTATATATTTTTTAACGGCGCGTTTTTAGTTGGACGTAGTTTAGTGAGCGATAATATTTCAATATTAGATTTAATATTTAATATTTTACAATTTTTGCTTGTCGGTTATTTTTATAGAGAATGGAGTATAGAAAACATTATTCAAGATAATGTTTCGACCGAGCCAGAACTTACAGCACAGCCCTCTTCAGAATCCAATGTCGGAAACAACCAGCCCAACCTTTAGAACTAAAGTTCTTGCAATAATTAACTCCATTCCCAAAGGCCGTGTTATGAGCTATGGACAGGTAGCTGCCAGTGCAGGTTCTCCCAGAGCAGCACGGCAGGTGGGAGGGATATTGCGCCGTTATGACGGTGACGACAGTCTTCCTTGGTGGAGAGTGGTAAACAATACCGGTGTGATAATCATTAAAGGAAATTTTATTGCCACACCCTCCAGGCAGCGGGCATTATTGCTAGAAGAAGGGGTAGAGGTCAGCAATGAATACAGTTTAGATATCGCAAAATATAGATATTATCCAAAATAAAACTCCCGAATGGGAGTTTTAAATTAACCTATTTATGTAGCGGAATAGCTTGTAGATAGAATACCAACTAGGTTTGAATATCAAATCTACAGGGTTTGGGTAAGTTGTTTGTGTACCGCCCCACCCTAACTTAAATCTAACAAATCCAGGAGCTGCTCCACTGGCCGTTTCAATACCCCAAAAATCATATTGTTTGAGTCCGTCATTTTTTGCATCTTGAATTGCCTGCCAGTGCATTAAATAAGGAGCCATCACATTTCTATGTTCTTCGCTAGTTCCGCCAAACAGGTAGGTTCTAGTGTTTCCAAAATCTATCATTAGTCCAGATGCAAGGGTTTTGTAACGGTATTCAGCACTATAAACAATAGCCTGAGTATTACCATTTCTATTGCGAAAATATTGAACTAAATTTTGATAATAATCCAGCGAATGGCTTTTGTAACCCTGTCTTTTTGCTGTCTGTCCAATAAGTTCAAACCCTGCTTTGTCAGCATAGCTGATTTTCATTCTTACTTTATGCTTTTGTGCAACTTTAATATTATATCTTGTTTTATGGTGCATTTCCGAAAGCAATTGCTCGGAGGTTTTTGTAAGGTCTAGTACTAATGTTTTGCCGGGCTGTATTTTCTTGGTCGGTGACCCTGAGATCTTAATTGCCTGTTTGGGTTCAATTCTTAAAAATAGCGCATCATTAAAAATTTGATTTAATTGCCCAATAAAAAAATTTATCACTTCTGAATCGGCATTATCTGCCAATAATGGGCCATGAGGAATATACAAGTATCGCTTCCCTATTTTTGGAATTGGAGAAACCAACACTTGTGCGGAAAAAATTATTTTTTGGTTTGCATCTACTACTGCGAACCTAAATGGAGTCTTGCCGTTTTGTCTCATCCATTCGCCCCAGTCCCAGCTTTGTAAAAAAGAACCGCTTGCGTGCTCGCTGACGAATCGGTCGTATTGTTCTTGAGACGGACTTTGAATAAGCTCGTATCTCATATTATTATTTGCCCAACATTTTCAAAGCTTCGCGAATTTGGTCTGACATATCAGCGCTCTGAAGTTTAGGGAGTATGTCCCTGACTTCTTTGGTGTTGTAACCTAAGTTGATTAAGGCATCGTAAACATCGCTATGGCCATCTGTGGCACCTGGCAGACCAGATGCCTGTATCTTATTTTTTAGTTCCAAGATAATTCTTTCAGCAGTTTTTTTACCCACGCCCGACATCCTGGTAAATATTGCAGAATCGCCCGAACCTACTGCTTGGCGCAGAGTCTCAGTCTTTGCAGCTGATACAATTGCGAGAGCCATTTTTGGGCCCACTCCAGTAACTGTGATAAGCAAATCGAAAAACTGTAAAGTCGCAAAGTCAGGCATACCGAATAGGACCTGTCCATCATCACCAGATTTATGGTGTGTGTAAAGTTCTATCTCAGAGCCAACAGACCCTTTTTCCAGAACATCTGGGGTAACCAGGATTTTATATCCGATCCCACTATTTTCAACAACTAGAAAATTGTTGGTTCTTTGAAGAATATTCCCTTTTAAATAAGCAATCATAAGGATATTATATCAGGTTATGTAAAAGCTCTAAAGAAACATTATCGGTTTCCACAGCGATATAAAAAGACAATATGTTAATCTTATTAATATGAAAACACAAAAAACAAAAATTGTTTCACTTTTTGCGTTGGTATTTATTGGCTCCTCAATTTTCAGCGGATATTATTCAAGTCCGGTAAAAGCAGAGCTGTCTAAAATTAGAAATATAGTTTTCCCAGTAATAGGAAAAGTTAGTTATACTGACGATTTTGGGGCCCCGCGTTCTGGCGGCCGTACTCATGAAGGCAATGATATTATGGGTAAAAAAATGATGCCGTTGGTTGCAGCCGTGGACGGTACAATTAGTTATATAGTATGGCCCGAAGCCAGTTATGGTTATATGGTTACAATTCGTGATAAAGAAGGGTTTAAATATAATTATTTACACATTAATAACGACACACCTAATACCGATGACGGCAAAGGCGGCGGCGCCAATGCTTATGCGGCTGATATTGAAAACGGCAGTAAGGTTGTGCGGGGTCAGGTCATTGGTTTTATGGGGGACAGTGGGAATGCCGAAACAACAGGCCCGCATCTGCATTTTGAAATTCGTGCTTCGGATGACACACCTATAAATCCATATTTGAGTTTGCAGCAAAGCACTAAGCTGACAGTGCCGGTACCGGCACCACAGCAAAATAATGAGCTTATACCTTTCGCTGAATTTACAGGGGGTGCTTCTATTGCAACAGGAAATCTAGATACAGATTCTTCCAAGGAAATTGTTGTTGGTGCTGGGTTGGGCGGCGGACCACACGTGAGGCGTTTTGAACAAATTCCTAGTACTCCTTCTAAGAGCACAAACATTAAAGGTGACTTTTTTGCTTACGATCCAGAGTTCCGTGGAGGGGTTGATGTTGCGGTTGCGGATGTTGACGGCGATGGCAAAGCGGAAATTATAACAGCTCCTGGGCCTGGTGGCGGACCACATCTTAAAATTTTCAAACAAGACGGTGAATTGATCAAAGACTTCTTTGCATATTCGACTACGTTCCGCAATGGAGTAAATGTAGCAGCGGTAGATTTAGACGGTGATGGGAAAGCGGAAATTATTACTGGTCCAAAGAGCGGCGGAGGCCCTCATGTTAAAGTATTTAAATCTGACGGGACTTTAGTAAAAGAATTTATGGCTTACTCGCCCAGTTTTACCGGCGGAGTCGATGTATCTGGTATTCCGGCCAGCTCAAAGAAAATCAATGGATTAATTGTGACAGGACCCGGTCCCGGAGGTGCGCCCAATGTAAAAACCTTTAGCTTACAAGGGGATCCAAAAAATAGCTTCAACGCGTATTCGTCTAGTTTTACCGGCGGAATAAAAGTTAATGTAGGGAAAGTCGGTTCATCATACAAAATACTTACAGCTCCTGCCAGCAATGGCGGTCCTGACTTTAAGTCGTTCAGCATCACAGGATCTTCAGCAGTGGCATATACAGCTTTTGAAAAGTGGTGGAGTGGGGGTTATGATATTGCGATGGGGGATAAATTACCGATCATTGTTTCTGGTGCTGGCAATAGGAGAGTAACAGTCCGTCCTGTAAAAAATTCCAGAGGTACAAATGAGTGTAATAGTAAACGTTGTAAATGACAGTAATATATAAGTTTAATAAAACTTTAGTTTTATTTGAACCTGACTTTATGTCAGGTTTATTTTTTTATAAGGAGATTTAAGTTAGAATACCCAAAATAACATCAGGAGGAAATATGTCATTGAGATTAGCTCTAACAGCTTTAGTTTTTATGTTTATGTTGCCAAATATCGTTTTTGCTGATGACCCTGAACTGGGCTGTACATCCGGAAGTATCATAGGGAATCCGCCCATTGGCCAAGTGCCAACTTATGATTATGGCCCAGATGGTTTATTGCAGTATCATTTCCGTTTTACCGTACCTGAGTGGAACTATAGTACATTAAGAGTTTTACAATATGACGATAATTGTAATTTAATTCAAGGCAGAAGTTATGGCCAAGTCAATGGGTCATATTTACCGCCAGTAAGAAATTTATTAGTAAAGGTCACAGAATTTAATAAAGGGCAGTATAACTTCAAGGTTTATGATGAAGACACGGGTCAGTTTCAGGGTGGTGGTTTAGGGTACGTACCTAACGATTTTAATGCTCCTAAGATCGCACTTAAGTTAATTAATCCCACGGGTAGTTATTATTTTCCCAGTGCCGACATTGTTAATACTCCGGCAGCTTGGCTACATAATACATCGGTTGTTCCGTCGAGAAATCCAATTTTAATAATCCCCGGTGCCATGGGAACCGAATTATATAATGAGCATACTTTGTTATGGCCGAATATTACTAAGATGTTCACCGATGTAAACGACAATTTTTTAGACAGCATGGCATTTACAAGTGATTTAAAATCCATTATACAAACAATTTCTTATGGTGATTTGATAAAAAATCCTTTTCCGGGAGAACACTACTATGATTCGCTCATACAATCTTTGGTTTCCGCAGGTATGAAAGAAAATCAAGATTTTTTTACTTTTCCTTATGATTGGCGATACGGCATAAGCAACGATATAGTATCTAGTTTGGTAAGTCGGATCAGTGCCCTTGCCATGGATGGCAAGGTCGATGTAATCGCACACAGTACAGGAGGGTTGTTATTAAAAAAAGCTGCTGCACAAATGGGTAGCCAGTATATTGATAAAGCCATAATGGTAGGGGTTCCTAATTATGGGTCGGCCAAAGCTTTAAAAACTTTAATATTTGGCGACAATTTAGGAGTCCCTTGGTTAGACAGTGATAAAATTAAAGAAATTTCAAAAAATTTTCCATTGATGTACGACTTATCTCCTTCAAACGAATATGTAAATCAGTATCAAAGCTATTTCAATGATATGAGTCATGAGACCGCCTCGAGTTATCTCTCAGGTTATTACAACTTGAATACTAAAGCTCTAAGCAATGCAAATACATTACATTCATCAAGTTATGACAATATGGATTTAACTGAGCTGGGTATACAAACTTTTAACATAGTGGGTTGTGGCGTATCTACACTAAGCAAATTATTTGAAGTTAAACAGCCTTCAGAGACCTTT
>CAZHER010000003.1:0-16239 GCA_964532005.1 uncultured Candidatus Saccharibacteria bacterium
AATGACAAAACTCCCATTTCTGGGAGTTTTGTTCAGGTAAAATCTGAATGCAAGCATTCATGCTACCGCGTAGATAGAGACTATCAAAAAAAAAGTAGACTGTCAATTGCAAGCTATGGTGGACCGCCCGAGACTTGCACTCGGATTTTGTTATCCGCGGTAACATGCCCTGACTGCTTGGACGAGCGGCCCATTATGAAATGATACATGAACAGTATTAATGGGAAGATCAAGAAAAAATGATAAATATTTAAACAATATTAAATCTAGTAGTGTATATAAATAAAATAACGCTTATATAAGCGTTATTTTTAATATACCCCCAAAAAAGCTTGATTTTACAGGGGTTTCCTTATATGATTTTTATAGTTCTTATTAAGAGAATAAATATTAATTAATTCCAGCCTCAAAAACAGGCTAGGATAAAAGGTAAATACCTATGACTAAGTCAGAGACTTTACAATACTTGGCCGACAAACTCGGCAAGACCCGCAAGGAAGTCAGCGAAATGATTGATACCCTTGTTGCATTGGCTTACACCGAAACCAAGAAGAATGGTGAATTCACTATTCCAGGTTTAGGCAAACTTCAAAAGAAGCACCGCGATGCTCGTATGGGCCGCAATCCTGCAACTGGTGAATCAATTCAGATCCCTGCAAAGACTGTTGTTAAGTTCCGTGTAGCAAAAGCTGCTAAAGACTCTATTCTCTAAGATTCTATAGGCGAAGGCCTTCATAGAAACAAATAACAAAAACCCGCCATTCTAGAGAGGCGGGTTTTTTGATACAATGAAATGTATGAGAAATACAAAGTCTGCTTTATCCTGGATTGTTCAAATATTGAATGAGTTAAATATTGAATTTGAAATAGACGGTGGGTTAGCTGCATCTGTGTACGGATCTACCAGAGCATTAGCAGATATTGATATAAATATTGAGAAAAAGGATTTTAATTTGTTGGTACCGAAAGTTAAACAGTACATAAAATATGGACCAGAACTATATAAAGATGCACATTGGGAACTGTACTTGCTGACCTTAAAGTACGCTGGGCAAATTATCGATATTGGAGCTGTCGATGAGATGAAGTATTTTAGTAGAAAAACCCAATCATGGAAAAATTTTCCCAGTGACTTGTCCGAAGTCAGGATAATGAACTACATGGGAATGAATTTGCCGTTTATTAATGAAATAAAATTAATGATATACAAAGATGAACTGAGCAGAGGAGTAGATATTAAAGACGATCTAGATATGGCAAAACAGCTGAAAACACAATGGCTCAAATAGTGTAAATAAACATAGCGTATTTCTTTTAAATGCTTTTATTTTTAAAAACCCGCCCCTTTTGAGAGGCGGGTTTTTGCTTTGTTAAATTTATATACCAGCGGTGACAGCCGGAGCGTTTGGAGCTGGAGGTTCGTTGCTCTCGACGGTCTTGCCATCCAGAATTTCATTGATTTTTGCCAAAATTTCTTCCGTAGTAAAGTAAGCTTTTACCATATATGCCTGAACTTTCAAAGCTTTTGTTCGAAGAATGTCTTTATTGCTCCACAGGTTGCTTAGAATGATAATAGGCGTCTCTGCAACTTTTGGGTCGGGGTTAGATCGTACAGATTCTAAAACCTTGAACCCGTCTACTTCAGGTAACATAAGGTCTAGCAAAATTAAATCTGGCTTTTCTGAGGAAACCATATCAATCCCTTGCTTTCCGTCTTCTGCTTCTTTGACAATAAAGCCATGGGTTGTAAGCTTATGAATGACAATTTCGCGCATAGCGATGTCATCTTCTACCATTAAGATTTTTTTTGGCTGGTTTGAATCGGCCATTTTGTTTCAAATAAGGGTTTGTTTTTACGCCTATATTATACCAAATAAAAGGCAAATTGCCTACTCTAGTATTTTTTTTGCAATTTGGTCTAGGTTGTCGTTTTCGGCTCTATTTGAGTCGTTGGATGATATATACCCTGGATAAAGTTCAAAATAAGTATTTATTTTTGATTTATTTTCTTCCCAAACACCAGACTTAGTGCCATGCATGGGAAAGAGCTTGATATGGGCATGGTCTACCCCAAACCCTTCTGCTACCATGGCGGTGCGTCCCACATCATCTAATTTGGCATCTAGGAGCTTGGCTACGGCTTTGGATGCCCCTATAAGTTTATTTAGCACCTTTTCAGGCAAGTCAAACACATAGCTATTGTAATGCTCTTTTGGAATGACTACTGTAACCCCTTCGGTGTTGGGAAAAATAGATAAAAAGGCTAAATGCTGGTCGTCCTCCCAAACCTTAAAAGAAGGGGAGTCTCCCGAAACAATTTGGCAGAATATGCAGGGCATAATAAGTATAGTAATTGTTATTTTCTTAATTTTAGCATAGAATAGCCTTATTATGATAGAAAAACAACTCAAAGTAGCTATATTAGGGTGCGGCGCAGTTGCTGACAGATGGTATTTAAAAGGATTGATTCTATCCCCAGAATCCACAAGATATAAGGTGGTGGCTGTTTGTGATATAGATGAACAAAAAGCAAGACAGGTTGTCCAGGATTTTGGTGTACCAAATTTTTGCACAGATTATAAAGACTTACTGAAATATAAACCAGATTTGGTGGTGGTGTTAACCAGACACAATGACCACTATGAACACAATAAATATTTCTTAAGTAATGGTATAAATGTCTATTCGGAAAAGCCATTTGCAGAATCTGTTGAACAAGGAATTGAGTTAGTAGGTTTGGCCAAATCTAATTCATTAGTTTTTGGATCGGCTCCACAAGTAATGCTGTCGTCTAGGAATCAAAAAATTAAAGAAATAATTAAGATTGGCCGTATTGGGAAAATTTCATTGGTTCGTGCCAGCTGCTCTAATTTAGGCCCAGCTGGTAGACCAGATACTGACTACGATCCAGAATGGTTTTACCAGCAGGGAGGGTCTTTGAGTAGTTTGGGTATTTATGGATTATCTGCATTAATTTGGTTAATGGGTACACCTCAAAGAATTACGTGTTATGAAGGAATTGCAAATCCAGTCAGAAAAGTTATGTATGGACCTGTGGCAGGGAAAAATATTAATGTTACAGCCCCAGATAACGTAGTGGCTATGTTGGATTATGGTTCGGCTAGTTATGTTTTGTTTGATGGTTCATATTCAGTGCCAACGCCACCAAAATATGATTTTGAGATCCACGGTAGTGAGGGTAGTTTATTGGTAGGTGGATTTGGGGGCAAAGACAGTATTGTATTATGTGTCCCAGGCCAGGAACCAGAAATGGTAGGACCAGATGATGATTGTCATGTTCGTTGGAATTTATCTTGGGGGGTTGAAGACACAATCAATGCTATTATTGACAAACGAACACCTGGAGTTTCCGCAGAGTTTGCTTTAGAAGTCTTAAAGGTGGTTGAAAAAATGCAGGAATCGTCACAAAGCGGTAAGGTGATTAAGTTTTGATATATGTCCCAGATTATTTTAAGACATTTAAAAGAAATTGATTATTTAGCAATAAAAAATTTTGTAACAGACCCAGAGGTGTCTAAGCATCTAACTTGGCAACCATATACTAATGAAGCGGATATAAAAAAATATTTTGATACTTCCTTAACCAAGACTAATTTCCCAGATGAGGTGCTGGCTATAACTATGAACGGAGAAGTAATTGGTACAATTCACATTATATTAAGAGACAATGCTTATGCGCAGTTAGGTTTTAATATCTTTTTAAAATATCAACAGGACCCTGGACTGGCGGTTAGTATTATGAAAGAAATAATTAAGGTTATGCAATCTAGGTGGTTAAGACATAATATTAAAGAAGTCTGGTTAGATTTTCATAAAGACAATAAGTTTATGCGTACGGTGGCAGATTATTTTAAGTTTAAAGAGAGAGACAAGAATGTAGGCAAGGACAGGAAACATTTTTATATGCAAACCGAGTTTTTATATGAGTAACAGTATTCCAAAGCAAAAATTAGTAATCAGTAAAGTCAGGTCAATATTGCAAAATGAACCAGCAGTAGAATTGATGTTTGTACTAGGTTCTGTTTCTAAGGGAGATCTTAGCTCTTTATCCGACATTGATATGTGGTTAGTGCTAGTAAACGAGACAGCTTTAAATTCTTTCGCAAATATGGATGAAATAAAAAAAATATTTGCAAAGACAGGGAGTATTCTTGGTATCTACAGAACCACTGCCCATCACTTTTTTGTTACATATCGCAATGGTATGCAAATAGACTTGAATCTGATTAGTGAAGCCACTTACCATAATATTCAGAAAATGCCTAAATATGCCCTAAAATATGATTCCAAGCCGTCTTTTAGAGTTAAATCCAAATATAAGCCAGAGAAAGACAAAGCCAGTGTAGAAAATTTGTTATTGACTGGTTATACTACTTTGGCGCGTGGATGTTCAAAATATAATAATAAGAATTATTTTCTTACTTTAAAATTTATTGATACGGTTAGGCAGAGCAGTATATTGCCTCTAATACCATTTTTTGAAAAACAGTTTATATTAAATTCTATCAACCTCAATCTAAAAAGTTTGTCCAAGCCAGTGCAGCAGTTGCTTACTAATACATACGGTAAGCCAATTCAAGATGAGTGTAACAAAGCTCTATTAAGCTCAAAGCAACTTCTGGACTTATTTGCTACAAAAGCAAAAATAACAAAGTTTTCTAAAATTTCAAAAGATATTTCGAATTCAATTAAACCCAAGTAAATTATATGAAATTAACTATTTTAGGTTCAGGAGGTGTGGATCCAGCACCGAGAGCCACTTGTTCATGCCAGCTGTGTATATTGGCCAAATCTGAAGGCATACCCAATGCGAGAACCGGTTGCTCCATGTTTTTACCAGAAGCTAAGTTACTGTTTGATACCCCAGAAGAGGTTCGTCAACAACTTATTAGGGAAAATATTTCAGAGGTGGGCCATTTGATACTGACACATTGGCACCCAGACCATACTCATGGCATAAGGATCTTAGAGCAAATTAATTGGAATTTTGCTGAATCCGCACCTTTTGGACCGCCAATTAAGGTACATATTTCTACACAGCAATTGCAGTGGTTTAAAGAATATTCGTGCGGCGGGTTTTTAGATTTCTATACCAAGAGAGGAATGATTGAAGTGGTAGAGTTGGATCACAAAAAACCAATCCTTATTGGAGATATATCTATAACCCCTTATATTATTGAACATACCCAAGGTTTCTATTTTGTTATTGAACAACAAAATAGAAAAGCTATTTATGCCCCATGTGAATATCATAAAATGATTCCCGACCCAGAAATAAGAAATGTTGATGTCTTTATCCCTCACAATTTATTTTGGGAAAATAAAGAAATAAGCCCTCGTGAAAACGCGCCCACAGATGAAGATAGCTTTGAACAGATGCTTAAACATGCAGATGAGTTTCAAGCTAAAAGAATTGTGTTCACACATATTGAAGAATCATTTCAGTTAGATCATGAAACCTTGAATGCCAAAATGAAACAATATTATCCAGGTTATGACATAGAAGCTGCCTACGATGGGATGAACATTGACATATAACAGCCCTTTTGGCATACTTATTAATCGCTTAAATATGCGATAAAAAAACGAGGAAACTAGGCTTAGGAGGAAAAGGCAATGACAGAGAAGGATGATGCAAGGCAGGTATTGAAGAAAGAGCTTCTGCGTCGTTTAAGTGAGGACCGCCGAGTATATAAGGTTCTATTGCTCGGTTCGTCGGTGAATGGCGGTGAGAATGAGTTGTCCGACATTGATGTATGTATTGTCATGAAAGATGACTTGGGACTGAAACAGATTTTGGGGGAAGTTGGCGTACTGTTTTCGAACCTTGGTTCGTTGATTAGCTACTACAACTACAGCCCCTACCATTTTTATGTCGTCTACGACGGGCTGATACCTTTGGATATTTACCTCATTAGTTCGTCCCTTTATCATATACTGAAGAGCGGACGATCGAAAGAGGTGTATAGCTCCCAGGGTGATCTGTCGTCAATAGAAACATCGGCAATTCAGGTTGTGGTATCAGATTTGTTGCTACAGCTATACATTCGGAATTTTCGTTTGCTCAGCAAACTCAGAAAGCAGGAGTATCCCACCTTGGTGTTTATCCTCAATAGCATAAGAGAGGAGAATATAATTCCGCTTTTGAGGTTGGTTTACGGGCTGGACATACCTCATCAAAAAGCAGTAAAATTAGGTAATTTCCCAGAAGAAGCAAAAGAGCTGTATATCAATTCTTATGCTATCCCTACTGAGGAAAGCTGTTTGTCTGCTATTAAAGCAGTAGCTGACCTGGTGTTAGTAATAGCCAGCAAAGCCTCGGCAACCTTCGAGTTGTCGGCTATAATCAGACAAGCAGAAAAAGCCCGAACCTTAATTATGGCTTATGGATAAATCTTCTCTAGTCAAACAATATTTAGACTGGTCCAGCCGGAATACTGAAAAGTTATTTCGGTATAGCAGATTGCCTAAGCCTGTCAATGTAGTTCCGGTCTTGGAATGGCCAGCCTTCCCAGATCAATCCGAAAGCGAAAAATTTATTGTTTCTGCCCTAGCAGGCGGCTACAAAGCAGTAAATTTTTCGCTTTTTAAATTGGCTCAAAAAAAATATACTGCAGGACATATGTCAGCAATAGCGGGGAAGTTAAGTCATGGTAGTGCTCATGGTAGCTCTATAAAAAGACAAATTAAAACAGGGATTAGCTATAAAAAATTTTTAGAAGAAGATCTTTTGTTAATCAGTGAGTTGGACCCGGAAAGGAATCTAGTTATCAATTATGATTTATTTGCTGGGCAGCCTACTGATTTTGTAATAGATGAGAATTTTCAGGTCTGCAGAGAAAAAAATATGCATGGTCTAGCTAACGCTTTAGGTATAAAAAATACAAAGCAAAATCTAGAATATTCAATAGTTGAGAGAATAATTTCTGACGTAGCAGAGGTATTCAAAGATAGCGGTTATAGAATTGTCTTTGAAATACCAGGCTCTAAGGGTTGGAGTATGTTGCCAGAAATAAATGTCAACAATCTTTCTTTTATTACAGAAAGAATTAATCTTTATTTTCCAGAAGCAGGTTTGTGTATAGATGTTGGGCACGCGCTTACTTGGAGCCAGGATCCATTGGTATTAGGCAATTATATTGATATATTGACCCCATATAAAGGGCTAATAAAGATGTTACATATTTCTTCGGCGGGGTCGTGGAGTCCAGAATTTATTTCTTTGTATAAAGCTGCTTATGATGGGATTGATGTACCAGAGTGGCACATTAAAGCTCTGGATATAACCCTAGCAATATGCGAGTCAGAACAATTAAATTTTATTCAGAAGCTCAGACAATTATGCGAAGATCGCCTAGTATTAGAGGTAAGTGAAAATAGAACACCAACAGATTCCATGAATGATTATTTTTTGAGCTGTAACTTAGGGCAAATAGATAACAGATCATATTTTGAGAATATTATTAAACAAGGAGCAATGTTAGGTTATGTCTAAAAAGACATTTAATGTTTGTGTGGTGGGGTGTGGTCATATATCAAGCAACCACTGCCAAGCCATAATAAAAAACAAATATACCTTTTTGTATGGTTTGTGTGATATAGATTTACATAGGTTAAAAAAGACCGCAGCTGCCTATTCTGTTGTAAATACATATACTGACTATGCTTCCGTGTTAGCAGATTCAAAAATTGATATTATTAGCATATGCACCCCTTCTGGTTTGCATGCGGATATGGCTGTTTTAGCAGCAAAACATGGTAAACACGTGATATTGGAAAAACCTATGGCCATGACAACAGCACAAGCAAGAAAGATAAATAATGCTTTTGCTAAATCCACAGGACGTTTAATGGTGGTTTTACAAAATCGTTTCAACCCGACCGTATTATTTTTTAAAAAATATAAAAATAAATTAGGGAAGTTGTTATATAGTAGCACTCAAACATATTGGTATAGGCCACAAAAATATTATTCAGATGGTTGGCACGGTACTAACTCAATGGATGGTGGGGTGCTAATGAATCAAGGCACTCATTATGTTGACATGCTGCTTTATTTAACAGAAAAGAGAGTTAAAAAGGTATCAGCCTTTAAGGCCACTTTGGCTCACAAAATGGAAGCCGAAGATTGTATAACAGCTAATATATTGTTTACCGACGGAACTATAGCCAATATTCAGGCTAATACTTTTTCTTATCCGAAAAATTTTGAAGGTTCTATTACGTTATTTTATGAGAAAGCTACTGTAAAAATTGGCGGTGTAGCAATGAATGAAATAGTTTATTGGAAAGGGTCAGGGGAAAGTATTATTAGAAATTTAAAAACAGAATCCATAGCCAATATTTATGGTAATGGTCATGCGGCAGTGTACAAAAATTTTATTGACCATATAAGGCAAGGTAAGCCCTTGGCTACTGGTTATGAGGAAGGCATAAAGTCTCTAGAATTAATTGAAAAGATTTATAATTCAGCTGAAGTGAACTAAAACAATGAAACCAATTGCGTTAATAGATTTAAAGAGAGAATATGATTTTTTAAATAAAACAATCACACCTACTATTGTGAATGTCATAAAAGAAAGTCGGTTTATTCTTGGTCCAGAAGTGACCAAATTTGAAAATATGTTCGCTCGCTATTGCGGAACAAAGTATGCCGTGGGGGTGGCTAGCGGCACAGCGGCATTACATCTTGCACTAGTAGCATTAGGTATTAAATCGGGAGATGAAGTTATTACTACAACTATGACGTTTAATGCAACAGCAGAAGCTATAGTCTTGGCTGGAGCGAAGCCTGTATTTGTAGACATCAGAGAAGATAATTTGTCTATCGACACCAGCAAGATTGAGACTGCGATTACCAAGTCAACTAAAGCTATAATTGCGGTACATCTGTATGGAATACCGGCAGATATGAAAAAAATAAAACAACTTTGTAAAAAATATAACCTATTTGTAATAGAGGATGCGGCCCAGGCTCATGGATCTAGCTATTTTGGACGCAAAGCTGGTTCTTTAGGGGATATAGGGTGTTTTAGTTTTATGCCGGCAAAAAATTTAGGCAGCTATGGAGATGCCGGTGGTATTGTTACTAATAATCTCAAATTAGCACAAAAAGTGAGACAATACAGAGATCATGGTAGAATTGAAAAGTATGTGCATTATGCCCCAGCTTTTGCTGAAAGGATGGATAATTTACAAGCAGTAGTTCTCATGGTCAAATTAAAATATTTGGACCAATGGAACAAGCAGCGTGCCAGGATAGCTAAACGTTATGATAAATTTCTGGACCTCACTAAAGTCAGGTTAATTAACATTGATAAAGAGACAACAAACAGTAACTATGTATATACCATACTGGTGGACAATAGACAGCGTTTAATCAAACGGTTACTAGAGAAGGGGATCTCTACTGGGGTGTATTATCCTATTCCTTTGCACCTGCAACCAATGTTTAAAGACTTAAATTATAGAAAGGGAGCCCTGCCAGTAGCAGAAAAATTAGCGAGACAAACTTTGTCATTACCTATGCACCCTTTTTTAACCATAAAGGAAATAGATTATGTTATTGACCAAGTAAATAGAAACGCGTAGTTGCTATGGGCACAATTTCTGACCCTAAAGTTATAAATAATTTTTACTATAAAAAAACCCGTCAATTGCAATTAAGATTGCATTCATGGGATAATTTTGGCACAAATCCAATAAAATTTCGTGATTGGGTTATTACTAAACTTACTGAATTAAATGGCCAAAATTCTAAGCTTCTTGATGCAGGTTTTGGTACTGCTAGTTTTATAGAGAACGTCACAAAGAAATTTCCAAAAGTTGATATTGTTGGATTGGATATTTCTCCGGCCATGGTTAAACAAGCTAGGGCTAGATTTAGAAAGCAGAAAAACTTTAAATTTTTATGTGGTGATGTCCAAGCCATACCATTTCATAACAAAACATTTACTACAGTCGTTGCTATGCATATGCTATATCACGTCCCTAATATTAATAAAGCAATGCAAGAAATCAAAAGAGTATTAAATAAAGGAGGTTCATGTTTTGTAACTACTTCAGATTACAAATTAGAAACCTCTTTAAATAGAATACATTATTTGGGTTTAAAGAGTTTGAATTTTCCTGCAACTATGCAAAACAAAAAAAAATATTTGCGTTTTACTCCAGATACAGCACAAACTTTTATGAAAAAATACTTTAAACAAGTTAAGATATACAGATACAGAAATGACTTAGTTTTTAAAACAGTTAAATCATGCATGGATTATTATCAATCTGCCATGATGTATAGAAATTCTCATGGACCCCATGATCCTACAGTCGGAGATAAAAAATGGAAATTGTTATATAGTTTTGTAGAAAACCAAGTTGCTATGCATATTGCCAGGTTTGGCAATTTTAGAATACCAGGTGTTGTGGTTGCGTATAAGGGCACACAGCAATGAAGAGAAATTTTGCGATAATTGGATATGGTGGAATAAGTAAGTTTTACGTCAAAGGCCTAGTAAAAAATGGTAACCAGCTTGTTGCAGTTTGTGATATAGATAAGAACAAGTTGGCTAAGGTTTCCAAAAGAATTGAAAGGTATACCGAAATAGATCAATTATTACTGAGTAATGCTTTTGATTCTGTGATTGTTACCACCCCCAACTATACCCACACAGAAATTGTGACAAAAATATTAAACGCCGGTAAAAATGTACTTTGTGAAAAACCACTGACATTAAACTTGAAAGAAACCAAAAGAATAGTAGCCCTAGCATTGAAGCATAACTTATTGTTAATGACAGCTTTCCACCGGCGCTATAATAACCAGTTTACAGATCTAGTGAATTATGAGAGAA
Source organism: uncultured Candidatus Saccharibacteria bacterium (assembly GCA_964532005.1). Classification (GTDB taxonomy): domain Bacteria; phylum Patescibacteriota; class Doudnabacteria; order UBA920; family UBA920; genus CAYQEU01. Next base: position 10,872 of record CAZHER010000003.1, read on the forward strand.
AAAATGAAATAGTTTCTATTTATGTCAGGTATTGGGAAGATATTAAAATTCATTCTTCAGGAGAAAAATGGTACTTAGAAGTACAAAAGAGTGGAGGAGGATGTGTAATAGATAATGGTATTAATGTATTTGATTGCTTAATAAGCATGTTGGCAGACATTAAGCTTGATAAAGTGAAATTACTGCCGAAATCCAAAACTAGACCTGAAATGCAGGCTCTCATAAATTTTCATCATAAAAGGATAAAAATTATTGTGGATTTAGATTGGGAGTATAACGGGGAAAATAAAGAAATGACCATTTTTTATAAAGATGGTAGACAAGAAAACAGAAATTTTTTAAAACAAAGCAAAAGCTTCAAAGGAAGTTTATGGCATGAATATGAAGGTTTAATAAAAGACTTTTGCCATAAATTACAAGTAAAGAATTTCATAGATGAAAATTCAATCAAAGTTATGAGTTTGGTTGAGCAGGTATACAAAAAAACTGGAAAGTCGCGGGTAGCGTCTTTCCAGATCTCCAGTCTTCGGAATTCATCGTCTTAGGGTCTCAGACGGTTCGGTCCTCGGAACAAAAATGAAACCTCACGAACGTTTTTGGTGCCGAGCAATTGCATCAGCAAACGGGCAAGTCCTAGCCCGTAGCCCCCGTGCGGCGGCATGCCGTAACGGAAACAATTGAGGTAGTCCTGAATACTCCTCAAGTCCACCCTTTTTTCTTCAGCTTGCTTTACAAGTCTTGGGAAACGGTGTTCGCGTTGGCTGCCTGTGGTGATTTCCACACCTTTCCACAACAGGTCAAACGAATTGGTTATGGCAGGGTTGTGGTCGGGTCTCAAATGGTAAAACGGTCGAAGACTAGCCGGGTAGTCGGTTATAAAAACAAATTCGTGTCCGAATTGTTCTGCAACATACTTCCCGACCCGACGTTCTCCCTCCGGGTCCAGGTCACCATTTTTTTCCGCCGGGATGATATACCCGTTTGAAGCCGAAATCTCGTAAGCTTCGGCAATGGTCACTCTGGGGAAGGGGAGAGTCGGAACAATTATTTCTACTCCGAAGGTTTCTGAAATGCGAGCGCCAAACTCAGCATGCACGCCAGTTAGGACATGATGCAGTTGTTCTTCTTCGTATTTCATCACATCTTCGTGTGAGTTGATCCACCCAACTTCCATGTCTACGCTGATGAACTCAGTGGCGTGGCGGCTGGTTTTGGAAAGTTCCGCCCGAAATGCCGGAGCGATTTCGAAGACCTTTTCAAAACCACCGGCAATCGCCATCTGCTTGTAGAACTGAGGGCTTTGAGCCAAACAGGCTTTTTCACCGAAATATTCCAACTGGAACAGTTCGGCTCCGCCTTCACTGCTGCCGCTCATTAGTTTGGGGGAATTGATTTCCAAAAATTCATGTATCAGCCAGTAGTCTCTGAGAAGAGCCAAGACCAAAGTTTGAACTTCAAAAATCAATCTATTTGCGGGTTTACGGAGTTCAAGGAATCTCCAGTCCTGTTTTGTCTCCGAATTTGAATTTTCTTGAATGGGAAGAGGGGATTCCGCCGGATTGATCACGGTAAGTGATTCCAACAGAATTTCTCGATTTCCAATCTTCAAATTCGGGTTTGCAACTACCGAACCCACGATTTCCACCACAGTTTCCTGCGACAGAGATTCAACGGTTTCGGTAATTGAGCCATTTGCCTTGCGTTCATGCACGACCTGCACGACGCCCGTATGGTCTCGCAGAATTAAGAATTGCATTGTTTTTTGATTTCGGATGGTTTCAACCCACCCGAACAACTTAACAATGCTTCCTTCCTTGAGACCGTTCAACGCATTAATTGTTGTTCGGTTCATTTTTTTGAATGAAACCTCCTTTGGTTATAGAATATATAATTATAAGTATTTATTTAGGTTTTGTCAATGCTATTAGACAGCTATTTTACTGGACTAGAACCATTGAATCTGATATTCTGGCCGCAATAGTATTATTAATACAATTTTATGACCGAGAATTTGGTTCCTAAAATAGGAATTATTGGCGTCGGTTTCGTGGGGGGAGCAGTAAAAAATTATTACGAGAAAGAAGGATATGATTTATTTTTATATGATAAATATAAAAAATTAGGCTCTATAGATGAAGTTAATAAGGGGGGTATTATCTTCATTGCAACTCCAACACCTTATTTAAAAAATGCTGGATTTGATCTTTCATTTGTAGAGAAATCAATCAAGTTATTAAAGAAGTCAAAAATTATTGTTATTAAGTCTACTATATTGCCTGGAAGTACAGATTATTTACAGAAGAAGTACCCAATTCACAAAATTTTGTTTAATCCTGAGTTTTTGACTGAAGCCAATGCCGATAAAGATTTTTCTAAACCCTACAGACAAATTTTAGGCTTCACTAATAAAAGCAAAAATGTGGCTTCAAAAATTATGGCTTTGTTGCCAAAATCAAGACACAGTCAAATAATACCGTCTACTGAGGCAGAGCTAGTAAAGTATATGGCAAATACTTTCTTGGCCTTAAAGGTGGTATTCGCCAATCAATTTTACGATATTTGCCAGACGTTAAAACTGGATTACGATACTGTGAAAAAGGCAGTGGTTCTTGACCCGCGCATTGCAGACTCTCATTTTGATGTTTTACATGCAGGATACAGGGGATATGGTGGTAAATGTTTGCCAAAAGACGTAAATGCCCTTGTACAATTTTTAGATAAAAAAGGTGTGAAAGCCTCACTGATAAAGTCCATTCAGAACATTAACAGGCAATTGCTCAAAGCTAGCAATTTATCTGAAAGCCAATTTTTATAATTTTATAAAAGCTTAGTATTTTTCTCAAATATAAAATATTATTTGCAAAACCCCTTTTATTTATGCTATAATTAAATATAAGTTAGAACAGATTTTGTTAAGAAAACTTATTTTAATCCACTTTTTTAAACCATGAATTGGTTTTTAGTAGCATTAATTAACCCTGTAGCCCACGCATTTGTAAATCATTTTGACAAATACTTGGTGTCAAAGTATACCAAGGAAAGCTCTGTGGGTGCTCTAATACTGTTTTCTGCTCTATTTGCAGTAGTGGCTCTCCCCATACTACTGTTTATAAACCCGAGTGTTTTAAGCTCGGTCACAATTTTTCAAGCAATAGTTTTAATGATAAACGGCGCCCTTCTTATGGTGGCCGTTCTTTTTTACTTATATGCCATTGAAAGCCATGAAGCCTCACATGTTGCTCCGCTTTTTCAGCTTGTGCCAGTTTTTGGGTTTATTCTAGGGTATTTTTTCTTAGATGAAGTTCTAACAAAAAACCAATTTTTAGCTGCCGGACTTATAATTGCAGGAAGTACAGTGCTTTCACTTGAACTAGGGGAATCTAGGACCAAATTGAAGTCCAAACTGGTTATAATGATGCTTGGTTCGTCATTCTTTTATGCAATCAATGCCGTAATTTTCAAGCAGATAGCTGTTGAACAGGGTTTTATTGACTCTTTGTTTTGGGACATGCTAGGAAAGGTTTTGTTTGGTGTCTCCATTTTGATATTTATAAAATCATATCGAAGAGATTTTATTTCATTGATAAAAACTCATAAACATTCAGTTATTTTTTTGAATATAATAAACGAAATAATTGGACTGGGTGGGGAAGTAGCGCTAATTTATGCAGTATTATTTGCTCCTGTTGCGTTAGTGCAATCGGTGGGAGGACTTCAGCCGGTTATGGTATTTATAATTGGACTGGTTATCACTGTGTTTTTTCCTAGATTCGGTCAAGAGTCAATGCTGAAACACCATTTGGCCCAAAAGATCATTGGCATTGGCATAATTAGCGTCGGCGTTTATTTATTGGAGGTAATTTAATTTTATGATCCCAAAATTTCCTGAATTTAAAAGGCTTGAATTTTCTGACAAAGAAGAAATAGAAGCTATTACTTCTCAGTATGAACCATATTCGGATTTTGACTTCACCACCCTATGGAGCTGGGATATTCAAGGCCATTTCAAGCTCTCGAAACTAAATGGCAATTTAGTCTTAGTACTAAATGAACATTTTACCGATGAGCCGTTTTATACTTTCCTAGGGAACAATGACATCAATAAAACACTCAAACAACTTTTTGCTTTCCCTTTGCCTTCAAAATCAAATGGTCCTGTTCTCAGACTGGTACCAGAGGCTTCTTTGAAAAATATAAACTTAAAAAAATATATAATTGAGATCGATTTGAATAATTATGATTATATATACGATTTGAGGGAGACGTCTGTTTATGAAGGTGCCAAATTTGCTGATAAGCGCAGGATGTTAAACAATTTTTTGAGGTCGCATGGAGCAGCGGCTGAAGTTAAGATTCTAGACCCTACGGACAAGGATACCAAAGAAAATATATTGAACCTGACAAGATTGTGGACCGATAAGAAAACCAAACAAGAGGAAGGATTGAATTTTGAAAAAGAATTTATAGCAATCGATAGATTTTTGAATGTTGGTTTTGCTAACACATTTTGCGTGGCAGTATATGTAAATAATAATATGGTAGCCTATCAGATTTACACCCTACTTAATAAGCAGTATGCTATATGCCACTTTGCCAAAGTTGATATATCTTTCAGCGGTGTTTTTGAGTACATTATGAAAGAGAGTGCTCTAATATTACTAGAAAAAGGGGCAGTTTACTTAAACTATGAAGAAGATCTTGGGCTACCAGGACTGCGCTTTTCAAAGAACTCTTTCAATCCCACATCGTTTCTAAGGAAATACTTCATAAAAGAGCTGTAAATTACCCTGTTGATTATTCGTTTGCAATGCTGAAACAGTGTTGTATAATACAAACATGCTGTTATATATAATAGATCAATATAAACAAAGCCGGTCTACATATAAATTTATTGTTATATTTTTCTTATTACTAACTGCCTGGTGGGTAAGCATATTTTTCAGGGGTTTAACAGAAGGTCTGGAAAATGACATCTTTACCGTTACCTATCCACTTTTATCCTTAATTGGAGGTATAGCAGGATGGGTTTTTGCTAGAAAATGGGGAGGGTGGAGAAGTGTTTTAGGTAGAGCCATATCTTTATTCGCTTTGGGTCTTTTATCGCAATTTGTTGCCCAAGTACTTTACATATATTACATTTACATTTTAAATATAGAGATCCCTTATCCTTCAATAGGTGACGTAGTCTCTTTTGGTAGTGTAATTTTTTACATACTCGGTGTCGCATTGTTAGCAAAAGTTAGTGGCATTAGAATTTCGTTTAAGTCGGTAATGGGTAAGTTGCAAGCAATTATCATACCATTAGTTATTCTGCTGTTGTCTTATTGGATATTCCTTAGGGGATATGAGCCGGATTGGTCTGATTTGG
>CAZHER010000003.1:16249-99406 GCA_964532005.1 uncultured Candidatus Saccharibacteria bacterium
GGTAATAATATTTTTCGATTTTGCATTTCCAATCGGACAGGCAATATATGTTTCTATTGCAATCTTGGCTCTATTGATTTCAAAAGATATATTGGGTGGTTTAATGAGAAAACCGATATTATTGTTAATTTCAGCTTTGATACTACAATATATTGCAGATTTCAGTTTTTCATATCAAGTTAGTAGAGAAACTTGGTACGTGGGAGGATTTAACGATTACTTATATTGTCTATCGTACTTCCTCATGACCATAGCACTGTTCTCGATAGGTAATATGTTTTATAAAGTCCAAGATACGTAAAACAACAAAGCCATGACAGAAACACTCCAACAAGAACTCACAATCTTTGATAAGATCTCAATCCGGATAATCAAAGAACAGGAACTAGTAATAGGTCCGGTTGCTTGGGAGGAGGCAAAAAAAGTTTCCGGATTCCGGATCATCGACAAAGACAAAGGGGAGGTGTCTTTTGAGGGGGATCCAAAAGAGGTTTTAAATCGCCTTGTTGCCCAGTATTCTCGTTTGTTCGGGCAAGTATCCAGAGAGGTGTGTAAAGAGGCGGTCCAAGACCTTTTAGCAGAATTACCACAAACAGACATCCCAAACAGCCTACAATAAAAACAAAATGCCAAAACGCGATACGGACGGCGCTCATTTGCAGGAGATCAACAAAGAGATCTACAAACGCAACCTGCAGCTTGCCGTTGTCAATAAAACGCTTTCGCTTTTGCGAAAGCTTTATCAAATCAGTTTGCTTTCCCTAGACCCTGCCACCCTCTCGGAAAAAGTTTCCGAAACTGTGCGGGTCGATTTAAACATGGAATTGGTAGGTATTTTTTTATATGACAAATCCACAGATACTCTAAAGCCATTCAAATTTTCTGAAGCAGAACGACTTAGTAAAGTGGTCACCCAGACAGGTATAGATATTAATATTATAAATATTGTAGATGCTTCCAAGCATGAAATTCTAAAAAACATAGTTGTGGAAAAAAGTTCTGGCTCCGTAACCGGTATTAATGATATATGGGGAAGCGTTGTAGACCAAGCCAAACTCAGGAATATTACCGAAAAGTCTCATTTACAAACAACCTTGCTTTATCCTTTGCTTATACAGAACGAAGTAATCGGTATGCTTCTCTTAGGTTTGAATCGTGGGTATGATACTTTAAATGAATTTGAAAAAGATTCTATCCTAAGCTTTATTGACGTTGTAGCGGTTGCGTTAGACAAAGCTTTGCTGTATGAAAAACTTGATGTTGCAAACAAGCAGCTACAAGCTTTAGATAAAGCCAGGGCAGAATTCATTTCTATTGCTAGTCATCAACTTCGTACACCTCCGGCGACAATTAAGTGGTATGTGGGAGCCGTCTTGTCTGGAGATTTTGGAGAGGTAAACGGCGAATTAAAAGCGGCGTTGGAACGCGTACAGTCAACAAACAATTCTCAAATTTCTTTAATAGATGACTTGCTTAATGCTTCACGAATAGAACGTGGCAAAATGGAATTCTTTTTTGAGATGGGTGATTTGGAAGAACTCGCAAGAATTACTTACGAACAATTGGTCCCTCAAGCGGAAATAAGAAAAATAAAACTTGTCTACAATCCACCAAAGGAACCTTTGCCGATGGTAATGATGGACAAGGAAAAAGTCAGGCAAGTTATTAACAACTTTATAGACAATGCCATTAAATATACCAAAGAGGGACAGGTCACAATAACCATAGAAAAAACATCAACAGATGTGGTATTAAAAGTTGCTGATACTGGTAGGGGAGTTGCCCCTGATGTAGTCCCAATGCTGTTTGAGAAATATACCCGAGGAAAAGATGCTGCGTCCGCTGCCACAGGCTTGGGCTTGGGCTTGTATGTTGCTAAAGTAATAATTGGTCAAAATCGTGGTAAAATATGGGTAGAAAGCGATGGTGTTGGTAAGGGCTCGACTTTTATATTTTCACTGCCTATACACAGCACTTTAGAACAGACCAGTGAAGTTGATTTAGCCGAAGCCGAACATAAATAATTTTAGTCAAAAACTGGCTTAAATAAAGTAGATTTGATATGAAACAATTCTTAAAAACTTTAGAATTATCCACAATTAAGCAGTTCCAACTGCTAAACGTAACGTCGCAAGTTCAAGAGGCTGTTAAGGAGTCTGGTATAACTGAAGGTAGCCTTACTATATTTGTACCCCATACCACCGCCAGCGTGCGTGTGAACCACGATGAACCATTGCTAATCCAGGATATTATGAAAGCTGTATACCGACTAGTTCCTTTGGAAATGAGTTACAGCCATGATCTTTTTGAAGTCAGAGAACAGGTTTCTGTAAATGAACGCTCCAATGGCCAAGCTCACGTCAAAGCTTTTTTATCAGGTTCTTCAGAAAACTTCATTGTTTCGCAGGGGCAGGTGCTGTTAGGCGACAGGCAAAGTATATTTTTTGTGGAGTTTGACGGTGGCAGGCAAAGAAAGATGTATATAAAGATTATGGGAGAATAATCTATGAAATGGGTTGTTAGGGGTGTTGTTATTGCATTCGTAATATTGCTGGTCGGCGGTGTTGCCGGCAGTTTTTTTGTTTATAAAAAATATACTGCTCAAAGAGCTCAAAGAATTTCCGAACTGCAGAAAAAAGCGGAGGATGTAAAAGTGACTTTGATTGAAGGCTGGAAAGTTTCTGAAATAGGAGATGCATTGGAAAAACAGGGTTTGGGAAAATCAGCAGACTTTGTTTCTGCTGCTAAAAACAATGTTCCTGAAAATGACCCAATAATTAAAATTCCAAAGGGTCAGTCACTGGAAGGGTATTTGTTTCCGGATACGTACCGTTTTGCCAAGACCAGCACTCAGGAGATGATTATTAAAAAGATGCTGAAAAATTTTTCCGACCGCGTGGATACGCTACACGCTGAACCCGGCAGTAACGGACGCTATATTATTAAAGGGTTTGAGAACTTGGATATTGGTGGACAAAAAGGCTTAACCTTTCATCAAGTTGTAACCCTTGCGTCCATAATCGAAAAAGAGAGTGGTGCCGGAGGTTCTGCCAATGGTCAACCTAGCGAGCGAAAAATTATTGCAGGAATTTTTTACAACCGGTTAAAAATAGGACAGGCTTTAGAAAGCGACGCCACTGTAAATTATGTCAGTGGCAAGGACAACCCAACGCCAACTAATCAGGAATTACAAATTAATTCCCCTTATAACACCTACAGGAATCCGGGACTGCCACCTGGTCCAATATGTAACCCCTCCTTGTCCAGTATCGAAGCAGCCTTGAACCCAGCCCTGACAGAATACTATTATTTTTTACACAAACAACCTTCGGGCGAGGCAGTTTTCAGTAAAACTTTTGAAGAGCACGTAAAAAATAAATTTCAATACTTAAAATAAATATTATTTAAAAACCGCCTTATCTAAGGCGGTTTTTTAAGTTAACAAGGACCCAGGAAAGCTGCTATAGCCATTTATGAATGAATCAATATCAGTTGGATTTTTACCAGATATTTGAATTTTTTCTACTTGGAGTACAGTGCCTGAGCCGCATACTATTGACCCGGACGGCAAAACAGTTCCTGGTTCTTCATTGGAAACTTCAGTACTAGTCCGGCAAGATAAAATTTTAATATTTTGTTCTTGCCAGGTGGTCCATATTTGCGGCCTCCTGAAGTAGGCCCGGTATTTATTATAAATATTTTGAGCGGTGTCATTCCAGTCAATTTTTCCATCTTCTTTTGAGATCATTGACGTATAAGTGGCTCGACTGTGGTCTTGTTCTTTTGGTATCAATTTTCCATCTTTGTATTTTGGCACTGTGTCTAAAACTAGTGCCACGGATTCTAAAGCTAACCGTTGTTCCAGTTCAGGGTATGTTTCATTCGGCCCGACAGCAGAACTTGTTTGTGCAAGTATGGGACCGTGATCCATTTCTTCATCCATAACAATTATGGTATTTCCAGTTACCGCCACCCCGTCTTTTAATGCCGACTGCATTGGTGTTGCTCCTCTGTAGAGCGGTAGAAGGGAAGGATGAATGTTTATAGTTTTTAGTGACGGCATGTTGATGACTTCGGCAGGCAGGATTTTGCCGTAGGAAAGGACAATGAAAAGTTCGGCATTTAAATTTTTAAGTGATTGTAAAAATGCAGTGTCCGAAAGTTTTATCGGTTTGAATATTGGGATGTTTAGTAACGTTTCGGATTGCAAAACGTGTTGCGCAACCAAACTGGGTGTGATTATTTGTTTTCTTCCCACAGGCGCATCAGGTGCTGTAACAATTCCTGCTATATCAAAATGCGAGGCAATCCCCTCTAGTAGAATTACTGAATTTTCCGATGTTCCAAAAAATACTATTTTCATTTTTGCTTTCGCATTAGTCTTCTGAATACTTCTGCTTCAATGCGGCAATCGGTGAGAGCATCGTGCCGCTGCCCTTCCACTTTGACTTTAAAATGTTTAGTAATCCCTTCGAGACTGAACCCAGGGGCTTTGCTTTTTTCTTTCAGTCGTTTTTGTTTTGCCATGTATACGTAAAATATAGGCCAAAAATCAAATACATGGTAATCGTAGGGATACTTTATTTTTGCATCTCGGAACGCGGCGCTTAGAAAAGGGATGTCTATCATGCCACCATAGTGGGCCAGTGTTACATTATTTGGGAAACAAGAAACAAAATATTTCAGAACAGTTTTCATGTCAGGAGCATCTTTCAGCTCATCCCAAGAAATACCGTTTACCGCCATTGCTTCTTTGCTGCGTTGCGACCATTTTTTTGGCTTTATGTACGAGGTAAACGAAGCCTTTTCTTGTAAAGTTTTTTTATCCAATAACACTGCAGCCAACTGAATGATTTCATGCTTCAGAACATCTGTTCCGGTAGCTTCTATATCGACTAGTAGAATATCTTTTTTGAACATTGGTTTATATTTCTTTAATTATTCTTCTAAAAATTTCAGCAGACATGCGCGCACGTTCCAAAGCATCGGCCCGGTTCTCAATTTTCATTCTGAAATGGTCAACAAAAGTGTGAAATGTTGGCATTTTTTTGATTCCGTAATTTAAAGTGTATATGTACCCTAAAGTCCACAGCTCTAGAACATGACTTTGATAATTCCAGGGCACCAAGTTTTTTTTGAATGCGTTTCTTAAAAATAAAAGCTTATCGAAGTTATGTACGGCAAGCAAATAATGGTTTCCGAGCTCAGTATTCAGGTGCTTAATGGCGTCATAAATCTTTGGGCTTTTACGCAAAATTTCAAATTCAATACCCAGCATATCAGAGTGTTGAGTAATTGTACCGTCCAGTAAACTGACTCTAACGTAAGTATTAAAAAAGTTTTTTTCGAGGAGATTATCTTTGTCTAAGACCACCGCAGACAGTTGTATAATATTGTCCTTATCCGGATCAGGTCCAGTAGTTTCAATATCTAAAAGTAAAATATCTTTTATAAATTTCATGGCTGGTATTTAGAAATTAGTTCTTGACCTTGGGTTATTTTATCAAACTTGTCTATTATAAGAGTATTATTTAGGTGGTCGATTTCGTGCTGAATTACTCTAGCTAAAAATGTATCATCAGTGACTGTAAATTGTTTTCCTTCGATATCGTATGCTGTCATGGTGATTTTTTTGGGCCTTGTGACATGGCCAAACACTCCCGGCATCGACAAACAGCCTTCTTCCATTGCTTCAGTTTCTTCCGATGTTTCCGTTATGATCGGATTTATTATGGGCATTCCACCAAGGCCCGCCTCGGGAAGGTAGATTAAAGCCAGATCCAGACTTTCGCTCACCTGCGGCGCGGCCAAACCCACTCCGTTGGCAGCTTTGACTGTTTTTACCATATTATGTAAAAGACGAATATCTGACTTTTTTAGTGGAAACTGGATTTTTGTTACCGGGCGTCTCAGTACTTGGGCCGGTAGTTTGGCTATTTGTAAGATCATTATCCCGATTTGTCCTGTTTAAGTTCTTCGTTTCGTTTTTTGATTAAATATGCAAAAAGCTTGCCCGGAGTTTTAACGGATTTATTTTCCAATACTTCACCAGCCAGACGTCTTAAAACATTATGGTCATGCAACCCAGCTTGTTTTAAATAAAATCCGAAATGCTTCGGATCGTTAAATTTTCGGCTCAGCTCATCTGCCAAAAGGTGGTCGGGGGAGTGCAGATACTGATTTTTGACAGGCTTAGTCAGTTTGTTTGTAAATTTATTTTCAACTTTTTCCATATGCTTATTATAACTTATTTATATAGTGGGCAAAAGCCCAAATTTTCAGTATAATTAATGCTGTATGTTCAATTATAGCGTTTCAAAAATTACTGCTATAGCAATTGTATTATCTCTCACAGGCATAGCCTGGGTGCAGCGGGACGCCCTAGCTGAACTGTTGATCCGCATGGGCGGTTTTTCAGGGTTTCAGCGCGTACTAAACTTCGTTCATAAAGACACAATCCTACCTGAACCATTAAGCTATATTAGCTCGGGACAGATGGGGGATTTGACCGTACAAGGAGTGATACAAGAAACCAATTCTCAGCGTGACAAGAAAGGTTTGCCGCCGCTACGCGAAAATTTGCAATTAGACAAATCCGCTCGTTTAAAAATGCAAGACATGTTTAACAAGCAATATTTTGAGCATGAATCGCCAGATGGCAAAGGTCCTTCCGACTTGGCTGATGAAGTTGGCTACGAGTACTTAATGGTGGGTGAAAATTTAGCAGAAGGCAGTTTTCAGAGTGATCTTGATTTGGTTCAAGCATGGATGGACAGCCCCGGACATAGAGCAAATATTTTACATAATAAGTTTCAGGAAATAGGCGTTGCCGTGGGTAAGGGAAAATTTGAAGGACGAACTGTCTGGATAGCTGTTCAGAGTTTTGGAGTACCAGCTTCGGTATGCATACACCCTTCCAACTCAAGTCAGCAAAAAATATCTCAAAATAATAAAAGGATCAGTGAATTGAAGAATCAGGCAGATGTTGCCAAGCAAATCGGTGATGTTGAGGAATATAATAATTATGCTACTCAAATAAATCAACTGGTCTCAGAAACAAAAATATTGGTTAACCAGTACAATGACAGTGTTGATGTTTATAATTCTTGTTTGGAGGCAAATTCCTAATGGCTCGCGTTTCTATTGCTGGTTTAATGGTCGATACTGACCCGGCAGAAGCAATTTTTCATAAGATACGTTTGCGTCTGCGAGAAAACAAAAAAACTTTTATGGTGACGCCCTATTCAGAATTTCTATACGCTGCTATGCAGGACAAGGCAATTATGGGTTTGCTTAATACAGCTGATATTTCTGTTCCAGACGGAATAGCGATTGTGTTAGCCAGAGCATTTTTGCAGAAACCTTTGAGTTTTAAGAATCGATTATTGAAACAAATGCAAGGGTGGTGGCAGATGTATTGGCTAGGCATGGGGCTTTTGTTTTCCAGAAAAAAAGTTTATGGTCCGTTTAGTTCAAAAGTTGTCGGAGCAGATTTCGTATGGAAAATCGCTGAAGCAGCAGCACTCGAGAAGAAATCTATTTATGTTTTGGGAGGATTCGGTGATACACCTAAGATAACCGCGGAAAAATTACAGGAAAAATTTCCCGATCTTAATATAGCAGGATTTTCTAACAAACCTAAGACCGATCAATCTCTTGTTGCTGACATACAGTCTGCACGACCAGATATTCTGTTGGTCGGTTTTGGTCCCATAGTACAGGAGCGGTGGATCAAATCCCACTGGGATAATTTGCCAATATCGCTAGCAGTTGGTTTGGGGGGGACTTTCGACTATATAGCAGGAGCAAAGTCTGCTCCTCCTCGCATTATGAGAAGCTTAGGTCTGGAATGGCTATATAGGCTATTTACCCAGCCTTCACGCGCAGGAAGGATTAAAAATGCCACTTTTGGCTTAGTTAAGGCTTTGATTAACTTCAAGGCTTCTGTATAATAAACTGTAACTCACAAAATTTATGATAGAGACAGGATCTAAAATTAGAACCCGATTTGCTCCAAGCCCCACAGGTCATATTCATGTTGGAAATTTCCGTACCGCATTGTTTGCATTCTTGTTTGCCCGCCACAATTCCGGAGTGAACGTCCTTCGTATTGAAGATACAGATCAAAACCGCCTCGTAGAGGGAGCGGTTGAAAGTTTACTTTCGGTTATGCGGAATATGGGAGTGGAGTTTGATGAAGGGTATCACTTAAAAGAAGACGGCAGTCTGGAAACCAGAGGTGAGTATGGGCCCTACGTTCAGTCGCAAAGGTTGGATATTTACCATAAGTACGTTCAAGATTTAATTGATGGAGGGTATGCTTACTACTGTTTTTGCAGTAGCGAGCGTTTAGATGAAATTCGCAAAGAACAGATTGCTTTAAAGAAGCCACCGATGTATGACAGGCATTGCCGGAATCTTGCTAAAGAAGAGGTTGGGTCAAAAATTGCTGAACTAAAATCCGAAGGCAAAAACCCTGTGGTGAGACAGGCAATACCAACAGAAGGACAGACCGTAGTGCACGACATTATTTACGGCGATATTACTTTTGACAATTCAATATTAGATGACCAAGTAATTTTGAAATCCGATGGTTACCCCACTTATCATTTAGCTGTTGTTGTGGACGATCATTTTATGGAAATTTCTCACGTTATCCGCGGTGAGGATTGGATTAATTCTACCCCAAAACACGTATTGCTGTATCAGGCTTTCGGTTGGCAACCGACAATATTTGCACATGTACCAAATATTTTGAATCAGGACAAAACAAAGCTTTCAAAAAGACAGGGGGATGTAACTGTTGAGGACTTTCTTGCTAAAGGGTATCTAAAAGAAGCTTTGGTAAATTTTGTCGCCTTTTTAGGTTGGAATCCAAAGACAGAACAAGAACTGTTTTCTATGGAAGACTTGATTCGAGAATTTGACCTCGCTAAAGTTAACCGCGCTGGTGCAGTATTCGACCAAAATAAACTTGATTGGATGAACGGCTTGTATATTAGAAGCAAGACCAACACAGAATTGGTGGACATGGTTCAGTCATTTTGGAAAAATAGCGGCGTAGATGTGGAAAAATATAGCAAGGAATATTTAGAGGGTATAGTATCGTTAGAAAAAGAGCGGATGAAAAAGCTATCCGATATCACAGACAGTACCTCGTACTTTTTTAGTAGGCCAAAAGTAGCAAGTAATTTGCTTGTGTGGAGAAAAAGTAATTCTGAACAAACAGGCAAGGTATTGCAGGATCTTGTTCGGTTTTTCGATCAGACTGATGATACAGATTTTGTGAAAGAGACACTAGAGTTGAAATTAAAAGTTTTTATCGAAACTAACAACTATGACAATGGTACAGTGCTGTGGCCTTTGAGATATGCTTTAACTGGTATGGAAAAAAGTCCTGGGCCTTTTGAAGTTGCCTCCGTGCTTCATTTAGGCTTAGGAAAACAAGAGATTATTGAACGTTTAAAACTAGCTGAGCAATCTTTGTCGTAAATTTGGCTAAAACTTCAGTTTTGTGCTATAATGTTGCCATAATATGAAGAAAAGCCATAAAGAAATAAAAACAAAAATATTATATTCTGCCATCTCGGTCGGTCTTATATTTGGGGCCGGTTTTTTGGTTTTTAATTCAGTTTCAGCAGAAACAAGACAACAATTACAAGACAAGCTCAGCAACCTTAACAGTAAAATAGGGGAGCTGACCCAAAATGTAAATCGGTTACGCCAACAGGGAGCCACTTTAAAAAACGAAATTGAGATATATGATTCTCAGATTGCTTCTACAGAATTGGAAATTCAAGCTAACAACACCAGGATTGCAGATATCACCTTGCAGATAGAAGATATCCAGGTACAGATAGAAAGGAGAGAAAAGGAAATTGCGGATAACAGGAAAATTTTAGCAGAGCTGGTGGTTCAACTGAATGAATTAGACAACAACACTTTTTTGACCATGACTTTGGGAAGCGATAATTTTTCATCTTTCTTAGACCAAGTGCAATACACGAAAAGCGTAAATCAGCAGGTGTACGATCTGGTTCAGAAAATAAAAGATGTAAAACAAAAATTGGAAGATCAGCAAAAAGAACTGAAAGCCCAATTACAGCGCTTAAGCGAACTAAAAGAGGAATTAGAACAAAATCAAGCAGCTTTAGACGAGCAACGTTCCTCAAAGCAAACCTTGTTAAGTCAAACCCAGGGACAAGAGGGCAAGTATCAAAAAGCTTTAGCTGCCAGCCGCAATGAGCAAGCTGATGTTCTTCAGGAAATTCAAGGTTTGGATGCGAAAGCTCGAGGTAGCGGGAGCAAAAGTATTGCTGCAAGCAAAGGTGTGCTGGCTTGGCCGATGGAAGGGGTAATGACTCAAGGATACGGCAACACCGGCTTTACTTCTTTGGGCTATAATTTTCATAACGGTATAGATATTGCAGCTCCTGCTGGCAGGCCAATTTACGTTCCGGCAGATGGTACGGTGGTTCGCTGTGCTGGCGGAGCTGCCGCATACGGCAACTGGTGTACTATCAAGCACACCATCGCTACTAAGTCTGGAAACAGACAAATAGTTACTTTGTTTGCCCATATGACAAAATATGTTTTATCCGGCGGACAAACTGTCAAACGAGGAGACCTGGTCGGTTATGAAGGGAATACCGGGAACACCTCTCGTTTGTTGTACGGCCCTGACCGAGGGTATCATTTGCATTTTAGTGTTTTTGATGCAGACGGATTCACCATTACGCCAGGAAAATATTCAGCAACTTATGGTCCTTATTTCGTGCCAAGCGGATATACGTATAATCCTTTAGACTTTTTAGGAAAATAACATAGATGACACAAAAACAAAAAATTTATAAGCTGGCTTTGGGAACAGCTTTGCTGTCTTTGCAGTTTTTGTTTTTTGTACCAGGTGCTGAGGCTCAAAACAACACCCCCACCAACAGCACTCCAGCAAATGAGCAAGGAAGATATGTAGGCAGGGGAGTGGAAGCTTCTATTCGCAGGCTTTTGTGTGCTCCTTCTGATTCATCAAGCGTACCAACCACCAATGGCGCAGTTGGTACCACAGTAGCCAAGGGAAGCAGCTCATCTCAAGACCTTTCCAACTGTATCAACAGGGGATATCGCTTTGCCCTAGCTTTCGGAGCAGTAGCTGCAGTATTCTTTTTTGTTCTTGCAGGGTATATGTACATGGTAGGTGGAGAAAATGGCAAACATGAAGCCAAGAACGTAATTATCTCTGTTATTGTTGGTTTTCTCATTATGTTATCTTCCTTTGTCCTGTTGCAACAAATCAATCCCACCTTAGTTTCCTTCCGCACCATTCAACCACCTCAGCTGGGGGGACAATACTCACTCTTGCCTTCTTGTAGTGATTTAAAGCTTGGTATTGGTGAAGATTGTCAATTTGAGGATGGTTCGCCAGGAGTAAGCAACGGAAATGGCGGTGGCATGACTCCACAAGGCGGGACAATGACTGGCAAAAGCGGCAAAGTGTGTAGTATGGGGAAAGACGAAGATTTGCAAACCCATGCTAAATGTAGCTTAGACTCGCGTTTGGAAAATGCATTTCAGGCTGCGGCTCGTGAGACAGGGATTGACGCTAATTTTATGAAAGCCATTGCTACAAAAGAGAGTCATTGGGATGAGTCCGCTATAAGTTGGACTAGATGCTGCAAGGGTCTTATGCAAATGTCAGACGCCACAGCAGCAAGATTTGGCTGTACTGGAAACGATTGGAAAACCAAAGGGGAAGTTATTATTCCTTGCGCAGCACGATATATGAAATATTTACGCGATAAATACGCTGGGAATGATTATGTTAAAATTGCTGCAGGTTATAACGCAGGTGAAGGCAGGTTGTCCCCAAGTCCGAATTGTCCTGGTATGGTAGTGGCTCTCTGCCCATTCAGAGACGCCGCCCAAACTGCTTGCATAGTGGGTGTAAATTCTTTAGAGCAGACGCGAAATTACGTTGTCACAGTGGCCAGATTTTATAATGAATATAAACAATGTCGATAATCCAACAATATAAGATATACTTTGTAGCAGGTTTTATCCTAATTTTGTTAGGGGTTGTGGCCGCAGTATATATATTTAAAGATGATTTAAAATTTGGAACCAGTTCAACAACGAATAAAATAAAAGTTGAAGGGAAACAGACAGAGGAGACAAAAAAATTATCCGAGCAGTTAAATTACCCTGGTAGCCCGCAAAAAGAGATTTCCGAAGACTGGATTTATTATAAAACTGACCAGGGTTCAATCCGGATTAAGAATTTTTTCCCAAAAGACTATGACCCTTCAACCACCAAGCCATTTTTGATTACTGATAATGCTGATTATAAAATTGAATATATAGCCGATGGAGACATGTATGAGGTGACTCTTAAGAGTACCAAAGGTAACCTGCAACAACTTCGTCAGAAAGCTGAGCTGGAGCTGGTAAATAAATTTGGCACAAATAAATCAGATATTTGCCAATTACCAATTTTTGTTTATGAAGAAAATATAGATGCTTATAGGCCGAACAAATATAATCTAGGCCTGACATTTTGTCCTTTAAATTAGTTAAATCAAAATGATGACAAAGAATAAATTATTTAAAAGTTTGTTATTAGGAGTATTATTACTTGGGATATTATTCTCATATTCTTCAATAGCACAAGCAGACATAATTCCCAATCCCGTTCCTACAAACAACACCCCCACCAACAGCACTCCAGCAAATGAGCAAGGAAGATATGTAGGCAGGGGAGTGGAAGCTTCTATTCGCAGGCTTTTGTGTGCTCCTTCTGATTCATCAAGCGTACCAACCACCAATGGCGCAGTTGGTACCACAGTAGCCAAGGGAAGCAGCTCATCTCAAGACCTTTCCAACTGTATCAACAGGGGATATCGCTTTGCCCTAGCTTTCGGAGCAGTAGCTGCAGTATTCTTTTTTGTTCTTGCAGGGTATATGTACATGGTAGGTGGAGAAAATGGCAAACATGAAGCCAAGAACGTAATTATCTCTGTTATTGTTGGTTTTCTCATTATGTTATCTTCCTTTGTCCTGTTGCAACAAATCAATCCCACCTTAGTTTCCTTCCGCACCATTCAACCACCTCAGCTGGGGGGCAATTATACCATTGCTTCTTGCAAGGAGTTAGGTTTGGGAGATGACTGTGGTAGTCCCTCGGGAGATAATGGACCAGCTGATCCGAACGAAAACAGCCCTGTTGGGGATGGCCAAGAAAAAAATGGGGTAGTATATGGAGGGGGACGCTACAGGAATTTCCCTAGATTTGCCCAGACAGATCCACCATGGGCTCCAAAGAAGTATGGTAGGCAGTCCGGGTGCAGTACATATTATGACGGAGGCTGTGGCCCTTCTGCATTTGCTGCCATTGCCCAGTATTATTACCAAAATGGAGGGGCTAAAATTTCACCCGACATCGCTTCTAAATATGGAAATCAAATTAATCCATTCACAGTCGGTGAATATGCAGTTGACAAGGGCCAAAGGGCTTGTCCCGGTGGTTCTTACGGGACGTTGGCTGCAACTGTAGCGCCAGCTTTTGGTTTAAAGGCGCAGCCAGCAGGATGGGGTACGATTGTTACAAATCTTGAAAAGGGCGTACCAGCTTGGGTTTCAATGGGAGGACTACCTTTTACTACGGGCGGACATTTTATTGTGTTAATTGCCAAAAAAGGAGATGAGATATACATTGTAGATAGTTATAAAAGAAATATTACTAGAGCAAAAGCTAGTATAGTGCAAGCCCACTTCAAATATGGCTCTGTTGTCACATCGCCAACATTTACTCCACCAGTGCCAAATTAGTCATGTTAAATATATGATGCATAAAATAACAATATTATTATTCTCAGCGTTTATGTTTATAGGGCTCGGATTATCCCCGGTCACTGCGCTGGCCCAAGCCCCAGGTAGCCAGGGGCTGGTTCCTTGCGGTAGTTTTTCTGACAATCCCTGCCAGTTGGTAGATCTTTTCAATTTAGTCATAACTATTACCAACTTCTTAATCGGCATGGGTGGCATCGTAGCAGTGGTGGTGATAATTTATGCAGGTTGGTCTCTTGTACTTGCAGCGGGAAATGTTGAAGCTGTTACCGTGGCAAAAAAATTACTTGTTAATGCTTTTATCGGGTTCTTTTTTGTAATGATTGCTTTCGCCGGAGCTAATTTTCTCATTTTTGGAGCTCGCGGCTTTATAGTCGGCGAGCCAACCCAAGGCGGAACCCCAGTAGGTATTTTTGTTTGCCCAATAGATTACTTGCTCGGTTATGCTGAGTGTGGCAATTCAGGTGGCGGGGGAGGTAATACAACTAACAACACCCCTGCAAATACACCTACCAATAATACAAATACCCCTACGAACACTCCCAATTTACCTTTTCAAATCCCTCCAGGCAGAGGAATAGGTGAAACAGCAATGTCATTAGAAGTCATTCCTAAAGAGAGAGATTCATGTCCAATAGGTCAAACTGCTTGGGTAGAAAATTTTTTTTTGATCAAAACAGCTTTCGCTCAAACACCACCATCTGACTGTGGGAGTGTTGCCGACGGATATTTAGCCGGTCCAAGGCATGATACTTTTCCTGATGATGTCATAATCCAACAAGATCTTAACATTCAGTTAGGGAGCCCTCGAAATAAAACTTGCAGTTCGGTATCGCGCGCTGGTTGTGGCATGATTTCAATGATCCACGCAATAAAGTTTATGCAGAAAAAGGGATATGTTTACGCAGGATCTTGGACAAATGCATGGCACAATGAAGGCAACTTAAATCCTATATCTCGAATCACTGATCCAACTTGGTGGCCAAGGATATACCAAAATAACACAGGCTATTTTACTTGTGCAAACAATGGAGCTGTTTATCATAGTGCTCCATCAGATATAATGAAAGATGGACAAATACTTAGAAATGTAACAGCATACCAGTCTACTGCTTCTGGTGGTCCTGCTTTATTGGAACAAGTAAAGTTAGCTCTAGAAAGAAATGGGGTAGCAATAGCTCTTGTAAAAGGACCCCCGTTTAATACAGGAAATGCTGGGAATCATTTTATTCTTATATACAGACAATACTATGCTCAGTCAGATAATAATAAATTGTGGTTTGCTGTTGCCGATTCAAACAAGTATGCTCAAATTGGTCAGGTAAGATATGATGTTTTACAGAATCATCTTACTGGAGTAACAGTTATTTACCCTACAAGCTCGACTCCTTAGTTGAAAATAATAGAAAAGAGCCTCGAATTTCGTGTTCGAGGCTCTTTTGCTTGTATGGACGATCTTTGATTCTAGCTCGTCCAAAATTTCTTCCAGTCGGTTTTGCCAAAAGCGTTGGTTTTTTTCGCCTTCGACATGCTGCAGTCGAAATTCGCGAAAATATTTCCGTTCGCCAGCAGGGTCGAGACCGAAATCGACTGTGCCATCTGTCTGATCGTCGGCGATTACCTCGCCTTCTTTTGTCTCGATTGTCAGAGACGTATCCGAGACTAATGAAAAGGTAACTGTGCCGCCGCTTTTCAGGTGGCACTTTATGCTTTCCATTTTTTCCCCGTCTTT
Organism: uncultured Candidatus Saccharibacteria bacterium; assembly: GCA_964532005.1. GTDB lineage: Bacteria > Patescibacteriota > Doudnabacteria > UBA920 > UBA920 > CAYQEU01. Next base: position 31,821 of record CAZHER010000003.1, read on the forward strand.
TTCAATGTCAACAAGGGAGCAGATCCCATCGCTAGGACCCATAAACATTGAAACAACCAGCAGCTTTTCCTGCCGTTGAACCTTTTGGAGGTTCGCCGGCAGGTCAGGCGTTTTGGTGTTATTTGACGGTCCTCGCTGACCGACTTCTAGACACGCGACCATAATGACGAATACAATCATCCATAAGAATTGCCTTAAATTTTGCATAAGTCCCTCCTAAAGACTGTTTTGCGGTTTTTTCTTAGGCCTTAGCCTGAAGTTAAGTTTGAGACACTGATCCCATCTTAACATATAATTATAGCATATTTTATATATTTTGTCAATAACAGATAAAACCTATAACTATTACCTAAAATAGGGAATAGGGTATATAGCATTGACATAATAGATTTTTTAATATATAAATAAGCACAATCTAGTGCAGCAAAACACCTGCGGGTACAGATAAATTTAAACGAGGAAACAATTATGAAAAAAACTTTTCTTATTTTGCTTTTAATCTGTGCCGGAAGTTTTGCAAGTTGCAAAATTGGCACAGTAGAAAACCAACTACCGGCGAGCGGAAGCAATCTACCAACAAATTCCCAGAGCGCAACCAATCGCAAGTCCTTGCCTCCCAAACAACCACTATCAACGAAAGCCGATCCAGCTAATCGTTCTCCAATAGATTCAATGGTTCAGGCAACAGACTTCATTCCGCTTTTACAAGAGGACATGCGTTATGCAACCACCAACAATTTTATGCACCGTAAGTTGTATGACAACCCAAAATGTTTTTTGCTGAAAGTGGTAGCACAACACCTGAAACAAGCCGATGATTATCTTCAAACCAAGAAGCCGGGCTCTCGGCTCAAAGTTTGGGACTGCTACAGACCAATGTTCGTCCAAAAGATGATGTCTGAATCAATTCCGGATAGAAGATATGTTGCAGATCCCAAGCAAGCGAAGCATCCTAAAGGGTTAGCAGTGGACGTTACAATCGTGGACAGCTTTGGCAGGGATCTGGAAATGCCAAGCGAGTTTGATGATTTTTCTGCAAGAGCCGCTGCGCGCGGTGCAATGACCAAGGCTGCGGCTGAAAACCTGAAGTTGCTCCAGCAGGTGATGATGACCGCGAACTTCGTGGGTATTAGTTCTGAGTGGTGGCACTTTGAGTATATTGGTCCGCTTTAAGTCGTACCGTATCAAACAAGCAAATTAGCAAAGGTCCGATCGAAGATTCCGGTATTTCCAATTCTAGGGTACCGGTTTCTTTTTATTTATGACGATCGTCTAGAATTAAAATATATAGATAGAATTAGCTATTGCCAAAAAGACAGTATAAATGATAATTTTAGTAATATATTTTTTATAACAATAGTAAAGGAGTCTAGAAATAGAGAACAGTTATTAGTATTAATTTGTATTGGTTAGCATTTAGAATTTTTTTTTCACAATTAATAGTTAGCTAGTTGTTTAATAAAGTCTCATTATATTATGTCGTATAACATACATTATCAGACGTAAGAAACATTGAGTTTTGTGGGTTTTGGCCTATATTCCCCAGTTTAAATAGGTGGTTCCCTGCTATACTTTAAATATGAATTTGCAAAATAGAAATATACGAGTTCTTATTCGCAAATTGGCTCGCAAACCTACACTGGCCGGAGTATTGGTATTGGTTTTGTTGCTTGGCTTAGTGTGGTGGCAAGGCCAGGGGCCCGTTCCAGATGAAGACGCTCCCCTGCTTGAGGGCCAAGAAAAAAATATTGAAAAAGAATTTGTACAAGATGGTATTTATTTTGTAGAAGAAGTCATTGACGGCGACACTATATATATTGAAACAGATGATGGAGATAGTGAAAGCGTGAGGCTTATTGGTATTAATACTCCAGAGACAGTTGATCCTAGAACTGAGGTTGAATGTTTTGGTAAGGAGGCTAGTATAAAGACAACTGAGTTGTTGCAAGATCAAGAAGTACGTATTGAATTTGATCCGGCCAAAGGTGACCGTGACCAATTCGGTAGGTTGTTGCGCTATGTCTTTTTGCCTGGCCAGACAAACCAGTCCGAACAGAACATTAACAAGCTACTCATTGAACAAGGTTTTGCTTATGAAAATTCTTACGGCGTGCCATACAAATTTGAAAAGGAGTTCAAGCAAGCACAGATTCAAGCAAAAAATTCTCAGGCAGGCTTATGGGCACCAGGCGTATGTGCCAAGTAGTCTATAAATCAAAATGAGTATAAAAGATGTTAAAAGAAAGAACACTTCGTTGTGCACGATGCACGGTTCAACGAAGTGTTCTTGGTTTACAAAAGAAATCTACGCCGCCTCGGTCGTTATGCATGGCGGAAATTCTTTCTGAGAACGTCGTAGTAGGCTTCCGTAAGGAGTTCAAACAGGTTGAACTCCTCATATATTTCGGTGTCCCAAAGCTGTTTGGCGTAGTACACCATGGAGTCCACTAACTCTCCTGAAAAGTAGTCATAAAGCATGACATGCAAGACAGTGCAAGACAGGTCGTCTTCGGTCGCTACCCCCAGCACCATCTGCACTTCGTTACCAGAGTCGTAGCCAAAGGCATACTCCGAGTGGAGCGCTAGTCCGCTGGTGTCTGGTCCAGTAACCCCGGCTTTCAAGTTGCTCTCGGGAATGAGCGACTTGCGGGGTTGGAAGAGCAGCAGCGTTTTACCATAACACTTCTTGAACCTGGCAATTTTGCCACCGCCGTTGGGATAGCAAAATGCCCGATCCTCCACCCTCAGCAGCTCGGCAAAAGTTTGATCCAACAGCTCAGGACTGCTGCCGTATCCCAAGTCCCTCAAAATTGCTGTTAGAGCTTTGGTCGCAAAGCTTATCGCAATTTGTCCGCGCTCCTCCGCTGAATTCCTGCTTTTAAGCAGTCTTTCCAGCTTATCCTTAATTTCTCTCATACTCATTTAATTTTGCCCGTCCTTCTAGGTTTTTTGTTTTAAAAATCAAAACAATATTTAAATATGACATGAATAAGCGAAAATTTCAAATTCCTATGAATTTAGTCAAAAACAAAACAACCCCAGTAAAACAGTTTGAGGTTGGATTGTGTGGAAGCTAATTTGTTGATTATTTCAATGACAGGATAGTCATTGAATTTTTCGGGCGGTCATCCGAGCTTAGGCGTTGCGGCTCCTGCGCTTGCAGGATACGGTTTTGATTTAGAGTGTAAGTTAAGGATACTAGTCCAGTTTGAACAGTCCAGTTAGCTGGTTTTTTGGCGGTCAATACTTTCACGAACCTTCCGGCTATCCAAAAACACATTGGTATCCCAGACAGTAACACTCGATCTCCGGTGGCGACAATGTCGTCTCCAAGTAAAATGTTCCATATGGAATAGAACACTGTTGTGGCGGCTCCTAGATCTCTTATTGGAAGACAAACCTTCCATTTGCATAGAGCTGATAGGAAACCTATCAAAGAAAAAAACGTCAAAATTAGCAGATGCGTTCCTCCTATCAATACGGGTTTAGTGGCACCGTAGGCCAAGATAAAAAAACTAGCGTAAAATACGCTAGCGGAATTATGGCACAAACTATGTGGTTTGTGAAGTGTATAAAATTGTTATTACCGGCTTTAACTTTTGGCTTTATTAAGCTGCTTTATGACAGTAGACAAAGCTTTTACAGTATAGTCTATTTCTTTTTTGGTGTTGTATTTCGATAAGGTAATTCTAATGCTGGATAATGCATCCTGCGCAGCTTTACCAAGAGCTAAAATTACATGGGAAGGGTCTGTTGAAGCTGAAGTGCAGGCGCTTCCCGTTGCAATTGCAACATTGTAACTGTCCATGTAAAACATCAGCATCTCACCTTCAATTCCTTTAATTGAAATATTAATGTTATTGGGCAGTCGTCTTAGTCCTTGGTTAAACATATTGTTTAGTTTTGTCTTTCTGTCATCTGGTCCATTTATGCTGACTCCCCTAACGGTTTTCAAAATTTGGTTTAGTAGGTAGTCATGCAAAGTTTTTATGTTTTTGTTTTGCTTGATGCGGTTTTCTTGGGCCAGCGCAAGAGCTTTAGCCAGTCCAATAAATCCTGCTACATTTTCTGTGCCGCTTCTAAGATTTCTCTCCTGTCCCCCGCCAAACAATATTGGACGCAAAATAATCCCGGACTTTACATACAAGAACCCGGTTTGCTTGGGAGCATGTATCTTGCTGCCATTTACCGAAAGCAAATCCACCCCAAGTTTATGAACATTTAAATCTAGACTATTACCAGCCTGGCAAGCATCGCTATGGAATACAATGCTAGGGAGTTTTGTTGCGATCCTGACTTTGTTTAGTCCAGCAAGCCACTTTCCTATTTCTAGTATTGGCTGAATAGAGCCAACCTCGTTGTTGGCATACATAATAGAAACAAGAACAGTATTTTTTTTCACAGCTCTTTTTAGTTCATCCAGCTTTATAAACCCATCTTTGTTGACATCTACTAAAGTAATTTGCCACCCTTCTTCTTTCAGAGCTTCCAAAGAATGCAGTACCGCATGATGTTCTATTGTAGAGGAAATAATATGACCTTTATGTTTGTGATCTAATTCGTATTGCCGTGCAACACCAAAAATAGCCAGGTTAATGCTTTCGGTGCCGCCAGCAGTAAAAACTACTTCCTTTGAATTTGCATTTATCGATTCTGCTATGGTTTGGCGCGCCATGTTTAAGGCGTACGCAGCTTGTTGGCCAGATCTGTATAGGCTGGAAGGATTACCAAATTCTGTCATGTAGTAAGGCTGCATGGCTTTGGCTACTTTTGGGTCAATAGCTGTTGTAGCGGCATTATCTAAGTAAATTAGATTTTTAGAAGGTTTTAATTTATTTAACATATAAATAATGGTAGCAAAAACCAAGCTACTTGGCTAAATTTAGACAAAAGAAAAGAGAGGAAAAGTCTTCTTTTCAAGAGTGCTCTGAAATCTTGCGGTGAGCAAACCTGAAAATAAACTTTTCCCCTCGCGTGGCGGGCAACCTTACCTCCTAAACTTCAGGAGAAGTGCCCGTGCCCGGCTTGTCCGCCGCTATCCGTTGCGGTTGCCGGAGTCGCTGTTCGCGCCCGCGTCGCCGATCTTCTTGGTCATAGTCATATTCAAAAGCGCCGGCGGCGATGCGAAAATTTTTCGTTTCATTGTTTTTTCCTCCTGCTTTTTGGGCAGATTTTGGGGCAGACCGACTCGGTTGGTAGCCCCTTGCCTTTGGAAATGGGACAAACTGCGTCCCGTTTTTTACTCCCACGTACTACAAGGAGTTTACGTATTATAAGTAGGGTTTTTGTCAAGACCATAGCCTTTTTTATATCAAAAATCCTTATAAATAAAGCAAAATAAATTTATTTGTTGCTGGCTGCAAATTCAGCTGCCACAGCATCCTCTTCAGTAGCAAAACATTGTTCGGGTTTAACTTGGGCATAACCGCGGTCAGTTGGCAGATAATATTTCTTCTCATTTTTAGCATCAATATTGCCCTTAATTGGGCAGTTGGGATCCCCCTTTTTTTGTGAGGTTGGTTTGGGCGTGCTGGAAGTGGTATAATTTATAGGCGGAGTTCCACTTTTGGGACCATTTTTATAAAGAGGCAAATTACTAGACTTGCCGGTGCCGTAGCCAACTCCAAAAATTACGATGCCGCAGAATATTAATAGAAACCTGCGCTTGTTTTCTGAAAAAAATGTTTTTATTTTTTGATACAAAACTGTCATGGTAAATCAATATGCTTTCGTACTGGGCCGAGTCCATACCCTTTCCTTGGCCGAGCTATTTATTTTATTTAAAAAATCCAATCTTGAATGCAAAGTTTTAGATGCTTCCCAAGAAGTTTTAGTTATTGAAACAGAAAGTACGTTGGATCCAGAAAAATGGCAGAAAATGCTCGGGGGTACTATTAAGATTTTGAAGATCGTAGATGTGTTGAAAAAGCGTCCCCAAGATTCTGTTAACTTTGCGCTTCAACACTATTTTCGGCCTTCTCGAATGAAGAAAGATTTTCTGAAGAGCTACACCGGCAAAATTCAGTTCGGAATAAGTGTCTACTTGCTCGACACCGAAACCAAAGCTTTTGGTGAACCAAAACGGGTCGGCATGTTTATTAAAAGAGCTATGCAGGACAGCGGTGCCAGCATTCGTTTGGTTCTTCCCGAGTTTAACTCCCTGGCTTTAGCCTCGGTTGTAGTGACCAAAAACGGATTGCTTAATAAAGGTGCTGAAATTTGCATTCTTGCAGGAATTGAAAAAGTATATACAGCCAAAACTTTAATAGTTCAAGATTTTGAAGATTACGGAAGGCGTGACTATCAGCGCCCTATTCGCGACGACAGGCGCGGAATGATTCCACCGAAAGTTGCCCAAATGATGCTCAATTTTTCAGAAACCAAAGCTGGAGATACAATTCTGGATCCATTTTGCGGGATTGGCACTTTGGTGCAGGAGGGGGCGTTGCTCGGATACAGAATGCTTGGTACTGACATTGACCCAGTTGCAATTTCTGGAAGCGATAAGAATTTAGAGTGGTTTAGGAATAGGTATAAAATTCCTAAAGGGAAATATCACTTAGAGGTTTCGGATGCTCAGACAGTTTCGGGGGTTGTAGAGAAACTACTCACGCTTAACATTTTTAAGCAGGTTTCCGCGATAGTTACTGAAGGCAATCTTGGCCCTATGTATTCCCAATACCCAAAAGTTGAGGAAATTAAAGCTAACTTTAAGACCCTTGGACAATTGTATCAAAATAGCTTTAAAGAATTCTTAAAGTTTATGCCGAAAAAAGCCAATATTGTGATGTGCCTCCCTGCCTATAAAAAAGGGCAAAATGATTATGAATTATTTCCCAATCTTGACTTATTGACCAATTTAGGCTACAATGTTTCAAGTTTGATCCCTTCTAATTTGGCTAATTCATTTCCTTTTATAAGGCTTACTGAACGCGGTTCCGCTATTTATGACCGCAAAGACCAAATTGTTGCCAGGGAGATCATTCGTTTCGAAAAGCAGTAATTTATTTAATTTACAATGGCCCATAAAAAAGCCGGAGGTTCTACCTCACTTGGACGAGATTCAGTTTCAAAGCGACTTGGCGTTAAAGTTTACGGCGATCAGCGCGTTAACAAAGGTGAAATAATTGTTCGTCAGCACGGCACCAAATTTTATCCTGGAAAAAATGTTCGTCTTGCCGATGACTCTACTCTATACGCCGTGGTAGATGGAATTGTTAAATTCAAGAAAAAGATGATGACCAAGTTTCATGGAGGTTTGCGCAGGACTCGAGTAGTCGGCGTCGAACCTGCAACAGCTGTTGTTAAGCCGGTTAGTCCAGAAAAGAAATCTGTTTCAAAGTCAGGCGAGAAATAATTTTTCAAATCAAAATGCCCCGCTTCCTCCGTAGCGGGGCATTTTTTGCTTTCAATGGCGGCTTTCGAAGAGGTATCCTTTAGCTGCTAGCTTGAAGTTGTAGGAAGTGTCCAGAATGTCTCCGCTTCGCTGGGCAGTCATTAGATCCAGCATGGCATCATCGTATCTCCCAAGCATTACTGCTGCCGAACCTCTGAGATAGAACGCTTCATCGCTGAACGGGTCTAACTGTAGTGCCGTATCCGCAGCTGCGTATGAGTCGTCGTATCTCCCGAGTTTATGGCAGCAACGCGAGTACATACCCCAGTGACAGCAGTTGGAGTCAATTGTTAGGAGAATTTCCATTGTGGCGGTGGCGCGGTTGAACTGGCTTTTGTTCCAATGATGTTCAAAAAGAGAGAAATAGAGCTCACTTTTTTCTTTCTTCTTGAAATTTGGACAAAACTTTTCCATCTCTTTTACAACCACTTCCATTTTTTGAAATTTGCCGAGCCTGCCGTAGGCAATTGCCAGGAAGCTCCATAGGTCTTGGTTGAAATAGCCGAGACGGACTGCTTTCATACAATGTTTTATCCCCTGCCGGTTTCTGTCCTCGATGATGTGAGTCATACCGAGGAGCGCAAACGCTGGCGCAAACGAGGGGTCGTGATAAGACGAAATCTCAAAGAGCTTTCTTGCCTCTTTGACCCTGCTTTGGTTTAAAAGCCTGGTTCCAAAGCAAAAAAAGCCATTTGCCATTTTGCGACTTCTTTTGCTTTTTTTAACAGGACTTTTGACAAAGTCACGTGTAGGCTTCTTGGTTGTAATTAACTTCATAGCCTAGTCCTCCTTTTATTTCATTTCATAATGTAGAACATTCGTATTATACAATAAAAAGCCGGTTTAGTCAACCGGCTTTTTATTTTTAATTTTTTGTTATTTCTTTGTTTTCTGCGCTGCCTGGATGAACCCGTTGAACAAGGGGTGCGGGGCAAATGGTCTTGATTTAAATTCAGGATGGAATTGACTTGCTACAAAAAATGGATGGTCTTTTAATTCAATTATCTCCACCAATTTTCCATCAACAGATGTTCCAGAAATAACCAGTCCTGCTTTTTCCAGTTTGGATTTGTAGGTATTATTGAACTCATAGCGATGGCGGTGACGCTCAGAAATTTTCGCAGACCCTGTTTTGTTCAACCACTTGCCAGCAATATATGCTTTGTCAGTTGTTGTTCCCCGCTTTACTATACAATCCCAAGCACCAAGACGCATGCTGGCACCGTAGTCTTTGTTAAGCATTTTCTTTTCCTGGTCAGGCATAATGTGAATTACTGGGTGCGGGGTTTTTTCATCCACTTCAGTTGTATTGGCTCGGCGAAGTTTGGCTACATTTCTGGCAAATTCTATGGTTGCCATTTGCATACCATAGCATAGCCCCAAATACGGGATCTTGTTTATTCTGGCGTACTTTATTGTTTCAATCATGCCTTCTGTGCCGCGACTACCAAAACCCCCTGGCACTACAATGCCATGGAAGGCTCCTAAAACGGCTTTGGCGCCCTCTTTTTCTACTTTCAGGCTAGATACCCATTCTAGCTCAAATTGGACATTTTGGGCCCAACTGGCGTGTTTTATAGCCTCAACTACAGAAATATACACATCTGCCAGCTTAAATGCCCCAGTTTCAAAGTATTTGCCCACAACCCCAATTTTAATCACTTTTTTCGAGCGACGGAGAGTAGTAATTCTGTTGGTGAGCTTCGTCCAGTTGGTCATGTTTTTCTTGCGAGTCGGCATTTTGAATTTCTCTAAAATCTTTTCTGTCAGTTTCTGCTGGTCGAAATTCATCGGCACCCGATAGATGGTATCTACGTTAGGAGCAGAAATTATATTTTCTTTAGGGATATTTGTAGTCCAAGCTAAAGTTTCCTTGCGTCTGTCGTCCAATGCCAGTTCTGCCCGGGCTACCAAAAAGTCAGGTTGAATTCCGGAAGCTATGAGTTGTTTTACGGAATTTTGAACTGGTTTAGATTTCATTTCTCCTACGCTTGGCGGTGTGGGAAGATATCCCACATGAATATGAATTACATCGCGGTTATCCCGGTATTTCATTATACGATTAGCTTCTATGAACAAAATATTTTGGTATTCACCTACAGTTCCTCCTACTTCAACAATCACAAAGTCAGCTTTGCGCTTTTTTGCCGCCAGCTCAAACCGACGGATCATTTCCTCCGGAACATGCATAGCAACTTCCACATCCTCCCCACCGTATTCAAAGTTGCGCTCCTTTTCAATTATGGTTTTGTATATTTGTCCGTTGGTGAGATAGTTGGCAGAAGACAAATCGGTATTCATAAAACGTTCGTAATTGCCAATGTCTTGGTCGGTTTCCATGCCGTCATCGGTTACGAATACTTCACCATGTTCCTGTGGGCGGATTGTTCCTGCATCTACGTTTAGGTAAGCATCGCACTTTACAGGAGCAACTGTGTATCCGCGAGATTCTAAAAGAGCAGCGATAGAAGAAGTGGTAACGCCTTTTCCAACCGAGGAGATTACGCCCCCAGATATAAAAATGAATTTGGTGTGGAGTTTTCCCGCTTTACGCGGCTTTACATGGTATGACATTTGCTTAAATTCCTATTGTTTATTTATGATAATTGTTATTTCCGCAGAAATTCCGCTTCCCAGCTTGGCTTTTATTTTGTGTTCCCCAAGCGTTTTTAGTGGCGCCGTGGTTACTTGGTGCTTTTCAAGTTTGCTCCCAGTTCTCGAGTTTATTAGCTCTATAATATCTTTGTCATGAATACTGTTAAAGATTTGTCCTTGCTCACCTACCTTGACCTGAATTTCAAATTTTTGTGATTCAAGTTTTTCTTTGAGCTGTTTTAGTTGTAACATCTCTTTTTCTTGCTTGCTTTTTGCTTCTTTATCTTCCTTGACTTTTCTTTCAACAGTTTCTTTATTGGCTATTTTTGCCATTCCTTTTTTGATAAGGAAATTGTTACCATAGCCTTCGCTGACTTCTTTAATATCACCAATCTTGCCCAGCCCAGGTACTTGCTTAGTTAAAATTACTTTCATTCTTCTTGTATAAATTTAACAACAAAAAAACTCCCTATTTGAGAGTCTGGTCGCTTTTGGGGCATTTCTGCCCTTAGAAAATGCGGCTCTTTTTTAGTATATAGTATTGTCTGGATAATGCAAGAGCTATATTTTTAAATATCTACGAATAGCCAGCATTGATGAGATTATGCTTAGTAATAGCGCAATTATAAGCTGTAACGCGACTAACACCGGAAAGCTGATAAAGTTTGAGCTGAAAATATCATTACCGGGGTTAAGGTACATATTTATTGTCGGAACAATTTTTGTATAAAAAGGGATTAAAAGCCCGCTGGTGACAAAAGTGGCAACGATACTGTACATCAAAGCTTCAATAATGAAAGGTCCGCGGATGTACCAGTTTGTCGCCCCCACCAGGCGCATTATTTCTACTTCCTCTCTTCTGTTATATATTGTCAGAGTAATGGTATTGAAAATTACCAGAATGGCAATTAAAGAAAAAACGCTGACAAGTCCGATTCCGCCAACAACAACAAATTGTAAAAGCACGCGCAGTCGTTCTATGGTTTTACGGTTGTCCTCGTAATTTACTTCGTCAATGCTATTTTTATATTTATCACCTTTTAGCTTTTCGGCAATGGCCGGATAGTCCTCAAGAGTTTGCCCTTTAACTTGGAGGGTTGCAGGGAAAGGGTTTTCGCTAAGCTCTTTTACAGACTCCACTAACAGCGGGCTGTCTTGATGGCGGTCTTTAAAGTTTTGCAGTACTTGGTCTGATGATACGTAATTTACCTCTTTAACTTTTGGATCGCTTTCTAAATCACGTTTTACAGCCAAAACCTGGCTTTCACTAAGACCGGTTTTAAAATATGCACTAATATCGACCCGCTCTCGTATGCTGTTAACAGAATAGTTAGTGATAACAAAAAGGATAAACATAACCGACAGAATTATCAAAGTTACAATCATAATTAAAGTTGCCGCTGCTGAAAGCCAGCGGTTGCGCCAAAAATTCGTGATCCCGTTTCTTAGTATTCTGCCTAAAGAGATTAAATTATGCATTATAGCTTGTAGGTTCCTTTGGCCTGCTCAATGGTTATTTGACCACCTTCAATTGTCAGCACGCGCTTCCCTATTTTGTTAACTAGATCTGCGGCGTGAGTTGCCAGAATTACTGTTGTCCCCAGCTTATTGATTTTCATTAAAAGATCTAAAACTTCGTTGGCGTTAACTTCGTCTAAATTCCCTGTAGGTTCGTCTGCCAGAAGCAAAACCGGTCGGTGAGCTAAAGATCTAGCAATGGCAACGCGCTGCATTTCTCCGCCTGACATTTCATGAGGAAAATTTTGTTGTTTATGAAGCAACCCAACTAGTTCTAGAATTTTGGGTACATCTTTTTGTATTTTATCTTTTCTATGCCCAGAAACCTCCATCGCGAAAGCAACATTTTCATATGCTGTTAGTCTAGGAAGAAGTTTCATATCTTGGAACACAATTCCAATTTTTCGTCTGAGGTATGGAAGGTCGCTTTTCCGGACCGTTGACATATCTATATCGTCAATAAGGATTTGCCCATCATCCAAACTTTCTTCGCCTATTATGAGTTTCATCAAAGTCGACTTGCCTGCTCCAGACATTCCGACCAAAGAAATAAACTCGCCCTGATCGATATTAAGAGAAACATTGTTCAGAGCTTTGCTGTCACCGTAATATTTGGTTACGTTTTTAAAACGAATCATATAGTCAATTTGTACATTTATTATACCATAATTTCTTATAATATTCCAAAAAAGATATTTGCATTTTGTTTTGATACGTGCGACAATGTAGCCGTTTATACAGAAATTTCCCGAAACGGCCGGGATGGAATGTCGTGATAATAAAAAGGAGAATTTATGAATAGACTAGGAAGAGTGGCTGTATTAATGCCAAGCCCTAACCCGATGTTTGACCATGATGATTTCATGACCCTTCGAGAACTCCTGAACGGCGTTCTTGGTCAGGAAAAAGTCATTTACAGCGAAGCAGAATATGGGACGGTTGGTTCTGTATTCGAGAGTAGGGCTGAGGATATAGATTCGGCGATCTTTCTCCTACCTGGAGATATAGGCTACGAGTATCTTTCCAGCGTTACAGCGGCACAGGTATTCGGCAACAAAACCAAGATTTTGTTTTCTCTTACGCCGGTTTTGGGTGATACACGAGGCAAAGCATTTACGGTGTTTCGCTACCATAAATACCGGAAACATTTTTTGCGGCTGAAAAAAAAGATCGAAAGGTTTTTGTTTCGAGCCGAGTTCGATTAGCTTACCCAGGTCATGTAAAAAAATCGCGATTGGTCCCACAATGCCAGTCGCGATTTTTTAATTTTATTTTGCTGACATTTCTAAATATTTTTCAACAAAATCATCTATTTCACCATTGAGTATTTTTTCAGGGTCACTGTCTTCGAAATTGGTTCTGTGGTCTTTTACCATTTTATATGGATGTAGGACATAGCTTCTTATTTGATTTCCCCATTCTGCCGACTTAAACTCCCCTCTAAGCTCGTTTTTTTCTTCTGCAACTTTTTGGTCTTCTAGAGCTTGAAGTTTAGCTGATAATATTTTTAATGCCAGTTCTTTATTTTGATGTTGGCTTCTTTCATTCTGTATGCTCACTTTTAGTCCAGTTGGGATGTGTGTGATACGGATTGCTGAGTAAGTTGTATTAACACTCTGACCTCCGTGTCCGGAAGAAGTATTTGCCTCAATTTTTAAATCCTTCGGATCTAGCTTAATTTGTTCTTGTTCTTCAAGTTCCGGTAGAAGCTCCAATAATGCAAAAGAAGTTTCCCTTGTATGAGCAGGATTAAATGGGCTTTGTCTGACTAGTCTATGCACGCCCATTTCGCTTTTGAATAATCCATAAGCGTAAGGGCCCTTAACTGATACCATAACCGATTTAACCCCAGCATCCGTACCTTTGCTCATCTCAACAATCTCAGTTTTAAAACCTCGGCGTTCTGAAAATCTTAAATACATCCGGAGGAGTATTTCAGTCCAATCTTGGGCGTCCACCCCACCTGCGCCGGCATGCAGGGCAAAAATTGCATTGTGGTCGTCATACTTTTTTGAGAGCAGTGCAATGAACCTATTTTTTCTATACCTTTCTTCTATTTCTTCGGTTTGCTTGGTTAAATATGCAACAGTTTCTTCTGATTCGTCAGTATTAGTTCGAACCATTTCTAGTAGTTCAGCAGCAGAATTTTCCAAGTCTGCCCAAAAATCAACGAAACTTTTGGTTTGGGTATATTCTTGACTTATTTTTTGAGCTGTTTCATTGTCATCCCAAAATTTTGGAACTTGCATTTTTTCAGATAATTCTAAAATCCTTTGTTCTTTTTGGTGAAGATTCAAATGTACTTTTAAAGACGTTATTTTTTCAGATATGTTTTCTAGTCTGCTGATTAAGGGGTTCATTGGAATTGTTATTTTATGAATTTGCTATCCTCCGCCAAACAAGTCTTTTAGTCTTCTCCCCCATCCTTTCTTGGCGCTCGTTTTGGGCCTGTCGTCTATTTGTTTTTGAGTGAGGTGGTCGCGTCTGTCCGAATGTTGATCAGGTTTTATCTGTCCCGATTGAATCATGTCTCTGTACTTCTGGAGCATTCGTTCTGTTTCTGGGTTCTTTGGTTGCGAGTTTTCCATTTTCCAGTCTTGGATGGGAAATTTGAATCCGGTTTTTTCAAAAATCAGTTTTTCTACTTCGGACAGCACAGGCAGCACTCGATTTTGGTCTATGTGGTAACGTTTGTCAAACTCATTGTTTATTTCCTCAACAACTAATTCGTATGATTTATTTTCAAAATAGACCTTTTTTAAAATTTCAAAGTTCCGCCTACTGAGTTCGTTGTTCTCAACAACCTCTTTTTCAATTTTTTCCATCGCTCTCTCAAAATCTATATGGTTGTTGTATTCTTGCTCGGGAGAGTGAGATATATCTATGTCGCCAATTAGTTTTTTGCGATCCTTTTCGTTTTCAGGTAACGGTACAAAAATATCTGGATCCAACTTGTCATCTGGCTCAGGTACTAGTTCCCATGGTTCTTTAGGTTTGTCGATTTCGTTCATGGTTGTTATTTATTACGAATATAGGTTGCGTAGGTATATTCTTCGTGGGGTTCTTCTTCAATTTTGGTCCAGTCATTTTCAAAATCAACTTCTGGGAAAAATGCGTCACCAGGGTATTCGCCGTGTACATGCGTCATATACATTTTGTCGGCTTTATTTAAAAATTGGGCGTACATCTGTGCACCACCGATTATATAAATATCTTCACTTTTCATTGCTTCAATTGCTTCTTCCGGACTTTTGAAAACCAAAACTCCCGTTGGGTAATCTTCAGGTTTATAATTTCTGGTAACCACAATATTTTTTCTGTTCGGTAGAGGTTTCCCTAAGCGCTTAAAAATGGAGTCGTAGGTTTTGCGGCCCATTAGTACAGTTTTTCCCGTTGTAATTTTTTTAAAATGTTTTAAGTCATCAGGAAAATTCCAAGGCAGGTCATTGTCACCACCAATCACTCTGTTTTTTGCTACGGCAACTGGCCCTAGAATTATCATATTGCAATAGGAGCTTTAATTCCGGGATGAGGATCATATCCTTCTAGAGTAAAATCTTCGAAATTGAATTCAAAGATATCTTTAACTTCTGGGTTAATTTTCATTTTCGGCATTGGTCTTGAATCACGGCTAAGTTGTAAGTTAACTTGCTCAATATGGTTATTGTAAATATGAGCGTCGCCAAAGGTATGGACAAAGTCTCCAAGCTCACAACCAGTTACTTGAGCCATCATCATGGTTAATAAGGCGTAAGATGCAATATTAAAAGGAACTCCCAAAAACACATCCGCGCTTCGTTGGTATAGCTGGCAAGATAGTTTGTTGTTAGCAACATAAAATTGAAACATGGTATGGCAAGGTGGCGGAGCGGTTTTTTTGCCTTTGATCAAAGTTTGCAAGTCCCCCACATTCCAGCCAGAAACAATTATGCGTCTTGTGTCGGGATTGTTTTTAATTAGATCAACCGCATTAGCAATTTGGTTTATTTTAATTCCGTCTTTACCTTCCCAGGCAGTCCACTGTTTGCCGTAAATTGGGCCAAGGTCGCCATTCTCATCAGCCCACTCGTCCCAGATTGTAACGCCGTGTTCGTTTAGCCACTTGATATTAGTATCGCCTTTCAAAAACCAAAGCAATTCATAGATAATGGATTTTAGGTGGACCTTCTTGGTGGTAATTAAAGGGAAGCCTCCAGCCAAGTTGAACCTCATTTGATATCCAAAAATGCTTCTTGTGCCTGTGCCGGTACGGTCTTCTTTGCCTGTACCATTCTCCATAATATATCTAAGCAGTTTTTGATACTGGATGTCGGTTGAGTTTTGGATTTGTTCTGTCATGACTTTAGTTTTAATAATATATTTTGTAGCTGCCCTACCATTTTTATGCAGGAAAGTCTTTTAATGCAATTCGTCTGACGTATTCCCAAATTTGGTTATGGACTTCTTTCGGAGTTAACATCTCCCCTCCATTAGCGCATTCTACCAAGCGCGTGTTTGGAAATAAAGAAGCTATTTCTAGATATACTTTTTCTGCATTACGAAGATGTTTAATATCTGTTTCATGAATGTCGGTTTTCTTACCTCTATTTTTTACCCTGGACTGCCCTACTTTAGCTGGTACATGAAGAATAATATTAAGATCAGGCTTCGGAATCCCGAATATGTTGTACTCTAAGTTATTAAGCCACTTAAAAAATTTTAGCCTCTCTGTTCTATCAGCAATTTTACCTCCCTGATGTCCGGCGTTGGCAGTGACGTATCTGTTGGAAATTACAACTTTTCCCTCAGCCAGCCAGTCGTGTAGTTGTTTGCTTGCGTCTAAGCGGTCAACTGCATAAAAAATTGAAGACGCGCTCGGATTCAACTGTCCGTATTTACCAGAAAGATACTCTTCTAAAGGACCAGCGGACTTTGAGCCGTATTTAGGAAAATCAGCAACCTCAACATTATAGCCCTGTTCCCTTAAGGTCTCCGTTAAGAGTTGGGTTTGGGTAGTTTTGCCAGCACCATCAGTTCCGTCTAAAACGATAAGTTTGCCCCGCTGTTTAGTTCTTTTTTTTACTGCTTTAGCCATAATTTTCTGCTGTTAATATATCTTCAACCTTTTGGTATAAATTCTCTAGGTCACCAATGTTGTTTATTTTATAATTGGCTTGCTGGCCAAGTCCGGCTATGCCTGTTTCGGTTGGTTCTGCTTGTTCTATTTTCAAGAAATCTTCGAAACTATTTTCCTGGTCATCAACTTTTTCTTTGCGCTGCTTAGATCGTTCATAACGGATTTCGGGCGTAGCAGTAATATAAATAATTTTGCCGCCGAAGCGTTTTACTATGTCTAGCTCTTCCTGGAATCTTATTCCTTGTACAACCTGCAGGGGCTCTGTAGCTTGCGCAAGCCTTTTCGCTACGGCGTTTCCTACAGTGTGGGTTCCAAAAACTTTTCTTAGCGCCATTCCTAGGTCTATTTCATTACGGCGCGAAATTTCTAAACCCAAAACATTCAGTATTTCATCTAGTATATGGCTTTGTCGAATATGAAATGCGCCGTGCTTGGCTTGAAGATAATCTGCTATTGTATCCTTTCCGGAAAATTGTTCCCCGACAATACCAAGTAAGAGTTTCATAAATCTTATTCAAAGTTAATCCACTCGTTGTTGTTCAGAAAGTTTTTGTAGTATTGGCTGGGTTGAGGTTTGTCCGCTCCATAGTATTTGCTGTTTAATCCATCTTTTCCGTAAGGCTTGTCTACCTCACTTGAAAGTTTTACAAAAGCAACTTGAGCAATCGGCATTTTGTAATAAAGTTTAAGAGGAAGATTTGCCAGGTTGTGAAACTCCAAAGTGATTTTTAAAGTATTTCCTGGGTCTATATATCCTGCTGTTGCATGGACTACCAAGCCCATACGGGCTAAAGACGACTTTCCGTTTAATTGAGCCACCATGTTATGAGGTACAGAAACAGTTTCATACGTTATGCCCAATGCAAATTCTCCCGGGTGCAGAACGAACTGTCTATCTTTGTTGATGGTAACTTTTTCCATCATTTCATCTATGTTTTCTTTTGGATCAATACAGACATTTTGAGTAGATTTGAAGATCAAAAAGTCAGCCCCTAAATGCAAATCTATGCTGGCGGGCTGGATTGAATTTGGAAACAATGGCTCTACTTTTATCTCCCCTGTTTCTAGGGATTTTTTCATGTCTCGGTCGGAAAGGATCATGCTTGATTTTTGTATATTATTTATTAAGATTTTACATTTCTGCTAGATTTAATTCTACTATCATTTTGCTGCTTTTACAAAATCGTCATAGTTTAGGCCGTATTGACTATTATTATTAAATATTGCGTAATATATTTTTAAAAAAACAGCTCGACGTGGTCTTTCTTGGCATTGTGGTGCCGCAAAATTTTACGTCGAGCGTCAGAGTGTTTAGGAGGGATTGAATTTTCATTTCACATCCCCCCTTTTTCGAAGTTGTTTGGAAATTTGGTGATCGAAGTCCTGTATGTACTTCTTCCGAAGTTCATATACGCGGCGGACTTCAGCTTTTTTGTGAAGCTGCTGAAGCCTTCTGCGAAGCTGTTCGGCTTCTTGTACATCGGGGTCAAGGCATAGCCTGAACATCTCCTGAATTTCACGCTGTTCCTGAGTGTAGCTTTGCAACGCATCCGATATAGCCAGGCTCGTAGCGCTTGTTTCTGCTTGCATCCCAGACTCACCTCTTTTAGTGAGCGCTGACTTGCCTTCTGATGCATAAGCCAGAATCAGGATCAGCGTATTTTCATCCGGCTCAATACCTTCCTCTTTGGAAACACGGAAGTGCTCCATCAGGTCAGTGCGAGCAATTTCCGTACCACGGGCATCGAGTGAGTCAAATCTCCGCCGCAATTCTGTTCCAGTCTCCTCATTGCCAACTCTTTCGAGTCGACGAGAGATGTTGTTATCCAGCTGGACTAGGTCCAGCTCTTTTAAATTGTTTCCTAGATTTTCCAAAACCTTTTTAGTCCCCCTACCTATTTGTTCCTGCCAAAGCCCCATGCTTTTAGCTAAGTATTATGCCTTATTAAAAAGAAAAATTCAATAGCGCGACTTGTATGCTGCTAATAATGCGTTAAAATAAAACCCCCTCTTGGTGAGGGGGCGAGAAACTTTGACAGTTTTAATAGAATTTATTGCGGTTTACATTTTAACTTTTATGCCAGGTCCCATCGTAGCATTGATAGTAATACCAGCAATAAACTGCTTCTTTACAGCAGCAGGCTTGTTTTGCATAAGGGCATCGTAAAAAGCTTTTAAATTTTCAACGAGTTTTGCTGAATCAAAATCGGTTTTTCCTATGGTTAGATGAACATTTCCAGAATCATCATTTTTAAAGTTAACTTTACCACCAGCTATTTCCTTAATTGCCACTGCAATATTGTCGGATACAGTACCGGTTTTAGGATTAGGCATCAGACCTCTGGTTCCTAAGACTTTTGCAATTTGAGCAAGTTTGGCCATCATTGCAGGTTCGGCTACAGCAACATCAAAATCGGTTTTTCCAGTCTCTTTAATTTCTTTAATCAGCTCTTCCCCGCCAACAATGCTGGCACCAGCAGATTTTGCATCGGCTTCTTTGCCTTCGGTAACGAAAGCCGCAATTTTTTTAGTTTTTCCAGTACCGTGGGGCAAGGTTACTGTACCCCGAATGGCTTGGTCAGTTTTCTTAGCTTCAATGTTAGTGCGAACATGTACCTCAACCGAGCCAGTGAATTTGGTTGTGGCAGTTTTTTTTGCCAGCTCTACAGCTTCGGTTATGGGGTAAATAGTTTCCTTATTTACCAACTCAAGGCCGGCTTTCAGGCGTTTAGATTGTTTTGACATAGTTGTCCTTTCGTGGTGCAAACCGTGCGGGTTAATTGGCCCGGCGCGTCCCACAAATTAATTTACTTTTTCAAACCTTCGCTTTCAACGAAGTTCTTGATATCTTTAATTGTGCTCATGAATTGAGCTGGGAAAATAATGGTAGAGTTTTTTTCTATGCTGATTTCGGCCATGGTCTGTAAATTACGAAGCTGTAATGCAATGGGGTGTGCCGCCATAACATCCGCAGTCTCGGCCAATTTTTGAGAAGATAAAAACTCTCCTTCAGCAGCAATAATTTTGGCTCGCTTCTCGCGTTCTGCCTCGGCTTGTTTTGCCATAGCGCGTTGCATGCCTTCTGGTAGCTCAATATCTTTAATTTCAACTACTGGAACAATGATTCCCCATTCTTCTGTATGCATATCTAGCACTTTGGTAATTTCCCCGTTGATTTTTTCACGTTCGGACAGAATTTCATCCAGCTGGAATTTGCCAACAATGTTGCGAACAGAAGTTTGAGCAATCTGGTTAATAGCGCTAATTACACTTTCAATTGCTACAATGCTTTTAACTGGGTCGACGATTTTAAAGTATGCGACAGCAGATACATCCACAGAAACATTGTCTTTAGTAATGATTTTTTGAGGAGGAACAGGTAATGTCACTGTGCGTAGATCCACTTTTTTAACCCATTCGATGTAAGGAATGACCCAGTTAAGACCTGGTTTTTGCAAGCGCACAATTCGTCCAAGGCGGAATACAACACCTTGTTGATATTGCTGTACAATTCTTAGCCCAGGAAGTACCACAAACAGGCCTAGTATGATGAGAAACAGTACAAATCCCATAGTTGTTATATTAAGTATTAGTCAACCACCTCGACACCCATAGATCGGGCGGTGCCTCGAATGATTTTTTCAGCACCTTCCAATGAGGTAGCATTAAGATCGGGCATTTTTTGTTCCGCAATCTTACGGATTTCTTCTGCAGAAATTTTACCGACTTTGGTGGTTAAAGGGTTTGCAGAGCCTTTTGCTAAATTGATTGCTTTCATAATCAAGTTAGCAGCGGGAGGGGTCTTGAGCACAAAGGTAAAAGTACGATCTTCAAAAATCGTCATTTCTACCGGTATGATCATGTCGCCCATCTGGGCAGTTTGGCTGTTAAATGCAGTTGTAAATTCTGCAATGTTTAAGCCGTGGGGTCCAAGTGCGGTCCCAACTGGAGGCGCCGGGGTTGCTTTTCCAGCAGGGAGCTGGAGTTTTACGATTGCTTTGACTTTTTTAGCCATAGTTTTGTGTGGTAGGCCTTATTAGGGCCGGGGGCAGGAGTTACCTGTCAACCACTTCCTTTCTTAATTATTTAATTAAACCTTTTTTACTTGTAAAAAATCCAATTCTACAGGTGTCTCGCGGCCAAAGATGGTAACCATAACTTTAACCTTGCCTTTTGCTTCGTCTATTTCCCCTACCTTACCTTCATAATCTTTAAATGGACCATCGGTAATTCGCACTAGGTCGTTGATAAGGAAGTCAACTTTGAATTTTGGTTCTTCAACACCCATTCGCTTCTGCAAATACTTAATTTCCTCATCAGAAATTGGTGTTGGTATTGTTCCGGACCCTACGAAACCTGTGACATTGGGGGTGTTACGCACCACATACCAAGAATCATCGGTCACTATCATTTCTACCAGCACATAACCGGGGAAGATTTTTTCTTCAACAGTAGTGCGTTTGCCATTATGAATTTTGATTTTCTTTTCTTTGGGTACAATGGCATCAAAAATTTTATCTTGCATGCCCATATTTTCAATACGTTGTTTTAGGTTCCAGGCCACACTGTCTTCATATCCGCTGTAGGTGTGCAGTACGTACCAATTTCGTTCACCAGTTACTTGTTGTTTGCTCATAGTATTCGAAAAGAAATTAAATTATTTGTTCAAAATCGCTTCAAATCCCCGAAGAAGCCCGAAGTCAGCAGCGCCCAGTATTAAAGATACAACAAGGCTAAAAATTACCACACTTACTGTATATCTAATAGTATCTTTACGGCTAGGCCATACTACTTTGAACATTTCTGCTTTAACTTCGCGGAAGAAATTAAATATTTTAGACATGATTTTCCTTTTAAATAAGCCAATTTTATTATATTTTTAAGGCTTTTTTAAAAAGCCTTTCCGGGCTTTTGTCATATTATATCACAATATAATTCAAAATGGCAAATATGCTAATCGGGGCTGTTTTGAAATTGACTTTTGTTTTATTTGGGAGAATAATAAGTGCAAATCATTTCCGCCAATAAAAGCATGGGGCTTTTTGGTAAGGCAATGAAGTCGAATCAAAACGAGGAAAATATGAAAAGAAAAATTTTTGCGATTTTTGTCGTGTTTGTGATTGCCATTTTGACTTCATGCAGTAAAACTGAAGAAGTGGCGAAAGCAAACACAAATACCAACGACTCGCCGGCAGTAAGGAAAAGCGAAGTTTCTGCCGAAGTCAATACCAATTCATCGCCAACAAACGAAATGGTTCCGATTGCTCCGAACAACAACGCCGATACTCAGCAGCAGACGAACCAGCAGGGTCGTCCACCAAAGACCAGCGTTCCTAAGCAACCTAAGACAATTTTTGAAATTATCCCTGTTCCTGAGCAACCCGCAATGAGGAAGATGGATATTGCAAGAATGTCGGATGTTGACGGACATAACGTAATTGTAGCCTTCGTTGTCAACGAAAGATACGACCGGCTCGGAGAAGTTGTGGAGTTTCACGACTACAACAATGATTCCATACCGGACGGCGTATTCTACACCAATGTCATTGATATTCAGAGCAACAAAATCTGGATCGCTGGTTGGTGGAAAGGAACCGAAGCTCTAAATTGGTTTAAGACCAAGGGCGTAGGGATTAAGCCGCCGGAAAATCTCAACGAAACCCAGGTCGGTTATTACGACGTTGACACTTTTTTCAACTCAACTTCCGATTTGGAAATGGTTCGCTCCGATTTGGGAGATATGTTCCTATTTGGTTTATTCAATGCCGGATCGGACATAGTCGGTGGCGTATTGGCTATGGAGAAGGGTAAGCCTGAAGCTGACGCCGAGCAGCGAATTCAGAAAGGAGTGGATGCCTTAATGCGTTTTTTGGGCAAACGTGGCAAGTTCGCCGGTTATGGGGCAAAGGTGAAAACAGAACAAGAGCTTAGTTTGCCTAACAAAAAGTTGTTTCCTCGGGTTAATCCCAAAAACCCCAAAGACACAACAGCAAACAGACTCGAGAGCTAGTCCGAGAATTTTTCAAGACCAAAAACGCACCCCTAGAAGCTTTACCAAGGGCGCGTTTTTGTTTATCAAAAATTATAATTATTATACGTCTAAGTTCTTTACACTTCTTGCATGGGTAGTAATAAAACGTTTGCGGGGGGGAACCTCATCACCCATTAAAGTTTCAAAGATCTCATTGACTTTTTCAGCTTCCGCGATATCTACTCGAAGCATGCTTCGGCTTTCCGGGTCCATAGTAGTTTCCCACAGCTGCCCAGGATTCATTTCTCCTAGACCCTTGTATCGCTGAATAGTATATTTGGTTCCGCCAACTGTTGCTGTTTTTGTATCATCCTCTCCCGCTTCTTCGGCTTCATCTGATTCTTGATCATCAGCGTCTCCGACAGCAGATTTTTTGTTTTTGATAACCTTAGAGCTAATTTTGCTGATCTTTTTGTCGTTGGCTTCTTTTAGTAGTTCCGCCAATACTTTATCTCGTTCCTCATCCGAAAAAGCGTATTTAAAGCTCTTGCCTACTTGGACCTTATACAAGGGCGGTTGAGCGATGTATAAATGGCCGTTTTTTATAATGTCGCCAAAGTACCGATAAAACAAAGTTAAGAGAAGGGTACGAATGTGCGCTCCGTCTACATCGGCGTCAGTCATTACAATTACGCGGTGATAGCGCAATTTTTCGATATCAAATAATTCCCCTACTCCGGTACCAAGAGCAATAACAATATTTTTTATTTCTTGGCTGGTAAGCATCTTATCTAGTCTAGCGCGCTCTACATTTAGAATTTTCCCTTTTAAGGGGAGAATTGCCTGGAATCTACGATCTCGCCCCTGTTTTGCCGAGCCTCCAGCAGAATCACCCTCTACAATGTACAGTTCGCAGTTCTCAGGATTTGTTTCAGAACAGTCGGCAAGTTTCCCTGGCAGAGCCAGCCCTTCCAGTACCCCTTTGCGGATAACGCTATCACGCGCGGCGCGGGCGGCCATGCGGGCTTTTGCCGCTAAAATTCCCTTTTCAATAATTTTGCTTGCATCCTGAGGGTGTTCTTCAAGGAATATTTCAAGTTCTTTGGCGACAATAGCTTCAACCGCAGTTCTAACTTCCGGGTTTCCAAGCTTTGCTTTAGTTTGTCCTTCAAACTGAGGGTTTGGAAGTTTTACAGAAATTACTGCCGTAAGCCCTTCGCGCATGTCTTCGCCTGTAAGTTTTTCGTTCTCTTTTACAAAGTTATTTTTTACAGCATAACTATTGATTGAGCGGGTTAATGCCGTGCGAAAACCGGTAACATGCATTCCGCCTTCAGGGTTATATTCATTGTTGGCATAAGCCAGAACCAGCTCGTCAAAATCATCAGTATACTGCATTGCTAATTCAACCATAATATCTCCGTCATGCATTTTGTTGATATAGACCGGGTTGTGCCGAGTTTTTTTGTTGCGGTTCAATTGTTTTATATATGAAAGGATTCCACCTTCAAAGTAATACTGGTATGTTAAACCGACCCTTTCATCGGAGATGCGGAAGTGAAGACCTCGAGTCAAATAAGCTTGACTGCGCAAGTGTTCTAGAATTGTTTTGAACTTAAATTCTGTAGTTTCAAAAATTGTTTTGTCCGGATAAAAAGTAATTTGTGTCCCGGTTTGGTAAGGATCTTTTGGGTCAATTTTTCCCACAACCTTGACTTGTCCCTGAGGTTTTCCTATTTTATATTTTTGTTCGTACAATTTACCATCGCGGCGGATTGTAGCAGTAAGATCGGTAGATAAGGCATTTACTACAGAAACACCTACACCATGAAGACCCCCAGAAACTTTGTAGCCAGATGCGTCGCCGCCAAATTTCCCCCCAGCGTGCAAAACTGTCAAAACTGTTTCTAAAGCAGATTTTTTGGTGGTTTTATGAACATCGACAGGTATCCCACGTCCATTGTCGAACACGCTTACACCGCCGTCTTTTTGGATGGTAACGTTAATTTCTGTGGCGTGTCCGGCCATTGCTTCGTCAACGCCGTTGTCTACGACTTCCCAAATTAAATGATGCAAACCGGTTTCCGAGGTGGAACCAATATACATACCGGGGCGTTTTCTGACAGGTTCTAAGCCTTCAAGTACAGTGATATTTTCTGAGGAGTAAGTTGATTTAGCTGGTTTTACTGCTTTTACTTCGTCTTTCTTAGATTTAGCGGCCATAAATTATTATTGAATTTAGGAGTTTAATATACTTTAATTTTAGCAAATTTTACTTAATTTTTCCACTGTTGATAACAAGAAAATCCCTCTTAAATAAAAGGGATTTCAGAACTAATAATTGTTCAATTCAGTTATTTTTTCTACCAGATTATTCATGGTGTTTATATAACCGTCAGCTTCGGTAAATTCGTGTCCAGCGAATATTACCTCAATTCAGCATTAAATTGTTCTGCGGTTTGTTTGTAGACTTCGTCCTGAAGCGGGTCAATTTCCTCTGCTTGAAGAGTTCTATGATTACTGCGGTAGAATATTCGGTAAGTGTAACTCATCTTATCTGAGCCAAATTTTTCATCGTTTTCATATTTATCTAAAAGCTGTACTTCTTCAACTAAATCACCACCAATATGACGAATAAGATCAAAGTAATTATTAGGTATAAAGCTTTTGCTTACGATGAAAGATATGTCGCGAATTATTGGTGGATATTTGCTCACTTCGGTAAATTTGTGTCCCAGGACCAACTGTTTTTTTACCCGCTCATCTTCTGACCACAAAAGTCTAATATCTGGTAATTCCATGCTGACAATAGCAAGTCTTTCCAAACCAAATCCAAATGCCCAGCCATTATAGCTTCCCTGCTCAACCCCAAGCGTATTCAATACGACCTGTCTCACCATTCCTCCACCTAGAACTTCAATCCATTGACCATCTTTTTCTATTTCCATTTCCAATGATGGGTCCGTGTATGGGAACGTGTCATGATTGAATCGGAATTTGGTTTCTGGTCCAAATACTGCCTTTGCAATATCGCCTAAAACTTTTTTTAGGTCTTCTTCTGTTAGCACTCTTTCTTTTGTAGGAGCCAATAACCAACCATCTACTTGATGGAATATGTTCATGTGGTGACGGTCTATTTCATCTTTGCGATATACTTTTCCATAGCATAGCGATCCTATAGGTTCTCCGGCGGCCAACTTTTTCCTAATTTCGGGGTGATTTAGGTAGTAATACCACATAATTGTGGTATGGGTCCGCAAGATATTTTCATCATCGACATAATATGTGTCAGATTTGCTTCGGGCAGGATGGTCTGGCGGAAAATTGAACAAATCAAAGCTTGGGCCGACTGGAACTATTTCAGGTACTTTGATTATGTCAAAATTAGCAAACTCTGGAAGCGAAGCCAGTCTGGAAATTAACTCTTTTAAGGGACTACCGTCTTTGCGCGACAGATCGTCCATTTCAAGATAGCGCTTGATTCGCAAGCTTTCAAAATCCGTTCTTGTTTCAAGTTGTTTTTTAAGTTCACGCTCTTTCTCAGAGTCAATATTGATTTCCATGATTCCATCAATCTTTAATAATTCAGAATTGTACCAGGCACCGTCTCAGCTGGCAATACCATAATTTCCGGTTTATTCCCTATTTCATTACTTGCTCCAATCTCAAATTCCGCACAAATCATTCCTTGGCTTACGATTCCTCTGATTTTTGCTGTTTCTAAAACAAAAGACTCGTGCTGCTCGGAATGAATATTTTTTGCTATTTTCGCTCCGGGGAGAGCTAAAACCACCATGTCCCCCGTTTCAAAGTTAAAAGCCCCGCACACCACAGGTTCTACGGGATCCTCACTACCGATGTCTAATGATATTATTCTTAGCCTGTCTGCGTTTGGGTGTTTTTCGATTTTAATTACCTTGGCTGCAACAATTTTTCCTTTAGGTTTGGTAGGTGTTTTTTTTTCAGTGTTACTTTTGCCAAATATTGATTTTAAAAAATTTAACATAACCTAATAATTTTTGCACTCGATCTGATTACACATGTAGCCTGTGTATCCTTTGGGCGGATTGTCAAAAACTGCTTTTAATGTGAAAGCATCGAATGTTTCGCTGACTTCATATACATAATCTTTGCCAGTGCGCGGGTCTTTAGGAATATCTGTCATAAATCGCGGAACCAAAGATAGTTTATAGCTTTCTTCGGTTGGAAATACTTTTCGTTCCGGAGCAGTGATGTCTATATTACTATCCGAGTATAGACCCAAGGCTAAGGCAATATTTTCAACGTCGCGTTTTCTCTTTTCGTCGTTGGCGCTGGCATTGTTTTTAATTTGATCCAGTTCAGCTTGCTGACTTCCGTATTTAATAACTAAATTTTGCGTTTCGCTGAAGTATAGAAGAGTAAATTCTTGGTTATTGTTGGAGGCTACATAGCCGTAAACATATTTGTCTTTGTTTATAGGATCGTCGTAGTTGGTTGCGACCGCCACATAAGATTTTACTTGGCTGGCCATATCTGCAAAGCTGTCAGTAGCTGGATAACTGCCTCTTGCAGACTTGTATTTCAAGAGACCAGCAGCAATCTTTTGAATCGTATTGGATCTTTGGGTATCCCTAGCCAGCTTGGCTGTTGGTGACTGGTCTATAGATGAATCTATATCAGAGCTATCAGTAGGCATGTCAATTGAAAGATCGGTAAACTCATATTGCTTTAACGCATCAGCTCCTAATGTTTTTATTGTTGGCTGGTGCAGACCCTTGCTTTTTATTTTGTCTTTGATTTCCTGAAGTTGCGTTTCGCTAAATTTTACATTAGTTGTAATATCATATCCTCCCCGAGCGAAGTCGGAATCCTTATAATCTTCCCCGGAATTGGTGCGGTCGGTCAAAGGACTTCCTCCAAAAACATGGACTTCATCTCCGTCAGCCAAGCCATCAGAATCACTGTCAGAATTATTAGGATCGGTTTTGCTGTTGTATTCTTCTAAATTGTTTAAACCGTCACGATCGGGATCGGCGTTGTCTGCGCACACTGTTTTATCTTGGCAGTCTTCTGAGCTAAAGTATCTTTTTTGCCATTCAACAGGAGTTGTAACATCGCCTTTAATCTCTTCATCATTATCTCTATCAGAATCCGAATTGTCTTCGTTTACTGCTACATTAGTATCGTTGCTTTGATTCTGTTGTTTGGCATATTTATAACCAAAATAACCAAATACACTCAGTACAACAATAGCTAAAACAACCACAACAATCATCACAATTTTGCGGTTTGAGTGAGGGATGGAAAAACCGCTTATTTCCTCGTTTTCCATTACAGGTGTTGCCGAAGATTTTGTTGAACTAACAGCGGGCTGTTTGGAAATTACGGATGGCCCAGAAATATTGCGAGGCATTACATTGTAAAATGCTTCTCCTGCTTCCTCTTCTTCTGGATTTACGTTTGGTTTAGGATCCATTGGTTTATAGGTTCAAAAATAGCTCTAAAAATGTAAGGAATAACACTAGACATAATTCGACCCACCAGAACAGCAACCCTTGGGAAAGTAGAATAAGCGAAGCAATTAAGAATATTCCCACCAAAAAAGCTTGGCGAAAACTGACCGCAAGGTTATTTATATACAAACCTTTGCCAAGTTTTAATCTTAAAACCAGCCCTAATACTGTGAACAGTCCAGTTATTGTTAAAAATAGGCTCGTATAGAAAAACGCATGAGCCATAGCCCCATCGGTAAAAGGGTCAGATAGGTATACAACCGAGATTAGAGACCCTAAACATAGGGCTGTTCCTACTGCAATTAGTGGTATGTGGCTGAGATGTTTTTCTGTCATGAACTGTATTTTGCCTTTTGATTATAACACAAATTAATGCAGATCACCAAAACTACATCTATGTTGCTTGGCGAGTTTATGCTCTTTGGCAAATAGGTCGTATTTCACAGTATGTTGTATTTTTAAAGCTGTTTCTAACAACCCCGATTTAAGTTCCTCTAGTTCTTTATTGCTGGCTAACGGCACCGATAGAGTTTCATTACCATCCAAGAACCAATAGCAAAGGGATTCTACAGGCATCTTGAAATATTCTTGCGCCGCCCACTGGTATACTCTTAACTGATCCAAATCGCTCCCCTTTTTAGTACTAGGCGCCTTTCCCGTTTTGTAGTCAATAATAATTAGTCCCTTTTGTCCTTTGTCCGCACGGTCAATTTTTCCACTAAAAGTTATGAGATTACCTTTCTCCCCTAGGTCCATTTGGAAAGATTTTTCTATGAGTTCGAGTTCAGGCTGTTCTGTAATAGTTCTTTCATAGAAAATTTTGAGAAAGTTTTTTCCTTTGTTACGGAAAGCTTCCTTTTGAGGTTTGTCATCATACCATTCATCAATCCAATATTTACCATAAAGCTCCTCTAGGGTTTTTAAAGTCGGTAGGATTATTTTATTTTCCTTAGAAAACAGATCTTGTTGGCGGGAAATTTTGGCTTCATGGTACAGCTCCATAAAATGCTGAAAAGTTGAATGAACGGTTATACCAAAACTTAACTGTGGTGCCCCTTTCATAGGAATTTTGAGATACGATCGATATTTGTATTCAAGTGGACAGGTAATGAACTGATTTATTGCACTGTATGAGAACCTGGTCGGGATTTGCTTGTAAACGACTTTTTTTGGCTTAGTACTAGAAGAGTTAAATACAACTTTACCAGTTGCTGTAGTAATTTTGTCGCTTGGTACAAGGTTGGTTTCTTCAAGAAATAGTGAAGGTTTTTTTAATTTTACACCGCCGTAATCTCTACCCCAAGAAAAATAAAGATTGGTTTTTGCACGAGTCATGGCAACATAGAACAGTCTCCTTTCTTCCTGTAAATGGAAATCGCCCTCAGGCAGTATGTCTTTGATTAAACTTTCAGGAATTTCTATAGTATCTTTTTTACCTCTAGTGGGAAATCGTTGGTCCACCATATTTATAATGAACACATTTTCGAACTCCAGTCCTTTAGCTGCGTGTACGGTCATAATCTTTAATGATTCAGGTCCGGTGTTCGGATCATATTTAATTGGGCCTTCTTCACCGGCTTTGATTTCCAGATCTAAGTGATTAACAAAACCTCTTAATGTGTGGTCGTCGTTCTCTTGGCTGTACAATTCTATTCTTTTATAAAATTGATCCAAAAATTCACGTTGTTCAGCATTTTCCAATGTTTCTTCCTCAAGCATTTCTGCTACACCCAGGTCCCCAACAATGTTCACAAACAGTTCAATTGCCGAAATAGAGCCAGTTTGCCCACTGTGTTTTTGTATCAAGGCAAGAAGCGATTGAATTTTAGTTTCACTTTCTTTTGTGAGTACTGAAACGGCTTCCCTATGCTTTAACGATTCATAAAGTGAAAGCGTGTGTTTGGCTGAATATTGTGTCAATTGAGCTAAATCATTTTTATCTACAGCGAATTTTGGAAATTGTAGGACGCGGAACAGGCTTTGTGATTCATGGTAATTGTCTAGTAATTTCATATAATGTATCAAATCGGATACAATCCGTTTTTTGTACAGACCCTTGTTAGCCATGAAATTATAAGGAATACCTGCAGAATCCAAGCGTGGCAACACTTCTTCTGCTGCTGAGTTAGCACGGATTAGTATTGCAAAATCGTTCCAGGTTAATTTATCTTGATTTGATTTCAGTTCCAGAATTTTTTTTATTACCAGATCCAGTTCTTCACTAAGATCTTTGCCTTCTAAAACCTCAATTTTTCCTGTTTTTTTACTAGATTTGTTTTTCAGCCGTTTGTCTATACCCAGCTCTGTCTCAAGTCTATTTGGGTTGTTTTTCTGGATAAAGTTATACGACAGATCCAAAATAGATTGGCTACTGCGGTAATTTTCTGTTAGGGTAATCTCCTCAGTTTGTGGAAAATCTTTTTTTAGTTTGAGTATGTTTGAAACTGAAGCCCCACGAAATTTGTATATTGACTGGTCGTCATCGCCAACAACCACCAATTGCGGGACATGTTCACCACCTCCGGACTCAGTCAGTAATTTAATTAGTTCATATTGAGCATAGTTTGTATCCTGGAATTCATCAATTAGTACATATTTGAATTTTCTGCGGTATCCTGCCAGTATATTTGGTCTACGCACAAAGAGTTTTATTGCATAGTTTATCAGATCTCCAAAATCTAAATATTCATTATCTAGGAGCATTTTTTGATAAAGGTGAAAGCTTTCCGCTACTTCTTTTGCTCTGCTAGCTTCAGTGGATTGCTTAATATTTTCTGGGTTTGGTAGTAGTTCGGCGCTTCCTGTATTTAGTCTAAGTCCTTCGGCGTATTTCAAATAATCTTCCGGATCAATTAGTTCATCTTTGCACTTGCTGAAATGGTCCAATAAAGCATCTATAAATTTGTTTGGAGAACCTATGGGTTTGTAGTAGTCGAGCTTAAATTTGTCGAAATTTTTATGGATCAAAATCCATTGCTGTACATTGTCCAAAAGCTTAAATTCATTGGAAATACCAATATCTAGGCCATGTTGCTTTAGTAGTCGTTCGCAAAAGCTATGGAAGGTAGAGATCCATAAATCATAGTTTCCCAGTGGCAAGAGTTGGTCAACTCTTTCTTCCATTTCCCCCGCTGCTTTTTCTGTAAATGTAAGAGCTAGAATTTCGTCAGGCTTGGCCAGGCCTTGCTCTATGAGGTAAGCAATTCTGCGAGTAATCACGGTAGTTTTTCCTGTTCCCGCGCCCGCTACAATTAATAAAGGTCCGCCAGTATGAGTGACGGCCTTTAGCTGCTGTTCATTAAGGTTTTCTAGCAAATGACCCATATCTGCCAATAATTAATATTATTTGCCCGCAATAAATCCTACCCATTGTTGCCATAAATCATTGCCCTCATCTTTATATCTGACCCAGAATCCTTGGGGGCTGATTATTTCTATGTTTTCGTATTTTTTTAACTCTAACAAATCGTTATCTCGGGTAATTAAAAAATCTGCTTTTGCTTCCACTGCGCTCTCTAAGATTTTGTTATCTTCTGGGTCCCGAACAATATTTATATTTCTTTTGTTAGCTACTATGGTAATTTGACTGAAGAAATCGTTAAGTTCGCGTTCATATTGTGGGTTGTCTATTAACTGTGAGAGAAGTAGTTTGTTTTCTTGCAAAGTCTGTCGATTGGCAAAACTTTCAATTTTTCCAGTTCGAATTTCGTCGATAATCTGCTTTTCGTATGAATAATCATCTTTAAACCCGTCAATTATTACGTTTGTATCCAGTACTACTTTCATTTATCATCCTCTTTTGGGGTGGATTGGTAATTTGGACTGCGCATCCCTTCTGTTTTTGTAATGTGTGACCTGGTCAGTCCCGGATAGTCCGCGCTAAAAAAATTAGATAAATGTACTTTCATCCCTCTTTCTGAAAGTTTTCTAATAGCCATGCCCACACAGCCTTCGAGATCATAGTCGAAATTGCGGGCTCCCTGTTCAGCTCTTTGCTTCATAAAATTGGCTTCATCCATGTTTGTTTTGTCGCGCTCGTACGTCTTGAACATTTTTAGTATAATGCCACCGACCAGAGCCTCTTTAACGCCAGCTTGTATAAAAAGTTCGTAAATTCTATTCCATTCACCTGGCAGTTCATCAGTTTTTGGATTTGGTTCACTAAAATGAGGTCTAGGGTCATTGCTCAACGTGGGAACATAATAAAGGGTATTATCTGCTTGTTTGACTTCTTTTTGTAGGTATTCTTGAGTCTGCTGCATATTTTTATTCTCTTCAAAAATGAATATTGCCGGAGAATTATTTTTTCCTTTTGATATCAAAGTCCTCAATCCGCGTTCTGTTTCTTCCGCCCTGGGGAACACCTCAGCCCTGTTTGTTTCGTTGAGTTCAAATAAAGGATGAACCATTATTCGGATCATCCCACCGTATTTTGCTATTCTCTCTTTGAGTTCTAAAACATCTTGAGCATTACTTTCTAGGTCCATTTCCAAAAAGTTTTTTTGATATTTTCTTATCTCTTGCAAGTCATTGTGTTCAGGTAAGATCTGCCCCGGTTCAATATTTCTACCTTCTACGGACATTGTTTTTTATTGGAATTAAGAATTTTTTTGGTGCCTCATCTAGGTCTATGAAATGATCAGTTAACTCTTTAATTTTTCCACTGCATGATTTTCCAAAAGCAACAGTTTCGGTGAGCTGACCAGTCATTTGCAAATATTCCAAAAGTGGCACGAAGTCACCATCGCCAGAAGCAAGCACCACAACGTCCAACTTGCTCATTTGCTTAATAATGTCCATAGCAATACCAACGTCCCAATCCCCTTTCTGATGCCCGCCGGCAAAGGTTTGAAGCTCTTTACGCTTGACCTCAAACCCAGCTTTTTCCAAAGCTTCGAAAAAGGTATGCTCTTCCGGCATATCAGCTTGCACAACATAAGCAATAGCACGAATTAGTTTGCGGCCAGCAACAGCGGTTTTTAAAATTTCGGCAAAGTTTACTCGAGATCCGTATATATTACGGGCCGAATAATAAAGATTTTGTACATCTACGAATACGCCGACGCGCTGGTCTGGGTTTTGTATGGACATAAATTATTTTTTAGTTTGTTCTGCTAATTCAATTAACTCTTGGCTAGCTTTTCGAGTTTTATGAAAATCATTTTTTATTCCCTCCAATGAATTCAGTTTGTATTCGTTACCATTTATAACAATGTCGGGATCATTGGCAATATACTCTAGGGTTTGTGCCGCGATTCTAGGAGGTTCTGTGAATGTTGGATAGATATCAACCATATATAATCTCGGTTCATGATCCTTGCTAGTTGTGCCGTATATAAAATTTTTAGGTTTTTCCAGTACATCTAGCATAATCCCCCTGTCTCCATTAAAAGAATCTTTATACAAGTCAGCCAATGCCGACAGAAACTCATCATATTGGTCGATGTATCTTTGTATATCTTCTTTGTTCAAATCAGCTTTCGGGTCAACTTTAAGACAGAATATATAAGGAGTTTCATTGCCATTTTTACCATGCCCGTATACAAGGCTAAATTCTGGCACAAACTGTCCTAAACGGGCTTTAATTAATTTTATAGCACTTTCTAGAGATTCTTTTCTTTTTTCCCACAGCATGTAACCAGCTTCAAAAGTTAGTTTAACCTCTTTTGCTATGTAGTCAGACTTATTTTCAATTTCATATATTTCAGTAAATTGTCCATCATTAAATTTGAATTTATCCCCTTTAATGAATGGCTCGTAACCGCGTCTCATATGGATTTATTCAAGTAATTTTTTACTCTCTTCGGAACTTAGTTCTGAAAGTTTTGTTTCTTCAAGCTGTAAGGTAGATGCATTTTGGATACTAGTTTGAAGCTTTGCAAAATCGTTTGTTACCGTCCCCATAGTATTGCCGGCGTTTTTTATATGATTGGCAAGGACGCCCAAATTTCGTCCAAATTTGTCACTTTCTTGGCGAATCCCACCCACCATATGCAGAAGCTGTTCTGCTACCTCATTAACCTGCTGTCCTCGCAAAGCTAGCAAAATTATTTGCAAATGATGGTATAAGGTGTTTGGACTGACTAAGTATACTTTTTTATTCCTGGCATATTCCATGGTCGCCAGGTCTTCCAGCGCTTCATGGAAAACCCCCTCACTTGGAATGTACATAAGAGCAAAGTCAAAAGTGTTTTCCTGGGGAAGAATATACTTTTTGTGAATTTCGTCGATACGCTTTCTTACGTCCCGTAAAAATGCTTTTTTTAGGTTTTCTGCAGCAGAGTCTTCTTTGGCTTCTTTAAACAATCTGAAATTTTCCATGGAAAATTTGCTATCAATGGGAAGAATTTTATCTCCCACCATTACTATCATGTCCACAATTTCACCATTTTTGAACTTGTATTGTGATTTGTACGAAGTTTTATTCAAAACTTGGGACAGCATATTTTCTAGCATTTCCTCCCCAAAGTTTCCCCGTGCTTTCGGCGAAGCCAAAACCTCCGACAGGCGACGTATATCTGGTCCTATCTGCGACATCTCACCAAGCCTACCCTGAAGATCACCAATCACTTTCGCTGCATTGTCTAGTCTTTGGTTGATTTCTTTGTTTGTGTCATTGATAGTTTTTTGCACAGTGTCTCTGGTCGCGTCAGTCCCGGATTTAATGTCCTTCATCCATTCCATCATCATCTTTAGAGTATCACTGTCTTTTGGTTGGTCCAGTTTGCGCTTCAAACTAAAAACTACGGTAATCAAAACCGCAAAACCTGCCACTAAAAGCCCGATAATTGCATAAAGCACACCCGTCATATCTTTAATTATATCAGGTTTGACTTGTAAAAACTATATATAATTTTAAATACCAGCTTTTGATCCCTTGACAAATTAGCACTCTCAGTGATAGAGTGCTAATAGATATAATATTATTAAAAAAGAAAGGAAAAAAATATGGCTTTTGACTTAATGCCGCGTTCCTTCTGGAACATCCCTTCCCGACTTCCTATCTTTGATGAAGACGAGGATTGGAAATCTTTCTTGCCGTCTTCAGGCTTAACAGTTTCTGAAGACGACAAAAGTGTGTATGTAGAAGCAGCTGTGCCAGGGCTGGATCCTGAAAAGATCGATGTCACATACGACAAAGGTGTGCTTTGGATCCGTGGTAATAACGAAGAAAGAGAAGAAGATAAGGACAAAAAATTCTACAGAAAAGCGTCCAGTTCTTTCTCTTACAGAGTGGCTATCCCAGGAAATGTAGATGAACATGCAGAGCCCGAAGCTGTATGTAAGAATGGGGTAATGAAAGTAAGTTTTGCTAAAGTTCCAGAAACCGAGCCTAAAAGGTTAAGCGTTAAAACTGAATAAAGCATATCAATGATAAACGGGAGCAACTTTGAAAAGAGCTGTTCCCGTTTATGTTATTGAAAGTTGGGCTAGACCCGGCTAGACCCGGTATTTGCGGTTACCCGCAGAGCCGAGGTTTTTTATTTCCTCAGCCATTTTTTTTCGGTCCTCAAGGACCTTATCTCCCGAGATGCAAAATTCGTTTGCCCTCGGGTCGTCATTCACTCGGACTCGCCCTTCATCACCCGCCTCTACTCGTTTTTGAGGCTTATGTTCGAAAACCGAACTCTCAAATTCCATATAATCCCTCACTTCAAAAAAAATTTGCCACAAGGCTTTTCTAACTACTATATTATAGCACGAAATGGACATTTTGTCAATAGCCATAATAAATGGATAAAGAATATCAATAATATTTAATAAAATATATACAAAAACAGACCCCTCTAGATGGTCTGTTTTTGAACTATCAAAACTATTTGATTAAGTGGAAACCACTTATATCGTATTATAACACATCTTTTCAGTAAATCCTGTGGATTACTAAAGTAAAATGGCGGACTGAACGGGACTCGAACCCGCGACCTTCCGCGTGACAGGCGGACGCTCTAACCAACTGAGCTACCAGTCCATATTTTAGAAACTTCTCAACAATGTGTTATTGGTACCGGCGGCAGGAATTGAACCTGCGACCTAAGGCTTATGAGTCCTTCGCTCTAACCAACTGAGCTACGCCGGCTCGTATAAATTCCTAACCGAGTCAGATTTCATTTACTATAGCACGAAGCCTTTCCTAAATAAAAGCTGGCTTGGTTGCGGGACCCGGATTCGAACCGGGAACCTCAAGGTTATGAGCCTTGCGAGCTGCCAATTGCTCTATCCCGCGCCAAAAGGTACTAAATTTCAATAACCAACGAATTGTACCATTATTTACTGGGTTTTGCAACCCTTTTTTATCAAAACTGCTTAATTATAAGGCTTTTAGATTTAGGACTAAAACCTGGCAAAAACAAATAGCCACCCTGTTTTGGGGTGGCTATTTGGCTCCTTGCGGAGTTTTAGTTTAGCGCTTTTTCTTAGCAGCGGTCTTGCGACGTGCTGGGCGCTTCTTAGCAGCTGGCTTTTTTGCAGCAGTGCGCTTCTTAGCAGCTGGCTTGCGAGCAGCGGTCTTTCGCTTTGCAGGCTTGCGAGCAGGCTTCTTAGCAGCAGTGCGCTTCTTAGCAGCTGGCTTTTTTGCAGCAGGCTTTCGCTTTGCTACTTTTCTTTTTGTTGCCATTGTGGCTAGTCTCCCTGTCCGCTCAATTTTTAAATTTTTGCGAGCGGACTTAATTTTCTACTACTTGAAACTATTTTTGTTTCAAGGCCAGTAGCGATGAAAAATGTTTTCTGTTTTTCTGAATTTGTTTTCGTTTCTATCGAAAGGTGCAATACTTATACATCGTCATTATAAGAATTACACAAACTTTCGTCAAGTACTTCGCTGTTGATAATTATTTTAAACTTTTTTTGTTGATCGAAAGAAAGTTTTTGCATTTCTGTCTGCAAAAGTTTGTCTGATAAATTTTGTAGCAATGAAAAGTTTTGATTAATAGCTGCGGCGCTCGCATATTCAATTTTAAATTCCAACTGTATGGCAAAACGTATCGCCCTTGCAATACGGAGAGGGTCCTCGTGTATCTTTTTTTCTGGGTTTCCTATAAACCTCAGTAACCCTTTTCCTAGATCCGCCATTCCATCGTGGAAATCTAATATTTCCCCTTCCCTGCTCATATATAAGCTGTTTATGGTAAAATCTCTACGCAAACTGTCAGCCTCCACAGAGTTAATAAATGCGACTTTTGGGTATCTTGAATCAGTGTAGGATTCTACTCTGAATGTGGCAATTTCGATATGTGGATTCACTGTTATTATGCCAAAATTTTTGTTTTTGTCGCTAAATTCGAAACTGTTTTTTATTAATTCACAGATTTGTTCGGGCAAAGCCTCAGTGGCAAGATCGACATCTGTTATTTTTCTTTCCAATAAAATGTCACGTACAAAACCGCCGACAAAATATGTTTGCGGAAATTTTTCAGCAATAATATTTTGGATTTCAATTGCAACATTTTCCGTGTCGGTTGTGGGTTGGTAATTTATTTTCATTTACAAATTAAAAGCCCGCAGAGCGTGCAGGCTTAAAAGTCTATTCGTTGTTTAAATTTTCGTTCATGTGTTGTGCTTGTGCACTTCGGCGATGGCGATATTTTCTCACCAGACTGAGCTTACTTAAACTTTTTTCCAGCGAAGCAGCTGCCAAAGCATATTCTTCCTGAGAAATGTTGGATTGTTTTAGCGCTTCTTCCGCTCGTTGTCGTGCTTCTTCTGCTTCGGCTTCGTCAATTTCATGATGGTGTTCAGCTGCGTCAGCCAATACAACCACTTTGCTTCCTTCCTTAACCTCTACAAATCCCCCCGCAACATGAATATTGTGTTCTTGGCCATTTTTGGGCCGGGCAATAAGTTCTCCAGTAGCCAAAGTGGCTACTAGAGGCAAATGATTCGGAAGAATGGTAATTTCACCCATTTTTGTGGGACAAGTGATGCTTTCCAGTTCCTCATCAAGCATTTTGCGTTGAGGAGTGACTAATTGTAGATGGATTGAGGTCATGTACAGCTTGTTTGAGTTATTCTTTTACCTGATCAATGGACCCTTTCATATAGAAAGCTTGCTCTGGCACGTGATCCATTTTGCCTTCCAAAATCATTTTAAAGCCTTTTACGGTTTCGGCAATTGGCACATATTGTCCTGGGGAACCAGTAAATACCTCGGCCACAAAAAATGGCTGGGATAGGAATCTTTGAATCTTGCGGGCTCGGGCAACTACCAGCTTGTCTTCCTCTGGAAGCTCTTCCATACCTAAAATAGCAATAATGTCTTGCAGGTCTCGGTAACGCTGCAAAGTTTTTTGTACACCACGAGCCACATTATAGTGCTCTTCACCAACAATATCAGCAGTTAAAATCGTTGATGTTGAGTCTAATGGGTCAACTGCCGGGTAGATTGCCAAGTCGGCCAAGGCGCGAGAAAGTACCACAGTAGAGTCAAGGTGAGCAAAGGTAGTGGCTGGGGCTGGATCAGTTAAGTCGTCAGCAGGTACGTATACAGCTTGTACAGAAGTAATTGATCCCTCTTTTGTGGAAGTAATACGTTCTTGCATGCTTCCCATTTCAGTTGCCAATGTTGGCTGATATCCTACAGCAGAAGGGATGCGTCCCAGCAAAGCAGAGACTTCGGATCCGGCTTGGGTAAATCTAAAAATATTGTCAATGAAGAAAAGTATGTCAGCCTTATTTTCGTCGCGGAAATATTCGGCCATAGATAAACCAGACAAAGCGACACGGGCTCGGGCGCCAGGCGGTTCGTTCATTTGGCCGAACACCATGGTCATTTTATCGATAACACCAGAATCTTTCATTTCGTGGTACAGGTCGTTTCCTTCGCGGGTACGTTCACCTACACCAGCAAATACAGAAAGTCCACCATGGGCCTTAGCGATGTTATTAATAAGTTCTTGAATAACAACAGTCTTTCCTACCCCCGCCCCTCCAAACAAACCTACCTTACCACCTTTTAAAATAGGACAAATAAGGTCTATAACTTTAATCCCGGTTTCTAATATCTCACTTCGGGTAGCTTGCTCTGTTAAATCTGGGGCTTTGCGGTGAATAGAATAAGTGTTTTCGGTTTTTGGAGCTTCTTGGCCGTCAATGGGTTGACCAAGCAAGTTGAACATGCGTCCTAAAGTGGCATTTCCTACCGGAACCGAAATCGGCTTCCCTGTATTGGTTACTTCGGTCTTACGTTTTAAACCGTCTGTAGACGACATTGCGATTGTTCTAACAATTTTTCCTGGGAGCTGTTGTTGTACCTCTAGAACCAGTACTGAACCGTCTTCGCGTTTAATTTCCAAAGCAGTGTAGATCTCCGGAGCGCCGCCTTCGAATTTAACGTCAACAACCGGCCCAATTACTTGGGCTACCGTGCCAGTATTTAATTTTTCTGCTGTATTAGTTGCCATGTTGTTTTAATTAATTGGTTTAATTGTTATTAATATTGTTTGTACTGTCATATTATTTTTCCAAGGCAATTTTACCCGCAGTAATTTCTGATAATTCGGTTGTGATCTTGGTTTGCCTCAATTGGTTAAAGGTAAGCGTTAGGTCATCTATGAGTTCTCCCGCACTTTCAGTAGCATTTTTCATCATCACCATGCGCGCAGAGTGCTCGGATGCATCGCTTTCCAATATTGCTTGATACACCTGACTTTCTAGTATTCTCGGGAGCAAATGCTCGGCGACTTCTTTCGGTGATGGTTCAAACAACGCCTCGGTCATTGCTGTGTTTTTTGTTTCCGGAGTTTCTTTTGGCTGCTCAGTTGAGAACGGAAGCAATGTTTTTATTGTCGGTACCTGTGAGAGTGTTGAAGCAAAATGGTTGTAGACTATAAGAATTTTTCTATATTTTCCGGATTTGTATGACTGTGTCAGCAGCTTAATTAAAGGGTAGATCCGTTCAACTGGGATTGTTGTATCTAGTTTTTCAAATTCAGCAAGTATACTTTTTTTAAGTCTCAAGGAGTTGTCTCTCCCCTTTTTTCCTAGCACAACAAATTCGGTGAGCAATTCTGGTTCAGCCTCCTCGTATTCTTTAATTTTTTTAAACAGGTTGTTGTTAAATCCACCAACTTGTCCGCGATTTGATGAAATTATTACTATTCCCACTTTTTTTGCTTCGGGGAAAGTTTGAATTAGAGGAGAAGACGCAGCTGCATCTGTTCCAAGCGAACTGATTAGTTCCCAGGCTAGTTTCGCATAAGTCCTGCTAGCCAATGTGGCCATTTGGCTTTTACGCATTTTGGCAGCAGAAATCAACTGCATCGCGCGGGTGATTTTGCGCGTGCTTTTGATCGATTTTATACGTCTTGTTAATTCTCTGGTTCCAGGCATGTGTTATATCTACTCCTTAGGCTTGAAAACCTTTTTTGAAGTCTTCTAAAAGTTTTTTTAATGTTGTTTCAGAGTCTTCGCTAAGCTCTTTTTGTCCCGCAATAGCTGACATTAATTCTTTGCCACTAGTTTCCAAATATGCATACAGTTTTTCTTGAAAATCTTTGACCTTTTCAACGGCAACATCATCTAAGTAGCCGTTATTAACGGCATAAAGTATTACAACCTGTTTCTCCAGAGATAGCGGGCTGTACTGAGGCTGTTTTAAAACTTCTACCAAGCGATTTCCTAAGTCCAGCTGCTTTTTAGTGGCTTCGTCTAAGTCAGAACCGAATTGGGAGAAAGCTTCTAATTCACGGAATTGCGCTAAAGAAATTTTTAACTTTCCTGCCACTTTTTTCATAGCCTTGGTTTGTGCAGCAGAACCCACGCGAGACACAGAGGTTCCCACGTTTACCGCTGGTCTAATACCTTTATAAAACAGGTCACTTTCTAAGAAAATTTGTCCGTCAGTAATAGAAATTACATTTGTTGGTATATAAGCTGAAATATCGCCTGCCTGAGTTTCAATTATAGGCAAAGCGGTAATACTGCCGCCGCCAAAATCTTTATTTAGTTTAGCTGCCCGTTCCAATAAACGGGAGTGGAGATAGAAGACATCTCCAGGATAGGCTTCGCGTCCAGGAGGGCGGCGGAGGAGCAAAGAAATTTCCCGGTAAGCAACAGCTTGCTTTGATAAGTCATCATAAATAATCAATACATCCTTTCCTTGGTCCATGAAGTATTCAGCCATTGCACATCCAGCATATGGAGCGATATAAGAAAGTGCGGCTGGTTCAGAGGCGCCTGCAGAAACAACAACTGTATATTCCATGGCCCCTCGTTCTTCCAAAATAGCAACAGTTTTCGCAACCTTGCTTTCTTTTTGTCCAACAGCAACATATACACAAATAATATCTTGTCCTGCTTGGTTCAAAATTGTATCGATAGCAACAGCTGTTTTTCCCGTTTGACGATCTCCAATAATAAGTTCGCGCTGTCCTCGTCCTATTGGGATAAGAGCGTCAATTGCCATAATGCCAGTTTGCATGGGTTGCTTAACTGACTCACGAGTGATAACGCCTGGGGCAACTTTTTCAACAGGATAGTAGTCCGATTGAGCAATGGCTTCTTTTCCGTCCTTCGGGCTACCAAGAGGCCCAACCACGCGACCAATGAGCGCATTGCCTACTGGAACTGACAAGGTTCTGCCAGTTGCTCTTACCGTGTCTCCTTGTTTTACTTTTGAGTAATCTCCTAAAATAACAGCGCCAACAGTTGCCTCTTCTAAGTTTAAGGCCACACCAAAAATATCATTACCAAAGTCAATCATTTCCATGCTGGCGATTTGAGAGAGCCCCGCTACTCTAGCTATACCGTCTCCTACCTCGGTCACGGTGCCGACTTTTTCTACAGCGGCATCAGGCTGAAATCCGGCAATCTGCTCTTTGAGCTGTGCGATTATGGCATCTGTTTTTATCATATATGTATTGCTAATGTTAAATTAAAATTATTTAGTAAGTCTATTTTTCAGCTTATTGAGCTGCCCTTTTATACTTGCGTCAATGAGAGTGTCCTCAATTTTTACTACGACGCCCCCTATCAGAGATTCGTCAACTTTTTGCTTTAATTCAATATTGCTTTCTAGTATGTCGTTTAATTCCTTGACTAAAGTGCTATTTAGCTTGACCGTAGAAGCGGTGGTTATCTCGACCTCTTTTATCCCTTTTTGGTCGCGGTCATAATTTTCGTATTCTTGAATAATCGTTTCGTAATAATGCAAGTCGCCATTTTGATTCAAGATCCTAATAAAATTATTAATGACTTTGTCCGCATCGCTGGGCTTTGTTTCAGCCAGGGTTTGGTACAGCGCCTCACTATATTGTTTAACTGAAAATTTCATAACTATTTTTTTAGGGATTCTATGGCTTCTTTGATAGTGGCTTGGTCTGATGACGTGTCTATTTTTTTCTTTATCAATGTTTCTGTTGCCTTTACAACCATATCAGCAATTTCTGTTTTTATTTGTTGTATTGCTTTATTTTTCTCCTCCTCCAGTTGGATTTTCCCCTTTTCCAGAATTTTCACAGCCTCAGCCTTAGCCGTATCTGTTATTTGGGTTCTAACTTGTTCTGCGTCGCCTTTGGCTTGGGTAATAATCCCAGCTGCTTCTTGTCTGACTTCAGACATTTCTTTATTTTTCCAACTATCAAAAGTTTCCCTTTCGGCAGCTATTTTTTGGGCTTCCGCTAGGGAGTTTTCTATTTTCGATGTACGGTCAGACAGTGCTTTAGCTACAGGGCGGAAAACAAAGCGCCATAATACAAATAAAATAATGGAAAAGTTGATTAATTGAGCAATGAACAGCTTTAGGTTTAAGCCAAAAAGTCCAACTATTCCTGTTTCTTGGGTGGCTGCATGGGCTTCTGTTGCAACTTCTGCTACTTCGGCAGCGTGCGTTGCAGCTTCAGTTGCAGCACTTGCGATATGTATAAATAAATCCATATAAGTCTATATTATTATCAAATTACAATATTCAATTTTCAATTAGCGGTTTGGCAAGAGTTTACACTCTCGTCTGATTTGCGAATTGAAAATTGTGTATTGAACTTGATAAATTACAAAATAAAAGTAACTACCAAGGCATAGATAGCGATAGCTTCGGCAAAAGCCATACCAAGCAACATAGGTACGAATACCTTATCAGCTGCTTCAGGGTTGCGTCCTATTGCTTCCATGGCTTTGGCTCCGATGTAGCCAATACCCAAAGCTGGACCGAAACCGCCAAGGCCGATAGCAATTGCTTTGGCCAGGAATTCCATTGCTTCTGGTTCCATAAAATTCTCCTGTTCACTTTATTGGGTGAACTTTACTTATTGTTGCAGGTTTTCAGCTTAGAATAGTGCTGAAAGACCGAGACCTTTTATGTCAGGCCCCAGTCTTTCTTCGCTATTTTAGGCATGCTTTTCCTCACGCGCTTCGCTATTTTCATGGCCATGCACTTCAGACGTGGCTATTGTTAAGTATACCAAGGCAAGCATTGAAAATACCACAGCCTGGATTAATCCTACAATAATTTCAAGTCCCAAAAATGGCAAAGGCAACAGGAAAGCTAGAATAGAAGCAATAACTGTTAACAGAACCTCCCCGGCAAAAATATTTCCGAACAAACGCAAAGATAGTGAAACCATTTTAGCAACTTCGGAAATTATTTCTAAAAGTCCAACCATAAATTCAATAATAGCAACAAGGATTTTCATTGGGTTAAAACTTGCCAATGCATGCCAGAGATCCCCCAGCTTTATAAACTTGTTGGCGTATTTAAAGAAACCTATTGCCACTATTCCGGCGACATGAGAT
Source organism: uncultured Candidatus Saccharibacteria bacterium (assembly GCA_964532005.1). Taxonomy (GTDB): domain Bacteria; phylum Patescibacteriota; class Doudnabacteria; order UBA920; family UBA920; genus CAYQEU01. Next base: position 75,638 of record CAZHER010000003.1, read on the forward strand.
GTTGCTACCACTAAAATGGCCATTGCCAGCGTCATGTTTAGGTCGGTGTTAGCGGGTCTAAAAAATGGAACCAAAACTGTTTCCCCATGGTGAACCTGATACGTTCCAATAGAACCAATACCAGGAAATAGCCCCGCCCAATTTGAGACTAGTATAAAGAAAAATAATGTACCTATTAGTGGAAGAAATTTTTCTGATTTTTTTCGGTCACCAGTTACTTGGTCTAGGTATTTGTACAAAAATTCCAACAATGCCTCGAAAAAATTCAAAAGTCCTTTGGGAGCCGATTTAGTAGAAAAATCTGCTCCATAATATTTTCTTATTCCTAAATTCAAAGCTATTGCAAAAATCACAAAACCCACCACAGTTAGGGTGGAGTTAATATAAGTATTTGTAACCGGAAAGTTCGCTATTGTAAAAATCGGCTCTGCAGCCAAGGTTGGCAATGCTACTAACATTATTTTTGCATTTCCTTGATTATTTCTTTTATTTTTTTAATAAATAGCAGCGTTGTTGTAACCAGGGCCAGCACAATACCTACATACAAAAACATTTTGTTATTGGTTTGGTATCTGTGGTCAAGGTACTTTCCTAAGTAGCTAAACCCAATTAGTGGGAGAGCTGTGATAAATCCGAATTCTAGCGCAAAACCAAATGTCTTCATATATAAAGAGTTCCGGGTTTGCTTAGTTTCTGTTTGATTTTTTCCTTCAGGAATATTGGCCATTTATTTAAAATAACGGTAAGAGCTTAACAAAAATTGGCCATTTTGGCAAGACTGGCCAAAATTAAGGCTATTGACTTTATATAACAATTGAGTTTACAGCGCACATTATTTAACTGTATTTTTCTTAAAAAGCGCTTGTTTAAGCGATTTTGCGTATTTTTTGTCAGCTCTTACTTTTAATAATTCATGATATATATCACCTTCATGGAACTGCGGGCTTTCAGAAAGCTTTAGTAAACCGTCAAAGCTTTTTAGCATAACCTTTATTATTTCACCGTTATCAGTTGCTTGTTTTGTTACTTTTTTGCAGTTGGAAGCTATAAATATATATCTTGTGTGCCACAATCGGCCAGGCTTCTTGAGTACTCTCCATAATTTTATACTTTTTGGTTTATAGCCGGTTTCCTCTAAAAGTTCTCGCAAAGCAGTTGTTTTTGGTAATTCTTCTGGTATGTCCATGGCACCGCCTGGTACCCCGTAATACCACGGTGTACCTGGTTGTTTTTGTTTTAATACAATTATTTTTTCGCCAACGCTGGCAAAAACAGAAACTCCGCCAATTTGCAAGGCACGCTCAAAAATTTTAATAGAACCGTCAAACATTTTTTGAGGCCACTGATAAACCGAGAAGTTTTGCCCTTTAAACACTCTTTTGGCATTTTTAGGAAACGGGTGATCTTCTTTCATATCTTATTAGTAGTAATGGAGCCGGCTGCCGGACTTGAACCGGCCACCTACGGTTTACGATACCGCTGCTCTACCAGATGAGCTAAGCCGGCAAGTTGGTTATTCTGTTACTGAAATTTCGATTTTCTTAATATCTCCAATGGGATAAGCAAGTTCAGCTGTAATTTGGTCATCGATCTGCTTAGTACTCTTAAATGATGCATTGCGCGATATAGATCTAAATGCCCCCAGTAATTCTGAATTTTTGTTTCGCCCTGCGGCTAAACGCGCCGTTATGGTCAGAGTTTGGTTCTCTGTTTGTTGCTTAAGCTCCTCATAGCGGATTAAACTGGATAAATAGTCAATTATAGGGTTGAGTTTTTTTTCAATTTCTTTTTCCACCGGATTTTCAAAATCTAAAGGGATTTGCTCCGACATATCTATAGGTTATTATTAGTTTTAAACTGCTTCCAGTCCCCTGCGTTGAAGCGGTTCCTACTATTGAGATGCCATGCATGAGGATCGGATTTTTGAATTTGATCCCATAGTTCTCTTGCGGATTTTGTGAATAGCATTTTTGAAACCAATTCCCGATGTTCTTTAAAAATTTCTCCCAGCGGATTTCCTGCGGCCATGGCCTCCGCAAGCTCTAAGTCTATGTCCAGTGTGTCGGCATCTTTTACAATTTTGGCTTCCTTGGTTTCCCTTTTTTCGTATTCATGCCATATTTCAAAAAATTCAGCTTCAAGCACGGTTCCTCCAAACACATCTGTAAAGGCTTGCTCATTGTTCTCATTAACGTACTGTCTGCTTAGATAGTTCGTGTCACCTGTCCGGCTCTCGGGAACGTCATGTACAAGAGCCATTTTAATAACCTTTTCAGTAGCATTCACCCCCTCCTTTTTTGCTAAAACAAGTGCAGTCCATATTACTCTGAATGTATGGTCGGTGTTTGATGCGGCATCAGGATATAAAAACTGCGACCAGCTTCTTTGCTGGCGTCTGAGACAGCCTATTTCATATAAAAATTCTAAATCACGAGACATTTTGAGATGATAGAAATAAATTATGCTTGGCCACGTTCTTCGTATAATATTTGAGGGATATCTTTTGTTCCTATTTCTTTTGCCCAAATAGTGACAAATTCACTTAGGACTTGTTTGGCAATCATGTCTTTAATTCTTGAAATCATGTCTTGCAGCTTGGTTTCTACCAATTCAAGGTCAAATTGGGAAAAAGCTTTAACAAAAAATTTGTAATGCGTTACTTCAATATAATCTGCTATTTTTGCAATTATGCATTCATCGGACTGAGCATTCATAATCTCATTACTTAAATTTTGGAAATAAGATTTTTCGTTATCAAAAAATTCAGATAAGTATTTCTGGTTTTCCGTTTCAAAAGCTTTAGCGTGTTCTCTTGCTTTTGGATTTACTCGTGCATAAGGCATGGCAATGTCGCCGCCAAACAATTCACCCAGATCGTGAATTAAGCAAAATTCCAAAACTTTTTCAACATTTACAGCAGCGCCCCGGGCTTTTAAATTTCGTGCCAGCTGCCAGCCTATGAAAGTCACTAAATAATGGTGTTCCGCCAGGTTGCTTAAATCGTCCTGTTGAATACCTGCTAGGGCGTATCCATATTGCGGTTGTGAGCGGGTTAATTCAATAATTTTGAATAAGTTTGTTAGATGTTGCATAAATAAAATTTTTACTAACCATACTTTGGAGCGGGTAACGGGAATCGGACCCGTGCTTAAACCTTGGGAAGGTCTCGTACTACCACTATACTATACCCGCAGAAGACGCCTTGCTTTTAAACAAAGGCATCTTAAATTGTATTATTGGATTCCCGCTTGAGTCAATTCATGAGGTCCTGCTGTAATTCCACCTACTGTGCCCCCAAGACAGAATGTGAGCCGGTATTCTCCAGGTCCATAATAAGCGTATCTGTACTGGTTTTGCTCAGATGTGCAGGTTCCTCCCGGTGGTTCCGGTGCTGTTGGTACTGTTCCTAAATAAAGATCAGCAAGATCATTTAGTGATCCTGGATAAGATGATTTATCATTGTAGTAAAGCTCCAGTGCTGATGCGATTTGTCTTACGTCAGCTAATCGTTTTGCGTCTGCTGCCTTACCTAGCGCATCTCCAAGAAGATCGAAAGCGCCTTGGGGTTCTGAAATCACTTTCTTTTGTCCGTAATCACTGTAGGTGGCATCAAGCCTAAAAGTACCAGTAAATTTTATTTTATCCATAAATGTTTCCATCTCTTTTTTTTGTTTTGCTATTGAGTTCACATCAGCCGTGCTGAAGTCTCCAAATTCTTCAGAGAACAGTTTTATTATTGAAACAAAGGAAGGTGCATTGCTAACCAAATGCATTTTATAGAGATTATAGTCTTCAGAACCCACCCACACATCTAGTTCTTTAACTTCAATTTTACTCAATAGTTTAGCAAAAAAAGCGTCTACTAGTTCTTTGTCGTCATCAGACCACGATACATTCTCATCAAGAGAGGCAAGACCCATTAAGCTTTCCATTAATGCTTTTTTTGTCGCTTCTTTGTCTAGTTCTGCTTTGAAGTGGAGTGTTCTGGCATCATTGACTTTATCCCTACCAACATACTTTTTGATTTTGATTGCCCTGTTATCTAACCATATCTGCCGCATTTTTTCCTCGAAAGCAGGATCAATAATTTTTTTGAACAGTTCAGCATCGGCGCTGGACTGGTCCGCAGCAGCTTTATCAATATCAACCATCACCCATTCAACATCTTTATTCTCTGGACCTGCTATTCCGCTCAAGAACGGTATGTCACCCACTTTGTAGAAAATCTTTTTGTTTAAAGATCGAAATTCAACACCGCTTGAAAAGCTTGTATTGCCACTAGAAACGCTAAAATTTAAGTTGCCGTCAAATTCAGGGCTTGTCGTATCGGTAAAATCGGCGTATGTGTCTCCATCAATGTTCAATTTAATGTTTTTCAGTACTATACCCAGATCGTTATTTGGGTCTTCGTATGATTCAGGATCTGTGTATTCCATTGAAAATTTCGCATTGTACATTTTTTCATCAGACTCTCCAGTGTAAAACCTGTCCCAGATTTTGCTGGGTGACAACACACTCAGACCTTTAACTGAGTATCCTTGAGAGTAGCTACCGTACCCAACAGCACCCAAAATTACAAGCAAGCCTACCAAGCCACCGATTATTTTATATTTTGTTCTATTTTTGCTTGGTTCAGGGTTCGGATTGAGTTCAGGACTAATTTCTATCCCTGGTTTTACCTCATTAACCTCAATACTAGGTGTGGGAGGGTATAATTCATTTTCGTTCATAAATTTGGCTTAATTATAGGTTAATAAATTTTTTATACTTTATTTTACTGACTTCTGAATTATACCATTTTATAAAAGCAGATTCATTAGCTTTAGAGTCAATTTTTCCTAAATTAAACAAAATACTTTGAAAATGGACGCTACCAGATTCTAAGTCGTCTTGCTTTATGGAAAGTATTCTTATGATATAAACCCCAAATCTGGTAGGAACAGTAATTGTCTTTCCAGGTTCTGTATTTAATATTATCTCCTTAAGTTCCGGGGCAAGGTTGTTGATAGGTATCTGGCCACTATCGCCGCCAAATTGTCGTGTAGCAGGGTCTTCTGAATATGTTCTTGCTAGCTCTTCAAAGGGTACACCCTTTTTTAACTTTGATTCTACTACTTCTAGTGTCTCGTATAGCTTCGGATTAAGCCCTTTGTCTTTATAAAATGCTATTGCTAGTTTTACTTTTAACAGATCTGGCTCCAAAGCCTTTTGCTTAAAATATTCAGGAGAGAATTGATATTTTTCTTGTAATAAATTTTGAAAGTTTTCTTGTCCGCCTTCTTGTTCAGCGATTCTAGCGTATTCTTTATCCACTTCATCAGTTGACATAGATAGGTTTTTGGCTTCGGCTAGTATTATTAGTTTTTCTACTTCCGCTAACCTGTCCAAAATATCTATTTTTGCCTGTGCAGTATCGAAACTCTTATCTTCCCCATAAATTTGCACCGCCATGTCATATCTTGAAAAAAGTTCGCGACCACCGATATAATGACTGCCTACTTTGGCAACCGGCAGATTTGTTTTATTGAATATTGCAATTTTTGACTTTGAAGCCGGAGAGCTATACAACCAAAATCCGAAAGAAATACCCACCGCTATCACTAGAAGAAAAACTCCTCCGATAATCGGCAGTCGGTTTATAATCAGCCAGTGTTTGGCAACTGGCTTTTCAGTTTTTGATTTAACACTTTTGACCATTATATATAGCTGTAATTAATTTTGCTTAGAAAAAAAATATTTCCACCATTTTTGAGGGTTAGTTTCAGGATCAGGTCTGGTATCCTCAGGAGACGGAGCTGTTATTGCCGGCGGGAAATTTACAACAATCTCTCCTTCTTTTTTTAGGTTTAGTTGCTGTCTTGCAATTTTTTCCCTGTATTCATCATTGTTTAAATATTCCAGCGAATCTTTTAAAGCTTGATTTTTTTCGATAAGCTCCTGCTCCTGTTTTTGAAGCTCAGCAATTTCCTTATTATATTTAGCACGCTTGTTTAATTGCTTAAATTCTAAATACCCTATAGAAACAACCAAAACCAACAAAATGGCAATAACCATTTTCGAAAACAGAAGTTTTTTAAATTTTGATTGTGTTTTGGAGGCCATATATTAATTATTAACTACTTTCGCAATACTGCCAAGAACGCTTCTTGTGGAATATCTACTTTACCTATTTTCTTCATCTTCTTTTTACCAGCTTTTTGTTTGTTCAACAGCTTCATTTTTCTGGTAACATCTCCTCCATAAAGGTATCCAGTTACGTCCTTGCGCAATGCAGATATGGTCTCACGGGCAATAATTTTGCTACCTATTGCAGCTTGAATCGCAATTTCAAATTGTTGTTTCGGTATCAGAGTTTTGAGTTTAGCTACTAGATCCCTTGCATTTGTATCAGCAGTAATTCTATGTTGTATTGCTGCCAGGGCTTCTACTTTTTCTCCACCTATGAGCACATCAATTTTTACCAGATCTCCTTTTCTTAGCTCAATGAACTCGTAATTCAGTGAGGCGTACCCTGAAGAGACGCTTTTCAACTTATCATAAAAATCAACAATAATATTTGCTAGAGGCATTTCAAACATCATTTCCACACGGTCACTGCCCAGATAATTAATCCCAAGACTTATTCCTCTACGATTAGTAACTATCTCCATGATCGAACCTATATAGTCAGTTGGGGTTAGAATTGCAACTTTCATCCACGGCTCTTGAATTTCCTCCACCAGTGTTGGATCAGGTAGTTGTGAAGGGTTGGTGATTGAAAACGATTCACCATTTGTTTTGATTATTCTATATGCAACACTGGGGGATGTCAGGATTAAGTCTAAATTATATTCTCGAGACAATCTCTCTTGAACAATATCCATATGCAGTAGACCTAAAAAGCCGCAGCGAAAACCAAAACCTATACTAGGAATATTTTCCGGCTCATAAATAAGGGCCGCGTCATTTAGTTTTAGTTTTTCCATAGCATCTCTTAACAGAGGGTAGTCATCGCCGGAAATCGGAAATATACCCGCATAAACCATAGGTTTTACTTCCATGTAACCAGGCAAAGGAGTGACTTTGGATTTTTCATTTATAAGTGTTACTGTGTCCCCAACTCTAGCTTTGCTAACATCCCTTAATCCAGTCACTATATAACCAGTCGATCCACAGGGAAGTTCATTACTTTTTTCCATTTTAGGTTTAAAATATCCAATTTCCAGGGTTTCTGCTTGGGTATTGCTTCCAGGCATGTATATTTTGTCTCCGGATTTGATCGTGCCGTCTACAATACGCACAAACGTGATAACCCCTCTGTGAATATCATAGATCGAGTCAAAAATAAGAGCTCTGGTGGGCTTATTACTTGCACCCTTCGGTGCCGGAACCTTTTCTATAACAGCTTTTATGAGCCCTTCAACGCCCTCCCCCGTTTTGCCCGATGTGTAAATAATTTCATCTTCAGAAAAACCAAAAACTTTAATCAGTTCATCGGCTGTCTTTTTGCGGTCCGAATTAGGTAGGTCTATTTTATTTACAACCGGTATTAGTTTTAGGTTATGCTCAACTGCTAAATATGCATTAGCCAAAGTTTGTGCTTCTATCCCCTGGGTGCTATCAACTACCAATACAGCCCCTTCACAAGCAGCAAGACTGCGCGATACCTCATAACTAAAGTCTACGTGACCTGGCGTGTCTATAAGATTTAATGTATAGTCTTTACCCCCCATTTTGTAATTCATTCTAACCGGTTGGAGTTTAATTGTTATACCTCTTTCGCGTTCCAAATCCATTTGGTCAAGTAGTTGGTCTTTCATTTCCCGTTTGGTTACGGTGTTTGTGATTTCCAAAAGTCGGTCAGCAAGAGTGCTTTTACCGTGGTCTATGTGAGCAATAATACAAAAATTCCTGATTTGTTCTTGTTGTGTCATAAAGTTATTGTACCGACTGACTCTTAAATTTTTTAACCAAGTTCCTCATTAACAACTCAAATGTTTTAATTTGTCTTAGACCCAAAATTCGTCCTGTAATTGCAAAAAACAATAATCCTAAAGTAGCAGCGAGCCCGGCCTGAATGAAAATTCCCAAAATAGTGTGTGTATCTACGAAAGGAGCCACTATTTGTAGAACGCCATAACTCACTATACCAAGCGGTATGCTACTTACACTGGCTTTGAAAACCGTATTAATGATACCTGTGTCAAAATCTTTGACAGCGGCTTTAGGTATATTAGGGTCTTTGGAGAAATGGTGATGTATCCAAATTAGCAAAACCATGCAGTTGAAAATACTGGCAGCAGCAAAACCGATTGCCAATCCAGCAACTCCTATCCGCGAAGCTAGGACATAGGATAGGCACGCATTTAGCACTAGACTAGCGAGACTTGCAACTACCGGTATCCAGGTATTATAGCGGGCATAGAAGGACCGCGCCAGCAGTGGAATAAGTGATTGACTGAATAGAGCAAAGCTAAATATACCTAGCGCTGTGAAGGTCAGCCTTGTATCATCCCAGCTAAATTGCCCGTATCCGTAGGCTAAACGAACTATATATGCCCGGAAAAGTAGCATCATTACAGTAAATGGAATTGCAAAAAACAATACCTGTTCCATACTTTGTTGCAAAGTTTTTACAAATTCACTATCTTTTCCTGTATTGTGCAGTTCCGTGAGTAAGGGAAATGCAGCAATGGCAGCTGATACAGCAAAAATTCCTACAGGAAAAGCCAAAAGATCATTAGCCAGGTTAAACACACTAATAGATCCAGCGGCCAAATAGGAACCAATTACTGATACAACTATAAGGCTGACAAATGATGTATCTAGTCCAAAAACTCTCGGTAAAATAAGTTTGAATATTTTTTGTACTCCATAATGCTTCCATGGCAAAATAGGCTGCCAAGAGTACCCCTGCCGCCTCAGTTCCGGAATCTGGACCATACTATGCATTAGTGCCCCCAACAATACACCAATACCAAGACCGGTTAAACCATACCTTGGATACAGTACTAATAATCCAAACAGTATTCCTGCATTGTAGAATATGGGTGCAATGTTTACTATAAAAAATCTTTTATAAGTTGAAAGAATACCAGTGAAAATGTTGGATATAGTGAACAGTAGAGGAGAAATGAGCAAGATTCTGGTTAGAGAGGCTGTGGCTTCAAGCTTTTCCGGACTGAATCCTGGCACCAGAAGTTCAGTCAGTGGCCTGACAAATATGAATAATAAAATTACCAACAGCCCCATAACCACCAAGCAAATATTCAAAATTCCATTTGCAACCCTGTATGCCTCAGTTTTATCTTTTCTAAGGAAATCTCCGAATACTGGAATAAAAGCAGCGCTTAAAGTCCCCAATATTAGAAAGTTATACAAAATGTCCGGTATGCGAAAAGCTGTCAGGTATATATCCAAGGTGTCGCCTGCGCCGAAAGTTTTTGTCAAAAACAGTTTTAAGACAAACCCTGATAGTCGGGAAATAATCGTGAGGCCTGCAATTATTGCAGTGGCTTTGCCAATAGAAAAATTGTCGTCTAAAATCCTAAGCTTAAACATGAATTATTTTTGTTCTAATATTATTCCCACAAACTGGTCGAATTCCGTATCAAATTTGTAGACCACAGAATCATTTACACTTTGTAAATTTTTGTTATTCCAATAAAGTCGTCTGTCCGCGTGCTTCAGTTGGTATGTAATTTGATAAGGAGGCACTCCGGGCTGTCGCTGGAATAAGAGGCTATGCTTGTCTATTGAGTTCAACAGAAATGGAAGTTTGTACTTTAGGGTTATGGTCTTTTGTTCCCCACCTTCTGTCACGAGCCAGTTGCCAAAAAAGGTTTTTCCGCCTTCTGTGCCTATCAACGTTTCCGTTCCTATATCTTGAACCAACCCGTTTTCCCAATTTTTTACATCATGATCCGGACCGCCCTTGCTTTTTATGCTCGCTGGGAGTATAGATGGTGAAAAACCTTCGGCCGAAATTAATTTAGAACCCTCAGGTACCATAAATCTTATAAAGCTTTTGTTTTCAAACCCTGACTTTTTTGGTAAAGGATTTTTTCTAGTGAAGGTTAAAGTATTTACGACTTCGCCCGTTTGTAGGATCTCACTGTTTAGATTGACTTCGTGAATAAGATGGATATCGGTTTTGGTCCCCCCGAGGTTAGAGCTAACAATGGAAAGATAGTCTCGATCATTTGGCAAAATCTCACCTGCCCATTGGAATTCTTTAAACTTTTCTTGCAGGTTTTCGTTGTTGGAATAAAGCAGAATTTCTTTGTTCCGCAAGTTTTTATGGAATACCTGAAGTACCTGCATTGTTTTCCCCCCCTCCATTTCAGAAAGTTTTTGTAGGAATAATGGGAAAAAATCGGCCAAAAATTGCTTTGGCTTGTTTAAATTTTTATCGTATTTCACCGAGGTTTCTAATTGTGTTAGTTCGATAAAGTTTTTGCTAGTTAAAGTGATTTTATAGTTTGGAACCGTAACTGGTCCTGTAATTTCAAGCAGGTCCGTTACTATTGTTGGAGTCAAGGCAACCACCATATCAGGAGTTGATCCGCCCTCTTTTTCATAGAATTGTGTAATTTTCTTTGCGGTAGTTGGAAAATCAGCAAACCAATTTGAATCCCTCAAGAACCACCTGTCATTTACTGCATACATTGGTCTCGGTGGGTTGATGACCTCTTGGAGTTGCCCATCTAAGTCGTATATACTCGAAATGTGCAGTTTGTTAATGATTCCATTACTAATTTTCATAGAACCGAAAGTACCAAGAAACCCTCCGGTTGCCCTAAGTTCATTGTTGTTTTGGAACATTATCAATATTTCTTTTTGTCCAAGCAGCAAGTTTGAAAGCAGGTCAATAATTTCCCCTGTTGTGTTGAGATTAGATTTAACATAGGCGAGCTGACTTTGTACACCAACCAGAAGTGACCTTTTTGATTCAGGTAAAATATAAGGGTCAACTTTTTCTAACAAATCTACTGCTGATTGTATTTTTGAATTTATTCGTTTTAACTCTGTTATAGCATATTCTAAATTTTCTCCATTATTCCCCGCTCCGCTAATACCTTGTGCGGACAGTTTAATGTTACCAAATTGAGATTGGAGCATGGCAAAACTCTGACCAACTTCGGCAACAAGTTTGGCGCTTTGGGTAAGGCGATCAGCATCTTTTCGCTGCGGTATTATTTTTAGTATCCCGCTTAACAATAAACCGGTATCATCTAAATCTGATTGAATTTGATCAAAGCTTTGTAAAGCTTCTTTAAAATGTATTTGTGCCTGGGAAACATTTTTTTCCTTTAGAGATTTGCTAGCCTCGGTTAGTGAAATAACCCCCGAGTCGGCGTCAGTAACTATTTTTGTTTTTATTCTGCCAGCATCCGAAGCAAGAACCATAGAGTGCAGGGCAGTTGTTCCCAGAAAAACCAAAAGCAGGAACATTGCCATGCTGACCTTCCATTTTTGAAATAGAACTAAATTTTTACTTTTTATCTTAATACGAGTTTTCGTGGACTTGGCGCTTAATACTATTCCCATGCCACCGTATTTCAAAATAAGATATGGAGATATCAGAAGATATATAATAACCAATCCAGTGTAGTAGCATAGCTCAAATATCCAACCAAAAAAAGTTTTGGGCACTTTAAATTCAGTGCTGGACAGTTCTTGGTACCTATTGTGATAAATATACAGTCTTAAACTGCGTTTCTTAAATATCATGCTCGCGATTGTTTGGATATGTTGAACAAAATTCCAATTTCAATAAGCACAACTATTAAAGCTGAGCTGCCATAGCTAAAAAATGGAAGCGGTATCCCAGTTAAAGGTAGTAATCCAATAATGGCTCCAATGTTTATGATTGCCTGCAGTGTTATGCTGGTAGTGAGTCCAATAGCAAGAATTTTGCCAAAAGTGTCAGGAGCATGTTTCGCTATTTTTATACCTTTTAACGCGAATAGAACAAATAACGCCAGGACTGCCAAAATTCTTAAAAAACCCAGCTCTTCAGCCATTACTGCAAACATTGAATCCCCAATTACTTCTGGTAAGTAATTGTATTTTTGTCTGGAAAAGCCATATCCGTACCCCCAGAGTCCACCTCCACCTATTGCTAGTAATGCTTGGTTTATTTGGTAGGAAATACCTGTCGGGTCAATCTCTGGGTTCAAAAAAGTGGTAATTCTTTTAAGCCTATACGGTTCCAGTTTAATTAGTACTAGTAAGCTGGTTATGCCAGCTACCATGGTCCACCCCAAATATTTTAATTTTGCGCCGCCTGCAAAAAGCATAATAAAAGCTGTACCTGCAAGAGCTAGTACACTACCCATATCAGGTTGCCATAAAATTAACAGTGAAAAAAGGCCTATAATAAAAAGTGGGGGGAATAGCTCTTTTACAAAACCTTGCTCTCTTATAGGTTTTGCCAACCAACTTGCTGTGTAAATAATTATTGCCAGTTTTGCTATTTCAGCTGGCTGAAAAAAAATTGGACCAAAATGAATCCATCTGGTTGCGCCATTAGCGCTGAATCCTACCCCTGGCACTTTGACAAGACATAAAGCAATTAAGCTGCCAACAAGAATAAATGGCAGAAGTTTTAACCAATATCGGTAATTCAATTTAAAACAGACCGCCATTGCTACTAGACCGATACCGGCGCCGTAAAGTTGGTGGTAGAAATAATAGTTAGTTGTTCCGAAATTTTTATAAGAGATTACGGTAGACGCGGAATACAACATTACCAGCCCAAATAACAACAGTGCTACAATTATTGCTAGCAAATAATAATCAAGACCTTGGAATTTTTTTGATTTTATTGCCATTTATAAATTTTTAGCAAAATTTTTAAATTTGTTACCACGGTCTTTGTAGTTCTCAAACATATCAAAAGAAGCCGTGGCTGGAGAAAGCAAAACAACACTCCCCGGTCGGTTGTGGGTTTTTAGATACTCGAATATTTGTTCGAATGTTTTTGTTTCCGTCATTATTTTATTTTCTAAAACACCACAGTTTATTAATTGAGCCTTCATACGAAGAGCAGTTTCCCCAATGAGGAAAACTTTTTCGATATTTGAGGTGGTGCTTATTTTTTCTCCCAGTTCTTTGTAGTCAAGATTTTTTTCGGAACCGCCAAGAATTAGAAATAATGGTTCGTTAAATGAGGATATCCCAGCAACCGCTGTCTCCGGAGTGGTTGAAAAAGAATCATTGTAATATTTTACTCCACCTACCTCTGTGACAAATTCAAGGCGGTGTTCCAGCCCTACAAATTTTTTTGCGGTATCGATCGCCGTTTTTATATCGATCCCTAAAACTACACTGGCTAACAGTGCGGCGGACACATTTTGCAAATTATGTTCCCCCCGCAGGGTCATTTCCTTCAGGCTAAGCAATTGTCCATCTAAAACCCCAAATTTAACCAGATTTCGGCTTAATAATGAGAGATTTTCTATTTGTATACCAAAACTAACTTTGGTTTTTCCATACCAAAGCTTATTTCCTTTACTCAGCATTCCAATTTTTGTAGAAGCTGAGAAATCCTTGTTAATTATAGCAAAATCGGTATCTTTCTGGAATTTAACTATTGATTCCTTGGCTTCATGGTACTCGACGATAGATTCATGTTGATCTAAATGATCAGCTGTGGTCATCAAAATCACCCCTATATAAGGGCTGATTTCTAAATCCTGAAGTTGGAAACTAGATAATTCGTAATAAACAAGATCAGAATTTTTGAGTTCATCAAGAAAATCTAATGGTTCTGTTAGACCTATGTTTCCAGTTATATATGCATTATGGTTTGCGGCCACTGCAATTTTATGCGCCAAAGAAGTTGTTGTACCCTTTCCTTTAGTTCCGGTTACCCCTATTATTTTACTAGGGCAATTTTCAAAAAAATAAATTGTTTGGCTTGTGATAATTCCCCCATTAGCCTCAAACTCTTTTAAAGATCTGTGTTTTCGCCAAAACCCGGGACTTCTAAATACAACTTCAACACTTTTTAAATTTGTTAGATAATCTGCGCCCGAATACAACGTTAAATTCCCTGGGTCGATAGTGCTATCCTTATCAAAGAGCACGGGAGTGATCCCGTGCTTCAAAAGATAACGGGCTACGCTTTGCCCTTCGCGCCCGTATCCTAAAACTCCAACTCGTTTTGTTTTTAATGACTCTATATTCATTAGGTTCTAGCTATAAATTTTCCACCTAGTGATTTGGTAGGAAGATCATTTTTTACCGTATTTGTACCATTTACAAAGACAGTTTCAACTCCGGTATTAAATTGAAATGGATTGGTTGCCGTAGCATTATCTGTTAGTTTTTCGGGATTAATAATGACCAAATCAGCATAAAATCCTTCTGCTATCTGTCCCCTTTTCTGCAAACCGATTTTTTTTGCTGGAAGTGAAGTTAGCTTGCGAACTGCTTCTGGAATTGAAAGACTTTTGTCATGGATTATTTCTGACAAAAATCTAGGTGCCGTGCCAAAACATCTTGGGTGAACCAGTCTTCCCGTTATATTTTTTGGGAAACCACCCCCATCTGAGGCTATTATACTTAGTGGGTGCCTAGTAAATTCCGCAACTGTGTTAGGATTTAGGCTTTCATCAAAAACCAAAACCTCACTACCACCATTTTCAATTAGTTTTAAAATTGCCGCTTCGCTAGATATTTCCATATCTTTGGCTAATGCAGACACTGTTTTTCCGACAACGCTCAACCCGGCTGATGTTGATGTGATAAGGAGGTCACGCAGAGTGCTGGGGCTATTGTTCAAATCAGACAAAATCTTATTTCTTTGGGTAGGATCACTTAAATGCTTTAATAAATGGCTTCTGCCCCCCACAATGGCCCAATTAGGCAAATAACTATAAAGCATTTGCCAAATTGTGGTGTATGGGTATATGTCGTAATGGATATTTACCCCTTGGTGCCATGCCAATTCTAACTGCTCCAAGATTTCTGAAGATTTTGACCAGTTGGATCGGTTCCGGACTTTTAGATGAGAAATTTTTATGTTAAGTCCTGAAATTCTAGCAAGGTCTATAACTTCTCTGACACTTTCAGATACTGTGTCTCCCTCATTTCGCAAATGTACTGAAAGCAAAGCATCATGCTTTTTTACAACTTGAGCAATTTGATACAGCTCGAGCTCGGAAGTCTGCATTTCATGGCTATAGGCAAGCCCTATAGACAGCCCAAAACCACCCTGCTCAATTGCTTGCTCTAGAGCAATTCTCATGATTTCTAGTTCATCCGGCGTTAATGGCCTGTTAGCATCACCTACAATCCCTCGTCTTAAAGTTGAATAACCAACCAGGGAAGCAACATTACAGCCGAATTTTCTGCTTTGCATTGTGTTTGCAAACTCTCCGAAAGTTTGCCAGTCCACATTCCATCCATCTGTATTGTGCCATTTTTGCAACGCTAAAAGTGAAGGTGGTGACAGTAATGGGGCAAGACTAGCGCCACAATTTCCTACTAACACAGTTGTGTAGCCTTGGGCCGTCATGCTTTCGAGACCTGGATTGTCGAAAAGTTGCCAATAGCTGTCGCTGTGGTTTTGTATATCAATAAATCCTGGTGTTACAATTTTGCCTTTGGCGTCAATTACAGTTTCCGCACCGCTTTGTATATCAGGTTTTACTGCAACAATACTGGAGCCTTCAATAGCTATATCGGAAAGGCGTTCCGGTGAACCGGTTCCGTCTATAAGCCTTGCATTTTTTATTAGTACTGAATACATTATTGGTCGAGAAGGAAAATTATGACTGCAAAGATTGAGCTAATGGCTGAAAGAATCCAAAATCTCATTGTGATTTTTGTCTCGGGCCACCCAACTGCTTCCAAATGATGATGTAAAGGTGAAGATAGAAATAGTTTCTGTTTGAAAAATATTTTCCATAGTAATTGTAGAAAATAACTCGCAGCTTCAATTACAAATATTGAGCCGATGATCGGCAAGAGCATGACGTGTCCTGTGAGGAATGCCACGACCGCCAGCATGACGCCAAGCCCCATGGATCCCGTATCCCCCATAAAAAACCTGGCAGGGAAAATATTAAACCAAAGAAACGCAAGCAAAGCCCCGGTTACTACACCCAAAAAGGCTGCTAGATTGTAATTTCCCTGAGTATAAGCAATTATTGCATAGGCAAAAAATGATAATGACAAAGTGCCGCCGGCTAAGCCGTCAAGACCGTCGGTTTGATTTACAGCAAAAGAAGTACCGACCACCACTAAGATAAAAAATGGGATAAACATCCAGCCTAAATCCAAAAATCCATAAAAAGGTATGTGGACACTATCAAATCCTAGCTTAGAATAAAACCATATTGCCCCGATTAAAGCGACCGCTGCATAAATCAAAACTTTAAATCTAAATCTAAACCCACGGCCCTTGTGGCCCAGTCTTTGAATATCAAGAAAATCATCAGCCATGCCAACTACAGCAGCACCTACCATGGCACCTAAAGGCAATAAAGTCTCTTTTCTGGTTAAAAAGTTTAGTATATGGAATGATTCTATTCCCAGTACACGATCTAGAAACCAAAAAATTACAGCAAGCAGAGCTGTTACTCCCCATACCAATACTCCCCCCATAGTCGGCGTTCCCTGCTTTCCAGCATGAAGTTCGCTAAAAACAGGGGTGGTCCCATCGTTCCTAATATTTTTATTGAGTTTAAATCTGTACAGCAAGTTGCTTATCAGCGGAGTGACCAGCAAAGCCATAATAAAAGCGATCGAAGTAAGACTGAATATTTTAGTTAAAACTTCGGTATCCATACCTATAATTGTACCATAAATGGCTACCAAATGTATTTTTCTTTGATTTCAGCAGCTAATATTAACGTGTCTTGTTCCCTATCCGAGCTGTCCAAGACGATTATTATGAAATTATCGCCATTATTCTTGACTTCGGTGATCATTGCTCCTTGTGCCAAGTTTGTAAATCCTGTTTTAATGGCGTACAGATCCTTGTTGTCTTTGGTGAGTTTGTTGGTGGCTTTTACAGAATATTGATTTCCTAAAGTACTTGAAAAAGCGTAGCTTTGATCTTTTCCTACTAAGCTAAAAGCTTGGTACTGTTTAACTTCTTGTACCAGTTTTTGTAAATCTGCGGCGGTTGAATAATTAGCTTCACTGTCAAACCCTAAGGGATTGCTGAAATGTGTGTCATCCATTTCTATTCTTTTTGCTGTTTCGTTCATTAAGTCAACAAAACTATTTTCAGAATTCAACTCAACATAGTTAGCCAAAGCAAGAGCAGCGTCGTTAGCCGAACCAACCAGCATGGCGTAGAACAAGTCGCCGACTTCTATTCGATCTCCGGTTTTAAGACCCAAAACAGGATCGATATCAAATTTATCTTTGTCTGAAACATCAACTACGTCTTTGAAACTAGTAACATTTTCATAGACCACTAAACCTGTCATCAGTTTGGTAATACTGGCAATAGCTACGGGTTGATCAGAATTTTTGAGAGCAAGTATATAACCTGTTTGTTCGTCGAATGCTAAAAAGCTTTTAGCCTTGACCTCCGCTAGATTTAGTTCAGTTTCAAGTCTAGGAACTTTTAAAATTTCTTGAGCTTTTGGAGGGCCTAACAAGTTCGCTGTGTCCGCACCAAAAACTTTTTGCTGAGCAGTATAAATGTTTTTTGGTGTAATCAAAGTAGTCCCTAATACTGCCAAGACAGCAATCACAGGGACCAGAAAAATAAATTTTTTTGAATATATAATTTTCACCAGAAATCTTAAAATCTGAATTTATATCTGAATTATAAGGAATTTTGGGTTTATTGACAAAGGCCCTTAGTACCTATACTATTGATAAGCAATTAAAATATATATATATGTCAGCAATAGAAATAACAGAAGCAAATTTTGAAGCAGAAGTTCTTAAATCGGATCTACCTGTTTTAATAGACTTTTGGGCAGAATGGTGCGGTCCTTGCAAAATTTTGAGTCCTACCGTAGAGGAATTAGCTGGAGAATATGAAGGGAAGCTTAAGGTTGGTAAGGTTGATGTTGATGCTCAAGGAAATCTGGCAATGCGCTACAATGTTATGAGCATACCAACGTTAAAATTTTTTAAGAACGGCAATATCGTAGGTGAATTGGTAGGAGCTGCGCCGAAGTCTACAATAGATACTGAGATAAAAAAGCACATTTCATAATCTAAAGCCCTCCATTCGGAGGGCTTTAGAATTTATGTACTTCCCCCGGCTTTAATATTGAAGATCCAGTGTCACTTTTTTGGTCGCTGGATTTAAGTATGTGCGAGATATGTTTGTCTGTATTAATATCTGCCACCGTTTGCCATATGGGGTTTTCATTTCGACTGCTTTGCGCAGGTTTATTATTATTTTTTGACTTTTTTTTCGGTCCTGATCCTTTAGTCCGATGGTAATGTTTAAAGTCCGGTTTCTTTTCTTTGTGTGAGTTATTTTTTTGCGATCCAGTATTAATATTTTCCTGTTCCGATTTCGTAGTAGATATTGGCTCGGGAATATTTTCTTCAGTTTTTTTAAACCCTACTGTCGCTGATTGAGGCTGTATATTTTCTGGCTCTGTTTTGGTTAGTTCAGCCGGCGCCACAGTTTCCTCTTCTTTTTCCGGTTCAGTTTCGGTTGCTTCTGATGTTTCCCCACCCCCCACTATTAAACCAATCTGTTCGTGAGTTTCAGCTCCCATCCAACGCATTATTTTGTCTTCGACTTCAGATACGGGATTTGCATACCGTTCCCTAGAGACTTTAATAACCTTATCAGCATTTCCTGTAGCCCAATTTTCATTTACTGGCATAGTTACAGCAGAAAATGGGTCACTCGCCACCCCGTTGATCATTAAACGTAAAATGATATTGTATTTGGGAAGATTAACCATATCATTTGGGGTAAATGTTGGGTCAAACTCAGTCTCTAAAAATTCAGCATCTGCCGCCCCAACCCTAAAACAGACCATTGTCCCAACGTTACCGAAAACTGCGTCTCGTACCTTGGTGTTGTTTTTGTCAGGCGCAAGTTGACCGATGTACTGATGCCCCACAGTCAAATTGAGGTGATATTTACGAGCTTCGCTCAAAATTGTAGCAAAGCTTTCCGTGACAAAATTTTGGAATTCATCTACGTAGAGGTAAAAATCTTTGCGTTCGTTTTCTGGTATGTCAACTCTGGACAGCGCCGCCAGTTGCAACTTTGTAATAATCATTGCTCCAAGCAAAGCTGAGTTGTCCTCGCCAACTTTCCCTTTAGAAAGATCCATCAGAAGAATTTTTCTATTGTCCATTATTGACCTAAGGTCTATGGTCGATCTCGGCTGGCCTACTATGTTGCGGACAATTCCAGAAGAAAGAAACTGTCCTACTTTATTTTGGATCGGCGCAATGGCTTCGGTACGGTACTTTTCGCTATACTGGGCAAATTCATCCACCCAAAAAGCTTTTACCATTGGATCTTTAATATTATCAACAATTTTCTTACGGTATTTTTTATCGATGTACATTCTGGCAATACCCATCATTGTATTTCCTGGGCTGTCCAGTAGCGCCAAAATAGTGTTATTCAAAATGTATTCCATACGGGCTGACCACAGATTAGCCCATATTTTGGTGAAAACACCCATCAAGCCTGAGGCGACCAGGTGCTTATATTTGGTATCCACAGCTTCTAGAATATTAAAAGCCAACGGGTATTCAATGTCTGCCGGATTAAAATAAACAACATCATTTATTCTACTGCTTGGTATGTAGTCAAGAATTTTTGCGACCGAGTCGCCGTGAGGATCAATAAAACATACACCGTGGCCGTTGCGGATATCTTGAATGACCATGTTTTCCATCATGGTTGTTTTGCCCATACCGGTCTTACCAATAACATACATATGGCGCCGGCGGTCGTCTGGTTTAATTCCAAAAGGCACTTCCCTATTTCGGAAGTTTGTCTTGGCAAAAAAAGTTATTTTGTCTTGTTCTTCTATTGACATAAGGCTTTAGCAGTATAACAGTTAGGCGCTCATTTGTAATTAAAAATCTCCGACTGGCAAGTTAACAGGGGCTTGAGATTTTTTACTTTCGATCTTGGCAACGTCAGCAGAGACAGATGGCGCAGATATTGGTAAGTGGAACAAAGTCGCCAATTCTTCAGTATTTAGTATGAACTGGGGCATTCCAATATAATAGCTTCTACCCTTCCAGCCCTCAATAAAGTGGTGTTTTCGGCGTTCGGACAGCCAGTCAATATAAGGACCTTCAAGGGTTTTAGAAATACGGTATTTAACTCTGGTGCTGACATGCTTTGAGTCAGGTTTCAAGCTGTTGCCATGAGTTTTGCTAAGGGTTCGAAACGCTCCAACAATTAAAGCTCTGCGCGAACGGTCAAATTTTTCCTTTGGGGCCAGATACATCATTCGTATCTTGCATCGATATCCAGGTTTAGTTGCCTTGGCTTGGATAGAATTTACCTGCTCCTTTTCAATGTCTGTCATGCTCAACAAATCATTTTTTTGGGTTCGTTGCTCGGAATGCCCGCCCCCATGGCCTCCGCCACCCATTCCCAACATTTTTTTTATGAGTTCTATGGGGTTTATAAAGTCCACAATAGTATTAAAAATGCCGTGGCTGTGATGTACATCTTCTCCAAGAAGCTCTTTTGCTTTATTCATGGCTTTGCCATGCCATTCATCATCGGCAAGAGGTTGAGCAATAATCTGGATACCTATGAATTCATCCGGGTCGATCTTACTTAGACCCTCCATTAATGGTGCTGTCGGGTCAATTATTTTAATTTCCGCTGATGAATGCTCCAGATCTTTATAGGTTTTTATGGGAAATACATCAGATTCTTTAAGTTTGAATTCTGTACCGAAAATTTCATAGTCACTCTCTCCTGGGTGAAAGTCAAAGTTTTCCAAGTAATCATTGATTTCTGTGATTTCTGCATCTGGGTATTGCGCGTAAATAGCCGCTTCAGCAGTATCCTTAAATTTATAAGGAACTCTCATAATGTACGAAATTTTTCCTCCCATGGAAACAATTTCAAAAGAGTACCAAAGCTGGACCCTTCCCTCGAGATAGGTTTCTGCCATTGTCATGCTTCTGTGTGCGGCATGAAGCTGGGCATAGATTTGCTCAACTGCTAGGGTGCTGGCCAGGTTTTCACGTGGCATTTTGATCGACAAAAAAATAAATTTTTGGTTTGCCTTCCAGTTGCCCACAATAGTGTTCATATAGTACAAATAAAGCAGCCAGATCACCATAGCAAAAAACAGGAGGAACCCCCCGTTGCTAAAAAACACCCAGAAACCGCGCAGCGCAGGTTCTAGTTCAGGAAAAAGCGATAGTATAATTTCCATTTTTGTTTTAGTTTCGAGTTCTTACGCCAAGTCGTACAAGTTCTTTCCAACTTTGGAAAATAATTTACGATTTGAAAGTCCGACTAAAATAGTATTTTTCTTTACCATGCGACGCTTCATCACTGCATCTATTATTTCATCGCGTGTCAAAGGCTTTTTGGCCTCGCTCAAAACTTCCTTAATTATATCAGAAACGACACCGGGTTTATAACCCCATTCAGTCAAAGCATAAATGCCGCGTCCAACCAAAACAAACCGTTTGTCTTTAATAAGCTTGTTGTGAACAGTTTCTTTGTAAGCAGTGCGCTTGTCCAGCCCTTGCTTATTTATTAAATCGGTAATGACTGAATAATGTTCAGGTTTACCGTGGTGCTTCATTACTAAATAGGCTTTGTCACCAACATCTTTTGGTTTGATTTCGCTCCATCCATGCAAACCGAATTCACCAAAAGAGTTTTTGTGGACTCCGGTCGCGGCCTGTAGATAGTTAAGAGTTACATGTTCTGGTAAAGAAGCTTCGTTTTTTTTGTAGAATTCAGATTGGGTAAATCTGTTTAGAAAATCTTCAGCAGTCAATGGTTTTCCATGTTCTGCCAAAATTTTCTTGGTTTCAATAACAAAATTGTGCAAAAAACTTTTATCAAAGCCAAGTTTTGCCCAAGAATGCCTAATATGCTTATCTTCGCTGTGCACCTCGAGTTCCACAATAAGGTTCAGCAAAAAACGTAATGCATTGATATCGCTTTCGCTTTCAGCACCCAGATGCTTCATTAACCTATGCTCTGCCATTAAGCCACCGTGGTCGGAAATTGTTGAAATAAGCAGGTCCCTTGCTGTTGTAAAAGTTTCTAATTCCTGCACTCCCCGCTTCAGGTTCTTCAAAAGTTCTTTTTCAATCTGTCTTACACGTTCGCGGGTCAAATTTTGCTGTTCCCCAACAGTTTTTAAAGTTTCAATATTATGACCTTGCAACCCATAACGCTGTTTCAAGATAGCCTGTTCGCGGTCGCGCAAAGGCTCTAAAATTTTTCCGACAATTAAGCCTAATTCAAACTGTTGTAAGGACTCTTGTTGGTTGCTTGTAATTATTGTGTCTAAAATTCCCATAACTTCAAAAATAATTCGAGAAAAAACAATATTTTTTAACTCGCCCCTATTATATCATAAATTTATATAACTGTCAATAGTTATGTGGTGTAATAGCAAAAAACCCCCTTAAATATGAGGGTTATTTATTTGACCTTATATAAAAAATGTGGCCTTATTTTATGACTTGCGCAAACGCCATTTTTGCCACAATACCAGTATTGGACTGGCCACAAAAATTGACGAATATGTACCTGTGATAACCCCAATAAACAGCGCAAGCACAAAGAACCGGATTGTTTCGCCGCCAAATAAGAGCAAGGCAAGGAGAACAAATAAAACAGTAAGACTGGTGTTTAAAGATCGCACTAATGTTTGCGATATACTGTGATTTACTACGAAATCAATGTTTTTTCCGGCGTATACTCGCAGGTTTTCACGAACCCTGTCAAAAACAACAATAGTGTCGTGAACAGAAAAACCAAGAACAGTTAGCATTGCAGTAACAAAAAGACTGTCTATTTCTATCCCTTTGTAGTGTCCTAGGATAGAAAATATTCCCAACACAATGAGCAGATCGTGCAAAAGTGCTATAACTGCGGCAATTCCAAACTGCCAAGAAGTAATAGGTCTGGCAACTTTGCGAAAAGCATAAGCTATATAGAAAATTATTCCTAAAGATACCGCGATTAGCTGATAAATGGCTTTCCGCTTGAGCTCTTCTCCCACTACCGGCCCAATGGATTCATACCGTTTTTCTTTATAGGTCCCAATCTGTTCTTTTATTGCTAGGGCAATTTTGTCGTGCTGCTCTTTTTCCAAAGCTTCTGTTCTGATAATTACGCCTTTTTCACCGGTGGTCTGAAATTGAGCAGTTTCTGTTCCTTGAGCTTTGACAGTTTCTTTCAACTTGTCCAAATTATAAGGATCTTGGAATTCGAGTTCGGTTACAGTGCCGCCCTTAAAATCTATGCCTAGGCGCAGTCCGTATAATCCTAAAGAAGCAACGCCTAATACTAGAACGATCCCGGAAAGTATGAACAGATATTTGTAATAGTTTATAAGTTTCATAACAGTAATTTACTTTTTACTTGGACCGAACAACCAGCCAAATTTAGTTAACCATGAACTGCCAACAACCAGCCTCAAAAATGTTCTGGTAATTGTAATGGCTGTAAACATGGAGATTAGAATACCGATGCTTAGAGTGATGGCAAATCCTTTGATAGCAGGTGTACCGAAAATGTACAAAATAGTTGTTGTAATAAGACTAGATATGTTTGAATCCCGGATCGACAGCCATGCTCTATCAAATCCATCATCTAAAGCTTTGGTA
>CAZHER010000003.1:99416-100094 GCA_964532005.1 uncultured Candidatus Saccharibacteria bacterium
CGGAACGAACTTCTTCTTTAAAACGTTCAAAAATCAGAATATTAGCATCAACAGCCATACCGATGGACAAAATAAATCCAGCAATACCCGCCAAAGTCAGTGTTACTGGGGAAAGCCCCCCTGGTATAAGCATTAAACCAAGATAGCTCAGCAAAGCCAAAAGCCCAAACCAAGCATTCACTGTTAGCCCCATAAAGAAAAATATGCCAATGAGGGCTAGTGCGGCAAAGGAAATTCCAATTTTGAATACTGCCAAGGACAGCAAAGTATAGATTGTAAGGGCAAATACAGCCATTAATCCCGGCAGTCTGTAATACAGAATCATGAATAAAGTAATTAACAGCATTCCAATTAACCCAGCAATTATTGATTTGTGTATAGACTCTTGACCAAGGGTTGCCCCAACATTTTGCTGAGACACCAGCTTAATCTTTACAGGGAGAGCTCCTGAATTGAGCTCAGTGGCCAACTGTTGAGCTTCTTGCACGCTAGAGCTGCCAGTGATTATTGCCACGCCATCGGTAATCGCGGTGTTGATTGTAGGTTCGCTGATGATTTGTCCATCTTTAAACATTGCCAGTCGTTTGCCAACATTCTTTGAAGTAATATCTGCAAACAAATCTTTTCCTTCACTGTTAAATTCAAGTCTAACAACAACTTCGTTTGTCAGACTATTTC
>CAZHER010000004.1:0-26549 GCA_964532005.1 uncultured Candidatus Saccharibacteria bacterium
ACAGCCTTCAGAGACCTTTGATATACCGTTTCCAGTTCAAAAAATTTTTATCACTGGAGACGGAACTGTCCCAGTGTTCAGCGCTGTGGGAAGCAACCATAATAATTATTATGTTTTAAATCCTGATCATGGGAAATTGCCTGGCCAGCCGGAAGTCTCTGGGTTAATAAGCTCAATACTAACCAATAGCTCATATTCTTCTAGCAGACTAACTACAGATCCGAACCAATGTCCTTTGAAAGGCAAAATAGTTTCTATATTTGGCAATCCATTGTTTAAAATTAAGTCTGCAGGCGGGGATTTACTTTTTGCTAGCAGTAAAGTAAATGAAAATGTATCAGGGATTAATGTTTATCAACAACCCAACGTACATATTGTTCATTTCGAGAGAAAACATCTTAACAGCACAATAGAAATTGATAGCAATGATTCAGTTGCACCCGTGAATGTTCAAATAAGCAATTTAGAAACAGTTAATAATAATCTTCCCGACAATCATACAGTGTTTCTAGATATTTTTAAGGAAAATAAAAAAACAGCTTTGCTTACAAAAATAGATGAAGATATTCCGGTTATTGAGCAGGTCCCCGTTGCTGAAGTTATTAGCAGTGGGGGTAGTTCGCAAACAAAAAAAGACAGATCAATAATTATTCGAAAAAGAAAAGTAAAAAAAGTGAAAGGTGCATCTACTGCTAATTCACCTGCTCAATCTAACCAAGCACCTCACAAAGAGGGGAGTTTGATAAATTTTGGTAAAACAGTTTTTTTGGTTGAAAAAGGGCAGAGAAGAGGTTTTCGCAGTTATGGCGAATTTTTATCCCACGGATATGTGGATATCCAAATCGAGCCAGGCAATAATTCTGACTGGGTTTTGCCTGAGGGCTTGTTAATGTTGGCAAAACCTCAAACTTTAGCAACAGATTCCATGTTTGGGAACAAAATCTTCCTTATTAATAACCAATTCGAGCGCCAGTGGATTAGTTCAGAGAAAATGCTTCATTCCTTGATGGTTCCAGGGCAACAAATTTTTCAAATAAACTTGACAGATTATAGAGCGGGAAATCAAATTTAATATCCCTTAAATAAGACTAATAAAAAATAAAACCGCTTAAATAAGCGGCAAATTAAGGGGTTGACAAAATAACCTTGACTTATATAATGACTTTGTGTGCAATTACATAAGAAAATAACTCCTTAATTAAGCGGCCTTTTTCGTGTATTCGAAAAAGGAAATATTTTTATGGCTAATACCTCAAAATCAAGCGTAGTTACCCCTACTGCTTCCAAGGTTTCCCCACGTAAGTATTTTAACAAAAGACACGAATCGGCGCAAATGCCGAACCTAATAGAGGTCCAGCTTAACTCCTACAAATGGTTTTTCGAAACCGGATTGAAAGAGCTTTTGGCAGAAATCAATTCAATTAAAGATTTTACAGGAAAGAATTTAGAGCTTTCATTCGGAGAATATTTTTTCGATAAACCAAAGTACGACGAAAACACTTCCCGTCAACGCAATACCACTTTTGAAGCTCCTTTGTATGTCAGCGCCAAACTGATAAACAAAGTAACTGGCAAAACTAAAACCCAAGATGTATATTTCGGTGATTTCCCTTTAATGACTCCCCGCGGAACGTTTGTTATCAACGGTGTGGAGCGTGTTGTTGTGTCTCAGCTTATCAAATCCCCAGGTGTTTTCTTTACATCCGAGTTTTCCCGAGGGAAAAATTTATACGGCGCAAAAATAGTTCCGAACCGTGGGGCATGGCTTGAATTGGATACTGACAATGCCGGAGTGATTGGCGTAAAAATCGATCGTAAGCGCAGAATTCCTATCACAGCACTACTGCGCGTTTTTGGGTTGTCTTCAAATGAAGAAATTTTAGAAGCTTTCAAAGACATAGACACTAACCCTGATTTAAAATTTATTTCCACAACTTTAGAAAAAGATCCTAGCACAAATGCTGATGAAGGATTTAAGGAAGTGTATAAAAGAATCCGTCCAGGTGATTTGGCCACGGTAGATAATGCTCGTTCCCTGATCACAGCAATGTTCTTTAATTTTGAGCGTTATGATTTGTCCGAGGTCGGACGTTATAAGTTTAACCAACGAATTGGGTTTGATCAGAATAACGACAGCAGAATTCTGACCAAGGAAGATTTGGTTTCAGTTGTGCGAGAAATTATCAGACTGAACAACACCCAAGAACCGGGTGACGATATTGACCACTTGGCTAATCGCCGGATTCGTGCAGTAGGTGAATTAATTCAAACTCGATACCGTGTAGGGTTGGCTCGTATGGCTCGTATCGCCAAAGATCGTATGTCCTTAGCTGATCTAGATACCGTAACTCCGGCACAACTTATTCATGTTCGTCCGATAGTTGCAGCCATGCAAGAATTTTTCTCCTCATCTCAACTTTCTCAATTCATGGATCAAACCAACCCATTGGCAGAATTGGAACATAAACGCCGCTTGTCTGCTATGGGACCTGGCGGGCTTTCCCGTGAACGTGCTGGTTTTGAAGTGCGCGACGTGCATCGCAGCCACTACGGCAGACTTTGTCCAATTACTACACCAGAAGGCCCAAACATTGGTTTGGTGGCCCATATGGCAACATATTCTCGCTTGAATGATTTTGGGTTTTTGGAAACTCCATACAGAATGACAAGAAAAAATGTTAAAAACGACGGCAAAGATGCAGTTGGAGAAATTGCCTTATTTGATATAAAAGACGAGAAAGGCAAAGTAATAGTAGAGGCTGGTAAGAAAATTGAGCAATCTGACGCTAAGGCTTTGGCCGGGATTCCAGATTTATCGGAAATCCGGGTTAAAGCTCGTTTGACCAATACAATTAAGTACATGGATGCTTATGAAGAAGAAAAATTAACTATTGGCCAGGCAAATGTTGAAGTTGATGAAGACGGATATTTTATAGAGGAAAGAACTGCTGTCCGTGTTCATGGTGTACCGTCCATTGCCGCTGTAGATGAATTGGACTGTGTAGATATTTCACCGAAACAAATTATTTCCGTTACAACTTCGTTAATTCCTTTTCTGGAACATGATGATGCAAACCGTGCTTTGATGGGATCGAACATGCAACGTCAAGCTGTCTCTACTATCTCCCCCCGCGCACCGTTAATTGGTACTGGTATGGAAGGTAAGGCTGCTCGAGATTCTGGACAGGTAATTATGGCTGAAGAAGATGGCGAAGTAACTAGTGTCCGTGGTGATTTAATTACTGTTACAAACTCCCAAGGAAAGAAAAAGGAATATCCTTTGCTGAAATTCGTTCGCACTAACTCTGGAACTTGCAGCAACCAGATTGTTCGTGTTGAAAAAGGTCAGAAAGTCAAAGCCGGTGAGGTGCTGGCAGACGGAACTTCTACAGAAAATGGGGAATTGGCTTTGGGTCAGAACATCCGCATTGCATTTATGTCATGGGAGGGCGGCAATTACGAAGATGCTATTTTACTTTCTTCCAGTTTGGTTCAAGAAGACAGATTTACATCCATCCACATTGAAGATTTTAAAATTGACATCCGCGATACAAAACTCGGTCCAGAAGTAGTTACACGAGATATTCCAAACGTGGGAGAAGAGAAACTTAAAAATTTAGATGAGAATGGCGTTGTTCGGATTGGCGCCCAAGTTAAGGCCGGCGATATTTTGGTTGGTAAGATTACTCCTAAAGGTGAAACTGACTTAACTGCAGAAGAAAAATTGCTTCGTGTAATTTTTGGAGAAAAGTCTCGTGATGTAAAAGATACTTCTTTGACTTTGCCGCATGGTGAATATGGCAAAGTGGTAAATATTCGTGAGTTCAATCGTGACCAAGGAGACAAGCTTCCTTCCGGAGTTATTCGCTCTATTCAGGTTTCTGTTGCTGTATTGCGCAAGATCCAAGTGGGGGACAAGATGGCCGGACGCCATGGGAATAAAGGCGTTATCTCAAAAATCATTCCTGTTGAAGATATGCCTTACATGGCAGACGGAACCCCGGTAGAGATTATTCTGAACCCACTCGGCGTTGTGTCCCGTATGAACTTGGGACAAATTTTGGAAACCCACCTAGGATTCGCCGCACAGAGGATGGGTGTGAAATATGCCACTCCAGTATTGGACGGTATTGCTGAACCGCAAATTAAGGAAGAGCTAGCCAAGTCCGGAATAGCCGAAGATGGAAAAGTAACTTTGTATGATGGTAAAACCGGCGAACCTTTTGATGAAAGAGTCACCGTTGGTGTAGCTTATATGTTAAAGCTTCACCATTTGGTTGATGACAAAATGCATGCTCGTTCTACTGGTCCGTACTCTTTAATCACCCAACAGCCTTTGGGCGGTAAAGCTCAGTTCGGCGGTCAGCGTTTTGGAGAAATGGAAGTTTGGGCTTTGGAAGGTTATGGAACAGCGCATACTTTACAGGAAATGTTGACTATTAAGTCCGATGATGTAGTAGGACGTAGTAAAACTTATGAGTCCATAGTAAAAGGCGAACCAATTCGCAAGCCTAACATTCCAGAATCTTTCCGTGTGTTGGTAAAAGAATTACAAAGTCTAGGACTAGATGTCGAATTGCTTGGTATAAATGGCGTTATGCAAGCCGGAGATGAGCGCGATGTGAATGTAGATTCTGAAACTGGCGAAGCGCCGCAGCCAGTCATGATCGATGGACCTTCTCTTTTTGATGAGCCGGTGAAAAAGGAAAAAAAGAAAAAGGAAAAAAAATAATTTTATACTTCAATCTTTAAATCTTACCAAATATGTTCACACAAACTGAAGAATTCAAAGGGGTAAAGATCAAGCTGGCCAGCCCTGAAACCATTCTTGAATGGTCTCACGGAGAAGTGACCAAGCCTGAAACCATAAATTATAGAACTCAGCGTCCAGAAAAAGACGGCTTGTTCGACGAAAAGATTTTCGGTCCGATAAAAGACTGGGAATGTTATTGTGGAAAATACAAGCGCATCCGTTACAAGAACATTGTATGCGATAAGTGCGGAGTGGAAGTTACCAAATCCAGTGTTCGGCGTGAACGTATGGGACATATAACTTTGGCAGTTCCAGTTGCTCATATTTGGTTTTTGCGCTCAGTACCGAGCCGTTTGGGTTTGATTTTAGATTTGGGAATGCAAGAAATTGAACGGTTGGTGTATTTTGCGTCGTATATTATCACTTCGGTAGATGAAGATGCTCGACAGCAGACAATGGATCAGATTGAAGGTGAATTTAAGTCCAAGAAAAAGGAGATCGAGACTCGCTACGAAATGTTGATCGCAAAAACCCGCACAGAAATGCAGCAGGCTGGTTCCAAGAAGAATCCTGATGTATTAGGTGCGGAAATTGACGCCGAAATTACCAGATTGAAAGATATGTGGCAGAAAGAACAGGATAATCTTGAAAGTATTCGCGATCAGGCGCGCAGTGAGCTGAAGAGTTTGAAAAAAATGCAAATTATTTCTGAGCTTCAATATCGGGATTTGTCTCTGAAGTATGGACCTGTATTTACGGCAGGAATAGGTGCCGAAGCACTAAAAGCTTTGTTGGAAGAAATAAATCTTGAGGAGTTGGCAGCTCAACTCGCAATAGATCTACAAAATACCGAGGGTCAAGCTGCGAAGAAGATGTTGCGCCGCTTGAAATTGGTTAAATCTTTGATCAATTCCGGCCTTCGACCTGAGTGGATGCTTATTACGCACCTACCTGTAATTCCTCCTGATCTTCGTCCAATGGTTCAGCTTGACGGTGGCCGTTTTGCCGCTTCTGACTTGAATGATCTTTACCGCAGAGTCATAAACCGAAACAATCGTTTGAAGAAACTTTTGGAAATAAAATCTCCTGAAGTTATCACTAGAAATGAAAAGCGCATGCTTCAGGAAGCCGTAGATGCCCTAATAGACAACTCTGTACGTCATGGCAAAGAAGTGACAGCTTCAACCGGGCAAAAACGTAAGTTGCGTTCTTTGGCAGACATGTTAAAGGGAAAACAGGGACGCTTCCGTCAGAACTTGCTGGGTAAGCGTGTTGACTATTCCGGACGTAGTGTTATTGTTGTTGGTCCTCATTTAAAGCTGCACCAGTGCGGTTTGCCGAAGCAAATGGCTTTAGAGTTGTTTAAGCCGTTTGTTATTTCGAAGCTTATTGCGCGGGAGTATGCTCATAACGTACGTAGCGCAAATCGGTTGATAGAGCAGGCACGCACAGAAGTTTACGATATTCTAGAAGAGGTTACCAAAGATCACTATGTGTTGCTTAACCGCGCTCCAACCTTGCATAGATTGGGTTTTCAAGCTTTTCAGCCTATATTGATTGAGGGAAAAGCAATCCAGCTTCATCCTATGGTTTGTGCTGCATTTAATGCTGACTTTGACGGTGACCAAATGGCTGTACACGTCCCTTTGACTGACGCTGCCCAGAAAGAAGCCCGTGAAATTATGGTTTCCGCGCATAACTTGCTGAAACCGGCGTCTGGCGATCCTGTGATGACACCAGACAAGGACGTTGTTGTAGGTTGCTATTATATTACTAAGATGCGCGAAGGGTTAAAGGGTGAAGGTAAGATTTTTGCAGATCGCCAAGAAGCTGTTATGGCCTACAACAACGGGCATATTAATATTCAGGCTAAGATCAAAGTTTTGATGCCGGATGGAGAACTTCTTGAAACTTCAGTAGGCCGTTTGATCTTTAATAAAATTATTCCACCGGAACTTGGCTACCGCAACGAAGCTTTTGATAAGAAAAAATTACAAGGATTGGTTAGTGATGCTTACCGCATGTTTGGCAATGACAAGACCGCAGAGTTAATTGATGAGATTAAGCGTACCGGTTTTACATATATGAAAAAGTCTGGGCTTTCATGGGGCATGGACGACTTGAGCGTTCCCGACACCAAGCACGAACTGGTTGCAGCAGCGGAGCAAGAAGTTCAAACTTCTTACGATCAGTTCAGAGAGGGATTGCTTACCGAGGATGAACGTTCTAGCCGTGTTGTGGAAATTTGGACCGGGGTTTCTGAAAAAATAGCCAAGGATGTAAGCGGTACCGTTACTGACCACAGTTCAGTAAACTATATCTTCACTTCTGGAGCCAGAGGATCTTTGTCTCAGATTACGCAGATGTCTGGCATGAAGGGTTTGGTAGTTAACCCTGCCGGAGACGTTATTGAGCTGCCAGTTAAAAGTTCGTTTAAAGAAGGTCTTGGAGTTTTGGAATACTTTATTTCTACTCACGGATCTCGAAAAGGTATGTCTGACACTGCTCTACGTACTGCAGATGCCGGTTATCTGACTCGTCGTCTAGTAGACGTGGCTCAAGATGTAGTTGTTAACGCAGAGGACTGTCACACAGAAGATTACGAAGTCATTAATTTGGCTGACTCTGAAGCAATGAATAAACCTTTCGACCGCAGACTATTTGGCCGTGTAACCGCAGAAGATTTAAAAGATGCAACTGGCAATTTAATTGTTTCAAAAAATAACGGTATAGATGAATCTCAGGCTAAGCAAATTGTAGATGCCGGATATACGGAAGTGAAGTGCCGCAGTGTTTTGAAATGTAAACTGACCCGCGGTATCTGCCGACTTTGTTACGGTTATGATCTTGGTTTTAATAATATGGTAGAGCTGGGAGCGGCTGTGGGTATCGTTGCGGCCCAAGCCATTGGCGAACCTGGAACCCAGCTTACTATGCGTACTTTCCACACTGGTGGAGCTGCATCTGGGAAAGATATTACCCAAGGATTGCCCCGTGTAGAAGAACTGTTCGAAGTCCGTGAGCCAAAGGGTCAGGCTACTGTAACAGAGATAGACGGACAGGTTGTAATTGTAGTTCAAAACAACAAAGAACAAATTGTGCGAGTAGAAGGACAGGGTGTGCAAAAAGATAGTTATGAAATCCCGTCCGGAGCCAGTTCGGTAATCCGAGATGGCGCACATGTTGAAAATGGCGATACTATTTATGTAGATAAGGATGGCAAGAACGTAAAGACAACAGCTGCTGGTATTGTAAAAGCAGAAGATAATAAAATTATTGTGGTACACGAGAGCGATGAAGTGCAAGAGTACTCCATATCACCAAGCTTTTCACTAACAGTGAAAGATGGTGATTTGGTAACAAAGGGTCAGCCTTTGACCGAAGGGAATTTGAACCCGGTACAGATTATGGAATTGCAAGGTCCGCAAGCTGCACAGAAGTATATTGTTAAAGAGGTTCAAGATATTTATGTTTCCCAAGGGCAGAATATTCACGACAAGCACGTTGAAGTTATTGTTAGACAAATGTTTTCAAAGATGCGCATAACGGAAACAGGTGATACTGACTTTATTGTTGGAGATATGGTAGATAAAGCGAAATTGCAAGATATCAATGAAAAGTTAATTGAAGAAGGTCGACAGCCAGCAAAAGCCGAACAATTGCTCATGGGTATTACAAAAATCTCTTTGAACACCGAAAGTTTCCTTGCGGCAGCTTCGTTCCAAGAAACCACTCGTGTGTTAATCGAGGCAGCTGTTACCGGAAAAACCGACTATCTAAGAGGTCTTAAAGAGAACGTAATTATTGGTAAATTGATTCCTGCAGGAACAGGATTCAACCCTGACGTAGCAAAGGAAGTTTTAGAAGAGCAATCTTTGCCCTTATAAAAGTTCAAAAAAGCAGCCTTAAACGGCTGCTTTTTTCTTAATGCTGAAGTAAGATACTATGCCAGCCAGTACAGCCAATACAGCCATAATTCCCATTGACCATCTAAATCCTTCTACAAACGATCTTTCGATTGCCAATTGCACCTCATTCTTTGATGTAGCATCTAAGGATTCTGGTAAAATCATTCCTGACATTTTATCAGAGTTTCTTATCAGCTCATGTTTTATGTCAGGGTCAATGTTTAGGTTATTAACAGATTTAATAAATTCAGCTTGGAAAATTGAGATTAAAATAGCACCGATAACTGCAATTGCCATCACCCCCGCAACTCTAGAAATAGAATTGTTTGCACCTGAAGCTGTGCCTGAAAATTCAGAGGGGACCGTTAGTGCAGATTTTGTTAGAGGAGATATTAAGCCTGCCATCCCAAATCCGAACATTACTTCTGCTGGAAAAAATGTAGTCCAGAAATTCGCTTGGATACCGGGTATCATGAAAAAAACAAAACTCGCACCTATTAGTATAGGACTTACTATCATAAAGGGTCGCGGTCCATATTTGTCAGCAAGTTTTCCGCCGAGACCTGTAAACAGGGTAATAATGAGCACGTCGGGAAGAAGCGCAAGGCCCGCCATACTCGGCGAGTATCCTTGGATTTGCTGGAAGTTTAGAGTGAGCAAAAACACCATTGCCGCCAAACCAGAATATATAAGCAGTGTTACAATATTGGCTCCTAATACGTTAGGCGAGGAAAAAATATTAAGAGGGAGCAGGGGATGTTTGCTTGTTTTTTGCAGCCACATAAAACTTGCCAGGCCGGCAAACCCCAATAACAGAGATATGATAACTTGAATGTCTAGCAATCCCAGCATGGGGAGCTTAATGAATCCGTACGTAAGTGTAAACAGCCCACCAACTATCAATATGGTGTGTCCAAAGCGTTTCGGGGTTTTTTGGAGAATTTGCTTGTAGGCAATAAATTTCCAACTAAAAAATAATGCCAAAATTCCTATGGGCACATTGATCAAAAAAATTGATTGCCATCCAAATTGCTCCACCAGAAAACCGCCAGTTAAGGGACCCATGGCGGAAATTGCCCCCGCAAGGCCGGCCCAAATACCAATTGCTTTTCCGCGTTCGTTCTCTGCAAAGCTGCTGTTAATAATTGCCAAGCTTTGTGGAATCATTAATGCCGCCGCTGCACCTTGCAGGATTTGGAGGAATATTAGCTGACTGGTATTTTGGGATAGGGCTGTTAATCCAGAAAACAATATAAATGCTGCTATTCCGAAATTAAATAATTTCTTATGTCCGAACCTGTCTCCCAAAGACCCGCTAATTAAAAGTAATGATGCCAGGGTTAAGCTGTATCCAGTAACCACCCATTGTAAAGCACTAATGTTCGAGTTAAAGTCGGATTGGATCGCCGGCAAGGCAATGTTGGTGGTTGAAGTATCTAAAAACGCCATTCCACTTGCCAGTACAGTGACCAATAAGACAAGAGAATTTTTTGTTTTAAGGTTTTGCATTTTGATTATTTAATAATTTCAGAGCTGGTTGGCCATTGTTCAACCATCAATAGATCACTGTTGACCAAG
Organism: uncultured Candidatus Saccharibacteria bacterium; assembly: GCA_964532005.1. GTDB lineage: Bacteria > Patescibacteriota > Doudnabacteria > UBA920 > UBA920 > CAYQEU01. The sequence continues at coordinate 10,240 of CAZHER010000004.1, forward strand.
CTGTTTTCTTTAAGTTTCTGCCAAATTTCTTCAGTGATAAATGGCATAAACGGATGAAGCAGTTTAAGTAAAGTTGTCAGCTGATATAGCAATATGGCTTGTGTGTTTTTAGATTGAGCTTCATCAGCCAATTGTTGCTTGCTTTGTTCGATATAGATATCTGCTAATTCTTTCCACGCGAATTGATAAACTTCTTGAGCAGCTTCGTGAATGCGGTAGTTTTCTATATTCTTGGTCACGGCATTAACAGTATTCTCAAGTTTTCCCAAAATCTGCTTGTCATTTTCCGTTATGATATTAAAAGAATCAGAATTACGTTCAATGTTACTGATTATGAATCTGGCAATATTCCAAATTTTATTACCAAAGTGTTTCATTCCTTTTATTTTTTCTTCCGCAAGCGGTATATCGTTGCCAGCGGCCGTGGAAAAAACCAAGGCGAATCTCAGGGCGTCTGTGCCATAAGTATCAATCACCCCAAGAGGATCGACTACGTTGCCTTTGCTCTTGCTCATTTTTTGACGATCTTTATCTCGAACCAACCCGTGCAAAAATACTTTTTGAAATGGAGGCTTACCCGTTCGGTAATATGAGAGCATTATCATTCGGGCAACCCAAAAAAAGAGAATATCCCATCCAGTTTCCATGACCTGAGTGGGGAAGTAGTTTTTTAAGTCATTCTCGCTCTTGGACATCAAAGTCGCATAAGGCCATTGTCCAGACGAAAACCACGTATCGAATGTATCTGGATCTTGTTCCAGCTTTGTGCCCCCGCATTTTGAACATGCAGAAATCACTTGTTCAGTATCTATTATTGTGTTGCCACAATCTGTGCAATATTTGACCGGGATAGGAATACCCCACCAAATTTGTCTGGAAATAGGCCAGTCTTTAATATTATCCATCCAGTGCATAAAAATTTTCTCAAATCGGTCGGATAGTATTTCTACTTTTTTGTTTTTTACGGCGGCAACTGCCATGTCGCGCAAGCTTGGCTTGTTATTTGGCAACGGCTTTGTCATGGCAATGTACCATTGAGGGATAACTGTAGGTGCGATAATAGAATTGCATTTGTAGCAAAGCTGAACATTGTGTTTGTAGTGTTCATCTACTTTAACCAATAGCCCCTTCTCTTTGAGCTTTTCTATTATCAAAGGCCGAGCATTTTTGATTCTTTGTCCGGCAAATTCCCCGGCGATTGGCAGAAGCTTGTCGGTCTTGTCTATTATTGGTTCCATGTCTAGTTTGTGACGCTGAGCAATTTCAAAATCTACCGCGTCATGCCATGGGGTAATTGTCATTGCCCCGGTGCCGAATTCCCTGTCGACGGCCGCATCTTTTATAACAGTTGCAGTAATTGGGCCGTTGATCCATTCCAATTCAATTTTTTGGCCATGGGCAAATTCTTCATAACGTTTATCTTCTGGGTGGACTACAATATATTTATCTCCAAATTTTGTTTCAGGTCGGGCGGTTCCAATTGTAAAAGGACCGTATTTAAAATAGTAAAACGGATCTTCACGTTCTTCGTATTTCGTTTCTAGATCTGCAAGCGCTGTTTGGTGCCTTGGACACCAATTGCATATACGGTCACCACGATATACGAGACCATCTTCATACATTTTTTGGAAAGTTGCATAAACTACTTTGACGATTTCTGGATCAAGCGTAAAAGTATTGCGGGACCAGTCGCAAGAAGCCCCAAGTCGTTTTATACCATCTTCAGAAATATGCTTGTTATTTTGTACAAAATCCCAAACTTCCTTGTAGAATTCTTCCCGGTTCATTTGCAAGCGGCTGCGACCTTCTTTTTCTAATTTTTTTTCAAACACGACTTGAGTTTCAAACCCGGCGTGATCTGTACCAGGCAGCCATAAAGCTCTTTTTCCTTGCATTCTATGGTATCTGACTAGTATGTCTTCAATTGTGAGGCCAAGTGCATGCCCGACATGGAGTGGGGCATTGGCATTTGGCGGCGGCATGATTATTGTGAAAGAATTTTCTTTGTCGCCCGCATTGATTAAGTTGTCGGGATTAAAAAATCCTGAATCAAGCCACATTTGGTAAATTCGATTTTCTACAGCTGAAGCATTATATGTTTTTTCTAGTTCTGTCATAAGAGATTGTTAAAAATAAAAACACTCAAAAGAGTGTTCAAGAGCCCACGTTGAGTGGACGGTACCATCTTGATTTTAGCTATGCGCTATACTTAATTTTCCTGATATCGGTAGGTCCGGCGGATTCTACTCGCCTGCCATCGGCAGGTTTCTTTCCGCGCTTTGCCCGCTATTGGTATTGGGCACTGCGGTGACAGCCACAGTAAAAGCTTATAATTATGTTGCCATTATAGTAATAAATAATGGTTTTGTAAAGCTTTTATTCAATTATACCTTGCTTGTAATAGTTCTATAGTTCCCAACTTGGATCTGCTTTTACTTTATGCAAAGACTTGGCTTTTACTCCTGAACGTAGGTTAAAATACGCTGCCATCGCTATCATTGCGCCGTTATCCATGCAGTATTCAAAAGGAGGCACAACAAAAACCATTTTTCTTTTTTTGCTTTCAGTTTCTAAACTTTTTCTTAGTAAGTGATTTGCGGCAACCCCACCTGCCAATAGCATTGATCTGCATTTATATTGTTCGGCAGCGCGCATAGCTTTTTTTACCAATACGTCTATTGCTGCAGCTTCGAACGAAGCTGCAATATTCGCTTTTTGTTGGACACTGATTTTTTTAGGCAGGGTCTTTCTATAATTCAGCACAGCTGTTTTTAGTCCTGAGAATGAAAAGTTATAGCTTTTGTCATTCAACATTGGTCTGGGGAAGTTGATAGTTGGTTTGCCTTGCGAAGCCAATCTGCTGATCTCCGGACCACCAGGATAGGGGAGATCTAACAGTCTTGCTACTTTGTCAAAAGCTTCACCAACTGCGTCATCCACAGTTTCTCCAATTACTCTATATTTAGAGTAGCTTTGCATTATTAAAAGCATGGTATGTCCGCCGCTAACGACCATAGCAAGTACTGGAAAATTGATTTTTGTCGCTTTTTTATGAGAAAAAGCCGAGTACAGGTGCCCTGCCATATGATTGGTGGGCAAAAGGGGGACTCCAGTTGCAAATGATAGCCCTTTGGCAAATTCCACACCCACAACCAGAGATACGACCAAGCCTGGGCCAGATGTTACAGCAATATAATCCAAGTCCATTAATCCACAACCTGCTTTTTCTAATGCACTGTCTACCACTGGCAAAATATTTTGCAGATGTGCGCGCGCAGCAACCTCGGGTACTACACCCCCAGTTTTCCGGTGCAAGGGAATTTGCGATTTTACTATGAATGATTTTATATGAAAATTTGGCTTATTTGAGGTTAAATTTCCAAACAAAACACTGGCTGCACTTTCATCACAACTACTTTCTATACCCAGGATTTTTACTTTTTTTGTCATGTGGAAATCATACTATCAATTGTAAGTTTTATCTAGTATAATATTTTTATTGTTAGGATTTTATAAGAAAAAGTAATTAACTAACTTTTTTAATAAGTCCATAGACAAATATTTTTATTTGTGCTATAATATAACTAAGGTTAAAAACATTCTGAAATGAAACAAAAATTACATCAAAAGCTAGTATTGACTAGCCTGCTCGCAATAGTAGTTTCTTTGGTATTTGGACCTATTCCTGTTGCTCAAGCTGCATCTTTGACAAGCATGCAGGCAATTGCCAGTAGGTTAAAGGAAAACACCAACTCCGATTACACTATTTACTTTGTGAGCCCTACCGGCATCCAAGCTGGTACTTCGGATGACATAATTTTGACTTTTAGCTCTGATTTTACTTTGGCTGCTGAAGCAGTGGCCAACTTTGACTTTGCTGTTGGAAACAGCGGTACTTGTTCTTCAGCTTCGTTTACTGAAGAAACTTTGGCTTTAACTGCTAGTGCTACCGAGTGGGGAGTTGATGTGACCGGCGATGTAGTTACTTTTGAACCAGAAACGGATGATACCCATGCCGGCGGCTTGTGTTACAGAATAAAAATGGGTACAGTTGCAACTTCAGGTGGTACCGGTGCGGCTAACACTGTTCAAAATGGAGCTTTGGATGATGATGATACTATTACTTTCAGCGGTGGATTCGGTGATACCGGAGTTTTGGAAATTGATTTGATTTCAGATGACCAAATTGCTATTACAGCTACTGTTGATCCAAACATTACTTTTACTGTAACCACTGTAGACAACGATGTTAGCTTTGGCACCCTAAGTTCTGCCACAGGACGGTGGGCAACAGATGGTGGCGGAGCCAATGCTTCTGGTACAACTCCTTCTTCTGCTCACATAATGTCCGTAGCAACTAACGCCGCCAGCGGTTATGCAGTAACGTATTATGGAGACACGCTAAAAGCGGGAACGCCTTCTATTACAGTGGCGAGCGTTGACGAAGATAGTGACGGTACTCCAGGTACCGAACAGTTTGGCTTATCTGTTTCTACAGATGGCGATGCTACAATTGCCACCGGCTACTTGCGTGACTCAGCTGCTGATTTTACTTTTGTAGCAAATACTACAACAACAATCGTGTCCGAAACAGCTCCTACCAACACCGAAAACCTGACAGTTTCATATTTGGCCAACATAGGCGGTGCCACAGAAGCGGGTTCTTATTCAACCACCATCACCTACATCGCCACCGGAACATTCTAAATTCATGAGTTTTTTCCGAAAGACTAATTCATTTTTGAGTCTTTACACACCAGCATTTGCTGGTGTGTTTGTATTTTTATTAGTATTTTTGACAATTTTACCCTTATTTAAGGCAAAAGCTCTCACCGTTAACCCTAAGCTAGAGTTAAACGGTGATCCCGGCACTAATTTGCGTGCCAACATAAAAATTACAAACGAAGAAAAACAATCTAGAACTTTTTACTTGGCTTATGAGAACTTTAATTCTCAGGATGAAAGTGGAACTCCTAGCTTTACCCCTAGAAGAGAAGGTTTAGCAACCTGGATAAAATCTCAAGATACCATTACTCTGGGACCAGGTGCTACCGTGGATATGCCTATTGAAATAACCATCCCCGCAGATGCTGAGCCGGGCGGTCATTTTGCCGGTGCGTTTTTTAGTATCGAGCCCCCTGCCATTACTCCTGATAAAGGGAAAATTGCAATTGGCACTAAACTGGGTTCTTTGATACTGCTCCGGGTCAATGGTGATTTTGTTCAAAACGCCACCATTTTGGAGTTTAATACTACAGGTAAGAAGAAAGTTTTCACACAGTTACCCATACAATTTTATTACCGTTTTCAAAATACTGGGGATGATCATCAAAAGCCTTTAGGAGATATCCAGATAAGTAATATTTTTGGTAAAACCATTAAAGTTTTGTCTGCTAACACGGTAGATGGCAGTGTTTTGCCAAAAAGTATTCGTCGGTTCACATCGGTTTGGACAGAGCAAGGTGGAGGATTAAAGCAAGAGCCAATTGTAGACTTGGCCGAAGCTCCAAAATTGCCTTTTTGGCAGACTGTAAAATCTCAGTGGACAAATTTCGCTTTTGGAAAATATACTGCAGATCTTAAGGTGGTTTATGGAACCAAAGAGCTTAAAAGCACTAAGAGCGAATTTACTTTTTATATAATTCCTTGGCAACTTCTTTCAATAGTAGTGCCAAGTTTGATTGTCTTACTTGTTTTGCTCCGTTTCGGAGTCAAGAAGTACAACAGGTACATTATTGCTAAAGCGACCGGAGCTAGGAAAGTCAAAGGAAAAATTAAGCAATAAGGCCCATACAAAGTAAATCGTGATATACTGTTAGTATATGAGACGACAGTTTTTTGCACGCATATGGCTAATTTTAGCTCTTGCATCTGTGCCTGGCGTTGCTTTAGCCCAGACACTTTCCAGCCCAACTTATAAAATTGAAGCTCCTACTATTGACTCTGGCGGAGAATTAAGCAACTCGGCCAACTACAAGTCCAGAGAGTCAATTGGCGATCAGTCAGACAGCGGCAGTTCTTCCACTTTGTACAATCTGTTTGGCGGTTTTTTCTTACCCGCATATCCAGGAACTCCTGGAACCCCAACACTAACTAACACCGGCGGTACTTTGTATAACGCCTTGGATTTTGTTGTGGTGACCGGCAGCGGGCAACAAAACGACACAACATATGCCATTGCACTTTCTTCAGATGATTTCGTCACAACTTACTTTATTCAGACTGACAACACGCTAGGAGTAAACCCGGCATGGCAGACATACACTAACTGGGGGTCTGGCACAGGTGAAAGGGTAACAGGGCTGACACCGAGCACGACCTATAAGATCAAAGTAAAAGCCAGTTATGGAACTGGCAGCGATGCAGAAGATACAGAAACAGGATATTCAGCCACTGCCAGCGCCACAACGGCTGCACCCAATCTCTCAATTACCTTTGTCGGGGTCAGCAGCGGTACTACTGTTGGTGGCGTTACCACCACCACCACTTCTACCACTAATGCTATAGCTTACGGTTCCCTAACTATTAACTCAGCTAAAACAGCTGCTCATAGAGTTGATGTAACTACCAATGCAGTTGCGGGGTATACTACCACACTGCAACAGGACGGCAATTTAAGAACAACAGGTAGTATAGAAATTGACCCAGTTACAGCCACAAACGCTTCTCCCGCGGCGTGGCCCGGCGCTATCACTGAAGGTCGCTTTGGATATCATACCACTGACTCCAGTTTGTGCACCGGTACTTCCGGCAGGTTTTCCGCTGATGATACTTATGCTGCTTTAACCACTTCACCTTTGGAGGTGGCTTGTAGTACTGGTCCGGTCACAAGTGAAAGCACCAATGTAATATTCAAGCTTGAGGTGGGTAGTTTGCAGGAAGCAGGGTCTTATCAAAATATTGCTACTTATATAACTACTGCTCAGTTTTAACATATGTACAAATTACGCTTATCTTTTATTGTCGCATTGTTTCTAGTAGCTTTTTCGAACAGTTCAGCTTTCACGTCTGTCCAAGCTCAAGAACAGGTTGGAGATGCCACTCAAAGTAAAATTTTAGAAGTACAAGGTTTGGCAATCGACCCTTTTCTCATTGAAACCGAAGTCGTCCCAGGACAGGCCAAATATTATGAAATTAGCGTTACAAATACGACAAACGCTCCTGTTAGTTTCGAAGTAAGCATTAATGATTTTGTGACAGACGGTCGCAGTGGTCAGCCTCTGTTTTTGCCGCCTTCCGAAAAAAGCGATCCTAAATACTCGTTAAGCCAATGGATAAATATTACTCAACAGCCGCAGTTCACTATTGGCCCGCAAGAACAGACCAAAATCAATTTCAGTATAACTCCTCCAGTAGATGCTGAACTGGGAACACATTACGGCGGGCTATTGTTTGGCCGGCCCAAAGAACCTTTAAATGAACAAGGTACTGTTGTTCAAAATAAAGCAGGGACAATAATTTTGGCTAAGCTGGGAAAAGCCCAGGAGCAGGGGATTATTAGCAGATTTTTCAGCCAACAAAATTGGTATCAAACAGGACCTTATGACATGGTGCTCGGATTTCATAATTACGGAAACGTCCATAGCAAGCCAAAAGGTTCTATTGTAGTAAGAAATATTTACGGCCAACAGGTTGCAGATGTTCAAGTAAACCGTGACGCTCTGATTGTGCTTCCAGAAACTGAGCGTGATTTTGAAGTGAGTTGGAATCCAAGTTGGGCTTTCGGTCGATATACCGCGGAAGCAATTATGTTTTATGGGAACCCGAAATTGGAGGTGCGCGCTCAAACCGTTTTTTGGGTTTTGCCGGTCTTTCCTATTTTGGCCGGACTGTGTATTCTTATAGTATTGGGCGGTTTATTGCATTATGGTATAACAAGGTATAACAAATATATTATTAATAAGGCCAACCAAGACTCCAATGAATAATATAAAAATAATTGCGAAAAAAGTATTTATCGCAACGTTGGTTTTGGGAATTTTAATTAACTTGTTGCCAGCAGAAGTCAAGGCAACTACAATGTCCCCAACTCGTTTAGAGTTGGATGCCGATCCAGGCAAGTCTACCACTCTTAATATTAAGATTTACAACGACGAAAAAGTAAAAAGAACTTACTATCTCAGCGCAGCCAAGTTTGAAACCCAAGGTGAAACAGGGGATCCGGTGTTTGTGCCTAGTGAACGCGATGGTTTAGTAAGCTGGTTTTCTTTTCCAGACAGCGTAGAGGTTGGCGGCCAACAATACAAAGAAGTCGCAGTCTCGGTTAACGTGCCAGAAAATGCTGCCCCAGGCGGATACTTCGCTGCAGTATTTGCATCTGTTATCCCACCAACCAACAATGATCCCGGAGCTGTCTCAATTCAAAGCGATGTTGGAACCCTTGTGTTATTTCGAGTTAACGGGGATTTTCCCAAAGATGATTCTATAGTAGAATTTGATACTAAGAATAAGAAACATTGGTATTCTAAAATACCAATTGAATTCTTTTTCCGGTTCCGTAATGCAGGAGCGGACAGAGCTCAGCCGTTGGGAGATATCACCATTCGCAATACTTTTGGGCAGGTTACTAAAATTATTGCTGCAAATAAAGGGGCGGGAAATGTGCTCCCCCAAAGTATTCGCCGGTTTGACAGCGCTTGGGTAAATGCTGGCGGTGATGATATAGAACAACATACCGGCCCTGTAAATTATCCTAAATTTAAGAATTATTGGACTCATGTCCAGTATGAATGGAACAACTTTGCTTTTGGCCGATATACTGCAAATCTAAAAGTCACAGTAAATAATGATGCCAGTAGGGTGCATAACGAAAAAGTTGCTTTTTGGGTTATCCCATGGCATTTGATCTCAGTTATTTTGGGAGCTATCATAGCAGAGCGATTGTTGGGAAGATTGTGGCGCGCAAGAAAAAAACTTTTTAAAAAGAAACAAGCAAATAATGATGAATCTAAATAAGTTAAAATTTGCGAAGTCCGTTTTTTGGCAGCTGTGTCTGTTGCTGGTGCTGACATCATCTTTAGTGCCGCTAACTGCACAAGCAACCACAATGTCTCCCACCCGCTATGAGATAAGCGGAGATCCCGGCAAGACCACTGAAGCAGTGGTAAAAATTTACAACGACGAAAAAGTAAAAAGAACTTACTATCTCAGCGCAGCCAAGTTTGAAACCCAAGGTGAAACAGGGGATCCGGTGTTTGTGCCTAGTGAACGCGATGGTTTAGTAAGCTGGTTTTCTTTTCCAGACAGCGTAGAGGTTGGCGGCCAACAATACAAAGAAGTCGCAGTCTCGGTTAACGTGCCAGAAAATGCTGCCCCAGGCGGATACTTCGCTGCAGTATTTGCATCTGTTATCCCACCAACCAACAATGATCCCGGAGCTGTCTCAATTCAAAGCGATGTTGGAACCCTTGTGTTATTTCGAGTTAACGGGGATATCCCAACGAAGGACTCCATTGTTGAATTTAGCACTAAAGATAAAAAGAAATGGCATTCCAACTTGCCGGTAGAATTTTACTTCCGATTCCAAAACAGTGGTGGCGATAGAGCTCAGCCGTTGGGAGATATCACCATTCGCAATATTTTTGGTCGTGTCAGCAAAATAGTTACCGCTAATAAAGGGGCGGGAAATGTTCTTCCAGAAAGTATTCGCCGCTTTGACAGCGCTTGGGTTACCAGCGGAGGCGGAAAAGACAAAATAGAGAAATTTACCGGTGCAGTCCAGCAGCCAGAGTTTGACGGTTTTTGGTCTCATGTCCAGTATGAATGGAACAACTTTGCTTTTGGCCGATATCGAGCTGACTTGCACCTTACTGTAAACAACGATGCTAGCCGGAATCATGAAAGCAAACTTATTTTTTGGGTTATCCCATGGCATCTGCTTCTATTGGTATTTGGTAGCGCGATTTTATTCTTCGGCTTACTGCTAGCAACACTGCTGGTGATAGTTTTGCTCATTTTAAGGTACAGAAAAAAACAGAATTAAGTTTGTGAAAGCCGTCCTTGATAGGGCGGTTTTTTGTTGACAAAAGGGTAAAAATCTGCTATACTATATATAAGGTAAGTTTTGTTAAGTTAAATTATATTAACTTAACAAAACCTCACAAAAAAGTCGAAACAAAAACACAATTTAAGCCCATACATTAAGCAGAAAGCCAAAATTAGCTTCCCGCTTATAAACAAAGCTTAAACATAAGCTTTTTTCTCTTCTAGCCTCAAAGTTAGACTAGAGCTAGAAGAAACAAAAACAAAATTAAAATTTCATAGATCATGCAATTTGACTCCGAATTATCGGAATTGCTGACCATAAAGGAAGCTGCCAAACTGATCAATGTCCATCCGAACACCCTAAGAAACTGGGAAAAGGAAGGAAAGATTCAGGCTGTCCGCATTGGATCCCGGCGCGATCGCCGTTACTCCAAGAACGTCATTTGGCAGTTGTGCCATGCATCGGTAGCCACCATGCCAATTCACCAAACTAACCTAGCTGTTTAAACAGACAGGTTTTTATTTTGTCCTAAGTCAGCAGTCCGCAAAAAATGTTCAGTAACTGAACAAACAAAAAAGTGCAATGCCTAGGCCATAGCACTAGGCCAAGAAACAAAAACACAATTTAATGAAAAGTTCATTTCGTGAAAAACTAAGTGCATACAGGAAGTACGGAAGAACCTTGCCAAAGTTAGTGGCAATGGTTGTTTCGCTCTTTGTGTATGCAGTAGTTGTTGTGTTTATTTTAGCCAACGGATTTAGCCAACCAGCCAAGACCGATGCTGCCGTAACCAAATACATTAACTTCCAAGGGAAGCTAACCAACAATGACGCCAGTGGGACTAATGTTGCTGATGGCGCCTACACGATTGAGTTTAAAATGTATACTGCGTCATCGGGCGGCAGTCCTGTTTGGACTGAAACTTGGGACGGCAGCCCGGCTGAGTGTCCTGAGCTGACTGTTACCAATGGCGTGTTCAATGCCAAACTTGGAACTTGTAATACATCTTTGCCGGACTTCAACGGTGGAAGTATGTACATTTCTGTTAATGTTGAAGGCGATGGCGAAATGTCTCCTAGAAAACAAGTCGGTTCAACTGTATATGCATTGGTAGCCAACAGTGTAAATGGTGATGGCACAGTGCAAAATACAGTCCAATCTACCACCGCCTTAACAGTAGCACGAAGCGGAACTGACTATGCTTTCCAGGTTGATACCAACACAGCTAGTTCAGCCACAGGTTTGAAAGTAACTTCTGCAGCTGCTGGAGGAGGAATAGCTGTAGCAGCCATTTCATCTGGCACCAATGAAGCTCTAACAGTAAACTCCAAAGGAACAGGAGAAATTAGCATTGGTAGTGTTTCCACAGGAAATATTAATATTGGCAGTAGTGGGACAGGAGATATTCTTTTAGCCGGAGGCAGTGCCTCTACTGGCTGTACTGTAGCTAACTCAACTGGAAACCTAACTTGTGCTGGAGCACTGGCAGGATCCAATTTTTCTGGCTCATCGAGCGGCACTAACACAGGAGATGTTACTTTAGCTGCCATTGGTGCATCACCAAACGCTAACGGTGCAAGTCTTTCTGGTCAACAACTAACTCTTCAACCAGCCTCAGCCTCGTTTGGTGGTGTTGTTACCACCACCACTCAAACTTTTGCTGGAGACAAGACCTTTAGTGGAGCTACGACCTTCTCTAGTACCACAGCTCACAATGGTACCGCCACCTTTAATACCGATAGTGACTTTGTCTTTGCTGATACTGAAAACATCTCTGTCACCAATACCGTCACAGGTACTAATGCTCTAGATCTCTTCGCTGCTACCTTAACCAACCAAACCTCCAGTGGTACTCAGAGAGGTATTACTTTAACTAACGCTAATGACGCTGCTAATGCAGTAACCGAAAACCTTATCTTAATCGACAATGCAGAAACCACAGCTTCAACACTGACTGATGCTATCTTGATCACCTCAAGTGGTGTTAACGGAGGAGTGGTAGATGCTATTGATGCTTCTGCTTCCAACATCGACAATGCTATCAATATTGGCGGCAATGCTATTGCCGGTACCAACTTCAATGTCTCAGCTGCAGGAGCTGTGGTTGGTGTAGGTGTTAATGCAGGTAGCGGACTATTACAAGGCACTGGTGGCCTGACCATTACTGGAACCACTAACATTAATGCCACTGGCACATCTGCGACCAACCTTGGTAACTCTACAGGAGTATTAACTATTGCTTCAGGTGGCTCTTCTGGCTGGACCAATACTGCTGGAACCTTAGCTTTTTCTACTGCAACAAGCGGAGACATCACCGCAACTACCGCCGCTGCTACAGGCCTGTTTAATGTCTTAACCGGTAACCTTAAAGTAGGTAACGGCACTCCCGACACTTCACTTAATGGCGAAGATGCCTATATTGAGGGCACTTTAGAAGTAGACTCTCTAGCTGGTGCTGGAACCCGCTGTGTACAAGTAGCAGCTGACGGTACAGTATCTGCTGCAGCTTCCGCTTGTAGTGGGGGAGTTACCTTACAATCCGCCTATGATGGTGGCAATACAATTGAAACAGCTTCAAATGCAGCTGTCGTTATTACAGAGACTACAGCCTCTGCTAGTACCAATGATTTACTCCAACTTACTTTTAATCCAGGTGCCCCTGCCACTGCTTCTGGAGACGCTTTGCAAATTACCATGGATGCCGGGGACACCAATGGTCATACTGGCAATGGTCTGCGAATTATTGTTGACGCATCTCAGACCGCTGGTTTTCCAATTTTAGTAGAAGATGATTCTGCCATAGCATTATTCCAACTGACAGACAATGGGGCCTTAACTCTGGGTGCGGCAACAGCGGAAACTACAGCCATCACTATTACCGATACCGACTATACTAATGCCCTGTCGATAGCGGATAATGATATTACCGGAACCACTTTCGATATCATCGGAACTACAGGAGACCTGAACTTTACTAACTTCGACGTCACAGGTAGTAATGGCAACATAGTTACTGCTGGAACCTTGGCTGTTAATGGCGACAGTATTACAGCAGACGGTGCGACTCTGACGGTCAATGCCGCTGGTAATGTAGATATTCAAGATGCGCTCAATGCCGACAATATTACTACTGATACTGGCGGTGTGTCTATCGCTTCCGGTCAGTCCTTTACTGGTAGCGGGGCTGTAACCCTGTCTTCTGCAACAGCCTCTGCTCTAACAATTAACTCTGGCACTACGGGAACCATTAGTATTGGTGATGACGGTAGCGCTGAAAGTTTATTAATCGGCACCGGCGTAGCTGCTAAGACTATCACCATCGGCAACTCTAACGATGATACTTTCTCCATAGCATCCTCTGGTCTTAACGTAACCAGCGGTGGCGCCCTCACTGGCGTAGCTTCTATTGATACTATTAATGTATCTTCTACAGCTTTAACCTTTACTTCTACTGCTCCAACCATCTCTGTTTCTACTGCTGCCACAGCTCTTAATATTGATGCCGGCACCAGTGGTGCTGTTAACATTGCAGGAACATCAACTGGTAGCATCAACTTTGCTGGTGGCTTTGGCTTAACTGGTTGTACTATCACCACAGCAGGAGCATTGTCTTGTGATGGTAATATAGCTGGACCTTCTACTGGTTCTGTCGGATATTGGTCTCGCAGCGGGACACTGCTTTCTCCCGCAACAAGTGGTGACAGTTTAAGTGTGCCGGGTGCCGGATCATCCAGTGAAAAGTTCGGTGCAAGCAGTGCTGCTGCTGGAGGTTTCTCTGTGGCGGTAGGGAATACTGCAAGTTCAGCAGGAGACCACAGTACTGCTATTGGATACCAGTCATCTGCAGGAACTTCTGGTTCTGTTGCGGTAGGAAGACAAGCTGCAGTAAGTACAAACGCTCAAGGGGTGGCAATTGGTTATGGGGCTACTACTTCCGGGTCAAATGCCGTATCTTTAGCTGTCAGCGCAAGCGCAGCTGGTTCAGAAGCAATCGCTATTGGTTCTGCCTCTAGTGCCGGCCATACTAATGCTATTGTTTTAGGAGCTGGCGCAGCCAGTACTGCTGCTAATCAGTTCGTAGCAGGATCCTCCAGCAAAGGCCTGCTAGATGTTTACTTTGGCGAGGGTGTACAAGATGGTACACCACTAGCTTACACAATCCATGGGACCGGTGCCCGAGGAGGAACAGACACAGACACTGCAGGAGCTGCTTTACAATTTGCTGGCGGTATTGCTACTGGAAATGCTGCCGGTGGCGACATTATTTTCCAGACTTCAGATGCAGGTGTTAGCGGAAATTCCGCCCAAAGCTTAACCACTAAAATGATTTTGACAGAGTTAGGAGCTTTGGGTATTGGTACTACGGGGCCAGATCGTAAGTTAGATGTATTGGATGCTTCTAATGCACAGTTAAGATTAACACAAGCTGACGGATCGACTTATACTGACATTCAAACCAACAGCTCCGGGTACCTGTCTTTCACTCCCACAGGAAGCAGGACTATTGTAAATGGAGCTAATCATACTGGTACAGCTGGTACAGCCAATCTATTTGTAAATGTTACAGATTCAGCTGCTTCAGACTTAGGTGGTTCCTTAGGTTTCGGACAAGGCGGTACGGCTTATGCGTTAATTTCTGGCCGTACTGATGGAGCAGGTGGAAACCCTGGCTATATGGCTTTTGCAACAAGAAATAGCAGCAACGTGGTCGCTGAACATATGAGAATTACAAGTACTGGACAGATTGGTATGGGCGTTACACCAACAACAGGAACCGGTAAACTTCAGGTGGTAACAACAGCTGGAAATGTATCCGGTATTCAAGTTGACCATACTGCCAACGAGGGCGGAGCGACTGCATACGGTATAAAGGTTACTCGTTCAGGAACTGCTTCAACAGCTTACGGGTACTATGCAGAAGTTAGTGGAGCAACTACTAATGTAGGAGCTTACTTGCAAGCAGAAAATAGCGCCACAGCCACTGTATCTGAAATTGCCAGATTAACCAGCTTGACTTCTGGTACAGCTGCTAACAATATTGGAGCTTCCCTTACCTTCTATACAGAAGACACCAACGGCTCTTCTGAATTTGCAGGATCTATAGCAGGGATATTAACAAATGCTACACATGGTGCAGAGGCTGGTGCTTTGGTGTTGTCTAGTAGAGGAGCTGAAGGATTGAGAATAATTAATTCTGGTAGTGTTGGTATTGGTACTACTGGTCCAGACAGACAGTTGGAAATAAACAATGCTTCAGGTAATAATTTACGTTTAACATACAATGACAGCAATGGTTCCGCAGGTAATTATGTAGATTTTTTGACTACTTCTGGTGGTAATTTAACCATTGTACCAAATACAGGTGGTAATGTTACCGTTGGTGCTACAGGGGCCCCAGGCAGCATCACCATTCACCAACCAGCAGGCAATTATTATCCAACTTTGAGCTTTGAAAGTAATGGTGCATCCGGAAGTAATATTCAAGGTTATTTAACCAATATGTATTTAAATTCTGGAACTGGTGGAAATGTGTATGCTAATGCCGGTGCTGGTGGAGGTTTTATAGTCCAAGCCACCGCAGCTACGTCGGGTGTGCCGACTTTAATGACAGTTACGGGTCCAGCTTATACTGGTTTAACAGCTGATACTGAATCCAGCGATGTGTACATGAATCTTGCTCGAACTGTTCAGTTTACCGCAGGCGGGGGAGCTTTCACTAATCAGCGAGCTGTTAAAATTTTAGCTCCTACATACTCTGCAACCTCTGCTGAAACCATTACAAATGCCGCAACTCTTTATGTAGATGCAGCTCCTACAGCAGGGACAAATATGACTTTGACCAACAGCTATGCTTTATGGGTAGATGCTGGTACAGCAAGATTTGACGGTGATGTCGTAATCTCTGGAACATGTACTGGTTGTGGCGGTGGAGGTGGTTCTCTATCAAGTTTGACCGCTGCCACCACTGATGACACTGATAATGATAATCTTAATTATCAGATTGATTGGGATTGGTCCACTGTGACAACCCAAAATGCGTTCGCTTTGAATGCAACTGGTAATGGTCTAACCTCTGGCTCTATTTTTAAAGCCACAACCGCCTCAACTGGGGCTATTAGTAATGGTGCAGTTCAATTTGCTGCTTCTGGTAATTACTCTGGTACCGGAGGATTATTGAATGCAACAGCAACCGCGTCCACTGCTGGTACTTTAGTTAACTTCACAAATAATACTGCTAGCTACACTGGCAATCTGCTGGCCATGTCACTAACAGGCCAAACCTCAGGAACAGGTCTTTCGATTACCGGCGGCGGTGCCAACTTAA
>CAZHER010000004.1:26649-86552 GCA_964532005.1 uncultured Candidatus Saccharibacteria bacterium
TGGTGCCGGTATCTTGCAGCTTACCGCAAACAGCGCAACTACTGGAGTTGTTCAAGCGATTTCTACTACTGGGCTTACAACCGGTTCCGCTCAGAGAATTACAGGTTCCGGTGCTACTATGCAAACCGGTGGTGAACTGATTGATCTTGTTCTTGGTGCTAACACTGTTGGTGCAGGATTGACCATCACTGGTACCGGTACATATACAGGCACAGGTTCGGCTGATGGTCTTATTAATGTTGTAGCCAACTCTCTTACCACAGGAGATGGATCTAAAATGTCGTTCACGGGCCTTACTTCAGGTACCGGATTAGAAATCATTGGTGGCACATCTATGACCACTAACGGTGAGTTACTCGACATCAACATGGGTGCTGCCACAGCGGGTAATGGTATTAATATTGCAACTACTGGAGTTTATACAGGCACTGGACTTGAAGTTATCACTGCAAACAGCGCTACTACTGGTAACTTGGCTACCTGGTCTATGACAGGCCAAACCTCAGGAACAGGTCTTTCGATTACCGGCGGCGGTGCCAACTTAACAGCTAGCGGCGAACTTATTGATCTTCAGATGGGTGCCGCAACTGTAGGGTCTGGTCTTAATATCACCACTTCCGGTGTCTATACTGGTGCCGGTATCTTGCAGCTTACCGCAAACAGCGCAACTACTGGAGTTGTTCAACAAATTACTGCAAATGGTTTGAGCACAGGTAGCATGCTTAGCTTGAGTTCAAGTGGTACTGCAGGAGCGACAGGACAGAAAGGAATTAATGTATCGTTGAGTGGCAACAATGGCAGCGGATCGCAGACCACATATGGCGGGTACTTTAGCAATACTCATGGCGGAAGTGGTACCAATGTTGCTTTGTATGCAATTGCTACTACCGGTACAAGCAATTATGCTGCAATATTTGATAGTGGAAATGTTGGTATAGGTACAACAGCCCCAGCTTCATTGCTACATATTCAACAAGAATCTGATAGTACAGATGTAACCGCTCCTATAGCACTGGACGTAAACAGCGTTGGAGCCGCGGGTGAACTAACTGCATCTAGCGGAGCTCAAACATTTGCTCGCATTGCTCCAGTTATAAATCAAACTTCCAGTGCAAGTTACACTGCCCTCAAAGTTAATGTAACTGAAACGGCAACCACAACCTTGAATGGGTTAAATCGTTTGGCAGACTTCCAGGCCAGTGATTCATCCAAATTAGCTATCCGCAACGACGGGTCTCTGTTGCTACAAAATGCCGCAAATATTGTCACCCCATATGGCAGTCTTGGAACTTTCCAAAATCATTTAGTTCGCTCTGAAGCATTTGATAATGCATCTTGGACTAAGACAAACGTAACTGCTCCTACAGCTGATGCACAAACAGCGCCTGATGGAAGTACAACAGCAGAGAGCTTGGCTACTAGTTCTAGCGGTGGAGATGTTTGTCAGTGGTCGGGTACAGCTGCAGGAAGCGACACATTTACATTTTCAATTTGGGCCCGTTCGACAAGCGGAACTCAAAACTTTGATATGCGAATCGATGCCGGTGCTACGAGCTGTGCTACTGCTAACAACGTGACAGGAACTGCAGTTACACATACCGCAACTACAAGCTGGCAGAGGTTCAGCGTTACTCAGACATTTTCAAGCGCAACAGGAAATGTAAAAACCCGTATTTTCCCGGGCGGTACCGGTGGTACCGGCACAGTTTACGCATGGGGTGCTCAGTTGGACAAAGATAGCAAGGCCAATGCTTATGCTTATACAACTAGCGGTGCGCTAACAAACGTCAATAGAGGGGGAACAGCCGTGTCAAATTTTGCTACTCAGTCCGGCTACTCATATGGCGGTAGAAAAATTATCAACTTAGAGGGTGCAATTTCTGCTTCCTCAACCTTGGTTGGAGAGATGATCCGTGTTAATGACAATGCAACCGGCACAGACGATACCGCAACAGTTAGAGCTTTAGAAGTCCAAAGTTATAGCGGTACCAATATTAATGGTGTAAATACAGCCATTGCTGGATTTGGATATACTTTCGGTGTACACGCAGTTTCAACTGGACAGGCCAATGAAGCTGCCCAGCCGGCAGCCGTATTTGCCGACTTAGACAATGGAAATGCCCCAACACAGGGAAATGCTATTCGTGCTTACAGCGACAACTTGAGCAGTGCTGATTTGGTCAGCTTCTATCATGAAAACTCTTCTGGCGTTAACTTCACTGGAAACGGCCTGGAAATGAACTTTGGAAACGGCTCCGCAGATTTTACTGGAAATTATATTAGTCTTCAAAAAGAGGGAACAGAAAGTTTTCACGTAGATGACGATGGTAGTACCTTCATTAGTCTCACCGGCACCACTGCCACAGATAGATTATGTTGGGACGGTACTGGCGGCACCAATGAAGAAATTGTTGACTGTACAGGCACCCCTGGCGACTTGGCTGAAAATTTTGGAACCACCGACACCTCAATCGAAGCCGGTGATGTGGTAGTGTCTTCTGGGAATGCTTATGAATTGATAAAAGATGGACACTTTACCACCAAAGCTTTTGTTGCCAAGAGCTCACAAGCCTATCAGAATAATATTGTTGGTATTGTTTCTACCCAGCCGAATGAAGTATATGCCGATGATTTGTTTACCGCTTCCGAACACCCACGTCCAGTAGCTCTGGTCGGACGTGTTCCTGTAAAAGTGACTACTGAAAATGGACCAATCCAGCCTGGGGACTACTTAACTTCTTCTGCAGAACATCCAGGTAAGGCCATGAAAGCCACCAAGCCGGGCATGGTTATTGGGCAGGCTCTGTCAGCTTTCAGCGGCAGTCAGTTCGGCGAAGTCATTGTGTTTGTAAATCCTTTCTATTACAACCCAACTGTAACTGTTGATGCAAACGGCAACGTGAATCTGCAAATGGGCAGCTCTGGTACTACGCTTACGGCCAGTACCGCTGACCAGGCAGCATATATGATAGACCAGCAGGGAAGCGGCAATTTGCTTCAGGTGCAACAAACTGGAGTTGACCGCTTGCTTATTGCTAACAATGGATCTTTGAATTTGAACATCACTCCGGTAGATGATGCTGAGCTGATTTTGGAAGTTAAAACCGGAACAGAGAAAAAATTTAGTATCAATGCTCGGGGCGATATGGGAGTGTATGGAGTAATAGTAGTAAAGGATGACAGTTTTGCCGGCTCGATTGCCACCAATGAGCAAGGCTTGGCAGAAGTCACATTTAGCTACCATTTAGGGACAGGCAAGCCGGTAGTTCAGCTTACCCCGGAAGCTATTGTGCCGGTGTTTGCCCAAATTCAAGAATTTAAACAGGATGAAGACGGCAACTATACCGGATTTGTGATTAAGACATTTGGCGTGGTTGCCAGCCCGATAAGCTCTGTCGTGCACTACAACGTGACAGCGAAGCAGGACGGCTACTCAACTTTTGGCAGCACCATGGCAGTTGAGGAGAATAACTCCGCCTATGATGGAGTCGGTATGATAGTAGGGGATGATGAAACTGCAGGCGGTGGCAGTGGTTATAGTTCGGACTTTAATCCTTTGAGCCCTGATGATATACTTGGTATAACAGAAGGCAGTCCAGAACCAGATCCAGATGCTGGTACTCCCACAGAACCCCAGCCAACTGATTCTGGGACGGTAGCTGGCGAATCCACCCCATAAAATATGAACTCTAACACAAAAAAACTAGCATTTTTTCTACTGATTGGTTTCACTGCAGGAGCAGGGACAGTGGGTTTATTGCGGTTTGGAAATGCTGGGCTTGTTGATAAATATTTAGGAAAGCCTCCAACCACAAGCATCTATGATACCAATGAGGGAAGCAAGTTTATTAAACCTTTGCTTTTGACTGAGTATGATAGTCAGGATGAAAGTTTGGCTTGGTATCCTTATGAGCAAAAGATTAAAGATGAAGTGCAGGCAGAAATAAGTAGACACCCAGAAATAGAGGTGGGTTTTTACTATCACGACCTGTCTAACTTGAGCTGGTTTGGGATTAATGAAAATGAAAAATTTATTCCAGCCAGCCTACTTAAACTCCCCATGCTTATTTCTTATTATAAGCTTCGCGAGTCTGACCCGACGATTTTTGATCAGACTATTAACTACAAAGGGGAAAATTTTAATGATAAGAAAAACTTGGGCCAGAGCAACAACATTGTCCCGGGCGGAACTTACACAGTCAAACACCTTTTGGATGAGATGATTATAAATTCTGACAACAACGCATTAGAGCTTTTGTTTGCCTACAAGCGAGATATTTTAAAAAATTTATTTGATGATCTTCAAACACCTCTTCCTGAGCAATCTACTGAGCTAGCAACCGACAGCTACCTTTCTGCAAGAGACTACGGAAAGTTTTTCTTGATTTTGTACAATGCTTCATATTTGAACAGGAAAGATTCCGAAGAAGTTTTAGAAATGTTGTCCAAAATTAATTTTAAAGACGGGTTAACCGGGAGTCTCCCCGACGATGTGGTGGTCAGTCATAAGTTCGGCGAACGAATTATAGCCGGGAATGGCAACGATGCAATTCAAGAATTTCACGACTGCGGCATTGTTTATTTTCCCAATAAACCTTATAAGATTTGCATAATGACAAAAGGCCACGACCTAGTAAAACAGCAGGAATTGGTTAGAGAGATCTCAAAAATCATATACTATCGGATTTCCGTTGGAGCACAGGCAAATATTTCGAACTTATTTAGTTAGCACTTTTTGGCTTATTTATGAGTAAAAATATCAAATTTAAATTAATATTAGCATTTTTTGCAGGAGCTTTGTGTGTTTTGGCTTTAGTATTCTGCGGAGTTGTTAACTCCAATAAAAACAAAGGTGAAGACAGTAGCTCGGCAGGCGTTGCCTATTTCACCCAAAATAATTTGGACTATAAATTTATCAAGCCCTTGTTAGATGTAGAATATGCAAACCAAGAGGATAGTTTAAGACAATTTCCTCTACATGCAAAAATTAAGAGTTTGGTTGAAAAAGAAATAGAAAAATATCCAGAGGTGGAAATTGGTTTTTACTTTAATGACCTTAACAACGCTGGATGGTTCGGTATAAATGAAGACAAAAAATTTATTCCAGCCAGCCTACTTAAACTCCCCATGCTTATTTCTTATTATAAGCTTCGCGAGTCTGACCCGAATATCTTTAATAATAAAATTGCTTATGTGGGGGACAACTACAACTCTGTGAGGAACACTGGGGAGTCTTCTGACGTGACCCCAGGTAATACCTATACAGTTGAACAGCTGTTGCGCAACATGATAATCAATTCGGATAATAATGCTTTAGAGTTATTATATAACTTTAGGAAAGATGCCTTAAAAGATATTTTTGAAGATTTGAATGCGCCGTTGCCAGAAAAGAGAGAAAATATTGCAACTCAGGAATTTATAACTCCTAGAGAGATGTCTAAGTTCTTTCTGGTTTTGTATAACGGGTCTTACCTAAAAAAGAGCGACTCCGAAGAGGCTCTTAAACTTTTGTCTGAGGTCAGATACAAAGATGGGATAGTAGCTGGTGTTCCAAACAACATAGTTGTTAGTCACAAGTACGGCGAGAGACAGATTCATATTGGCAATGGCGATGTTCACGATGAATTCCACGATTGCGGAATTGTATATTACACCCAAAATCCATATAAGCTATGCATAATGACTAAAGGAAAAGATTTAACCATAGAGAAATCTTCCACTATAATATCCAGTCTATCAAAATTGGTTTATCAAGGCATGGTAACCGGAAAGTAAGAGGTATAAAAATATACTTGCAAAAAAATTGAAACTATGCTATAATATATTTAAGTTCATTTTACCTATTGGTTTTATAAGAAAAGCCAAAAATCTGAAACAAAAATAAAAATACAAATGAATATTGACGAATATGGCGGAAATGCGAACCGTGTTAGCGGTAAGCAATCCAAAGGATTATTAAACCAAGCAATTACTGTGTTTGGTACCCATAGAAATCTAGCTCTGGCTGGAATTTTTGTATTTTTTGCTTTTGGTTTTTTCGCCTTAAGTTCGCTCAATGCTACTGAAGTCAAAGCTGCTGCTTGTAATGCCTCAACAACAGGAAACTGGTCGGTTGGTGGTAACTGGACTGGGTGTACCGGCGCAGGCGGTGTTCCCGCAACAGGGGATACAATTACGATTAACCAAGGTGTAACAATAACAGTTGACAGCGGCAACCCAAGTGTTGCTGGTGTCACTATTGCCACAGGTGCAGGAGCCAATGGAATTAGTATTAGTACTGGACAAACTTTGACTGTCAATGGTAACTTTGCTTATTCAGCGAATACCAACACTGTCAACCAAACTGTCACTTTAAACGGTACTGGCAACTTAACAGTTACCGGTACTTGGTCAATGCCTGCTCCAACGAGCAGTGGATCTTCTTTGGTTACTTGTGCGGCATCGGCCACAGGGACATTAAGCGTCGGTTCGACTTTAACTATGACAGCTTCTAACGCTGGCGGCGGTGACGTTACTATTACTGGACTGACATGCACTATAGATGTCACCGGGTTGGTTACCATGACTGGCTCAGCAACTGCTGGCAACACAGCAATTATAAACTCTACTACAGGAACATTACGGTTTAGAGGCGGGCTTACATTTGCCGGTACGGCCGCCCAAACTCAGCTAACCACTACCGGTGCAGGAACCATAAAATTTGCCGGAACAATGAACAACTCCGGTACCACTTCTATTAACGCTGGTACCACCTTAGAAATTACTGCCAATGCAACACTTAGCAAAACAGTGACTTGGGGTAATGTAACTATTACAGCGGGCACTCTGACTCTAGGAATAGCCCAGACAGTTGCCGGGAACTGGACTAATAATAGTGCATCCAATGCATTAACAGGAAACTTTGTAGTTACCATGAGCGGCGCCAGCAAGACTATTGGCGGTTCATTTTTAACGCCGTTTTATGGGTTGTCCATAGGTAACGGCGCTTCAATTACGTTAAATACAAGTTGTACTGTGGGAGCAGGCAATTTTGCCTATGCTTCTGGTGCAACAGCAACAACATTTACTCATGCCAGCGGAATTGACTTAACTGTCAATGGAACTGCAAGCGTTACCCAACCTACCGGTGCGGTAACTAAAAACTGGCTAATTAATGCTGGTACTGCAACTGTTACCGGTACTACAACAATTGGGGGCAATACTAATACAGCAAGCAGAAAGGCTCAAATCACCATTACCTCAGGTACAGCTAATTTTGCTGCCTTAACTTTTAAGACAGGTACAACTGACGTACAAGTTGCCAACGCTGTCCTTGATGTGTCAGGCGGTGCAGGAACTGTAAATATTTCCGGAACAATTACCCGCGCCAACCTTGCTACTATCACCCCGGGCACTACCAGCACCATTAAGTTTACCGGGTCTGCTGCACAAACTGTTCCAATGGGCACAGCATCAAACACGTTTTGGGGAGCATGCACCACACAGTGTTACGCAAACTTAACAATTTTAAATACTAATGCTTCAGGAGCAACTTTGGGTAATACTGTATCCTCTGGTAACATCACTGGGAATTTAACAATAGGAAACGGCTCAGTTGCCGCCATATTTAATAACGGCGGCTTTGCAATTACTGGAACTGCCGGGGATACTTTTGAAGTTACCAACAATGCTACTTTTAACATGACCGGGACTTCAACTTACCCAACCGGTTTCTCAACTTTTACCTACGGTTCAACTAGTACTGTAAATTATAAGCAAACAAATGCCCCAACAGTTACTAATCCGGCCGGGAGTTATGGACATTTAGGACTTCTACCAGCGGGTGCCAGTGCAATTGTGTTGCCGTCCGGCACTATTACAATTGCAGGCAACCTCACCATAGGTAATGGTACCAATGCTGGGGCCACTGCGACCGCAAATGACCCAACTATTAATCTAAGTGGTAATTTTACAATAGCTAACGGCGCAACTTTTGTAGCCACTGATAACAACTTGAGCATTGGCGGTAACTGGACATTGGGAGCAACAGGAGTCTTTACAGCCGGCGCTGGAACCGTGACATTTACCGCAACCGATGCCGGAAACACTTTAACTGGTAATATGACCGGTACGAGCGCTTTTTATAATTTAACCTTTAATGGGAGCGGGGGGGATTGGTATTGTAATAGCGCGGCGGACCTGCGAGTGACCAATACACTGACTGTCACAGCAGGAACTTTTAAAGGGGTGTCCAGCGGTACCTATAATGCTTATGTAAATAATGGTTTGGTTGGTAACGGAATAATTAACACCAATGGCCTTGCTGGAAATTTTGTGATTGACGGTAGCTTCGGTGGTAATACAGACTGGACCTTCACCGGAGCATTGCAGATTAGTACATTGTCTGGCGGAGTAACCACTGCCACCGGTAGCGGGAATATTACTTTAGACAGCACTTTTACCATAGCTTCTGGAACATTTAATGCCGGCAGTAAAATATATACTTTAACTCAAAGTTCGGGAACACCATTCAATCCTTCTGCTGGCACGTTCAATGCCAACACGTCAACTTTTAGATTCACCGGAGCCGGGGCACTGACTATAGCAAGACCAGCAAATGGGTATTATAATTTGGAGTCAAAACCTGCGGGTACAGTTACTCATACCTTGGCCAATGGGGGAACATTTACAATTGCCAATGACTTTGTTATTGGGACCGGTTCTCATACTTCGACTGTCAATGCCTCAACAAATAACCCAGTCATTGATATCAACAGAGACTTTATTATTAATGCCAGCGCGACTTTCTCTGCTTCCAGTGCTAACATGACAATTGCCCGCAACTTTACTAACAGCGGAACTTTTACAGCTAATACAGGAACTGTAACTTTGGACACTACTACAACTGCTGTTGTGGCAGGTAGTGCTTCCACGGAAACAACTTTTCGGAATTTAACTATATCAGCAGGTGGAGCAAAGACAGTGCAGTTTACTTCTACTCATAAGTTTGGCGTTGTTTCTGGCGGTGTATTTACCAGTACCGGTATTAATGGCGGTAATGTGGTCATTACTTCCACCACTGGTAATTCCCAGTGGATAATGAACCACCAGGGAACAGAAAGCACAACCTATACCACTGTATCTTGGTCTGGTTGTGAAACTAGCCCTGCCAGTACTCAGATTGATATGACTGGGACAGGCAATGTTAATGGCAATAATAATGGTACTTGTTGGTATTTTGGCGCAGTTGGCATTACAGTTTCCGGAACCGTTTATCAGGCGAATGAAAGCACTCCAGACGGTACAGGTTTCAATCTCAATCTTTCCAACGGTGGAGGGGTTGCTGTTAGTACTACATCCAATGGTAGCGGGGCATTCTCATTTACTGGAGTTACTACACCAAGTTCTGGAGACGTGATTACAATTTGGATAGCCGGCGGTACTTACTTTGGAACTTTAGTATTTAAGTATGGGACATCTTGTACTGGTAACCCAGACTGTACCGGACTCACCATCGTTCGCGACCAGGTTAGGATTGACTCAAAAAATGGCGGTAGTCCCACCAACACACAGTTTGCCGGATGCGATAATAACGATGGTGGTTTTGGATGTAATAGCACAGCTATTGGTTTTGATAGTTACGACAACGGTAAGGGTGGCTATGATTTGGCTATTAGCGATGGCCGCAAGCTCAGAATTACCGATGGCGTTACCTTTACAGTTTCCGACGGCGCTCTATATACTAGCCCTTCGGCATCTAGTTCATCGGTAGATGGTGATTTGGTTATAGGAACTGGGTCTACATTAGCCATGGGTGCAAACGAATTATTCGTGGGAGGAGATTTTACAAACAACGGTACGTTTAGTGAATCTGCCAGCCCTCACAGTGTTACATTCACGGCCACAGCTACTGGACACGTGATCGATCTTGGCACCGGAAATTTTGAAGACACGTATTTTACAGGAGTGGGTGGGGGATGGAGTTTCTCAGATGCAAATAATACCATTGCCGGCGGCCTTTTTGTTAACAATGGAACCTTAAGCGGCACCACTAACCTTACGGTAAATGGCGGTAATTTTAGAAGTGCAAATGCCGGTGCTATTAACTTGACCAATGGTACGGTTACGGTAGGGGGACAGGGTAACATTGGGGGCGCTACAACTACTAACTTAAATAATTTGACTTTGAGTGGGGGTAGCCAAACTTCCAGCGCGGCTTATGCAGGAACTATAAACATAGCTGGTGATTTGAGTGTGGGAGCAGGACATACGTTAGATGGTACAGAAAGCATTACTGTGAACGGTGTAGTCGGCGGCACAGGTATAATCAATTTGAGTGGCGGTACTTTCACGCATAACATGGTAGGGACACAAAACTTTGGTGATAGTGGCAACTGGACCTTCAATAATCTGACTTTCAATAAAAATGGGGTAAGCGGCACAGCCAACATGACAGGTGCTGGAACTGTAACTGTCAGTTCAGTTTTGACTGTTAGCACCGGGACAACTTTAGATGCTAACAGCAAAACCTTCATTTTAAGTGGATCGGGAACTCCACTGGTTATTACCGGAACACTGGGGCTTACCGGTGGCATATCTACATTTAGCTATCGTGGCACTTCTGCTACTAATGTTGCCAGTGCTACTTATGACAATGTTGACTTTTCTCCTGGATCGGGGTCGCCTACTTACACTATTTCCGATGTATTTACTATTAATAATGACTTTACTTTAGCTGGAGCAGGCAACGCTACCGTAACTGCTAACAATGTAGATGTTGTAATCGATATCAATGGCGACGTTTCCATAGGCAGCGGCGACACTTTTGTCGCTTCTAACGTAAATGATATGACAGTTGCTGGAAGCTGGACTAACAGCGGTACATTTACCCACAATGGTGCTCAAGTCTTTTTTGACGGGACTAATACAGGTAAAACAATTACTTCTGGTTCAAGTGCCTTTGGTCTTATTACTATATCAGGGTCAGGGGGAGGCTGGACGCTGCAAGACAATATGACAACAGGCGCGCTTGGTATAGTTAATGGAGACTTAAATGCCTCTTCTAGAACTATTACTTTAACAAATTCTGGTTCGCCATTTGCTAAAATTGGTGGTACCTTCACTCAAGGTACTTCCACTGTAAATTACACAGGCACAAGTGCTACCAATGTTTTGGCTTTAAACGGTGCCAGTACCACTGACGCCTATTACAACTTAGGGCTAGGAACTACATCCGACGTTTCTGCAGTTACATATACATCATTAGGAAGTACAACAGTAAACGGGACAATCACTATTGGTAACGCCGGTTCTACTGGTATCGACTATTTTGCTTTGGGGTCAACTACTTTGACATTAAAGGGAAGCGGAACTCCACTAAGTCCCGTTTCTGGTAAAGGTGGTATACTTTCAGAAACTTCCACAATCCAATTCACTTCAGGATCCGGAGTAGCTGCTCTCTCTAGTGTGATAGTGAGTTATAACAATCTGATCATTAATGGTACCGGAACTTTCAATACAGGAGCTAATATAAGTACTGGCGGTGATTTAACAGTTACTTCTGGTACTTTGGCAGGGACTCATAATGTAGAAGTACAAGGTGGTGACGTAACTGGCAACGGTATAATTAACATGTCAGGTGGTTCGATTTTTGCAGCATGGGGTACTGGTAATTTTGGTGGCGATGGCAATTGGACTTTTAACCAGCTAGAGTTTGCTGAAGAACCAGGATACACTCAAACTGCTACTGGCTCTGGATCTATAACCACAGCAATATTAGTATTGAATGGAACTTTAAACGCTGGTAGTAAAACTTGGACTATAACTGGTACTGGAAATTCATTTACAAATGGGGGAGGTACGTTAAATGCCCAGAATTCTACTTTTAACTTTACCGGTGCTGGAGCTACTAATATCCCAGCCTATACATATAACAACCTTGGTATAAAACCAGGTGCGAACAGTGCTACCCATACCATGGGTACAGCAGGATCTCAAGCTTTTGTAGTGGGTGGTACGCTAACAGTAGGTAATGGTTCTAATACCGGGGTGACAGTTACTGCAGCAAGCTGGAACCCAACAATTGATGTAAATGGAACCAGTACTGCTGTTGATATTAAAGCTAACACTACTTTTATTGCTCCTGCCAATACTTTTACTGTTGCTGGAAACTGGGTTAATGCAGGTACGTTCAATGCAAATAGCGCTACTGTTACATTGGACGCCTCGTCTGGTTCCAAGACAATTACCACTGGCGGAAGTAGTTTTGGTGGCCTTACTCTTGGCGGTGCAGCCACCTTTACTCCTCAGGATACGCTTACGGTCACTGCCAATTTAACTGTTAATAATGGAACTTTGGCAGGCACGCAAAATATTAATGTGGCGGCTAGTTTGTCCGGTAACGGAGATGTTAACCTTACCGGCGGAACTTTGACCTTAACCGGTAGCGGAGTATTTAATAGCGAGACTAACTGGGATTTCAACAATATCTCTATTAGTAATGGAGCGCTGTATTACGGTCAAGGCGGCGGTTCAGTTACCATTGCAGGCCAGCTTACAACCGGCGTCAGTTCAGATTTTTATGCAGGTTCTAGCAAGAACTGGATAATGGCCGGTGCCGGCACCCCAATTAGTATAGGGGCACTAGCTGGGTTTAATGCGGAAACTTCCAAGTTTACTTACACCTCAGCTACAGGAATAACTCAGCTGGCAAGTGAATCAATGACCGGAGCAAAAAGATTTTATGATCTTGAAATTAATAGCGCAGGTGACACTTTTAACGCTGGGATAGACGCACAAGTAGAAAACAGCTTACACGTCGGGGGAGGAACTTTAGACTTTGGCAACAATGGATTGGTTATGGGTGTGCCGGGAAGTTCTAGTACAATTACTGTTGATATAGGGCAGTCGTTACTACAAAACGGCGGACTAACTGAGTTCAAACAGGATGGGGGAACCCATTTAATAAATGGTCCCGGAACAATTACTTTGGGGAATATTGATATTGGCATAGATGGTAATGGTTCCGCAGTACATTTGATAGGAGCAACCACAACCTTAACAGTCAAAGGAGTTTTGCATATTCGCAATAAGTCGACTTTTAATGGAAATCAAGGAACATTGATTCTCAAAGATGTAAGTGAAACTGGTTCACCAGTTAACAATGAAAATGAATTTATAGTATCAAATGCAACAGTAGAATATGCTTCTACTGGAACCAGCGGCACCACAGTTATAGGGACTTCATATGGCAACTTAATAGTAAATAAAGCCGGCAATACGTTTACACCTAACGACAATATTACTGTTGAACACGATTTGACTATTACAGCTGGCACGTTTATGGCTCCAACAAACTTGACCATTGGAGAGGATTTTACAAACAATGGTACATTCACAAATAACAGCGGTACTGTAGTTTTCAATCCTAATTTTAACAATAAAACCAGCGTAATTGGAGGCTCTTCCAACACAACATTTTATAACTTTACAACCAGTACCCCAGACAGTGCTATAAAATTTGCTGCTGGTAGAACTTACACCTTCACAGGACAGTTTTTCATGAGTGGTGCACAAGGAAACCCAATTAAGCTTCAAAGTACAGTTCCGGACTCACAGTGGTTTATAGATATTGAAGGAACTGTATCAGTAAACTATTTGGCTGTCAGGGATTCGGGGTGTAATGCAAGCAATGATATTAGTACTGCCGGACATAGGATATTAGACCAAGGGAATAATGGTACTTGTTGGAAATTTATTAAGCTTGGCGGAATTATTGGCAGCTCTGGCGGCGGTGCAGGTTCTGGTGGTTCTGGCGGCGGCGGCGGTGGTTCTGGCGGCGGCGGAAACGGAAACGTACAAGCTACTGCAACAGCAACTATTCAGGGCGGTGTTGTAAATGGAACAGAAATTACTCAGGGAGGTGCAGGTTACAGCGTAGTACCGTTAGTATGTTTTGTAGGGGGAAGTCCTTCAGTTACTGCAACAGGTACTGCGAATATTTCTGGCGGTGCTGTAATTTCTATTAACATTACTTTGGGAGGGACCGGCTACCAATCTATCCCAACTGTTTCTATTGGTGCTCCTGGCACTTCAGGGGGAACCTGTGGTTCTGGCGGCGGCGGTGGTGGTTCTGGCGGCGGCGGCGGCGGAGCACCATAATTTACTTTAGTAAGCTCTTTTGCCCAAATGTCCTTTGTTGCCCTATACTACTGTTATGGCTAAAATAGAAGAAAAATTAGAAAGTAAATTAGAGAAAAATGATTTTCTAGCACCAGCCGATCAGCCTATGGATAATAGAATCTTTATTCCTAGGCCCGCCGGCGGTGCTTTTTTTACTTTTTCCAATTTTAGTAAGATTCTTCCATGGTTATGCATTGTCTTGGTAATGGCCGGGGCAGGCATATGGTTTGGTTTGCAGTATAATGTTGCAAATCAGCAAGCTGAAGCTGAAACAGCTGCACAAACACCGCCTGTTCAAACCGCAGAAGAGCAAACCAATGCAGCCATTGAAAAAATAGGAAAACTGATGGTGTTGCCTGATAATGAACTGCCAGATTTAGCTACGATTACAGATCCTTCCAAACTTAGCAATCATCCATTTTTTTCAAAAGCTGAAAAAGGAGATAAGGTCTTAATTTATAACGCCGCTAAAAAAGCAATCTTATACAGCGAGCGTTTGAACAAAATTGTTGACGTCAGCCCTATTACCCAAGGCGATGCTTTAAAAAATTCGCAAGAGCAAGAGGGAATGGTAGCTGGCAGTTCTACGACAGAAGATGAAAATAGCAATAGCAATGAAATTAGGCCATAAACAATTTAGTCATCATCACGTTCACAGATTGTTCCATATTTCTATGGGACTGTGTTTTGCTTTCATACTGTTAACAATTGTAGCAGGAATGGTTAGTGTGTGGTTGCAAGCTGGTGCAGACACGACTCCCAAAAGTGGCACCATGACCGTGACAGCTATTGTGGGAGGAATTAATCCCGGACCTATTACATCCGGCGGGTCATCCATACCCCCTTCAAATAATCAAATCCCCACAATTACCATATATGCAGAGCCATATGGCCAAGTCCCTCAAAAGGCCGTAGTGGTCGGACAGAACACAGTACCTGCTTACGCATTTCTTAGCGCGAACCCAGCTTTTTCCGGACAATCTTCGGTAGGGAACAGTTTGATATTCTTATCTATTTCAGGCCCGCAGAATTTTAACAGTACTGCACTGGCAGGAAATGACGGAAAATGGTTTTGGCAATCTCCCGAAAAGTTTAAGCCGGGAATCTATACCATTATAGCTACTGTGTATAATCCAAATGATCTCACAAAGTTTAGTACGGCAAAAACCTACTTTGTAATTTCCGAGCAAGACAACAACCCGACTCAGCCTGAATTTCCAGGGACAGGACAGCCTACAGGACAACCAGGGGAACAACCTGGAGAAAACGGCTTAGGTAAGG
Organism: uncultured Candidatus Saccharibacteria bacterium; assembly: GCA_964532005.1. Taxonomy (GTDB): domain Bacteria; phylum Patescibacteriota; class Doudnabacteria; order UBA920; family UBA920; genus CAYQEU01. The sequence continues at coordinate 42,091 of CAZHER010000004.1, forward strand.
CATTATTTGGTATATTTTTTGAAGTCCTAAAAGATTACAAAAAAATTACAGTTGGTAAGGAGGTTGTAGTAGCAATAACACTGGTTAACAATAATCCAAAAATTGAAGTTCATGATCAAGAAATTGAGTATAAAGTTATCGGCGTAGATGGCAAGGTTATAATGGAATCAAAAGATACGGTTTCATTCAGCAGTATTTCAAGATTTTTAAAAACAATTTTAACCGCACCAAGAACAAAACCGGGCGTATATACAGTTCAAGTAACCAGTACTTATGAAGGAATTACTTCTACCGCATCAGACACTTTTGTTTTGGAGCCGTTCTTGTTCAGCGAAAATGAATCAGATACCAGCCCAATGATACTGTGGAGTGCTTTGGCAGGATTGCTGCTGCTGTTTCTATTTTTGGTCTTGGTGGCTTACCATCAAGTCAGACTGGTTACCAGACATATCCACGAGCATAATAATAGGTGGCACAAAGACTAGATAAATAAAACCCCTGCTTTTCAGCAGGGGTTGTTTTGTAATGATTTACCAAGTATTGCATGCAGTGGAGCCGCTACAAACCATCCAGGCAGTGGTTGGTCTTACTGGATCGTAAAACAGTTCGGTACTGGAAGGAAAACTTTCTGGCCCAACGTCATGAATAATCAATTTATAGCTGTACCCATCAGATCGGTAGTTGAACCCCGACCAGCCGGTGGTAATATTTAACGGGTCGGTTGGCAGAGCTCCTAAATAAGTTCCTGCTAGTCCGGGTATGTATGCATTTGCGCCGCTGGTGGTTTTGCTGCCACCATTAGCTGAAATTCCCCACCATGAGCCACCGGTGCTGGGAAAACTGTTGTTGGCTGTAAAATAACCTTCCAATGCTTTTTGTAGCTGTATTAAATTCGCTCTGCGAGTTGTTTCTCTTGAGCTTTTTCTGGAGCTCGATAAAGATGCTAGAATCACGCTGGCCACCATGGCAATCAATCCTATTACTATCATCAGTTCTACAAGGCTAAACCCTTTTTGATTTTTAGATTTTTTTAGCATAGGTTTATTTTATTTTTTGGAGTTTTGGCGGTTCATTATTGGGGTAGGTCATTTGGTATCCTGCTGGAGCTTCATATTTTCCTTGCGGTTTCGGTGGTTTTGTATATGCATAGGCCATATATCCAGCAATGCCTAACATAGCCAAACAAAAGATTGCAGCGAAGACTTTTGCTATAGTGTGCCTGCGCTGTTCATCTGGGTCTAATATTTCTGTTTGTGCCTGATTTTTTTGAGCCCTATCAAAAAAATTGCTAAAGTCCGGGCTTTGGTTGTCTAATTTTAGATTTTTGGGCATAAATTTTGGTTTTATTTATATATTTATTTTCTTTATTATCCCACAGACAATTCGTGGACCTCCGCTGATCCCAGAACCGTGCTCGCCGCCTCGGTATGGGTCTTCGTTGGCATGGATCATTAAGGCTGAACCCTCGCCGCTTAAGATGCATAGTGGCCCTTCAGACAGGGTAAAACGGGTACTCACAGCTTCTAATATGCCGGTACCATCGGACTGGATTTCAATATTTGGTAGGTCACCAGCATGGAATGGATGGTTCACGTCTGGATCAGAGTTTCCAGATGGGCCTGGATCAAAGTGTCCCCCTGCACACTTGAATTCACCTTCGCAAGAGCCTTTTTCATGTACATGAACAGCATGAAGTCCGGGTTTTAGGTATTCTGTGTTTCCTTGGAGCTTAACAGCGACTTTAACCAAGTTTTGGGTGCCAAATTGGTACTCAATAAAATCTGCTGTTCCTGAAATTTCTTTGCCGGACAGCTCGGCCCGGGCTTTCATTATTTCTTTTGGTTCTATGCTAAAGAGGTTCATAACCGAGACTTTAATTACCCCTATTTTATCATAAAATCACCACTTTTTCACGGCCATGTAACAAAAATTTACATAAACCGATATACTGTTTGTATGGATAATTCCCATATAAACGAGCTGGTTGTAAAAATAAAACAGGGAGACCAAAATGCTTTTTCCGAGCTGTACGAATTATTTGCCGATAGAATCTATAGATTTGTTAAACTGAAGATTTCAGATAGCGAACAAGCTGAGGATATATTGCAGGAAGTGTTCGTTAAAGCTTGGCAAGGGGCAAAAAAAATTGAGGTCAAAGATCTTAATTTTTCGGCATGGCTATATAGAGTTGCTTCCAACACTGTAAATGATCATTACCGTAAAATGTACCGTCGTCCTCAAACTGTGGGAATTGAAGAATCATTACAGATAGCATCCTCAGAAAATATCATCGAATCAGTAGATGCAACATTTGACGCCAAAGCAATGCGCCAAATTCTGGACAAACTACCCTCGAATTATAAGCAAATAATAGAGCTAAGATATTTTCAGATGTTCAACATTGAAGAGACAGCGAAAATATTAAACAAGAATAGTGTTACAGTGCGGGTACTTCAACATCGGGCAATTTCCAAACTAAAACGAATATTTGAAAACAATGGATAATAATCTTAAAAATTTATATAGCAAAGCAGTTGAACACAACCAGAGTCTATTGTTGTCCGATTCCGCAAAGAATCGCGTTAAGCAAAAAGTTTTTGGCAATCTTAATAATGCAGATACAAATTCCACGACAACTCCATCTTTATGGTACAGGTTAAGACATAGTCTCTTAATGAGAAGTTATGTTTTGGCACCGCTTTTGGTTTTGCTATTTGTTGTTAGTACTACGGTAGCTTCGGCAGACTCTGTTCCCGGGGATGTTTTATACCCCTTTAAAAGACAGGTAGAAACAGCTCGTATATTTTTGGCGCCAAGCAACGATGCCAAAGTAGAGCTAGAGCTGAATTTCGCTGAAGAGCGAATTAGAGAACTGGAAAAGATCAGGGAGTTTAGCCCAGTCGGTGCTTCCGCAGTCAGCAATACAGAAAGTAAAAATTCTGCAACAGGCCAGCAGTCATTAGAATCTCAAGATGATGATCTGAATTATATTAAGCAAGAAGATTCTCGCAAGCAAAAGGCAAAAATCCAAATCGGTGATGCAAAAAGCATTGAAAGGGAGCAAAAAGCCAGGGAGCAGGCGGAGCATGCGATAGAATTTATGGAAAAGACCAGAAAAGAATATCAAGACAAAGAAAAAGAGCAAGCCAAAGAGCTGGAGAAAAAAATTGAAGAATATCGAAAGAAAGTTTTAGAACAGCATAAGGACAGGGAAGAAGAAAAGTACCGGAATGAGGACAGTCATGATCAAGATAGCAACGAAAATGATGGCAGTGGCTCTGAGGACAGTTAGGGACTTGTTGAAATAAGACCGAGCTTTTTATTTCTGGTCCATTTTTTTACCTCAATTTCCCGACGTAGTGCGCTGCCAATGGTTTTGAATCGTTCTGAATACACTATTTTTCCGCCACCGCGACTGCGGACATATGCCGAGCCTTTTCCACTATTATGCACCTGTTCCCGGTTTTTCAAGTCTTTGGTCGTGCCGCAATATAAAGTGCTGTCACTACATAACATGATGTAAAAATAGTGCATTGAATTTTAATAGCCTAGTTGGCCAGGCTTTTCCGATTGAGTAAGTACAAAACTCCCAAAATAATATGTAAGAGACCCATTACCAAATTGATTCCCCAAGTGGAGGGGCTTGACCAGCCTGCAGCTAAAAAGAAGTTAACATTCATCAGCGCACCTCCGAAGAAAGCCAAGACCACTAGCCAGGTCGCGCTTTCCGGCAACCGCCTTTTTGTTAACAAGATCACACCGGCAAGTACCAGAGCCAAACCAACTGCAATTTCGCCGCCACGAATTGCATTGCCGAAAGTTTCGGCATTTGGTAGAACAACGGATTTTAGAAATTCGGCATAAGTAGTATAGGAAGTTTTGTCAGCAAAGCCTTGCAAACTTTTTTCAATATTGGCCATGAAGCCTGGGGCTGTAAATTTGCCCCATCCTGAATGTAGCCATTCAAAAGCCAGAGTCCATTGCACCAGCACTATCCATGTTAAAGAAACTTTTTTCATATTTCCCTTTTTTAGTTATTAAAATTTTTGTCTGATATGCTGTCTGGAATATTCCCAGTCAGAATCAGTTTTTTTATGAGGATTGAATATATTATTTGGATCAAAAATTCGTTTTATCTCTTTGAAAATATTGACCATTTCCGGGCTGTACATTCGGTTTAGAAAAGGTCCTCGAACCAGTCCGTCGTTATGTTCGCCTGACAGTGAGCCTTTATACTTAACAACCAGATCCGTGACTTCGTTAAGCACCAAAGGAATTTTTTCTCTTTCTTTTCTATTACCCAAATCCATTAATGGGATTATATGGAAATTTCCGTCACCCATATGTCCGGCTATGGTGTAAAGAAGTTTGTATCTTTCTGCTATCTCAATCAGCTTTGGCATGAATTCTGGCAGAGTATTTGGTGGCACTACCAGATCATCTATAAACGGGGCGGTATGCTTTTGTTTAACATTTTTGCGCAATAGGTTAAAACTTTCTCTTCGTATTGTCCAGAATTTTTCTTCATGCTCTTTATCTTCTGCTAGTTGGGTTTCCACATCATATTTTTCCATCACTTGTTCAACTTTTGAAGTCTTTTCATCAATATCTTCCTGATTATCGCTCTCAAATTCAACTAACATCACAATTTTAGGGAAGTGTGGCAGGAAACGGATTAGCTTATTTAGCAAAGGGAGGAAACTGAGCCCAAGAAATATGAATTTTTTCCAACCCAGCGTCTTTCTGAAACTGTAAAAGAAGCGAAATGCAAATTTTAAAGTATGGTCGTCAAAGGACTCTAAACTGCTAGGTTTTAGAGCCAACAGTTCATTAATAATCTCCCCCAAATTTTTTAATGAAGGCATAAACAGAACTACCATACCAGACAATGGCTTTGCTGGAACTAGTCTAAAAGTTGCTTCTGTCATTAACCCGAGCGTACCCTGAGCTCCAACAAAAAGTTTTTGCATATTAAATGTTTGCCCATCCCAAACATCCCAAATATTATATCCGGTGGAGTTTTTGCTAACTTTTGGTTTAGAATTGGCAATTAGTTCAGAGTTTATGTTAATCAGCTCATAAATTTTTTTATAAATTTCCCCCTCATAACCTGGCTCTGCAATTTTTTGGTTCAATTCTTCCTTGGTAAGAGGTGAAAATACATGCTCTTTCCCGTCCGACAAAACCATTGTTATGGTTTCAACGTAGTCTTCAGTTTTCCCATAAATAAGCGATTTTTCGCCACCAGAGTTGTTAGCAACCATACCGCCGATCATACAAATTTCCCTAGATGCTGGGTATGAAGGCATTAGGAGCCCTTGTTGCAAAGTTTTTGGCTCAAAGTTTCTATAATAAACCCCTGGCTGCGCTGTAATGGTTTTGTTCTCAACTTCTCCTAAATGGTCAAAATACCGTTCAAAAGCAACAACAATAGAATCATTAATAGCGCCACCTGACATGCATGTCCCTCCACTGCGAGCTGTCAGAGAAAGCTCGTGATTTTGGGATTTATGTTCATTAACAAACTGTACTAAAGCACAAACGTCTTTGGTGTCTTTGGGGAATACAACAGCTTTTGGTTTTATTTCAAACATACTAGCGTCATGGCTATAAAAGTTCAGTACCTCATCTTTTATTACCACGTCGCCTTTGATAGAGTTTGCCAGCTCTTTTAGGGTTTCTTTCATATTTATATTATAACATCGAAATACAAATCCTCTTGACCTAGGTATTTATGGGCATATAATGCCAGTGTGGCTTAATATTCGTATTATGAAACATAAAACAATTATTTTAGCTTTTGTCCTAGTATCATGTGCAATTTTAGTATTGCTCAATATTAACAAATTTAAAGACTTTGTCGGTCTTCGGGATTTATCTGATCAGCAGACAAATACAGGAATAAAACTTACTACTTCCCCGGAGATGCGATTCGGGTTAGATGGCTTAAAAAATTTAGGGCAAAAACCATATACAGAGCCAACTCAATATTTCTACCCCAACCGGGTAGATCTGAATATTTTTGCTTTGGAGGGGACTTGGAAGTTTGAAAATGATAAGGCAGTACTGGTGGCAGGCCCAGGAAAAATAAAGCTTCATTTTTATGGTCAACGTGTTCAGCTTGAGGCAAAAAGCCAAACACAACAAAGCATAACAGCAAAAGTTGGGGATCAGCCAACTAAAATAGTCAGTGTTGCCGAAAAGCTTTTGTATAATTTACATGAAACGGAAATACCAAGCCAGCAACTAATGGAAATATTAATACCCAAGAGTGGGTTTGAAGCCTTTTCCTTCACTTTTGAGTAATATTTATAAAACCGCCTTAAGGCGGTTTTATTTATTCTTGGTATTTTGCTCTGATTTCTACGTACGATAACTGACTAAAGAAATTTAAGAACTGATCAATGTTCATTGTGAAAGTTTTTGAAGTATCATGAGGGTTTTCTATGTATAGTTGGTTTTCTTTAAAGCCCACTATTGAGTATGCATGTTTGTAATACATCTTTACTCCGTTAATAATTTCATGCATGCGGTCGTTTCGATTTTTTCCATCTTTTGTGTAAGGTGAATTAGCGGTTAGAATGTATCTTTCAGGATTTTTTGCATATTCATTGAGCAGGAACTCTTGGGCAACTGCTGCCCGGCCGTTCTGCTTTAGGCTGGAAGCTCCCTCAGATCGGTAGTCTGCAATAATGTTCTTTTTTGCAATTTCTGAACCCACTATTTCATCTAAGGCCCTATGTCCAAAACCGCCTTCAAAAGCGCGTCTGCCTCGGTAATCCGCTTGGTGTGTCATACCTTGGAATCCATATTTTTGGCGGCTTTTTAATGAGGCATAGGCACGTTCTAGAATTACATCAGCCAAGTCTGCCCTGGCCCCAGTTTTCCAGGCCTTGAGGTCATTTTCAGTAACAACAATAGGGGCTTCATCTGAACCGTCTCCATCAGTAATGCCTCGAAAAGAAACTTTCCACTCCCCAGGGCGATCTCCTTTTTTAATAGTTCTCATTAAAGTTTGTAAATACAGTTCTGGGTGGGTTCTCTTGATGCTATTAATGGCAGCCAGCAGGTAACAGTCTCCAAACCCTCCTTGCTTAATGTTGCCGGTTTTTATTTTCTCCAACGTGCTTTTGCGGCTAAGCCAAGAATCAGGATACAAGGACGGTTCTATTTCCTTGAATGCATTTCGCAGCGACTCCAGATACTTAGGGCTTTCATCGACAACTGGCGTGTCTTTGCCAGAGAATTTAATAATTTTAATTTCAGAAGGTTTCAAAAACGGAATATTGATAAATCGAATAATTTCTTCTCTACTGCTCAATCGGTTTGTGGAAGTTCTCCCTGTATCGCTATGGTTGGTGGCGTGCATATAGGAATTTTCGGAAATTTTTCTGAATGCAGTAACACCCAGCAATAATTCGTCACCAATCTGCATCCTGTCAAAAATGGCTTTTTTTTCTGGGTCTACAATTTGCAATTCCGGCGGTTTATTTTTTTCTATATTTGGAGCATCGGTGTCGTCCTGCGGTTTTTTGTCCGCCTGTTTGGGAAACGCTTCAGGAAACAGCGACATGACTTTTGCCCTTAGGCCATGTTGGCGCGTAATTTTCAATATGTCTTGTTTTCCTGATCCAACATTGTCAATTAACTGTTTGAGATGGTTCCAAAAACCTTGTGGTTCTACATCTGTTTGGCTGCCGACATCTTCGGGGGTAACTGTTGATCTTGCCATTGCATCAAGGACATCAAATAGTTTCTCTTTTGTATTAACATTATTCGAACTAAGAAGTTCATCATATCTTTGTAAGGCGTGTTGTTTACTGGTAAAGCTGTAAATACGACACTTGTCCGGCTTGGTTGAAGGCATGAACGAAGCCCTTTCTTTACCATTTGTACCATGAGTAATTAGCCAGGCTCCTTCTCTAACGCTGCCGTCACCGGCCTCTGTCAGCTCCAGGTCGTAAATTGACTGCCCACCCCCAGCGTGTTCGTACATGACAACATCACCGGTTTTATAACCGGCCTCTATATATGGGTTGGGGTTTGTGTGTTCAGGACTCTTGTTGTGTACAAAGTCCTGATTGTGACTATTTTCTGCTACAGAATAGTGGTCGAATCCTCTGTCCATGACTTTATTATAGGCAGGTATTCAAAATAAAGAAATACTGCTTAATGTTAGGTGATGGGTTCATAATAGTGTATAATTAATACAGATAGATCCTTCACAGGAAAGGGGGTGAATAAATTTGAAAGCATTACACATGGTCGCTTTTATCCTTCTAGTTGTTGGAGGCCTCAACTGGGGATTAGTAGGCGCATTCAATTTTAACCTGGTAGATACCGTGCTAGGCAGCATGCCTTGGCTCGAAAGTTTGGTTTACATTCTAGTTGGTCTTTCCGCAGTTTTGGTCGCGGTAACCCACAAAAAAGATTGTAAAGCTTGCTCTGCCTCTGCCCCTGCACAAATGTAGGAAATTAATTTTTTATATTAAAACACCGCGCATCAGCGCGGTGTTTTCTATTAATAAAATGTTTATTTGAGAAGCTTAGCTATTCCTAAAGCGGTCCCATCATATGTAGTTTGTTTTTTTATTCTGAGTTTGGTTTCTTCATGCAAATATTGAATAAGCAGATTGCTTTGGGTAATCCCCCCATCTACAATTATATTTTGAGGTTTTTGGGGCAAATCTCTGACAACTTCCGCAGTTTTTCTGGCTAACTTTTTCATTATACTGGGCAACAGCTTTTTATTTTTTAATGCTTTTGCAACTTGAACACCACTTTGTTCTATTTTTGCTTCCAACGCATATTTAATGGATTTATTTTTGTAAGGCACCAGGGTGGTATAGAATTTAGGATTGATGGTGAATTTGGGCAAAACCTGAACAATAAAAGTTCCAGTTCCAAATGTTATTTTCGTACTGCCAGTTCTGGTGCCAGCGGCATAAGTGCTTGATTGTTGATCGCCGCACATGGCTTGTATTGGTATAGACTTACCTAAAATTGATTTATCCAGCAAACCGAAATTACTTTGTGAAGACCTAGCATGTGGGAGCATTTTGAGGTCGATACCAAAAATTCTACACAGTTCTTTGTCCCAATTCAAAGTTTTGGTGTTATACAGAAGGGTGCGGCTGGCATTGGTATAGTCTGTTAAGTAGGGTCTTGAAAGATCAAAGTTCCACAGTATCCAGGTATCCAAAGTGCCGCACAGCAAGTTCTGACTTTTGCTTAGGTTTTGGGTCTCGGAGAGGTTGTTAAAGATCCAGTTTAATTTGGATGCAGAAAAATATGGTTCTATGTTTAGTCCCGTTTTATTTCTGACTCGTTTGGCATATTTTTTTGCCTTTTTTTTACAGAAAAGCTTGGTTCTCGAATCTTCCCATACAATAGCCGGATATATTGGTTTTCCCGTACTTTTGTTCCAAACCACCACGGTTTCTCTTTGGTTGGTAAGTCCAAAACCGGCTATTCGAGAAGGTTGGATTTTGGAATTTTGAACTGCTTTGCGCAATACCAGCTTAGATTTTTGTAAAATTTCTATAGGGTCTTGTTCAACCCTGGGTCCTGAAACTTTCTTGCTCAGCTTTGAGTATGATTTTGCGAGAACAGTATTTTTTGAATCAAAGACAAACCCCTTAACTCCAGTAGTTCCAATATCTAAAACAAGTTTGTATGTTTTATGCATTGTTGATGTATGCTAGGAAAGTTTTTTTAGCATTAGACTTCCCGCTCACAATTTTGTGGAGCATTTCAATAATAGGGAAGTCTGTTTTCTTCCGAGCTATTTTCCTCCAGATCACAGGAAGTGAGTTTAACCCTTCATTACTAAGTGAACACTTTCCATATTTGATCAGTTCTCGCCCTACCGTAAAATGTCTTGAGTCCGTACTAGACCCGGTCGCCACTAAATCGCCCAGTCCAGCCAGCCCCAAGAAAGTTTCGCTTTTTCCTCCAATAACTTTCGCGGCCATTTGCATTTCTTTCATCATTTGCGTAAATAGCCAAGCTCTAGTGTTGTGGCCCAGTTCCAGACAGTCAGCCATACCAAGGGCAACAGCATAAACATTTTTGATCACTCCTGCCAAAGCAGCCCCACGTACGTCGCTGGAATAATGCAAAGTAAAGAATTCAGCTTTGCTTAGCTTTTTGAAAGTTTTGTAAATGTTAATATTTCTAGAAGCTAGAACACCCATGGTTGGGCTTTTTTTCATGATTTCTTCTGCAAGCATCGGTCCTGCTAAAACTCCAAATTTGGTTGTGCTAAAATACTTGGCTAAAATTTCGTCCATGGTCATACCAGTAGGCTTTGCCACACCCTTGGCTAATGAAATAATGCCTACCGTATTTTTCGATACCAACGGTTGTAGTTTTGGTAACACTTCCTTAACAGCCCATGAAGGTACACACAAAAAAATTAGATCCGCATCAGCCACAACACTTTCTAGAGACTCGTTTTTTATTTTGGTAAGGTCACGATCCCAAAAGTGAACCGATTTTTTTGGGAATAAACTACCAATTGCTTGCCCTATTTCGCCCGCCCCAATTATTCCAATTTTAAGTTGTTTCATTTATGCTCGAAAAATTTGATATAAATTGAACACTACTGCGGAGTTCACCATAACTGCTCCGGTAACCAGTGAATAGTCTTCATAGTGGACACCTTTTACAAACAAAATGCATTGAACTACAAACACAGCCATAGGAAGCACGGATGAAACATGAGTTGCGCTACCCGCTTTTCGGATGATCCAGCCTTGGTGCCAGTACCCACCTGCAACTATCATCCAACAAAGAATAAGCACGGCGCTCCAAATATTTTGAGCTGTCCAAAAGGAGGGAATGCTGGAAAGTAGGGTATAGGCCAGGAAAGTTCCACTTGCTACGAAAGTCAAACCAAGAAAAATTTCCCAATGTATTTTTTTAAACATTATGATTTAATTTATTTTTTTGTTGAGAATATATAATGCCGGCAACTATAGTGCCGAGTAGGAATATTGAAGCTCCGGCAAAGCAGGGGGTCAGAAACGGATTGGTAATGGGAGTGGCTGAACATCCTAGTACCGGCCCATTTCCTGCGCCATAAAAAGCTATAAATTCTTTGGCAACATTATACCAAGCGAATATTGTCCCAGCCGCCAGAAACCACCATAGGTAGTGTTGGTATTTCGTTGTTTTTGCTTTGTTTCTATTGCGATAAATATAGATAGACCATAATAAAGCTATTAAGAATCCCAAGGCTCCGTAAAAGCAAGGCTCAGTTACCGGGTTAGGTATAAAACAGTCCTTGATCTTGAAAATAGTACCTTCATACCCGTAAAAGCGGATGAAGTTTTGGATAGTGCTGTTCCAAGCAAAAATTGCTCCGCTGAGGAGAAAAAGTATTTGTGCTTGTAGAAATCTTTGTATGCTCACTATCATACCTATATTATATGCTTCAATTGTCTAAAATCAAATACTCGACAGGGGTAGTCTGGACGCTGGAAAGTTTATTTGGCCTCAGTTAATCAAAGCTTAAATTTACTTAATCGACCAAGCGGCCATCTATTCACGAGTATAGTAGGCAGATATTTTTTCTAAGAACTGTTTCAACAGTTCGTTCAAGTGCTCTCGGTAAGGCTTATAAGATTCAAGGTCGATTTCATCAATTATTTGATCAGCGCTTGCTCCTTGTGCCAAAGTAAAATGGTCGTCATAATCGCTACCTCTTTCTAATTCTACATTCCCCTCAATTATAATTATTTCGGGTATACCTTCCCCCAAATCTCTATTTTCTCCCAAAACTTCTTTGTTGGTTCGTTTGCCGTGATGAGCATATCTTTGCAAAAGTAAATAAAATGATTTAACAAATTCTTCGGGGTGGTAAATAAAGTATTGTGCCGTCGCTCTCTGTGTCTTGTTTCCTCTTTTAACAAAAGCACCAACATTAGTATGCCGAGACCGGAAACCATTTTGCTTGATATTTTCAATAAATCTAGTAGTAACAGTTTCCTCGTCCTTTTTTATACCAACCGAAGTTATATGTATAACTGGCAATTCTAGTCGCTCTTGATTCAATAACTGCATAGTTGATAATATGCTGGTTTTTAATTCAGGATTTTGTTCTAATAAGTTTCGGGCGAATATATCTAAAGTTTTTTGGCTTGGTTTCTCTACAGCCGGCTGTCCTTGTTCGAAACTGAAAATTGAAGGATCTAATTCAGTAAATGAGCTTATTTTGTCCATATGTATCCAGATAAAACTTAAAATAAATTTACCCTAATAATACTCCTTCTTAATACACTGTGCCATCGTGCCAAAATTTTGTAAAGTTCCACCTCATTGAACCAGCATCGGGCTTTTTAATTGACTAAGATAATCGGGGGTGTAGTATAAAGGTATGGGATTATTTAGCTTTTTGTATAGTAACATTTTTAAACCTGCCGCTTTTGCCCTAGATCCGGAGTTTATTCATGACACCATTTTGGGGTTTGGTAAAATTTTGGGGAAATTTTCTATCTCCAGAGCAATTGTTGAAAAGATTTTTAGTTATAGAAGCCCCATCCTCGAACAAACAATTTTAGGCATTAAGTTTATTAACCCAATCGGGTTATCTGCAGGGTTTGATAAGAACGCCGAGTTATTAGATATCTTGCCAAGTGTTGGATTCGGTTTCACCGAAGTCGGGTCGATTACAGGGGAACCGTGCGAAGGTAACAACAAAAAAAGGTTATGGCGCTTGCCAAAATCAAAATCCTTACTTGTGAATTATGGTTTAAAAAATGATGGAGCTCAAAAAGTTAGCGATCGATTGCGAACGAAAAAATTTGCATTCCCTGTCGGAATCAGTGTGGCAAAAACCAACAGTGCTAAAACAGTAGATACAGGTAGCGGTGTGGCAGATTATGTTAAGGTTCATAAATTATTTGCTAATATTGGCGATTACACCACAATAAATATCAGCTGCCCCAATGCTTATGGTGGGCAACCTTTCACCGACCCGGGGCGTTTAGAAAATTTATTAACAGAAATTGATAGAATAGAAACTTCTAAGCCAACATTCGTTAAATTTTCGCCTGATATGAGCGAGTCACAATTGGATTCATTGTTGGCAGTTTTGGAAAAACATAAGGTTGCAGGAATAGTTTGCACCAACCTAACAAAGAAAAGAGATTTAGAGTCAATAAAAGATGGTTACATTCCAGAAGTTGGCGGGATGAGCGGCAAGGTGGTTGAGGATCTGTCTAATAAACTATTGTCCGATGTGTACCGGAAGACAAACGGAAAATATATCCTAATTGGCTCTGGTGGGGTATTTACAGCAGAGGATGCTTACAAAAAAATTCGTTTAGGAGCAAGCCTGATACAATTGATTACAGGCATGGTTTACCAGGGACCACAAGTTATAGGGGAGATCAATAAGAATTTGGAATCATTATTAATTCGTGACGGGTTTGAAAATATTTCCGAAGCTATTGGAGTTGATAATAAATAATTGCTAGTCGAGACCGAAAGTAAAGCAGACTGGGATATACCCAATAAAACTGTCTTGGAAGGTGATGAAAGTGGTTCCTATTTCTCTATGTCATGGGGCGAGATGGCGCGGTGTCCAGGAAAAGCAATAGTTGATTTCTCTTATCTTAGTCACAGTGATAGACAGATTATTGAACAAAAGTTAGGCAAAGATTTTTACGGAGTTCCATATACGGGGCGTAACACTTAAGTTGTCATAGTTTATTAGAGAGTTCAGAGTTGATATAAAATTAGCTTTATCAAAACAGAAAAGTTTTCATTTCTCGTTGGTCTATTGTATTTTGCTAAAATGGAAAACTTTTCTTGCACCAATAAAACCAAATCAAAAACACCCTTTTGGGTGATTGAAGTTTTGTTGGTAGGCATCGTCTGAACGGCTGGAAAACTTATTTGGCTTTGGTAAGCGAGTTATACAGGTGCTTTACGCAGGTGGTTATCAAAGGGGAGTGAAAACACATTTATTGCTTAAGACTTTTTATGTACTTGGTTCGTTCCATAATTTTTTTAGAGTTCATAAACTTATCAATACAGACAATTCCTTGAAGATGATCATATTCATGCTGAATAACTTTTGCCAGTAAACCCTTAGCTTCTAAAATAAACACTTTCCCATTTTCGTTGAGAGCCTTTATTTTAATAGTCTTAGGACGTTTTACTTGTCCGAACAGTTGAGCATTAACTAAACTACCACAGCCTTCATACATGACTGATTGGTCTTTTGAGTAAGAAATAATCTTAGGATTGATAAATACACGAATGTTATCAATATCTTTCAAGCTTTTTCTAATCTTAGTTTTGCGCAATTCAGTTACAAATATTTGTAAATCAACCCCGATTTGATTAGCAGCCATTCCTACTAATTCATGCTTTCTCATAGAATCGACCAAATCCTTAATAGTTTTGACAACTTTTGGAGAAGCAAAATTATTAACTCGATTACACTTATTCCTTATTATTGGATTACCGATTTGTACAGTTGGTTTCATCATAGACTAAGTGTACTCCTTTTATTTAAACCAGAAAAGTTTTCGTTCTACGCTGCTCTTCTCAATTTTGCCAAAATGGAAAACCTATCTTTCATCAATAAAACCAAATCAAAAACGCCCGGTTAGGTGTTCTATAGTTTTTGGTAGCGCGCGACTAGCAACCACTCGAATTTTCCAGAAATGGTACGTTAAAATCTTCCGCTTCTATCGGAGGCGGATCAATTCGAAACGACTGGTCAAAGGTGATTGTGAACTACCTCTGGCACCATAAGCGTAAAACTAAACTCAAACACTTTCAGGATACAAATTATGTCTATGCGGCGGTAGGCTGAAAATTTAGACAGATGTGTCGGATGGTTTGGTTAAACCAGTTAAGATTGAGTTGCGTTCTTTCTTCCAGTTCTCGCGGCGACGCTTACGACTGCTCACTTTGGCGTCGTATTTGCTGGTCCAGGCACCTCGGCTGTGCTTGGCACCATTGTAGTCAGTTTTCTTGAGCTTTTCTAGAGCCATATTTTTATCAAATTTTGTTCTCTCAATTAAACCAGAAATCTACCCTTTATTACTAATTATTCAAAAATTAGTAGATCTTTAGTAGTTCCTACCGTTTGCGTTTGGCTGAACCATGGCCTTGATGTTTAGAAAGTGGTTCGTCAGCGTGATGAACAACTTGTCCGGTTCTAGGATCAGTAACTGTTTCTTGGTAGGCATCATTGTCGCGGTCGATGATTCTTTTGAGCTTCATCCATAAACCTGTTTTTCGGTGCAGATCATCACCAACTTTTTGTTCAATGAATGGCCGCTTTTGTCTGGGGCGCTTGCCTTTGATGCCCAGCATCTCATGTATCGTGATCGTGTCACTTATGGCGACATGGAATGACCGAGCTTTTGATCCGCACTGTGAACATGGGCTGCGATTTTCGAATGCAAGGCCAGGGGATTCAAATATCTCCGTGTCACAGTCCTGGCAGTACATATTGGTTTGGGTGTTACTCATAGGTCTAAGTTTACCAGCCGACCGGTTTGGAAAAAGTCCCGGCCTCATCCGTCAGAGTATTGGGGAAGAGACTCTTGGCCAGAACCCAGGGCCGGACTTGCTTGATGAAACTGGCGTGTTTTTGTAGCTGGAAGCTGGGCTTGGGATGGGGATTAATAATGCCAACAGGCAGTTTTAGCTCCTCGCGCACGATTCTCACCGGCTCAAGTAGATCAGAGTCATTGGTAATTAGCACCGCGACGTCGAAAGCTTTGTTGTAGGCATCGCGAAGTAAATGCGTCGCAATATTAACGTCTGAGCCTTTCTCTTCCGTCTTGATGACCCATACTGGATTCTTGCGACCATCGCTGTGAGCTGGGTCAAGAGGCATCTTTACCGGATGGCTCAAGAAACTACCTTCGATTATTGAAAGATTGGGAAGAGTGCGCAGAGCCCGCCAGTAGGTTTGTTGCCTCACTGGCTGATCTGGATCTTTGGACCGGGCACTGACCGCTGCGGTGAAGTATTTGATTTCGTGAATGGTGTTTTTGGGGAGGAGGTTTTGACAGAACTGTCTGAGGTCAAGCCACTTGTAAGGGCTGTCTTTGATCGAGCCGTAGTAGAAATTGAAACCATCCACGTACACATTGGTGCGACGCATGAGGGAGAAGTAATTGATAAAAAAGCAGAGGCTACCCCGGAAGGGATAGCCTCGCGCCCTACCACCGAAGCGATAGGGGGGATATGTTTTTATTATACCGATTTCGTAAATACTGTCAATAGTGTAAATTGACCTAAACCATTGAAAATGGTATAGTTAGCTGTTTCCCAACACCAAACCAAGGGTGATTAGCGTATTAAGAACATTCTTCACTCCTGTAACGTTGATCGCTTTACCACCTTTCCTACTAAAGTGCTCACAAACGTGAGGCGAGTCATCTATAAGAGTGGCTTCGGAGAATTTCAGACCTTTCTGATGTGCCATGTCTTCATAAAAATTAGATTCTAGTTTTAGGTAACCGAGTTGATAGGAATTATGTATTTCGTCAAAGACTTCGGTCAGCACTTTGTTCGCCGGCAGGGTAAATCTATCAAAGCTGTCCATATTGTCAGTTCTGAGTATTAAATAGTATTGTTCTTTAAGCTTCTTCAGTTGCGCTATTAATTTTTCGGATATCTGAAAATTAGTGCAACCCTGCTTAAATAATTCAAACGTATCTATGTAGGGTAGTGATAGCTCTTCACATATTATCCGATGAATCTCTTCCGACGAGTATTTCCCTCTCATCCATTCTTTGACTAACTCCTTATTCTCTTTGAAAACAAAATTCGACACATTGTTGTATGCATCCGGATGTAGTTCCGACCAGAATTTTCCATAGGACAGAACTCCATCAAAATCAATGAATAGTAAATTTCTCTTCATGTAATTCTATTTATTACTTAATGATAAGCTATGGGGGAATATGCCGCAATTGACCTAAACTATTGAAAATGGTATAGTTAGCGATTCAGGCACACCTCGTTTTAGCTTGTATCTCGCGCAGAAGGGGACGCGGGATGTAAGTCCGCAAATTCATTTCATAGGAGGAGGTATGAGTGAGCAGAATATTGGGTTCACCGTTGAGGAGGCAAAAAGTAAAATTGGTCAAGTGGTTTATCTGAAGTCTAGTTGGTTTAGCAAACCAGCTTGCTGGAGAGGGAAGGTCATAGAATGGAGAGGAGCTGCAAATCCTTTTGGTGGTGCTTCTAAAATCTGGCTCTACATAGAATGGGATCAACCGATTCCAAAACTAAAACCTAGATCTCATATTCCCGCTATGTGTTATGACAGTTTCGACAAACAAGAATATTACCAGCGGGTTAGTGAACAGCCAATTGATTCGGAACGTCAGCAATGACGTTTCTTTTTTATTTCTAAAAACCTGTCGAATTATTCACCCTACCGCAGCAAAATAGATCCAGCTAAGCTAGAAGTGCTGATCGATCAAGCAAGCAGAACAATTAAATAACAAGGGAACGCGTATGAAGATCAAAGACTACGGCACTGGCGTCTTCGTGGACTGCTACAATTGTAGCTTCAGCATCCTCATTGGCCATGAATGCAGGGATCACCCGGTTATTCCGAAGAATCCTGCCTTCGTTCAGCCAAAGAAGAAGAAGCCGCGCCCGAAGGGTGATGAGCGTCTAGACTAAATGACGCCCGTGGTTCCCCGTAGTTGCTACCAAGTGGAAATACCCCGATGGAACATCGAACGGATTTCCGGCTCAATCAAGTAAGATAAATTTGCGCAATTATTGATGCTTGTTGGGATAAACAAAAAACACCTGCAAACAGATGCTTTTTGAGTTTGGTAGCGCTACGGGGAATCGAACCCCGATTTGATGGATGAAAACCATCTGTCCTAACCATTAGACGATAGCGCCACAGTATGTACAGTTTCAATATTATAGCTAATATTGGACTTTTAATCAAGCCTACAAGTCTAACAAATAAAAAATGCGCGATAGCCGTGGGAGACGGTATCGCGCGGGGTCTGGTTGCGCCGCAGGGCGGCAGAATGTTGTAGAAGTTGTCCCTCAGAAAACCCATGTTGAATTTGGGTTCGTAGTTCTTCGGGAAAAACTTCAACGCAATGTAGGCAATGCGGGTGGCATCTGCCAGTATATAGCAGTCTGTGGTGTCTGCGGGGTATGCCAAGCGGACACCAAGGTGTTCAATTTTGATCACTGGAAACCCGCCCTCTTGGAGTAAGGTCGCCAGCTTTTTGCTGCCCGCCAGCTTTTTGCCAAGTTCTATTTCGACCAGAATTTGTCGGTCTTTGTTTTCACAACCGTCGCACGATTGCTCGACCACCGTATAGTCAAAATAGATTGTTGGCGGCGGAGCCGGACTTGGCGTTGGGGTCGGTTCAGAGTTCTGTGCCAGAGTCTGACTTGCAGAACTGAACAATCCTCCCATGGCAATGAAAAATATTGCCATAACTAACATTTTCTTCATAATACCCTCTTTTGCCCTTTGAATTTATTTCCTCACAAGCAGGAAACATAGGGCTGTGATGATGTAATAAGACCATAAAATATTATTTTTGTCAATAGGTATAGCGTTCAACAATCACAAAAAGAAAAAGCCGATACCGTTGAGGTTCGATATCGGCTTTTCTGTTTGAGAAAGAAGTTATGCTAGAAGTAGCAGAGCGTTTTTATAGTTGTGCGGCACAACATTCTTTTTCGCTCAGAGCAACTTATGCTCAACTCCTGATCTCAATTTCATCGCTCCCCATATTGCAGCAGAAAAAACCACTGACATTATTGGTACGATAGATATCGCTTCTTGGTTGTTAACAAGTTCTCCAGCTTGCATTCCCAGAACCAACATACCCATGAGCTTTGGGTAGTGCCCTTTACGCGACACTATTGTATGGATCCGGGAAGTGCGCGGAGTGTGCTTCAGAGCTGTTGCCAGCGAAGCATATCCTGCAACACCAAGGATCAGGAGTGCTAATAGCATAATACTCCTTTCCGCCTGCGCATATATTGAGCACAGGCATTCCCTCATTAATGTTTTACCACCCGACCTAGCTGGAAATCCCAGCTTGCCCTCAAGCACAACGGCCGGGTAGCCGGTAAGTCTAACTCTGTTCTTGACAGGTGTCAAGCAGGGGAATATGCTAAAGTGTATAGACCCCCCCTAGGGGGGTACGAAAGGAACAAAATATGCCAAGCGAAGAAGCTAAAACGCTTTTTAGTAACTCTGTGCCGCCTGCAGGTAGTCAAAAAGAAAATTTGGTTAAACGCCTACATTATGCCGAAGGGCACTTGCGTGCAGTAGCTAGTATGGTAGAAAACAATGCTTACTGTATGGATATAATTAATCAGAACCACGCAGTTATAGAAGCTTTAAAAAAAATCAACGCCCTAATTTTAGAAGGTTATTTGGGAGAATGCGCTTTTGATGCAGTAAATAGCAAAAATGCCACCAAACGTAAAAAGGCAGTTATGGAATTAGTAAATTTATATAGTAAAAAATAATATATGAGTGAAGCACAGAATAAAATTTATAACACTATTATTATCGGATCGGGCCCCGCAGGTTTGACCGCTGCTTTATATGCTTCTCGTGCGGAACTCAGCCCGGTTATTATTGCTGGCAATACTCCAGGTGGTCAGTTAATGCAAACCACTGAAGTAGAAAATTTTCCTGGTTTTCCAGAAGGAATTCAGGGTCCCGAGTTAATGGATAATATGATCAAGCAAGTAAAGAGGTTTGGCACCGAGTGGGTTCAAAAAGATGTGGTCTCAGTAGACTTTTCCCAAGCCCCATTTAAGGTCAGTACCGATGACCATACTTATTTGGGGAAAACAATAATTATAGCTACCGGAGCTGAAGCTAATTGGCTAAATCTGCCCAATGAGCAAAGACTCCGCGGTAAAGGAGTTTCTGCCTGTGCGACTTGTGATGGATTTTTCTTTCGCGGCAAAGAAGTTGTAGTTATTGGCGGCGGGGACAGTGCCATGGAAGAAGCCAATTTTTTAACCAAGTTTGCAACGAAAGTTACCATTATTCACCGTAGCAATGAATTTAAAGCTTCTAAAATAATGTTTAAGCGAGCACAGGATAATCCCAAAATTGCTTTTGTCGTCAATTCAACAGTATTGGATGTTTTGGGGCAAGAAAATGTAACAGGTGTACAGATAAAAAATAATGAAACCGGAGAAATTAGCGAGATCTCATGCGGTGGGTATTTTGTTGCCATTGGCCATACCCCGGCTACAAAAGTTTTTTCCAATAGCGGAGTAGAAACAGATATTAAAGGATATGTAATCACAAAACAACATACTAGAACTAGTGTTCCTGGCATTTTTACTGCAGGCGATGTTCATGATCCTCGATACAGACAAGCAATAACAGCTGCTGGTATGGGCTGTATGGCCACATTGGATGTAGAAAAGTATTTGGCTGAACAAGAAAGTGGACAGAATGAAAACACTTGAATATAAAGGTTTTGTGGGCCACGGAGACGATTTTGGCAAGATTTTAGGGTTTCCTACGGCTAATTTAGACCGTCGTCAGTGGTCAAGGCAGAAGCTAAAATTGAGGCACGGTGTATATAGCGGCACCGCAATAACCCCCCCAGGACAAACTTACAGTGCAGGTATAGTAATCGGGCCAATAGACAGAACTGGAAAACCGAAAGTAGAAGCGCACTTAATTGGTTACAAAGGAAATTTGTACGGAAAGCGGCTTACAATAAACATTCAGCAATTTATTAGGCCCTATAAAAATTTTTCCGATATCAGCCAGCTGAAGGCGCAAATAGCAAAAGATATTAAACAAGTAATTAAGCTAACAAAAAATGAGCAAATTCTCTAAATTTGGACCGTACCTGGTATTTCTAGCTGCTATGCTCTGGGCTACCGACGCCCCTTTTCGTGTATTTTTAACGAAAGACCTATCCAGCAATTTCATTGTTTTTGCAGAACATTTTGTTGATATTTTAATAGCAGCTCCGATTCTGATATGGTCATGGTCAGAGTTGAAAAAGTTGAATGCAAAATCTTGGCTGGCAGTTTTGTTCATTGCTATTGGAGGTTCGGCTTTGGCAACAGTTGCATTTACCGAAGCCTTTCGTTATTTGAACCCATCAGTTGCGATTTTATTGCAGAAACTCCAGCCTTTGTTGGCAATTTCCCTAGCCGCTGGATTACTTCGTGAACGCTTGCATCAAAAGTTTTGGCTTTGGACGGCGCTGGCTTTAGCTGGCGCATATGTAATTTCCTTTCCTCGCTTTGTTCCACAGCTGTATGTTGGCGAACAATTTAATCCAACTACAATTGGAGTGATGCTTGCTTTGTTAGCAGCTGTTTTGTGGGGAACTTCTACTGTTTTGGGTAAATATGTTTTGGGAAAAATAAGTTTTAAAGCAATGACAAGCTTGCGTTTTGTTTTTGCTTTTTTGTTTTTGGCAATTATGAACGCTTATCAAGGAGGTTTACAGCAAATCTCAAATCTTACCAGTAAGGACATATTATTCATTGCAATAATTGCAGTAACTTCGGGAATTGTATCTTTGTATATTTATTACGGCGGCTTGCAATACACCAAAGCTTCCATAGCCACCATAGCTGAGCTCGGATTTCCTCTCGCAGCAGTACTCGTTAACTATTTTTTCTTAAAAGCGACCTTAGTTCCAATGCAGATAGTGGGGATGGTGGTGTTAGTTCTGGCCATCTGGCAGTTGGGCAGAGTAAATAGGGAAGAGAGCAACGATACCGAATCATTACCAGCCATTGGTCAACAAAACAGTTCTGCTGGCACCACATTTTAACTTTTATTGATAATTAACATAAAACAATATGAACAATCCTTTTGAATCAGCACAAGCCCAGCTTCGTGAAGCAGAAAGTATCGCCAATTTTGATACCGATAAAATTGCCCGCTTAATGGAACCCGATCGATATACAGAAGTCAGTATTCCGGTTCGCATGGATGACGGGTCGCAGAAAATTTTTATAGGTTTTCGCAGTCAGCATAACAACGCCCGCGGCCCGTATAAAGGTGGTATTCGCTATCACCAGCAGGTTAATTTAGACGAAGTAAAAGCTTTAAGCTTTTGGATGTCGTTTAAAAATGCTGTAGTTAATGTACCGTTTGGCGGTGGCAAGGGTGGAATTATTGTTAATCCAAAAGAGTTATCTGAAGCAGAGCTAGAACGGCTATCTCGCGGCTACATTCAAAAAATGTATCGCCTATTTGGACCAGAATTTGATGTTCCTGCTCCAGATGTAAACACTAACGGCAAGATCATGGGTTGGTTTTTAGATGAGTTTGAAAAACTAACCGGTACCAAAGCTCCTGCAACCTTCACGGGAAAAACTTTGGAGGATGGCGGTAGTGAAGGCCGCACAGAAGCCACAGGGTACGGCGGCGGCTACATCGTAAGAGAAGCTTTGGCAGCAGGATTAATCCCTGAGGACAAGCGGACTATTGCAATTCAAGGTTTTGGAAACGTTGCAACTTATCTGGCAGAAAGTGTAGCAGGGCTAGGGTTTACAATTGTAGCTCTGTCAGACAGTAAAGGAGCGGTGTACAAACCAGAGGGAATTGATGTTGCACAAGCAGAAGCTCATAAAAAGTCCACCGGTGCTTTAAAAGATTTGCCCGGTACAACAAATATTACCAATGAAGAATTGTTAGAACTGGATGTTGCTGTGTTGGTCCCGGCGGCATTGGAAAATGTATTAACTGCGGAAAATGCTGAACGTATTAAAGCACATTTTATTTTGGAAATGGCCAACGGTCCCACAACACCCGAGGCTGACATTGTGTTTCATCGCAAAGGCATTCCGGTAATACCCGACATATTGGCAAATAGTGGGGGAGTTGCCACATCTTATTTTGAGTGGTACCAAAATATGCACAATGAAAAGTGGACTAAAGAAGACGTGTTGAAAAAGCTTGACGAGCTTATGGTAAAAGCATTTAAGGATGTGTCTGCTAAAAAAAGTGAGCACGGTTGTACTTATAGAAACGCAGCCTATATTGTGGCAGGACAGCGCATAATAGATGCAATGGAATAAAAAAACAAAAGCCCCCCGCAAGGAGGGCTTTTTAAATATTGGCTAGGCAGTGGCACGCTCTACATATTCACCGGTATCGGTTTTGATGCGTAGTATGTCCCCAACTTTGATGAACATTGGAGCTTGGACTATCAGTCCGGTTTCCATTGTCACAGGCTTGGTAACATTACCGCCTGAGTTCCCTACAACATTTGGCGGAGCGTCTGTTACAGTTAGATCGATTTTGATAGGCAATTCAATTGAAACAGGCTTATTGTTGAAACGAAGTATTTGTACTTCAGTTCCTTCTTTAAGGAACGGCTCTTGTTCGGCAGTAATTTCCTTTGGCATATCTATGGTTTCAAAAGTCTCGTTGTTCATAAAATGAGTGCCGTCACCGTCTGCATAAAGAAAATTGGCACGTTCACGAGTAACATCGGCTTCTTCAACCTTTTCGCCGAATTTGAACGAATATTCCATAACTTTGCCAGTTATGACATTGCGCAATTTAGCTTGCATTACCGGTTTTCTTTGGGCGGTACGCATACGATTTGACCAGATTACCTGAAAGGGCTGGTTGTTCATTAGCACTATCGCGCCCAGTTTTACGTCGTTTAGATCCATATATTGCAAAGGTAAAATTAAGGAGCGACAAATGGTAGAAGTGCCATATGGCGGGCACGCTTTAAGGCGATTGTTACCATGCGCTGGTGTTTAGGACAGCTACCGTTTTTTACTTTGGACAAGATTTTTGCGTGTGGAGACATAAATCTACGCAAGGTTTGGGTGTCTTTATAATCCACTGTTGTTATCTTGTTTGAGCAAAAGTAACAAACTTTTTTTACAACAGGTGTATTTTGCTGTGGTTTCATTGTTTAGAGGGGATTAAGAATTAAAATGGAATATCTTCTACATTCAAGTCTTCTCCTTGAACTATTGTAGGAAGTTCTTCGGCAGGAGATTCTTGGTTCATGGTGTTGTCGGTGTTACGGTTCTGGGTTCCACTGGCAAAAGGAGATGTGTCTCCTTCACCACGGCCGCCGTCTAACATTATCATGTTATCTACAACAATTTCTGTACGGCTTCGTTTACTGCCATCTTGAGCATCCCAGGAACGGGTTTGCAAACGACCTTCCAAGTAAACGCGACGTCCTTTTTTCAAGTACTGGTTTGCAATCTCTGCGAGCTTACGCCATAGAACAGCTGTATGATACTCAACCTGCTCTACTTTTTGTCCAGTTTGTTGATTGGTATAAACATAATTAGTAGCCAACCCTAGTTGGCATACGCTCGTACCATTAGGAGTAGTTTTTAATTCAGGGTCACGGGTTAGACGCCCTATGATCATTACTTTGTTTAAGTCCATAGTTTTGTAATATTACTTGGTAATATCCTCATTGAGAGCAGCTTCAATTTGCTCATCTAAATCTACTGTGACAACTTGTTCTTCTGACTTTGCTGGAGCTGTTGGAATATTTTCTTCTACTGTTGTAGCAGAATTTACCATATCTGATTCAGCGGGAATCTCAGGGCGGTTGCGGTTCATTTTAGCTTGAACTTCACGGTCGCGAACAAGACGTTCAAGATGTTCATCTTGATTCACTAAAATGTAGCGAATAATGGTATTTTGTGTGCGGATTTTTGCGTCCAGTTCATTTAGCTTTGAACCTTCCATTGTAAAATCAACTACACCGTAAAACCCGTTGCGAGTTTTTTTAATAGGGTATGCTAACTTTTTCTTGCCCAGTTGGGTCTCTTGGATGTCGGTACCGCCAAAATCCGAAACGAATTGTAGGATTTGTCCGGTAACATCAGGAATTTGGTCATCAGATACTGATGAGGCCAGTATGTACATAAGTTCATATCGTGGCATGAAGGATGTTTCTCCTTATTCCTATAATCCGGTCTTGGAGAAGACGGCTCGCGGCAAGTTACAAGCGGTCCTCTCCAACCGGTCGTTACCTTACTTCCTCGCCCCTCTCAAGGAAGCTATTAGACAAGGGTTTTCTAGGTCCTTGTCCTAAGCTTCATGTTATAGGAGATATGTTAATGATTTATTAAAGAAATGCTAAAAACTTCATAAAGTATACCTTATTTATCCACAGTTGTCCAGTACCAGGATTTGGTATGATTTGAAACTTTTGCGATACTAAAAGCGTGGTATTAGTGCCAGTCTTCCAATTTCTGGCCCAATTAATTCTAAAGCATATGAGTAAACATAAAATAGTTGTATCTATTTGGCTTGGCGCTATGGCATTTGGGTTATTTTTGCCATTGCAAACAAAAGCTCAATCTGGGTATAGATGTAACGAGAATAGCGAAATTCCTTTGTACATTTTGTTGAAACCTAATGGAAAACATTTCTATACTAGCAGTGAAGATGAGGTCAACTATACATTAAAGTTAGGTTATAAAATGGAAGGGATTGTTGCCTATATATTAAAAGATAAGCTGAACAGTGAGAGTAGCTTACCCCTACAGCGCTATTACAACGCAAGCACCGACTCTCACAGATATTTTTTAACTGACACCCCTGAATCTGCACAATATTCGTCAGTAGGCCGATATGAAGGAGTGGTTGGCTACTTATATACTAATTTAGAAGTCGGCTTTACTGAGAATCCTTTGACTATAAATTTTGCTGCCAACGACACTATTACAGACGTATTGTTCACCAGAGAGTATAATCCAGATTTGTGGAAAAGTTGGGGTTATAACAGAATTGATATATTAGGGTATGCATGTGGTATAGGATACAATAACGCTAAGCAGGATCCAATCTATCGATTATGGCATCCTGTTAAAATGAAACATTTTTATACCAACTCTGAAGGTGAGGCAACTTATGCAACTCAAAGATTGGGATATAAGTCCGAAGGGCTGTTGGGATATCTGTATAATCAGCCTCAACAAAATATGAACACTATGGCTGTGTACCGACTGTATAATTCGGCACAGGACAAACATTTTTATACCAGCAACGAGTTGGAAGCCATGGAAGTTCTAAATAAAGGGTATGTTATGGAAGGGGTTCTAGGTTATTCATCTGGAGATATAGAAAGACCGCGAGGCGCTTGGGTGTTGCGATTGTATAATCCAAAGATAAACGACCATCTGTATGTTGTTACTAATGCTGGCCTTGCCGGAGACAGTGAAGTGGATAGAGCCACTGCTTATGGTTATCAAAGAGAAGGTGATTTAGGCATATTTAGCGCTTGGTAATTACATAAATAAAAACCGCCCGAATGGGCGGTTTTTATTTTCTAGCATCCTTTTGAATTTTTCCGTCCTTCAGTTCTATAATTCGAGATGCCTGATTGGCATACTCCATTTCATGAGTAACCATAACTATTGTTTGTCCTGCTTTGTTTAGTTTAATAAATGACTGCATTACCAAATCTGAGTTGGCAGAATCTAGGTTTGCCGTAGGTTCATCTGCAAAAAGTATATGTGGGTTATGACCTATTGCTCTTGCTATAGAGACTCGTTGTTGTTGGCCGCCTGAGAGCTTGCTTGGTACATAGTGGTGCTTATCGTGCAAATCTACTTCGTCTAGAGCTTTTGCTGCTAGCGCTTTAGCTTCTGCTTTGCTTAGCCCCTGCATGTATAAAGGGAGCATAACGTTCTCCAAGGCGGTTAACTCAGGGAGTAGGGCATAATCTTGAAAAACATATCCAAGTTCTTCGAGCCGCATGGCGGTTTTTTGTTTTTGCGACAGTTCATGAGTGGTAATATCATTTAAAATAATATGGCCTTCTGTCGGCTCGTCCAATAGCGATATTTGATACATTAAGGTTGACTTACCAGCGCCTGAAGGACCAATAACAGCCACAAATTCTCCTTCGCCAATAGTAAAGTTTAAGTTATCCAAGACCTTTTGGGTTTGCTCACCATTTTGATATTCTTTTGTAAGGTTCTTTACTTCAATCATAACTTATCTTCCTAAAATTGAGTCCAAAGTATTTTTGCGGACAATAAGAGCGGCGGGAATGTAACCAGCGCAAACGGTCACAAACAATAAGATCAAAACACGAATAGCTGCTCCTTCAGGAGTTGCAACTAAAATGCCATCGGAAAAAGGAAAGTCAATGGGGTTGGCGTCAAAGAACGGTTTTAGTAGCCCAAAGGTTAAAGCTAGTCCAATACTAGAGCCAATAATCCCATAGAATAAACCTTGCATAACGTAAGCAAGTTTAATTGCCAAAGGTTCAACTCCTATTCCTTTCATAATTCCGATAAACTTACGTCGAGTTATTGCGTTAATGAAAATAACAATAAACACTGTAATGGAAGCAACAACTAGCGCGATACTAGACAGTGCGTTTCCTAAAATGCCGAACGTAGTTTCAATGTCGCGAAGAAAAGAAGGAATGGCATCTTCGGATGCTTGTACTTTGCCCCATTTGTTGTTGCTGAACTGTTGTAAAGAATTTACAACGCTTGGAATTTCTAAAGGATTAACTGCTTTTATGGCGATTTCATTTACCTCCCATTGGTTAGTGGGGAGTAGTCTGCGGAATTCAGAGTCCAGAATGAACATACGTTGTGAGATTTGGTCAACTTTGCTTTTGAGAATCCCTCTGACAAACATATCTTTACTAACTTGGTTTTCGCCTGTCCCCACTGAAACCCTGACTTTGCTCCCAACCTCAACATCCTTGAGTAATTCTAATCCCGGAATTTCAACATCTCCAAAACTGGAATATTTTTTAATCAAATTGGCACCTATTAAGATTGAGCCATCTACATCGGGGTCAAGATTTTCTCCTTCCAACAAGAACTGCGAAAATTTGGTGAGCTCTTCTTCTTTTGTAGGATTTATCCCAACTAAAGTACCACTCCCAATATTGGCCTTTTCTTTATTTTTAGGGTTTTCTGACAATGATGCTTTTACAGTTGCAGGAGCGGTATAACGGGCAGAATATTTATCCACCCGAGAATCTTCTTCTAGAAATTTTATAAACTCTTGAGAATTTTCGATTTGAGTAGCCCCGGTCAGGGGGGTGATTATAATATCACCCGAGTAGTTTTCTCTAAATTGTTTGTATGAACCAGTAATAAGTCCAACCAGAAGCCCTGAAACCACCACTAGATTCAGGAACGTTAGCACCATAATAAAAATAATCAAACCAGTTGTCCATTTGCTAGAGCGCAAGATTTGCCGGGAAGCTAATAACCAAGCTACCCTCAAAGACAAACCCATATTTTTAAATCTTTGTTTAAGGGATTTCATTTATACATTAAACCTAAAATGCACTACATCTCCGTCTTGGATAATATATTCTTTTCCTTCAACCCGAAGCCAGCCTTTGTCTCGTGCTGCAGAGTAGCTTCCAGACTCCAGAAGCTTATCCCATTGGATGCACTCGGCACGGATGAAACCATGTTCAAAATCGGTATGAATTACTCCCGCAGCTTGGGGAGCTTTCGTACCGGCAGGACAGGTCCACGCTTTACTTTCTTTTGGCCCGGCAGTTATGAAAGTGATCAATCCCAATGTTTTGTATGCCGCAGTTATAATCCTGTCTAATCCACTTTCATTTAATCCTAAATCTTTAAGGTATTCTTTTCGGTCAGAGTCTTCTAGTTCAGCTAATTCCGTCTCCAATTTCGCATCTATTATTACTGTGTCTCCAAATCCGTTTTTGAATTGTTCTAGATCAATTGCTTCATTAGAATCGGTTTTATACTGCTTAGATGTAATATTATAAGTGGCATTAATAGCCAAAAGAAAGGGTTTGGTGGTTAAAAGTTGTATGTCCTTGCTGGCAGATTTTTCTTCATCAGTTAAACTTATCGTATTTGCCATTTGTCCATTTTCTACGGCCGCTCGGTATTTTTCCAGAACTTTCTTTTTTATGGTTTGTTCGCGGTCACCACCTTTGGCTTGGCGGGCAACAGTTTCTAGTCTTTTATCAATATTTTGTAAATCCGCCAGCTGTAGTTCTATAGCAATGGTTTCTATGTCTCTCTTTGCATCTACTGAACCTTGAACGTGGATAATGTCATCATCATGGAAGAGTCTAGATACTTCTAGGATTGCATCGACTTCACGGATATGGGATAAAAATTGGTTTCCAAGACCTTCGCCTTTGTGAGCCCCAGCAACCAGCCCTGCTATATCTACAAATTCAATAGTAGTGGGGACAATTTTTTCGCTTTTTTCCTGCGCGGCGAGTTTGGCAAGGCGGTCGTCAGGGACAGCTACAACACCAACATTAGGATCAATGGTTGCAAAGGGATAATTGGCTGCTTCTACACGACTGTTTGTAATAGCGTTGAATAGGGTGGATTTGCCCACATTTGGCAGGCCCACAATTCCGATTTTAAATGACATAAACATAATTTTAGTTGTTTTGCCGAACTATTGCAATAAATGCAAATTTGTGCTAAAATTTGCGGGTTAAAGCGTAGGCCTTTTTCGTTTTAACGCAGTAAAAAACAAAAACAAAATTTGACCTATAAGGAGTGGTAAATTGATGGATAGAAAAGGTCGCCAGCGTGAAGCTGGCACAAAAGCAACAAACAACAATGGATGCTTAATCGCAACCATGCCGGAAAGAGCTTTTGCTCTGTTGGGTTCGACATTTCACGGCGTGTGGAATATGTCGCCGAAAAAAATCGTTGAAAAATTGAATTCAATCGATCGCCGAGGTCGAACTTTCGCCGGGTCGCGCTGGTTTGGAGACAAAGTTGAACTTCATGTTCACGGAGTCGGAAAACAGGCGTATAACAAAGACGAATTTTTTGGGCGTATTGACGCCCGGAACATAAAGCCGGCAAAAGCCTTTTCCGCCGCCGCCTAGTTTGTTCGCAACGCCGAAGAAACGCCCGGAATAATGTAGTATCCGGGCGTTTTCATTTGCTATCTAAAAATGGTAAAATCCATTATATGAGTACAAATATCGATCAATCTATTTTCAAAGCGTACGATATACGCGGCATTTATCCGAGTCAAATAAATGAAAGTGCGGCTTATGACATAGCTCGGGCCTATGCAACTTTGGTTCAACACGAAAACCCAGAAAAACAATTAACTATTGCTGTGGGTGCTGACATGAGAACTTCTAGTCCTTCAATAAAAGCGGAAATTATTAAAGGATTGATTGACAGTGGAGTAAATGTTGCTGATATTGGTTTAGTTTCCACCCCAACTTACTATTTTGCAGTAGGGTACTTTGCCTACGATGGAGGAATTCAAGTTTCCGCTTCTCATAACCCGCAGGAATATAATGGATTGAAAATGGTACGAAGGGGAGGAATAGCAATGAGCGGCGATACAGGAATAAAAGATATTGCAAGCATTGCTGAAAATAAAAGTTTTGTAGAATCGGCAAGAAAAGGCTTAATCAAAGTTATTAATAATGTTACAGAGCAGGCGATCGACCAGTATTTTGCTTTTGCCGGTAATCCAGAAATTAAACCATTTAATATAGTTATTGACGTTGCCAACGCCATGGGCGCTCCCGATTACACAGCACTGTTTAATAAAGTACCTGGCAATGTCACAAAGATGAGTTTTGATTTAGATGGAACTTTTCCTTCACATGAGGCCGATCCTCTAAAAGAACAGAACACAGAAGATTTACGTAAACGCGTTGTTACCGAGGGAGCTGACTTGGGCATAGCATCTGACGGTGATTCCGATAGAATTTTTATAATTGACAACAAGGGTCAAACAATACCGTCTCCGATTTTATATACAATCTTGGCAGAAATAGAACTAGAACAGAATCCCAGCGATACCTATGCTTACGAAATTCGAATGGGGCGATTGGTCGAAGCCGAGTTTGAAAATAAAACCGCCAAGTTGGTTCAGACACCGGTAGGCCATTCTCTGATTAAAAAAATAATGATAGACAACAATGCTGTTTTTGGCGGAGAAATTAGCGGCCATTATTTTTTCCGCATGCCATTTGGAACTTTTGAGGCTCCGGCTCTGCTTGTGATAAAATTGTTGAATTATTTATCATCTCAAGATAAGCCGCTTTCTGAAATAGTTGACCAATATCGCCGTTTTGTTTCGTCTGGAGAAGTTAATACTAAAATGGAAAGCAGGGAGGAGATTGAGCAAAAAATTGACCTGATCAAGTTTAAATATTCAGATGGTAAACAGAGTTTTATCGATGGTATTAAAGTGGATTATCCAGATTTTTGGTTTAGCATAAGAGCTTCAAACACCGAACCGGTAATCCGTTTAATCGTCGAAGCATCCATTAAAGAAACCATGGAGGGGAAGCGAGACGAATTATTATCATTAATTAGAAGTCAATAAAATATATGAAAGGAATAATAAAAGAATTTCGCGAGTTTGCGATAAAGGGAAATGTCATTGACCTGGCAGTAGGTTTGATTATCGGCGCCGCATTCAATAAAATTGTTACCTCTTTGGTCAATGATATAGTTATGCCGCCGATAGGACTTCTGCTAGGAAAAGTTGATTTTTCCAATTTATTTTTTGCTTTAAATGGAGGCAATTTTGCTACTATTGCTGAGGCAAAAGCTGCTGGTGCCGTCACGATTAATTATGGTCTATTCATAAATATTGTGATCGAGTTCCTTATTGTCGCTTTTGTGGTTTTCTTCCTCATCCGTACTATTAACCGAATGAAGCGCGAACCCGAGCCAACACAAAAAAAATGCCAATTCTGCAAATCAGATATTGATATGGAAGCGACACGGTGTCCTAATTGTACTTCTCAGCTACAAGCAGCAGCTTAAACTAGCCCCAACTTTTCTTTAACTTCAGCAAGAGTTTTGCCCGCGGTAACGCGGGCTTTTTTTGCCCCTTCAGCTAAAATTTCTTTAAGGTCTTTAGGCTTTGCCAACAGCGCTTTGCGCTTCTCTCTAAACTCTTTGAAATATTCGCCAATATGGACAGCCAGAGACATTTTTAGCTCACTGTATTTTATTGACCCGTCTTTAACAGCTGTTTTAAATTGTTTTACTTCATTCTCGGGTCCAAAAAACTCCATAAGCTGGATAAGGTTATCCACGCCTGGAGAAGTTTTTCCCTCGCTAGCTGTGACAGCTTTTTTAAGCTTTCGCTCTAATTCTGCCGGCTCATCGGAAATCATCAAAGCCTCGTCCCCAGTTTTACTCATTTTACGATCTGGATGAGTTAGACTTTTAATTCGAAGGGGATTGCGTTCGTATGTTTTTGGCTCAGGAAAGGTTTGGCCAAACCTATTGTTAAATTTTCGAGCAATTACCCTAGTTAGTTCGACGTGCTGAACCTGATCTTCACCAACCGGAACCCCAGTAGGTTTATACAGTAAAATATCTGCTGCCATCAGGCTAGGATAGGTAAGCAGCCCTGCATTAATATTTTCGCGATGTTGGACAGATTTGTCTTTGAACTGGGTCATGCGCTCCAATTCCCCTAAGGGGGTAATGCAGTTAAAAATCCAAGCCAATTCGCTGTGTTCAGGAACATGGCTTTGCAAAAACAAAGTTGATTTGTTTGGGTCAACGCCAGCCGCTAAATATTCTGCAGCAACTTCCAGAGTTGTTTCTTTAAGTTCCTTTGGTTCAAAAGGTGTGGTTAAAGCATGAAGATCAACTAGAAAATAGTAGCAGTCATACTTGCCTGTATTTTGAAGCTCAACAAATTGTTTTAGGGCACCCAGGTAGTTTCCAATATGAAGTTTGCTCGTCGGACGTATGCCGGATGTAATTGCTTCTTTTGACATAAGGACAGTATAGCAAAATAACCCGTTTCAGAAAATTGTCAGTTTAGTTCATTTCTAAGTTAGTAAGTCGCATTTCTATAGATATAAATCGAGTTTCATTTGGCTCTGCAATGTGCTTTTGGATCATTACAGCTAGACCGTCTATACGTTCACTGAGCTTAGCTTCCGCATGGCCTATTCTAAGATCTACCAAGCTTGATTTTTGTTCCACTTTTAACGCTAGCTCACCTAACCGAACCTCTAGTTTATTAACTCTATTTTCAAGTTTATCCAATCTATGAATTATTTGTGTTCCAAAACTGAATATTTTAGAAAACTGGGAATCCAAATAATTTTTAGCAGTTGTGTCTAACATGTCGGCATACTACCATACCTCACTTCAAGGAAAGTTAAATTTTTTATAAATAAAACTATAAGAATTTTTCAATTTCTTTTACAAATGCTTCAGTAGCTTTAGGATCAACAATTAATTTTGTAGATTGGTTCCATATTAGTTCAAACTGTGCCTTCATTGTTTCTGCTAGTTCAGCACTCTCTATAATAAAACCGAAACTTTCGTTTACTGAAGAAATAAATACAATCCGGTTTCCATATATCCAATAACCCATAGAAAAATCCATATTCTTTGGGGCAAGGCGAATTTCTCTTTTGAATTTTTCTCCCACCCCTAAGTACGGGTGATTGGCAATATCAACAGTTTGACTCAGAGGCCATATAGCCCTGGTAAACAAATTATTTTTTATACGTTCTTTGTTTAGATATCGAAAAAAATCAGGAGAAAGAATTTCCACCATTGCCTTAATAGGCCAAAGTGCTTGTGTTTCCATATCGTAGTATAGAAGCATATCTTTTAGTGCAGCCTGTAGCCCCTCTTTACCTTCGAATATTTGAATTTTTGGTTTCAGCAGTCGGGTAGATTTTTTAGAGCTTAATGATGGGATAAGTGATTTAAATAAATCTTGGCTTTTTGCTAAAGACTCCTGCTTTTGTCTGAATAGTAAATTAATTTTTTCTGGGTTTTCAGCAGAGAAAATTTTTACCCCTCTCCTTTGGCTTTCAACCACTAAATTATGTTTTTGAAGCTCCTTTAAGAATCCATAGACAGAAGAACGGGGGACACCTAGTTTGCGGGCAATTGCCCCTGCTGTGATTGGCCCTGTTTCAAGTAAAAAAGTGTACACTTTTGATTCTTCTGCTTCCAATCCCAACGATGCAAATACACTTTCAAGCATATATTTATTGATCATTATATTATTTTGTCGAGAATTTACGACACTGTTAAATATAATGAAATATTGTGTTATTGTCAATAGTCATTATATTGTCATTTCTATAAGACATATATGGCTTGGGCGCTTACCCACGGGATTTATAACCCGCAAAGAAAGTTCTGTTCCTTGGGTCAGGCTCAACCAAGAAAGGAGGAAAATTATGAAACAACAATTAAGGCTTGAAATGCAATTGTGTCTTGAAGAACGGATCAATGGGTTCTATTACCCTTTTGCAAAAAAATTGCTCGATCTGTTAGTCGAGATGGAAGCCAATGGGACTGCGTATTATGAATATGGTGGTAATCAAGAAATGAGCGAACTGGCGCAAATGTTTGTCCGCCAACTATCCGCTCAAGTATATCTTGATGCAGACCACGGACCTAGTTCTTATTGGACATTTGACAAAAAGTCGCCGCTCAGTGAATTTATTGAGAATGTGTCGAGCTTTCTTGATAAAATTCAGCGGTGATTTTAAAAAGCGTTCCCCTCAGAACGCTTTTTTATATTAAACCTCTATTACAACTGGCAGGATCATTGGTCTGCGTTCCGTTTTTTGGAACAGGTATTCGCCAACTTCATCACGAATTGCTTGTCTTAGGTAAGACCAAGCCGGTTCGCCGGTAGCTTTGCCGCTTTGTCCCTCTGCTAGCTTTCGCACCTCGTGCTTAACTTCCCGAATAAGTTCATCATTATTTTTCATGAAGATAAAACCGCGGGAAAGAATGTCGGGCTGGCCAATTAGTTTTCCGGTGTGTCTATCTAAAGTCATAATTATGACGAACATACCGTCTTGGGCCATAACTTGGCGGTCGCGAATTACGACTTCACCAACATCTCCGACACCTAAACCGTCTACGAACACGTAGCCGCCAGGCAATTTGGTTCCTACCTTGGCTTCGCCCCGGACATTAATTTCCAAAGGAAGATTATTTTCCATTACGAAAATATTTTCTTCCTTCATGCCAACGCTTTGAGCAAGTTTTTTGTGTGCAACCAACATGTGGTGTTCACCGTGAATAGGGATAAAATACTTAGGCTTAGTCATATTAAGCATAAGTTTTAGCTCTTCTTGGCGGGCATGCCCGGAAGTGTGTATGTCATAAATTTTGTTATAAATAACATCTGCACCCATTCGAGTTAGGTTGTCTAATACAGCAACAATAGACCGTTCGTTTCCAGGAATTTGGGAAGCTGACACAACAACAGTGTCGCCTTTGTTGATTTTAACAATTTTATGTTCCCCACGGCTCATACGGGCTAGTGCAGAGAATTCTTCGCCCTGCGCACCTGTGGTCAAAATAACAATTTGATTTTCAGGATATTTCTTAGCTTGCTCAGACTTAATGATGAGCTTCGGAGCTATGGTCAAATAGCCTAAAGATAGGGCGATTTCGACGTTTTGAACCATAGATCTTCCAGTAACAATAACCTTACGATTGTATTTGGCAGATATATCGAACACCTGCTGCATACGAGGAATTAAAGAGGAGAAAGATGAGAAAATAATTCTGCCTTTTGCATCTTGGAATATGCGGTCGATGCTAACACCAATATCTCTCTCAGAAGGACAATAGCCAGGATTAATAGCACTGGTTGAGTCGCTAAGTAAAGCTATGACCCCTTCGCCGCCAAATTTAGCCAGCTTGGCAAACTCCATAGTGGGTTCGCCAACAGGAGTGTGGTCAATCTTCCAGTCGCCAGTGTGAATTACTTGTCCAGCAGGAGTAGTAATAGACAGTCCTACAGAGTCGGCAATGTTGTGGTTCACACCAAAGAAGCGAACCTTGAAGTTGCCCAATGGGATCGTGTCGTCCTTGCCAACAGCGTTGATTTGAATTCGGTTAAGCAAATTGAATTCCTCTAGCCGCTTCTTAATAAATCCTGCCGACAAAGGCAAGGTATAAATTGGCGGGTTACCAATTTTAGGCATGATGTAGGGGATAGCCCCTGAGTGGTCTAAGTGACCATGAGTAATGAACACTCCACGGATGCGCGACTTGTTTTGCTCCAGCCATTGGGTGTCTGGAATAATGTAGTCAATTCCTGGGGTTGTTTCATCTGGGAAGGCGAATCCCATATCTACTACAATAATGTCATTACCGTATTCAAATACGGTCATGTTGGCTCCGACCTCTTCCACCCCGCCAATTGGGATAATCCGCAAAGTGTCGCGAACAATGGTGTGTTCGCTAGTTAGAGGCTTGGGATCTGCAGTTGCGGATTTAGCACTGCGTTGTGGCCTATTTGTGACCGTCCCTGGCCTATTCGGTGCCGGAGCTCTGCGCATTGGTGGCCTGGATGGCCGGTTGCCGCCGCGAGGGTGGGCACTATTTGTTTTTTGAATCATAGATTCCTTTTCAGAATTGTTTTATAGAGTATGGCTACAAGGTACTGTGTACTTCCGGAACGTCTGTATGAAGACGGAGCCATCACACAAAACAAAACTGCATTATTTTTTATTGAATTGTATCGCAAACGCAAGTGGCTTCCGGGGCCGCCTTGTCTTATGCAATTAACAAATAAAAGGTAATTAAAGGAAAACCTGTATTTAACTTTTATTTACTAACTGCTTTTATTTAAGCAATATATGTAATTATAGCATATTGGAACTATGTTGTCAATTTTATTTTGGTGGGCATGGAGGGAGTTGAACCCTCATGAGAGTAATCTCACACGCACCTGAAGCGTGCGCGTATGCCAGTTCCGCCACATGCCCACGTACAAAACTTGTTGTAGTATAGCTGAGCGCAATTTTTATTTCAACACTCTGCGTTCTTCTCTATACCAATTTTGCAAGTCATAAAACCTATAAGCAGGATCGAACAACGTGTTCAGAGCAATACCCTTGATATCTTTGTCTGTAGTATAGACATATACGCTTTGATCCAAAAATATTGCGGGTGATTCCGAGATTATCAAACTTTGGAATTGTCGATAATTTTCTGCGCGCGCCGCTGGGTCGGTAGAGGAACGGGCATCATTGATGAGTTTGTCAGCGGTGGTGTTGGAAAATCCGGTTAGGTTCAGACCAGGGTTTTTGACTTGGCTGGAATGCCAAAAGACAAATGGGTCAGGGTCTGCCCCTATGTTTTGGGCAAATACCAGGGCATCAAATTGGCGAGGTCTGATCCGACTCTCGGTGAGTTCTTTGGTTGGAACTGTATTTAAGTGTACCCTTGCGTTTACCGTCTCCCACTGAGCTTTCAAGGTTTCAGCAGCCTTAACATTTAAAGCAAAGTCATTGGTGGTGATGGTGAATTCTAATGGAACTTTGTTTTTTGTTCGGATGCCAGTTGCCTGATCTACTTTCCACCCGGCGTCATCTAAAAGTTTTTTAGCTTCTTCGGGAAAGTAATAGCTTTTATTGTCTATTCCTTCAACCTGTTCAGGTAGAATTGGCCCTGCAATAGAACGGGCGTTTCCATTATAAATGTTTTTGATCAAACTTTCTTTGTCAGTTGCATAAAGTAAGGCAACTCTGACAAATCGGTCAGATAAAACTTTGTTATTTAAGTTAAAAAATACTGCTTGGTACTGGGGCAGAGCCAAATCTCTTGTGGTCAAATTTTTCTTGTTGCGGTCAAGGAAAAAGCTTTGGTCAAAAGGAACGAATCCAAAACCTTGAATTTGCTTGCCATGCAAAGCTTCAAGAATATCATCGTAGTTATTGTAAAAAAACAGTCGCACCGTATCTAGATACGAGCGGTGGGTGTAAAAATTGGCAAACGATTCAAGCTTAATACTTTGCATTGATCCGTCCGGAAGTTTGTTCAATTCACGAATAAGGTAAGGGCCGCTGCCGACAGCTTTAAGATTCACTTCACTGATTGCGAATTCGTCCGGCGATACATTTTCCCATACAGCTTTGCTAATTAACGGCAAAGTTAAATTATGGATGAATGGGCCAGAAACATCTTTTAAAGTAAAGGTAATGGTATAGTCATCCTGCTTTTCGGCTAAGGTGCTTTGGAGCTGGCTACGGAGAGGACTGTTATATTGAGTGTCCTGCAAAGTTTTAAATGTAAACACTACATCATCTGCGGTCACAGGTTTGTCATTGTGCCATTTTGCATTTTGACGGATTTTTACTTTATATTGTTTCTGGTTTTCTGAAATCTCCGGCATGCTTTCGGCAAGGTCCGGAACTATTTGCCCGTTACCGTCATATTTATACAATCCGGAAAACACTAACCGCACCAAAGCTTTGTCTGTATCAGTACTTGCCAACAGGGGGTTGATGAACCGTGGTTGACCTATAATTCCTTCGCGGTATTCTCCTCCTACTGTAGGAACAGCTTTGGTAAAGCTCGTATAAGCATTATTGGCTGACCAGATAAAGCTGAAAAAGGCTACGACAGCTAGGGATATCAGCCAGATTTTCTCACGTTGCCCCATTAAAGAAAAAACTTTCCGGAAAGTGGAAAGGCGAAATGATGGAAGCGCTTTAATTCCGGCTATTATCTGGCGAGTCAACGGTTTAGTGAAAGCAAGAATTTTTTGAATGTTTGCGGGCACAAAAATTATTTACTGAGCACAAGCGATGCTATGCTTAGGCCGACAAAAATAAACCCAAGCACTATGGTTGCATAAAACAGCCATTTGTCAGATCCGCGACGGGTTTGCACGACATTGCCGCCACCCCCGAAAACATTGGATAATCCGCTTGATTTGTTCTGTAATGCCACTGAAATGATCAGAAACACCATGACCACCATATTGGCAATAAGTATTATTTGATTCAGATTTTTCATACCCGCTTATTATACGGAATAGCCTGTATAGTGTCAATTATGCAAGGTATTGTCTTATGAGCTTAGCTTTGCTGGGGCCGACTAGAGCAGATAGGTCTTCTAAAGTAGCACGCCGAACTTGGGATACGGTTCCATATTTTTGCTTAAGCAGTTTTTTAGTTTTTGGGCCGACTTGCGGTATTGAATCCAAAGCGGATCTAACAGCTCCTTTGCTTCTGAGGGAACGGTGAAAAGTTATTCCAAACCTATGTGCTTCATCGCGCAGTCTTTGCAACATTTGCAGAACCGGACTGCTGTGAGGTAGTACTATTGGCTTTGGGTTATTCGGCAGAAAAATTTCTTCTATGCGTTTTGCTAGACCTACAACCGGAATAGTTATCTTTTTTTCTTTTAGTACTTCCACAGCAACTCTTAACTGGCCCTTGCCTCCGTCTATTACCATTAGATCTGGGGCAGGCCAAGCATCAGCAGGGTTTATTGGGTTCAGGCGTGAAAGGCGTCTGGTTAGCATCTCTCTCATCATGGCAAAATCGTCAGGAGTATTTTTGATA
This sequence comes from uncultured Candidatus Saccharibacteria bacterium, assembly GCA_964532005.1. Taxonomy (GTDB): domain Bacteria; phylum Patescibacteriota; class Doudnabacteria; order UBA920; family UBA920; genus CAYQEU01. The sequence goes on from CAZHER010000004.1 coordinate 81,390, forward strand.
GTAATTCTAAATTTTCGGTATTCACTTTTGGCTGCTTGGCCATCTTTGGTAACCACCATACTGCCCACAGGGTTGGTCCCTTGAATATTGCTTATATCGTACCCTTCAATGCGCTTGGGGAGACGCGGTAAATTTAGGAGAAGTTTTAATTCTTCCAAAGTATGCTTGATTGCATCTAAGTCGGTTGCTTGAGTTTTTTGCCACTTATTTAGGAATTGTTGAGCATTGGTAATCCCGAGTTTTATCAATTTCAATTTTTGCCCGCGGTTGGGTACGGACAGAGAAACTTTTTTGCCAACAGTTTTTTTGCACAATGCTTCTACTATTGTCTTGTCGGACAAATCTGTTTGTATGAATATTTGTTTTGGTATCATGCTGGTATTGGCATAGTAGTTTTCACAAAAAGTCTGAAGCACGGCTTGTTCTTTTTGTTCTTCAGGTATATGCAAGATATTGTCGTATATAAAATTTTCTTTATCAGTGAGTTTGCCTTCTCGAACCTTGAATAGGTTAACACATGCTGATAGTGGCCCGGTGTATACTGAGATAAAATCCCAAGAGACTTTTTGGGGAAACATTATAACCTGACGTTCGTCCAGTATTTCTATACTGCGTAGCTGGTCTCTTAGGCGCCCAGCCAGTTCAAATTTCCTTTTTTTGGCCGCTTTCTGCATAGATTGCTTCAGCTCTTTTTTTATGGACGCGGTTTTTCCGGACAAAAACCAAGAGATGCGGGAAATCTGTTCATCATACTCTCGCAGACCAATGGTGCCAATACAAACCCCGGGACAGCGGTGTAGGTAATAATAGAAACAGGGTCTTTTGCCAACTTCCTTGTTTGCGCAAAAAGGAAATATTTTTCGCACGAAATCCAAAGTTTGTTTTATTTTTTTTGTGGATGAGTAGGGGCCGAAATATTTTGCTTTATCCTGACCTGACTCTATTTGTCTTGCATATCCAATACTCGGTATTTGGGTTGAATAATCAATTTTAATAAACGCATAGTTTTTATCATCTCTGAGCTTAATGTTGTAAGTAGGAAGATATTCCTTTATTAAAGTATTTTCCAAAAACAAGCTTTCTAATTCGGTGTTAACTACCGTCCAGTCTAAATCCTTGGCTTCTGCCATTAAAAATGGGAGCTGTTGCCTGGCATCATTCCCATTAAAATATTGAGCCAGTCTTTTACGAAGATCCTTGGCTTTGCCGACATAAATAATCTCAGCATCCTCATTAAGAAATTTATAGACTCCAGGTTTATGCGGGACTTCCGCTAATTTATTTTTTAGCTTTGCAATCATCTTTGGCATAGTTTAATTATAGAGCGAACTGGAGTTTTATAAAAATTTAGTCAGATTTACAAAAACTCAGCTATGTGCTAATTTGGTTTATTGCGAAAGGAGGAATTGCATCCCTTTCGGCATACTTGTAAAATAATTCAATTCTAGTAAGGAGAAGCCATGGCAGAAAAACTGATAAAAATTACCGAACTTCCGAGAGTGTTTACTACCGAGGAGTTTATGTTGAAAGATTTGTTGGGTCGCCCCGAGACAGTGGAAGCATTGGCGCGCCGTCTTGGGTTGTATGGCGACAATGTGAATGCCACCGCGGTTGAGAAGAAACTCGCTCGTCTGGGTGTGACGTTTGAAAACGTCAAAACTGCTTATGGCAGACTGGGCGGTAACGGCACGTTCAACGCCGGCGCGTATAGAACCGCGAATTCCGGCGCGTAACCAATATTGCCCCCAGCAGTACAAACCATTTCGGAGCCCCGTGTTGAATTTAAGCACAGGGCTCTTGATTTATCTTGACAAATATGATACTCTTGCAGCTAGTTTGTGTCGCAGTGGCAAAGCTGGCGGCATTTAAAAATTGAGAAATTAAATCACAAAAAATGGCAAATTCGGACAAAATCATCATCCGGGGGGCAAGACAACACAACTTGAAAAATATTGATCTAGATTTGCCTCGCAACAAGCTCATAGTAATGACCGGCTTGTCTGGTTCCGGAAAGTCTTCCTTGGCATTTGATACTATTTATGCTGAAGGCCAGCGCCGCTACGTAGAAAGCTTGTCAGCTTATGCTCGTCAGTTTATTGGATTGATGGACAAACCGGATGTAGACAAAATCGAAGGACTGTCACCCGCAATTTCTATAGATCAGAAAAGCGCATCTCATAATCCAAGGTCTACTGTCGGAACTGTAACCGAAATTTACGACTATTTGCGTTTGCTTTACGCTCGAATCGGCATTCCGCATTGTCCGCAGTGCGGCAAGAAAATTTCCGGCCAGACCTTGCAGGCCATGGTCGATCAGCTTTTGGGGTTAGCAAAAGATACTAAGGTAATTTTACTTGCTCCTTTTGTGCGTGACCAAAAGGGTGAACATAAATTAATTTTTGACCAAGTTAAAAAAGCTGGTTTTTCACGCGTTCGTGTAGACGGCGTGATTATGGATTTGAATGAAGCCCAGAGACTGAATTTAGACAAACAAAAGAAGCACAGCATAGATGTGGCGGTAGATCGAATTACTATCAGCAATGAAGACAAGAGTAGAATTTCAGAAAGCTTGGAGAAAGCTCTAGATTTAGGAGACCAGTTAGCTATTGCATTGGTAGGGGACAAAGCGCCGAAGGAAATGATTTTATCTCAGAAGTTTGCTTGTCCTCAGGGTCACAGTGTTTCAATTTCTGAGCTTGATCCAAGAGATTTTTCTTTTAACAGTCCTCATGGCGCTTGCCCCGACTGTAAAGGTTTGGGCACCAAACTTACCATTGAACCGGATTTGGTGATTCCAAATCAGCGTCTTACCTTGGCAGAAGGAGCTGTACGCCCGTGGAGCAAAACTACTTCCCGACTGTCTTGGTATATGCGAGTGCTTAATGCCGTTGCCGAAGAATACGGTTTCTCCGTAGATGTACCTGTCAAAGATCTTCCTAAGAAATTTATAGATATTATTCTTTACGGTACCGGCGACAAAAAAATTAAAGTACCAGGAGAAGGGGAATACAGTAACACCTATTTTGCCACTTTTGAAGGCGTGATAAATAATTTGGAGCGTCGATATAAGGAAACCGATTCCGATTATATGCGAGGAGAGATTGAAAATTATATGCGCATTCGCCAATGCCAAACTTGTGAGGGTAAGCGTCTCAAACCGGAAGTACTGGCCGTTACGGTAAACACCCAAAGCATTGTTGATTTGTCTCAAATGACTATTGAAAAAGCTGCCGAATTTTTTAATGACTTGCCGAAAAGATTGAATGCCAAAGAAACCGCAATCGCTAAATTAATTTTGAAGGAAATAGTGGCCCGACTTTCTTTCCTGTTGAATGTAGGACTTTCTTATTTATCCTTAGACCGAGGCGCTGATACGCTGTCTGGCGGCGAAGCTCAGCGTATTCGTTTGGCAACCCAAATTGGTTCAGGGCTTACCGGCGTTTTATATATTTTGGACGAACCTTCGATTGGTTTGCATCAGAGGGATAATGGTCGGCTTTTAAAAACCTTAAAAGAACTCCGCGACCTGGGTAACACAGTAATAGTAGTAGAACACGACGAAGAAACTATTCGGGAGTCGGACTGGGTTGTTGATATTGGCCCAGGAGCAGGTGCTCACGGTGGAAGATTAGTGGCCCAAGGTACTCCTGAGCAAATATTGAAAAGCAAGGAATCTATTACTGGAAAGTTTCTTTCAGGCAAGGAAACGATTGAGGTTCCTAAACGGCGTCGTCCAGGAAATGGAAAAAAATTATCTGTTGTCGGAGCTTCTGAATTCAATCTCAAAGATTTAAATGTTGATATTCCGCTTGGAAAATTTGTGTGTCTTACGGGGATGTCCGGTTCGGGCAAATCGACCCTGCTGAACGATATTTTGGCCAAGGCTTTATCTAAATACTTTTACAACAGTAAAGACGAACCTGGTCAGCATAAGAAGATTTTGGGCATTGACCACATAGATAAGATAATTGATATTGATCAGTCTCCAATTGGCCGTACTCCACGCTCTAACCCCGCTACATATACAGGTGTTTTCACTTTTATTCGCGATTTGTTTGCCGAAACTAAAGAAGCAAAAATGAAAGGGTACAAATCTGGACGCTTTAGCTTCAATGTTAAAGGTGGCCGTTGTGAAAAGTGTTCCGGCGACGGTGTATTACGCGTAGAAATGAATTTTTTACCGGACGTCTATATTACCTGCGAGGAATGTAATGGTAAGCGCTATAACCGGGAAGCTTTGGAAATTCATTATAAAGAAAAAACCATTTCCGATGTTTTGGAAATGACCGTTGATGAAGCAAAAGTTTTCTTTGCCCACATTCCTTCTATTAAACGCAAACTTGACACTCTTTCCGAAGTCGGCTTGGGTTACATGCACTTGGGGCAAAACGCAACCACCCTGTCCGGTGGCGAAGCCCAACGTATTAAGTTGGCTACCGAGCTGTCACGTGCTTCCACAGGACGTACTCTATATATTCTTGATGAACCGACCACAGGTCTTCATTTTGCCGATGTAAAGCGCTTGATAGCCGTATTGAACCGCTTAGTTGAAAAGGGTAATACAGTAGTGGTCATTGAACATAATTTAGATATGATTAAAACTGCTGACTGGATAGTAGACATGGGACCGGAGGGAGGAGACAAAGGCGGCCAACTGGTAGCAGTAGGAACTCCGGAGGAAGTAGCGAAAATAAAAGGCAGTTATACTGGCCAGTATTTGAAAAAGATTTTGTAATTATTGGTCCTTAGATTTTTAGAGTTCGCTTAGTTATATTAATTGTAAAGCCCAAATCATGGGAATTGATGTATAATATGCTTATGGATTCTAATAAAATAAAACATAAAAAGAAGAATTTAGGGCAATTTTTCACTACAAATGCTGATTATATATTACAGGGTTTAGAGAAAACTATAAGTGGAAAAAGTGTCACTGACCCATTTGCAGGAACAAGGGACCTTATGAATTGGGCTAAACTTCATAAAGCAAAATCAGTGATCGGTTTTGATGTAGATAAAAACCTAGTCGATAATAAAAGAGTTTTTTCCAATGACAGTATAAGAAATCCTAGAAAATATGACTTCATAATTACAAATCCACCGTATCTACATAAAAATAAAGCAGATAGAAAACGAAAGGTCGTATCATTGTCTGGAATAACAAGA
>CAZHER010000005.1:0-47610 GCA_964532005.1 uncultured Candidatus Saccharibacteria bacterium
ACCATATTGGCTTTTCAAGTTCGCCGCTTCAACGGGAAAGCCGCGGGTAAGGATGCCGACCAGAAGGCAAATTGCGCCAACTGTCAGAATACATCCAAGTCCGAAAAACCCGGTAATTCCCCGCATTCGATTAAAGACATACCACGCCGATCCGAAAAGATAAACTCCCCAGATGGCGTAAGTAGCCGGAACTGCCTCCATATCGCCAACGCCAAACTGAACGAGCGCAAGCGAAGCGAGAATTACAAGAACGGACCCAAAGCCTAACGACAAGCCGTGAATCCAACCCTCTTTCTTGGCAATTGCTTTCATCGCCAAGTAAAGAACAAACAACACTCCGACGGCTATGCCAGCAATTCCTTGGGTGAGCCACGGTGCTCCGAAGGCGAAACCGGCAAACATTGCCAGTGCGCAGAACAGCAAAACCGCAGCAAAAATGAACATATTGCGGGTTACTACAGGAACCACAACATGTCCGATGAAACCCGCGATATAAATTAGTCCGCCCACGATATACATGAAGGCGACAACCACATATCGACGAGCAGCCTGCTGTTGGGGGCGGGGAAGAAACATTGCTCCCACAACACCTAACAAAATCAACAATGCAACAATTACTAGTATCCAGATCATTTCTTTGTCTCCTTTTATTTTTTGAAGGCGTATTTAAGCGCCCCCGCCAAAAAGCCTTTGGCATTTTCCACTGCTTCGTCCGCAGCTTCAATACCACCATCCGTCTCGAACTGCTCACCTTTTTTCTCGCGTTTGGCTTTCGCCTCCGTGGTGAAATCGTGAAACCAGTTCTTTGCGGCATCATAATAGTCTTTGCCCGGCTTACGAATTACAAAGCCATACTCTTTAACAACGCGCTCCGGTAAGGGATTGGGTCCCTGCATAAGCGACATCATTTCTTTGAACTTGGGCAAGCTGGGAGTTTTTGCAAACACGGCATCCCAAAACGCCTCTTTGTTTTCCTTTGTAAATTCGGGGCTTTCGCGTTCGATATAGCCGATAAAGTTTTGAATGTCGTTGACCAAGTCAGCGTCATTCGACTCTTCAATGGCTTTTCGCATCTGCGCGAAATTGGTCCACTTCTCCGCTTTCTTTTCCTCTTCTTCGATCGAGGACATGAAAGCATTGAGTTGGGCAACTTCGAGTTTGACGATGCGATTGAGTTCGACCGGCTTCTGCTTTTGCATTGTCTTGTTGAACGACTCGCGTCGCTTCTTGCCCAGACCCAAATACCACAACAAGAAAACTTGCTGTTTATTTTCGTCCATTAAGCTGACTGCGCTCAGAACTTTCCCGTAAGTTTCCGTCAGAGCGTTAAGCTCCTGCTCTGACTTCTGCTTATCGGGTTTTGCTTCAGCGTCAGCACCGCCGGACGGTTGCGGCTGCTTACTTTCTCTTGCCTCGAACTCGCTTTGAATCGCTTTTGCGACACGCTGCATATTGCTCTCAATCGCACTTCCCACCGGTCCGGTTGGAGTTGCAAATTTGATCAAGAACATGATTGTCGGCAAAGAGTGCATTAACAATGCCCAATTTGGACCCTTTATTTGCGGAAAGGTATCCAAAAACCTTTTGGCAATCGGGTCAGCCAAGTCGTCAGTTGCGGCGTTGACCGCTCCCTCCAGAGCTTCAGCTCCACGACTTTTGACGAACCCCATTGCTTGTTCGAAAATATCGCTTATACTCACTTTGTTTACCTCCGAAAAAACAGATTTTGGATTTGCACCAAAACCAGAATTGCCCAAAATCCCAAGACCGCTATGCGAAACAGCCAAAGCAAATATTGCGTGCGCGGCGTTAGGGAATTTGAGTCAGCCTCTTGTGAACCAAAAATTGAAACAGTATCCTTGCCCTGTTTCCCTTGGAATAAAACACTGGTTACCGCGAAATACAAACACGGTAAGAACAGCAAATATCCCGCAGGGATCAATAAGCTAAATACCATAACAATTCCGGCTATAATTAACTTCGACCATCTGCCGAGACTTCCAAACTTTCCTTTCAAATTGTTCTTTGTCTCAGCAAACCGCTGTTTTATTGGCTTTTCCTTCCGCTTTGTGTTCAGCCAGCCAAACAGTTTTCGAACCAGAAACATCGCTACAGGAAACAGCACAGCCGACACAATTGCCCAGACCAACGAGAAGTATTCCCTTACATAAAGCAGGTAAATTCCATACTCGCCGGCAACGAAAACTGTCAGCCAAAAAACCACTTTTGCAATTTTACTTGCGCTCGGACGTGGTTTTGCTTTTGCCTCGGCGAGTTTCGTCTTGAACTTTGCACCCAACCCGCCATTTTTCACTTTCTCATAAATCCATTTGGTGGCTTTCGGAACCAACCAAACAGCAAGAAGGAAAAGTGGAATAGCAATCAAAGCAAGCGTGAAAGAAAGATATTCATACGCAAATGCGTAGTAAATACCAACCCCGCCGCCAGCCAAGACCGCCAAGACGACAAAGAGCTTTAAGACAGCTTTCCAGTTCAGACTCGGCATTGTTTTCACATATTCTGAGCCTCTGGTCCATTTGTCCGCGATTCCTCGACGGAAATACCAAATGAGCCAACCCAGAAAACTAACGCCGCATATGCTTCCGAAAACTATTTCCGCCATTTCCAAACTGAACAGTTCGATCCGGACAAGAAAATACAGAAGCAAAGCAACACCGAAGAATATCGCCATTACGCCGAAGGTGCGACTCGAAAGTGCGGCGCGAATTTTTGCATTGAAAATAGTGAAAGGTACAAGAAATACTAAGTAGGTTGCCCCGACCAGTATTCCGTTCACTCCTACAACTTCCAGCGCGTAAAGAATGCCGACCGTAGTCAAAGACAAAAGCGTTAAGATGACGAAAGTTATTGTTTTTCCTCTGTCCGACAAAAACCAGGGCTTAATTACCGCCCAGTGTTTGCGAACAAAGTATCCTGCAATTGTTGAAAGTGTCAAAACTCCAATCCCAATTGCCAATGGCAGAGGAATGTTGTTTACAGCAAATTCTTTGGCTACAGGAAAGCCAATCCCAATTGCAACTGCAAAGACCAGAATGAGTAAACTCACCCCAGAAACTTTGAGTGCCGGAACAACCTTGTCTTTTTTAATTACAAGGTCAACCGTGAATCCAATAACCACCAACGCGCAAAACGCGAGGGTAGCTGGACCCAAATACGGCGAGACCGTTGTCCACGCCGCTACTGCTCCTTGAACGATTGTCAGACCAATGACGCTAAGCGCCAAAAGCCCTAAAACCACCAAGGTTGATTTCCATTGTTTCAGGAAATCCTTGGTTTTATGTTTCATATTTGTTTTCCTCAGTTGTCAAAGGACTAGCGAAACACAATTGCCTCGCCGGAAAAACCCACAAAATGGGCTTTTCCGAAAAGGTAATAAATACTGGATTAGTTGCAAAGACACATTCAATTGCAACTACGCATTATAGCAAATTTTAGCAGTTTTGTCAAGTATTGTCCAAAATAACCCTAATATTTCAAAATTCCTTATAAATAAGCCAATAAAAAACCGGCTATAAAGCCGGTTTTTAAAAATTATAAATTCAATAAATAAACCTACCTAATGTAGAGCTGCTCTGGACTCTTCGAGTTGGGCTTCATCTAAGTCTTTTGAAGCTTCAGATTCCAAGTCTTTAGCCTCTTGATCTATTTGGTTCATTGCAGAATTATACTCCTGGTAAGCTTGCTCAATTTGTTGTGCTGCCTGTTGATGCACTTTTTCCAGCTCAGCCATTACTTCAGGCGCTTCTTGTCTTAAAGCTGCTTCGTTTTCCAACAAAAGTTTTTGCACTTCGTCTGCCAATTCTTGGGTTACCCCATTTTTCTCTAGATTTTCCAACAGTGCTTGTTTGCGGTCATCTTCAAGATCCAGTTGGTTGATAAGATGTTTTATTTCTTCATTCATATATTTTTTGTCTTAAGCGGTCTGTTCAGATAACTCGCCTGGGGCTGCATCAGCTTTTTCTTGTGCGACCTTTTCTATTTCCCTGTTTAGTTTCCACCAAAGCTCAAATGCTGCTGCTCTCTGTTTTATTAAAGAAGCTTCTTTTGCACTGCGACGATTTTCTTTTATTGCGTCGTACTGTGTAGAAATCCAATTCCCTGCTTGATCAACTTTATTATTAAAAGCTACCTTGGCATTGTCAGCTCTTTCTGAAAGTTTTGCATAACCCGATTCGAGTTTTTGCACTACCATATCTTTCTTGGTACCTACATAATCTTTGGCTTGATCAATTTTGCCGGCGGCATAATCTTTTACCCGCTCGCCCGCTTCGGCGGTAATATCGCCTTTGGCATAATAAGCTGCTTTCCCGACTTCCAAAGCGGTCTTGCCTTTGCTAACTGCGGATCCGATTCCGCTCTTGGCTCTGGCCCAAAAGCTTTTTGCATTGTCAGCCCATCTTGCTCTGGTTTCTGCCCTTCTCTGGCGAGCCTCTTCTGCGCGCTTTGCTCCCATTTCAATTAGTTCCGAGAAGGATTTTCTTTCGGACTTATCTTCAAACTTTTCGACAATTGTATCCCCTCCCAAATCATCTGCTTCGTACTTATTAACATTCTTAGATTCAGTGCCTTTGTCAGCAGAACTGTCTAGATTTTCATATTTGTCAGGATCAATATGATATTCTTCGGGCTGGTGACCTTTGAAAATTTTGCTAAATATTCCCATATATATGCATTAATTACTAATAAGATTATACCTAATTTACCTAAATTATACTCCGGTGCCTACTGCCTTACAAGCCCCTCTCAATGGTGGCTGGACCTGCTGACATCATATCTGCCACCTGACCAGATTCTAGAATTTCGCTTTCCACTTCAGCTTTTGGACGCCCGTATTTTAAGCGGGATAGTTGTCGGATCGCCTCTCCTACTTCATTATTATGATCTCCCGGCAAAGTATAGGTGGCCATATTAAAAGGCTTTGAAGCGGTTCCGTTTATCATTAGCTTCACGTAAGCATTAAACCTATCAATGTTCACCAAATCAAACTCGTTAAATGGCGGGTCAAATTCTTTGGCCAAAAACTCTGCATCCTCTGCGCCAGTTCGAAAAGTAATCAGTGTACCGGCGTTGCCAAATACTGCGTCACGCAAATCTTGACTGCCGGCTCCTTGGGCTCCGGCCGCCTGGGTCAGCTGTCCCAAATATTGGTGGGCAATTATTAAATTCAATTTGTATTTTCTAGCTTCTGACAAAATGGAAGCGAACGCATCGGTGATGAAGTTTTGGAACTCGTCAACATACAAATAGAAATCGCGGCGCTGGTCTTCGGGAATATCGGCACGGGACAAAGCCGCCATCTGGATTTTGGAAACCATTATCAAACCCAAGAGCTTGGCATTTATTTCGCCGGTGCGGCCCTTGGACAAATTCACCAACAACACTTTTCCTTCATCCATAACCTTGCGGAAGTTAAAACCGGATACTGGCTGGCCAACAATGTTACGCATCATGGCGTTCTCAACAAAACGGCCGACCTTGGATACTAAGTAACCAAGCATTTCCGACTTATGGAAGTCCGAAGTTTTGGCCATTTCCTTTTCCCAAAAAGCTTTAACCACTGGATCTTTCAATTTACCGATTTTATATTTCTGAAATGCTGTGTCAGTAAAAATCCGAGGAATGTCTGTAATAGTCCCGGGGTGCTCTTTGTCAGCCATGAGCGTTAGCATTGCGTTTCTCATATTGTGTTCAAACATCGGTCCGAGCATAGCCGGATCAGTTACCAGTTTGTAAAAAATGGAAATCATTTCCTGCACGGCAAAATCTTTTTGCTCTTCGCTGTCAATTTCAAGCATGTTCAACCCAATGGGACGCTCCGTGTCAAACGGTTCAAATACAATAATATCTTCTGCTCTTTCCTTCGGCGCATGGCGCAAAATATCTTGAATCAAATCTCCGTGAGGGTCAATTACGCACATACCTTCACCGTTGCGCAGATCTTGAATAGCCATATTGGCCATAAGATAAGACTTACCGCTACCCGTTCTGCCCAAAATATATGTATGGCGTCTGCGGTCTTCACGCGCTTGAAAAACTTGCGTATCAACACCGCGATACTGATTGTGTCCCAACCGCAGTCCTTCTTTTGGCATATTAATGGGAGCATGGGCTTTTTTTGAAACCAGCCACTTGATATTTGGAGTTTCCAAATATGGGGTCGGCAGGTGCCATAATGATGCAATTTCTTCAGTATTTAAGACACTTTTGTTTCCATAATCCCTGAAAATTCTAAATATATAATCTTTCAAAATAGAGTTGGGATTGCGTTTTTTTATCCTAAACCCATTGAATGGCGGCATATTGTATTGCAAAAAAGCTGCTGACAAATTATGCATGTGTGCTTTGGCTTGGCCAGGATGGACCGAAGAAGTTAGCAGGCGGATATTAGTCTTAAACCCCGGACGACTGGCTTTTTCTTCAAGTCGCTTGACTATTTCTTGTTGCATCGGAGTCAACTGGATCGCACTATACTGACCTGACAAGTCGTGCCGAGTTTGGTTTTGCACATTTCGCTTTAAAGCTTTCCCTTGAATCCCGCGTCCAAGACCAAAAAACAACTCGCGGAAAACGCGGTTGAATATCCCCCGCTCCACAATATGAGGATTTTTACCTTGCTGGATTTCCAAAGCCATATGACGCGGTTTTCTCTGCCAATGTTGTCCTGCCGGACTCAGCACCACTTGAATAACCGCACCCTCCTGCTCCTCCAGCTTGGACATTGCGTTGGTCAAAGAATTGAGAGGATCGGTTTCCATACTTTTGTAAGTACGGATCGGATATACATATTTTTTGTTCAATCGCAATTCCATTGCTTCCACTTGGGCCCCTTTTTGGAAAGGGTTGTAACCTGAAACCTCCTCAATATAAGCGTGCGGATATTGAGAATGAATTTGTTTTTCAACGAGCTGCTGTAGATGACGAGGGCAATTTATATAAAAGGAAATTTTTTTGTTGGTACAAGCAATTTCAAAAGAGATGTAGTCGCGCAATTCAAACCAGCCTTTATCACCACCTGCTTCGGATAGTGTAGTGAACAACTGCTCCACCACCGCGATCATTGATTTTTTTTCTTCCTCGCTCTTTGCCCTATTCTGCTCCTCTTCGGTTTGTTGTTTCGGCATCTGAATTTCCAAAAATACCCAATTCTTGGTTCTGGGTACTACTGCCCGTGTCACCATCCAGTGGTGCTTAAAAAAATAAAACCCTACCACGGCAAAAACTCCAATGAGCGCAATCAGCGCGAAAAAAGTTATTGTGATAAGGTCAAATTCAAGAGGCATGAATTTTATTTTTGTTTACGGCTCTAGCGCCGGATAAATTTTTAAATTTTATTTTGTGAGAGACGATCTATTCTTGAATGTCGCCACTCAGCACTTTGTTCAATTCTGTAATTTTTGTTAAATCATCTACGATTTCAGCAGCATTGTCTGGATTGACTTCCAAATTTACCACTGCGTGCTCAAGATTCTCCTCAGTCACTTTAGCTTGGGAATCTTCTGGGATATTATTGGAGTCTGGCATGCCTGCTGTTTCTACAACAGAAGTTTCTGCTCCTGACTGCTGGATATTTTCAGCGGTTTTACCAATATGCTGGTCATCTTCAAACGGAGTGTGGGTCTGCTCTTGAGATTCTTGAGCAAAGTCCTTATTTTCGCTACCACGTCCAAAACTTCCCTGTTCTAAAGGGTTATGTAAGGCGCCATCTCCTTTGGGTTCTGCGCCAAAAATGTCTTTTTCTTGAGGATTTTCAGTACTCATAGTATGTTATAATTATACACTATTTTTGCAAATTTGTCAATATTTACAATTTTATTTGTGGATAAATAAAAGAAGCCCTATTCCAGGGCTTCTCAAAAGTTTAGGTTAGTAGCCTTCGTAGTCATGCATGGTCAGCTGGGCTTCAATTTGCTTGATAGTTTCTATAACAACAGAAACAACAATCAACAATCCAGTTCCGCCAAAAGTTAAAATCTGACTGCCGGTATATTGCTGTAAAGCCAAAGGCAAAATAGCAATAAGACCGAGAAACATGGCGCCCGGCAAAGTAATTCGGTTTAACACTTTTTGCAAATAAGCGGCTGTTTGATTTCCCGGACGAAGACCCTGTATAAAACCGCCGTTGCGCTGAACGTTTTCTGCAATATCTTTAGGATTGAAAATTACTGAAGTGTAGAAATAGGTAAATACCACCACGAGTGCAAAATATGCTACGCCATAACCCAAACCTTGGCTATTGAACATATTCATTACAGTTTGTGCTCCGCTGGCAAGCCATTGAGCTTTAGCGTTAACGAAAAATTGAGCAACAATACCTGGAAAGAGCAAAACCGATATTGCAAAAATAATTGGAATTACTCCGGCTTGATTCAAGCGCAGTGGCAAGTGAGTATTGGTTCCCCCTCCCACCTGCTGATTCCCTCTCATGCGTCTTGCATATGCCACTGGAATATTGCGCTGGGCTTCGGTAACAAGCACAACCCCTAAAATAACTATAATTGCAACTGCAATAAAACTCAGCAACTTAGGGAGATTTGCCGGATCGTAAGCTGCGCCAAGGTACAAATCATAGCCCTGCCTGGCAGCGGCAGGAAGTTTGGCAACAATACCCGCGAAAATAATCAGTGATATTCCGTTGCCAATCCCATATTCAGTAATAATTTCTCCAATCCACATAACGAGCATTGTTCCTGCGGTAACAGCAAGCAAAGTCAAAAACCATTGGAATGGAGTAAATGCCCCAAGCACTTCTGCTCCACCCTGGCTTTGCAGGACCCGAATGGTGCCAAAAGCTTGGAGCGGAGTAAGAACGATTGTCAGCCAACGAGTATATTGGTTTATTTTAGCCCGTCCGGCTTCGCCGCTTTCTTTCTGAAGCTCGGTCAAAGAAGGGACTATCATGGTCAAAAGCTGCATGATAATAGAAGCGGTAATATAAGGTCCGACCGCAAGCATGGCAATGGAAAAATTGGTCAAACCGCCACCGGAGAAAATATCAAGCAGATTTAAAAATTGGTTACCAGCAAAAAATGCTTTCAAGCCAGAAGCATCAACCCCTGGAATTGGCACGTGAGCCAAAACGCGGGTAGACAAAAGCAAAATCAACACAAAAAAGATTTTGTTGCGTAATGACTTTGTTCTCCAAATTCGGGCTATTGTATTCATAATATTTGTTTTATTAACGGCAAACGCCGGCAAAATGCCGGCTGCCTTTATTTAACAGTGCCGCCAGCTTTTTCTATAGCTTTTCGTGCGGTCGAGGAAACAGTTACCTGAACTGTCAATTTTCTTTTCAGATCTCCATTTAACAGTTTAACACGGGGCATAACTCCTTTGTAGGTCTGAGCCACAATACCCTTTTCCACCAAGCTTTTTACTGTTACTGTGTCACCGTCGCTGTAGACGTTGAGCTTAGACAACGAGATAGCTGCGGCTTTGTCATTTAAGCTTTTAAATCCTCTACTTTTAGGGAGCTGGCGAACCAAGGGTTGGCGACCACCTTCAAAAGCTGCTGGCATTTTAGAATGACCGCTGCGAGCAGTTTGGCCTTTTCCACCGCGGGTGGAGTAAGTACCGTGACCAGAACCCAAACCTCGCCCTACGACTTTGCGGGTCTTGGTTGATTTTGGATGTTTTTTAAGTGAATGTAGTTTGATCATTTATTTGCGAATACTGCTTAAATGTTCTTTGCTCTTCATCTTCTTGAAAGCACTGAAAGCAGCTTTGATGTTATTGACCTTATTGTTGGAACCGAGTCTTTTACAAATTACATTTTTAATCCCGGCCAATTCCATAACGCTACGGACTGCACCGCCGGCAATCACACCAGTACCTTGACGAGCAGGAATCATAATAATCTGAGAGGCTTTATACTTAACCTTAACTTCATGAGGAACTGTTTCATTTACCAAAGGCAGAGTGATCATATTTTTCTTGGCTTCATTAACTGCCTTATTGACGCTTTCAGCAACATCCAAACCTTTTTTCAAACCCATACCAACTTTGCCCTTGTGGTCACCGATCACAACCAAAGCACGGAAACGCATACGTTTTCCGCCAGCAACAACGCGAGTAACGCGCTTCACTTCTACAACTTTTTGGTCAAATTCGCGCTTTTCGCGTTCTTGACCTTCCCTAGGTTTTCGTGGTTTTCTTGGTTCCATAAATAGTAAATTAAAATTCTAATCCGCCTGCTCGAGCGCCTTCAGCCAATGCCTTGACGCGGCCGTGGTATCGATAACCGCCGCGGTCAAATACAACCTTGGCAATACCCTTTTCTTTTGCTTTCTGTGCAATAAGCTTACCCACTTCTGCGGCCTGCTCAGTTTTTGAAACTTTTGACTTCAGGTCCTTGGAAGAGGCAGCTACCATAGTTTTTCCAGCTTGGTCGTCAATAATTTGAGCGTATATGCTGGTCAAAGATCTGAACACATTCAAGCGAGGTTGATGAGCTAGTCCAATAATCTGTTGAGTTACGCGCTTGTGACGCAATATTCTAGTTTGTCGTTTTAAAGATTGTTTGTTCATGGCTTTATTATTTACCAACTGCTTTAACTACTTTTCCTGCTTTACGCATAATTACTTCGTCGGAATATTTAACGCCTTTGCCTTTGTAAGGTTCGGGTTTTTTCAATTCCCGGATGCGAGCGGCGGTCTGGCCAACCAATTGCTTGTCAATTCCGTTCAAAGTAATAGAGGTCTGATATTGCAAGATATTTACTCGTTCGGGCTTCTTTTCAACGGTAGCAGTAATTCCCTGCGGCAGCTCAAAGTCAATTGGGTGAGAAAAACCTAAGGAAAGAACCAAAGTTGTGCCTCGCATATCTACCTTAAAACCAACCCCGATAACATCAAGCTCTTTTGTGTAACCCTGTGACACACCAACAACTAAATTATTTACTAATGCTCGAAACAATCCCCACAAAGCTTTTTCCTTTTTGTCTTCCTTCTTTGCGACATCTACACCGATCTCTTTATCGCTGATGGTAACTAAAACTTTGGGGTGGATTGGCAAAGTCAAAGTCCCCTTCGGTCCGGTAACAGTCAAAGTCCCGGCATCAAGCTTTGCACTTACGCCGTCAGGCAGAACAACTGGTTTTTTTCCAATACGTGACATATATAGTGAATTAAATTAGTTACCAAACTTGGCAGACTACTTCGCCGCCAATCTGCTCTTTGCGAGCTTGTTTGTCAGTTAACAGACCTTTGGATGTAGAAACTACGGTTACACCAAATCCGCCATTGGTGCGAGGAACTTTTGTGGCGGGCATATAAATACGCTGACCAGGGGTGGAAATTCTTTTTATTCCAGAAATTACTGGCTGTCCCGCTTGGCTGTATTTTAAGTTAATCTGGAGCATTTTTACCCGTCCTGGTAATTCATTCACGCCGCTTACAAATCCTTCGGCTAACAACAACTTAGCCAAGCTGTGTTTGAACTTGGAATACGGCAACACCAACTCAGACTTCTGAGAAGCCAGGGCGTTTCGTATTCGGGTTAACATATCTGATATTGGATCTGTGTACATATTAGTTAAAATTTACTGGGCTTGAATTTACCATGACGCTTTGCTTACACCGGGAATCTCACCGCGACTAGCCAACTCGCGGAAACAGATACGGCAGAGTCGGAAATCGCGCATAAAGGCACCTTTACGTCCGCACTTCCAGCAACGCCTAATGACGCGGGTGGCAAACTTCGGTTTCTTAAGACTGCGGTCAGCTTTTGCAATGAGAGATTTTTTAGCCATATTCTAGGGTTTACTTATTCCGACTTAAACGGAAAGTTCATTAATTTCAAAAGTTCGCGGGCCGGTTCATCTTCTCCCGCATTCGTCACAATAGATACTTCCATTCCAAAAATGTTTTCAATAGCTTCATTGGAAATCTCAGGAAAAACAATCTGTTCTTTCAAGCCTAAGTGGTAATTGCCGCGACCGTCAAATCCGTCTTTCTTAACCCCTCGGAAATCCTTAACTCGAGGAAGAGCTATATTGATAAGCTTGTCCAAGAAAGCATACATACGATTTCCGCGCAAAGTGACAGAAAGCCCAATCACCTGTCCTTCACGGATCTTGAAACCGGCAATGGACTTGCGAGCTTTGTTCTCTACCGGCTGTTGTCCAGAAATCTGAGCCAGATCATTTTTGATAGATTCTACATACTTGCTGTCTTTAATAAACTTACCAATTCCTACATTCAAGACAATCTTAACCACGCGTGGCACTTCCATCACGTTCTTGTAGCCAAACTTCTCCTTTAAAGCTGGAGCGATTTGCTTATTGAATTGTTCTTGTAATCTTTCCATAATTGTAATTAATAAATCTCGTTAGTAGGTGTTTAAATTGCTTTTCCACTTTTGCGGCCAATTCGCTGCTTAGTTCCATCTTCCAAAATCTGATACCCAATGCGAGTTGGTTTGCCAGAAGTAGAATCAATAAGCATAACCTTGGATACTGGCATCGGAGCGGCGGCGGCAATTTTCTGACCGGGCTGCCCAGGGCGGCGGGAGCGCTCAAACTTGGTGTGGATGTTAATATTTTCAACCACAACCTTACCGAACTTAGGCAAAACTTTTAACACTTTGCCGGTCTTACCTTTATCTTTTCCGGAGATCACTTTTACAGTGTCACCCTTACGAATTTTAATCTTTAACTGGGTCATAAAATTATATTACCTCTGGTGCTAATGAAATAATTTTGGTAAAACCTTTGTCACGCAGCTCTCTTGGAATAGGACCAAAAATACGGGTTCCACGAGGTTCGCCTTTTTCTTTATCTACTAATACTGCTGCATTCTCGTCAAACCTAATATACGAACCATCTTTACGACGAAGCTCTTTACGCAAACGAACGATCACAGCATAAACCTTGTCCCCTTTTTTAACAGCGCCGTTTGGGGCTGCTTGGCGCACGGAGCCAACAATAATATCGCCAATGCCGGCAAACCTGCGGGCATTTTTGCCGCTCACAGAGAAAACATTGATGAGTTTGGCACCGCTGTTGTCTGCTACTTTTAATTGTGATCGTACTTGTATCATGGTTTAACTTTAAATTTAACTAAACTTTCTTAATTACTGCAAATTTCTTGTCTTTACTTTTAGGTCGAATCGATTCTATAACAACTTTATCGCCTTTGTGGTATTCATTGTTTTCGTCATGGGCCTTAAAACGCGCGGATGAAGTATAGTTCTTGTGGTACTTTTCATGGCGCTTTTTTGTGTCTACTTTGACAACTACGGTTTTATCCATGCTGTCTGAGACTACCAAACCGGTCAATTGCTGTTTTTTAGGTGTATTGTTTTCCATATCTTTACTGTAAATAATTTACTAAAGACTTTTCGGCCAAAGAAGTCATAATGCGAGCAATATCTTTGCGCAAAATCCTGTATTCCTTCAATTTCTTTGTTTGGGACAAGCTAAGCTTGGTCTTATACTCGGCAAGCTCAGAACGCTTTTCAGCTAATTCCTTGCGCAGCTGCTCAACAGTCTTTTGGTTAATTTCAGAATATTTCATACAATTAGTCTTCTTTGGTTATAAATCTGGTTTTTACAGGGAGCTTGTGGCTTGCCAAACGCATAGCCTCTTTGGCTTGTGCGTGTGTGACTCCGTCCATTTCAAACATAATGCGGCCTTTTTTGATAACAGCAACAAAATGAGATACAGCCCCCTTACCGCCTCCCATGGGAGATTCATTACCATGCAGAGTTACCGGCTTATCGGGAAACATGCGAATCCAAATCTTACCTCCGCGTTGAACATAGCGAGTCATGGCCCGACGAGCACTTTCAATTTGGCGTGCTGTTACCCAAGAGCTTTCCAGGGCTTTTAAGGCAAAGCTACCAAAAGCAATTTCATTGCCTGCGGAAGATTTTCCTTTGTTATGACCGCGGTGTTGCTTGCGGTGTTTTACTTTCTTAGGGATTAACATATCTTATTTCTTATCTTCATTAAAAATGTCGCCTTTATAAATCCAAACCTTTATTCCAATGGTTCCGTATGTGGTGTAGGCGGTGGATCGGGCAAAATCAATATCGGCACGTATGGTATGCAGAGGAATCTTTCCTGCGGAAGCTTGTTCGGTGCGGGCAATTTCTGCCCCATTTAATCTACCGCCGATTGCAACCTTCACACCTTTGGCACCTGCTTGCATAACCTGTTCCAGTGTTTGCTTCATTAATCTTCGAAAAGCTACACGCTTTTCCAATTGTTCTGCAATAGAATTCGCTATAATCTGAGCATGTAGGTTGATATCGCGAACTTCTTCAATAGTAACCTTAATCTCTTTTTTGATTCTTAACTTAGAAAGAATTCTCTTCTTTAGTTCTTCAATACCTGCTCCGCCTTTTCCAATAATTAAGCCGGGCTTGCTGGTCTTGATAATAATGGTGATGGTGCCATCGTTCAAACGTTCAATATCAACACGGGATAAACCTGCTTTCTTCAAGTGGGTTTCCAAATATTCTCTGATACGTACATCTTCGCGCAACATATCAGAAAAATTAGACTTCGAAAACCACTTGGATTTCCAGGTGTCGGTGATTTTTAAACGTAAGCTTGTTGGACTAATCTTATTTCCCATATATTTATTTAGATTGATTTCTTTCTGGTCTGGCCTTTTCTTCAACGACTGACTTGTCGTTTTCTATATTTGTAGGCTGTGCTACTGTCTTTTTAGTATCTTCTTTAACTTCCATGTCAGGTCCATTTTCAGGAACACCAACACTACCCTCAACAGTTGGGCTGGTCTTTTCTTTCTTTTCTCGTTTTGGCAAACTGAAACGGGATTTTTTCTGCTGTCCTGGACGTTCTTCCAAAACTAAGTTAACTGCAGACAGTTTACGACGGATAATGAAGGCGCTGCCGCGAGCTCTTGGGAAATAACGCTTCATAGTCTGACCCATATTGCATGTCACGGCTTTGATGTAAAGATTTTCCGCTGGCAAAGAAAAATTGTTTTCAGCATTAGCAACGGCTGACCGGATTAGCCGGCTCATGTATTCTGCACCTTTCTTGTTTACAAAGCGCAACTGGTTCATTGCATCGACAGCGCGCATGCCTTTTACCAAATTGGTAACCAGGCGCATTTTGCGCGGTGCAATATGCAAGCCTTTTGCTGAAGCTGTGACCAGTTTCGTATTCTGTTGTAATTGCTTATCTGCCATATCTATAATTAATTGATGCTGTTATTTCTTAGTTGCTGCTTGCATACGTGCTTTCTCAGCTGCCTGAGCTGCTGCTTCCTGCTCCTTTGCCATTTTTCCACCATGTCTTAAGAACTTGCGGGTCAAAGCAAATTCACCCAGCTTATGACCTACCATATTTTCTGTTACAAATACTGGGACATGAACTCTGCCGTTATGAACCAAAAATGTAAAGCCGATCATTTCAGGAGAAATAGCACACGCTCTAGACCAGGTTTTAATTTGATCACCAGGCTTTGCATTTGCAACTTTTTTTAATATTCTAGGGTCAACATAAGGACCTTTTTTCAGACTTCGTGACATAGTTTACTTCTTAATTCGTCTGCGGATAATTGCAGAATTACTATACTTTTTAGCATCGCGAGTTTTAACTCCCAAAGCATGCTTACCCCAAGGAGTCTTGGGATATTTCATACCAATAGGGTTACTGCCTTCTCCGCCACCATGAGGGTGATCTACCGGGTTCATAACTTTACCACGAACCTGTGGTCTCCATCCCATATGACGCTTTCTTCCCGCAGTTCCGATACGAACGTTCATCCAATCTGCATTGGCAAGCTGGCCAATACTGGCGCTGCAAGTTTCGCGCACTCTTCGAATTTCACCAGAAGGCATTTTCAATACTGCATAACCTGCTTCAATGTTCTGCAAAATAATTCCAGCTCCCGCACTTCGTGCAATCTTGCCGCCTTGGCCAGGAATCAATTCTACATCATGAATCACAGTTCCCAAAGGAATATGTTGTAGTTGTAAACGGTTCCCTGGAAGAATTTCTGATTTTTCTCCGTAAGAAATAACATCCCCTACTTTCATTCCTTGAGGTGTCAATACATAACGCTTAACACCGTCTTTATATGAAATCAAGGAAATAAATGCTGTGCGAGTAGGGTCATATTCAACAGAAGCAACTTTTCCTGGAATATCTTTACGATCCAATCGGGAAAAATCAACAACGCGAATTTTCTTATGGGCTCCACCGCCACGGTGACGAACTGTAATTTTACCACTATTGTTACGTCCAGCAGTGCGCCCCTTAGAGACTAAGAGTGCTTTTGGAGTTTTTGCCTTTTTGTCCAGCACCGAATAATCGGTAACGCTGGCAAATCTACGGCCTGGAGTGGTTGGTTTGTATAGTTTAACTGCCATATATTTATACTGCTTCTGCTATTTCAATTTTCTTGCTGTCGGGTTTCAAAGTGACAATAGCTTTTTTAAAAGCACCTATTTTACCGCTGGTGCGTCCATATCGACGACTACGACTCTTGACCGTTACAATATTTATTCTGTCGATCTTTACGCCGTAAGACTTTTCCAAGCTTTTTCTTATTTCCAGTTTATTTGCTTTTCCATCTACTCTGAAAACATACTTGTTTAACTTTTCCAAATTGGTGGACTTTTCTGACATTCGAGGGACCATTACTGCAATCTTATTCTTTGCCACTAGAAAAATTTCTGTTTTCACAGAACCATTAGCAACCACATCTGTTTCTGCTACAGCTTGTGTTTCTTCTTCAGTTTTCTTGGAAAAAATAGCCATATATTATTTCTTATCTGCAGTTTTTGCAGGCTTAGCTTTTACAAAATCTTTAAGATAGGTTTTTTCAATTACTGCCAAACAATCCTTCAGCATAACTACTGAATCTGCATGCAGAATATCTGTTACATTCAAGCTTGTAGCCAAAGTAGGTTTGACTGCTGGTATGTTTCTGGAAGCGCGGATTAAAGCATCATCTTTCTTGGGAAGAAGAAATAGCTGCTTTTTGCCTAAGTTTAATTTTCCCGCAAAATCCTTCAGCACAGCAGTGAAAGCTTTAGTTTTTGGGGCATCCAAAGTAATATTATCTACCACAATTAGATTACCGTCTTTTAGTTTGTCAGACAAAGTCATGAATAAAGCTTTGGTCTTGGCTTTCTTATTCATTTTTAAAGTCCAATTACGGTCTGATCGTGGACCAAATGTAATACCGCCGTGTCGCCAAATCGGACTTCTGGTAGATCCTGCGCGTGCACGACCTGTTCCTTTTTGCTTCCATGGTTTCTTACCGCCGCCCGAAACTTCACCGCGGGTTTTAGTGTGAGCAAGTCCTTTACGAGCATTAGCGGCTTGAGTTCTAACTGCTTCTGTAACTAAATGAAGGCTGGATTTAACATCAAAAATCTTGGCATTCAAATCAATGTCGCCAACTTGTTCCGCTTTTTGATTGTACAAAGGGGTTTTCATAATCTTTTACCTATTTCTTGCTTTTCTTTTCTTCAACAACAACCTTTTCCAAAGGCTTCACCTTACCGGTTGAGACAACTCTAACTACGCCGCCTGTAGTTCCGGGGACGGCTCCTTTTACCATCATTAATCCGCGAGCAAGATCAATATCAACAACTTGTAAGTTTTTTACTGTGACTGCCTGAGTTCCCATATGCCCAGCCATTCGCATTCCTTTACGGACATGCTGTGGAAAGCGCATACCAATAGAACCAACGCTTCTTGGACGATCGTGACCATGGCTGGCAGGAAAACCAGCAAAACCATGTCGCTTCATGCCGCCGGCAAAACCGCGACCTTTCATAATACCAACACAGTTTACTATCTCACCTACTTCGAAAGAAGAAAGGTCTAGCTTCTTGCCAACTTCATAGTCAGCTGTGTCGGTAACACGAAATTCTGTTAGCATTCCTGATTTTACTCCCTTAAGGTGTCCGGCCAATGGCTTATTCACTTTCTTGGTTCCGCCAACAGCTTTAGAAACGGCAACCTGTACTGCAGAATATTTATCTTTCCCATCAGAATTTTTTACTTGGGTAATGGTCATTGCAGGCACCTTCAAAACTGTCACAGGAATTACTTCTCCTGATTCCATAAAGTGCTGGGTCATGTTTAATTTTTTTCCTACAATGAAATTCATAATATAAATGAAAAATGGGCATTACTACCCATTACATTGCAAAGCTAGATTAGCCTTAAATATTCTGGGTAAATAGTTATCTAAATTGCTTAAGCGTTTTAGGCTTTTAGAAAATAGAACTGATTTACTATATAAATGTAAATTTTACTGTCCTGTAATCTGAACATCAACTCCTGCCGGAAGACTCAAATTTGTTAATGAGTCTATAGTTTTTGGAGTTGGGTCAAGAATATCAATCAATCGCTTATGGACCCTCATTTCGAACTGTTCCCTGCTGTCTTTATGGACAAAAGTAGACCGTAAAACGGTATACTTGGTTTTTTCA
The DNA here is from genome assembly GCA_964532005.1 of uncultured Candidatus Saccharibacteria bacterium. Lineage (GTDB taxonomy): Bacteria > Patescibacteriota > Doudnabacteria > UBA920 > UBA920 > CAYQEU01. The sequence goes on from CAZHER010000005.1 coordinate 18,447, forward strand.
GTCGGAAGCGGTATTGGGCCTGAAACTTGGGCACCTGTACGCTTGGCTGTTTCCACAATTTGTTGGGAGCTTTGGTCGATCAGTTTGTGGTCGTAAGCGCGGATTTTAATCCGAATCTTTGACTTACTGGCTTCCTTGGAATCCTTTTGCATTAAAGTAGAAAAGAGCTTATTTAAGCGATTAAAAACTCAACAAACATAACCAAGGAAAATTACCTTAGCTGTTTGTATTATTTTATACAACTATTTTAAAAATGTCAAATGTTTATGAGGATTTTATTAAAATTCAGCAAGATTTTGGGGACCTTAAAAAACCACCTCTTATTTATAAGCAAAATCCGGCTTATTTACAAAAGTATTTAAAAATGCTAGGGTTTTTGAGTACAATCTATTTTCTGTGAGGAGATAACAAAAGAGGAATGAAATCAAAAAAACTAACGCCTTTTGCCCGAAAATGCGGGTATACTTTAGTGATAGTCATTTTAGTCATGACACTAATCAGCTATGTGCTTTCTAGATAAGAACATAACTGCATGGGCGGTTCGGACATTTATCCTGTCGAGTTCGAACCGCCCTTTTTATATCTTGATTTTAGCAATAATGGGCTTATGATCAGATCCCATACCTTTTAAAACTGAAGTGGATACCGACTTTGCCCCTCGCACAAAAATATGATCGCGCCTGGGCAGCCACTGTTTAATCCCCGGCTTCAAACCGTTGACAAACCCCTTCTTCTTGAAAAATTGCAAAGCTGGCTCTAAAGCAGTGGTCATGAAAGTATTGAAATCCCCTGCCACGATCGTAATATCGTCATCGTTTTTTTCTATTTGGTTATACAAAGCGAGAACCTCGTTCATTCTATGCACTGGGATGGTCATGCTTTCAAAATGAACATTATATAAACCCAAGGTTCCAGCTCGAGTATTCCATCTTAGATAAACGAAATTTCTGTGCAAATATTCATCGTTATGCAAGAGTTTTTGGTTGGTAATTTTCGGGAGCAAATGAAAGGATGCGTCGAGGTGTGGAATTTGTGACGCAACCAATTCGCCAGTATGCTCGTAGTCGTGTATGCCTGGTATTTTCTTTTGGCTCGATACATAAACTACGGACTTTGGGTTAAAACTTTTTGGCCAATCCAGAAAAGTACCCCCTGGAAACATAGGAGCTTCTTGGAAGACTACAACATCCGGACTATGTTTGCCGACGAGTGAATGCATACTATCTAAAAATTTATGGCCTCCATATCCCTTAAAAACATTCCAAGACAAAACCGTGAACGAATCACCTGTAAAAGAAGTTTGTCCACTAACTTTATCATTTCTATTAAGCCAGTGAAGCTGTTTTTTCATTTGTTCGCTTGGCTGGCTGTGCCAGCTTACAAGTGATAACAAAAATGTCAAAACGTTCAGAGAAATATTATGGGCATGATGAAACCATACCCGAATTGGTCTTTTATATGGATTGTTCACGAATTTTAAATAAGTATCCTATATAAACAACTAAAACATGCAACAAAAACCCAAATACAAAAAGCAAAACATACAAAGCGGGCTTTAACGGTGCATACAAACAGCTAAATAATATTGCTCCCAAGATATAATCCATCTGATCAAAGGGAAACCACGACTTACCTGGTTCAACTCCATATCTACGCTTAAAAAAGCTTTTTACAGCATCTGCTATCAGAGCCCCTGTACCCGAAAGAAATCCAAATACTGCAGGATTAGCAGATGTGTACTGCACAGGAAATGTTTTGTAAAAATCAAACCCATTCAGAAATATACCTAGGAGTATTGCAGTAATCACGCCGGCTAGACTTCCAAAAACAAAGCCGCGCCAAGTTTTATTGTCACCGAAAATTCTTTTCCCACGCCACGACTTCCCAAAATCCATTGGCAAACTCCAATCACGGAACCCTGGGAGCCTAGCTACTAAGACTGGGGCCATGTTAGCAACACCAGCCGGCAATATAAAAATAAATAAAAACCAGATGAGATTAGACATGTTTCTTTTTAAAATAATTTTTTATTTTGTTTATAACTGGGTAAAAATAAGCCGATACCGGGGAGAATTTACATACCAATGTCCCCGCATGAAGCAATTCTAACAAATTTTCTCTTGTCGGCGGATCACTAACCAAAACAAATGCTGTTCCCACTCCCCTAAAGCCATGGGCATCGCTCGAACTAGCCATGGCGATTTGATTAGTTTTTGCAAAATGCATCGCCAGTTCAGAATAAAGCCTGTTGCGACTTCTTCCATTAAACACCTCTATGATGTCAAAATCCTTTTTGTACAAATCGAGTTCTTTCTGTTGCAAACCGCGGCGAAACTTTTCGTATGGGTGTGGTACATACACTAGGCCGTTTTGATTCTTTATTTTTTTTATGGTCTGGGCCAAACTCTGTCCTGACTCAATTTGTTCAGTCAAAAATAGTCCTACAATGTCTCCTTCGGTAGTCGATATTTCTTCTCCAATGATTAACTGCTGATTTAAACCGGGCTGAGAAGGTAGATTAGGAGAAATTATGTTATGGTCAGTAATTGCAACAAAATCTACCTTATTCCTCAAGAGCTTAACGTACTGCTGATCAGAAATCCCTCCATCGTGTGATACAATGGAGTGGGTGTGTAAATCAAGCTTATAAATCATGGTTAAAGCAATTAAACAATACAGCGATAAAGCTGTTTATAAAATAGCGCAGAAATTACCGCGCTTCAACCCTAATTTTATCACGATAGTCGGGGTTCTGCCACCAATCATATTTTTTTGGTTGTTAATTGCCGGCCGTCCCGGTTGGGCATTGTTCGCACTCGCAGCAACAGTACTGGACTCAGTAGACGGAGCTTATGCTAGGGCAACCGGACAAGAAACAAAATTCGGTGCTTTCCTTGATTCAACACTAGACAGACTGTCGGACGCAATAATAATTTCTGCTTTCGGATACACCGGATTGGTACCTTGGGAAATCATTGTTCCGACGATTATTGCCTCATTCCTAATAAGTTACACGCGTTCAGCTGCAGCCAATGTGACCATAGACAACAAAACCATGGCAATCGGACCAATTGAAAGAAGCCAACGTTTGATAATAATATTTTTGGGGTTGCTGGTTAGTAATATGTACCCCGACATAGGGTGGGACAATTGGAGTTTATTACAAATTACTTTCGCGGCACTGTTTCTTCTATCTCTCACCACCGTTCTGCGAAGGATTAATCTGTTTCGAAAACTTTCACAATAAAAAAGCTCCCTTGCGGGAGCTTTTTTAAAATTCTATACTACTTGGAAATTTTGGTTACAACACCAGCACCAACGGTGCGTCCGCCTTCACGAATAGCGAACTTGGACTTTTCTTCCAAAGCAACAGGGGTGATAAGTTTGATACCTACGGACACTGTGTCACCAGGCATAACCATTTCTTGGCCTTCTGGCAAAGTAACTTCACCGGTCACGTCAGTTGTACGGATGTAGAACTGAGGTTTGTAGCCTTTGAAGAATGGAGTGTGACGACCACCTTCTTCTTTGGTCAAAACGTAAACTTCAGCTTCAAATTCGGTGTGAGGAGTAATAGAACCTGGCTTACAAAGAACCTGTCCGCGTTCTACTTCATCTTTCTTAGTACCGCGAAGCAACAAACCAGCGTTATCACCGGCCATACCGGAATCAAGTTGCTTATTAAACATTTCAATACCAGTAACAACAGTTTTAGATGTTGGACGAATACCAACGATTTCAACTTCGTCGTTCAACTTAATTTCGCCACGTTCAATACGTCCGGTTACTACAGTACCGCGTCCTTCAATAGAGAAGATGTCTTCAATAGGCATCAAGAAAGGCTGGTCAGTAGCACGGGTTGGATCTGGGAAGTAAGTGTCCAAAGCTTCAACCAATTTGTTGATTGATGGTTCACCCAAATCGGAAGTATCCCCTTCCAAAGCTTTCAAAGCAGAACCGCGGATGATAGGAGTGTCCTTTCCAGGAAACTCATACTTGGTCAACAAGTCACGGATTTCTTCTTCAACAAGATCGAGAAGTTCTGCATCTTGAACCATATCACACTTGTTCATATAAACAACGATGTGCGGCACACCGACCTGCTTTGCAAGCAAGATGTGTTCGCGAGTCTGCGGCATCGGACCGTCGCTGGCCGAAACAACCAAGATAGCTCCGTCCATTTGAGCAGCGCCGGTAATCATGTTCTTGATGTAGTCGGCGTGTCCAGGACAATCTACGTGTGCGTAGTGACGCTTATCAGACTCATACTCAACGTGTGAGGTGTTAATTGTAATACCACGAGCCTTTTCTTCTGGGGCATTGTCAATACCTGCATAATCGCGGGCTTTGGCCTTACCAGATTTGGCAAGCACTGTGGTAATAGCCGCAGTCAACGTGGTTTTACCGTGGTCAACGTGACCAATGGTTCCTACATTGAGGTGGGGCTTGGAACGGTCAAATTTTTCTGCCATTCTATACCTTTCGTATTGCTATTTCCGTCAACGGTCCCGAGATACCCTCGCTTCTTCCCCTATCGATTCGAGGAAGGAGAGAGGGTTTCTCTTTTCTTCACTAAGGAATCCAGGGATAACCTTTGAAAAAAACCAGCAATGTTAATTAATTATTTTGACTTTAAAATAGGCGGAATTTGCATTCGCCAATCTTTGGCATTGTAAGAAGTTTTACCAAAGAAGTCAAGCAGGATTATATATCCTCAAACTCCGGCTTAATTGATTCATATTCTTCTCCGGGTGCTGCATCAAAGTTGAAGTTTGGATCAATGACTTCACTTCGCAAATCAACTCTTCTATGTCCGTTTGAGGCTTGAGGAGCAGGAACACCTTCGGGCAAATCGGCTACTGAGACATTGTCATTTAACTGAGCTGTGGTGATCTCTTTGTTTATATCTTCTATATCCTTGGTATTCTGTCTCAACTGTCCTTTTAATTTCCCTAAGAGCAATTTCTGGTAGTTCTCAACCTTGAGAATTACTAACTTTATATCTCCGGATTCGTCAACGACGAAAATCTTACCGTCGTCGCTTTCTACCAAATTTATTATGTCTTTAAAATTGCTCATATAAATTTTTTACATACCCTTACGAACATTCATACCGGCGCGAGATTCTACGATCTTGTCCGCAACGTTGCGCGGAACATCTTCGTAATGGTCAAATTCCATAATAGAAGAGGCTTGTCCTTGGGTCATGGAACGAAGGGCAGTTGCATAACCGAACATTTCAGCTAATGGCACAAATGCGGTAACAACTTTGCGACCAGTTATATCTTCCATTTCTTGAATCTTAGCGCGCTTGGAGTTTAGATCGCCAATTACGTCTCCCATGTTTGCTTCAGGAGTGGTCACCACAACTTTCATAACTGGTTCAAGCAAAACCGGCTCCCCTTTCTTCACGGCTTCTTGCAAACATTTAGACGCAGCGATTTTGAAAGCCATTTCAGAAGAGTCAACTTCGTGATAAGAACCATCGTAAACAGCAGCACGAAAATCTACCAATGGATATCCGGCAATAACTCCGTTGGCCGCAGATTCCTGGATACCTTTATCAATCGGTTTAATATACTCTTTTGGAATAACACCGCCAACAATTTCATCCAAAAACTCGTATCCAGCGCCGCGCTCCAAAGGCTCAACGCGAAGCCAAACGTGTCCGTACTGTCCGCGTCCACCAGACTGGCGAATATATTTGGTTTCTGCGGTGGCGGTCTTTTTGAAAGTTTCTTTATAAGCCACTTCCGGCTTACCAACATTGGCTTCCACCTTAAATTCCCGTTTCATGCGATCAACCAAAATTTCCAAGTGCAGTTCACCCATACCGGCAATAATTGTTTGTTGAGTTTCTTCATTTGAAGACACTTTGAAAGTTGGATCTTCTTCCGCAAGCTTTTGTAAAGCAATACCCATTTTTTCCTGGTCGGCTTTGGTTTTCGGCTCGATAGCCATGGAAATAACAGGGTCTGCAAATTTAATCTTTTCAAGTTCAATGGGAGCGTTTTCAGCACACAATGTATCTGCGGTAATGGTTTCTTTAGGACCCACTAAAGCACAAATGTCGCCGGCGAACACTTCTTTGACTTCATCGCGTTGGTCAGCGCGCATACGAACGATACGTCCAACGCGCTCTTTATTTCCGGTACGTGCGTTTAATACGTAACTACCGGCCTGCAAAGTCCCAGAATATACACGGAAGAATGCAAGACGTCCTACAAAAGGATCGGTTGCAATTTTGAAAGCCAAAGCTGTAAATGGCTCGCTATCTTCTGGCTTGCGCTCTAATTCTTCACCGGTTTTTGGGTTAGTACCTTTAACCGCACCTTTGTCGGTCGGACTTGGTAAGAAATTGGTAACTGCATCAAGGAGTGTACGCACAATAATTCCCCGTCCATCGCCACCAAATACAGGGTAAAATTCCCCGCTTCGGGTTGCCTTGCGAATACCATTCAACAGCTCTTCTTCGGTCAGTTCAGTACCGCCGAGATATTTTTCCATCAACTGGTCATCATACTCTACAACTTTTTCAATTAACTCATGTCGGTATTTTTCACACTTCTCTTTCATATCTGCTGGAATATCACCAACGGTAAATTCTTTGTCGGTATAATCTTTGTATGTATAAGATTTCATCTGGACCAGATCTACAACACCGACAATATCCTTCTCAAAACCAATCGGCAATTGAACCGGAAAGGCGTTTTTAGTCAAACGATTGTGAATGGATTCTAAAGACTTGTAAAAGTCTCCCCCAGTTTGATTGATCTTGTTGATGAAACACATCCGAGGAACACCGTATTTGTCAGCTTGGCGCCATACTGTTTCGGACTGGGGCTCAACACCCATCTTTCCGTCGAAAACAGTTATTGCACCGTCGAGCACACGCAAAGAACGCTCCACTTCAACGGTAAAGTCTACGTGGCCCGGTGTATCAATAATGTTAATTTTATATTCTTTATCCCCCTCAATTTTGATGTATTGTGGTTTCCAGTAACAAGTAACGGCAGCGGAGGTAATAGTAATACCGCGTTCGCGTTCTTGTTCCATCCAATCAGTTACAGTTTCACCTTCGTGTACTGCACCGATTTTATGGATCATACCGGTGTTGTACAAAATACCTTCGGTAGTTGTAGTTTTGCCGGCGTCGATGTGAGCGATAATCCCGATGTTACGGGTGGCTTCAATTGGATATTCTCGTGGCATAAGTAGTTAAAAGTTTTAGTTTCTTATTTTCTCTTGGCACCAAATCGTGCAAAGTGGGCAAACGCTTTGTTGGCCTCGGCCATACGGTGAGTGTCTTCCCTCTTCTTTATTGCTGCGCCTTGCTTTTGGAAAGCATCCAGAATTTCAGCAGCTAATTTCTGAGCCATAGGCACACCTTTGCGCGCTCGGGCTGCGTTGATCATCCATTTCATTCCCAAAGCTGTTCGGCGCGGCTCTTGAACTTCCATCGGTACTTGATAGTTAGAACCGCCAATACGGCGTCCTTTTATTTCCATGATTGGCGCAACATTTTTTAACGCTACATCAAAAATTTCTTGACCAGACTTCCCGTCTGCATCTTCCAAACTAGTTTTTTTCTGTTCAACAATATCCAAAGCGTTATACAAAATGTTTTGGGCTACGCTCTTCTTCCCGTTCAACATCAGATAGTTTATAAATTTGGCATACTTAGTATTGCCAAATTTAGGATCTGGCAAAGGAATATTTTTGTCGTAACTTCTTGCTCTACGTGGCATATATTTATCAGTTCTGATTAATTACCAGATGGCTTCTTTGCGCCATATTTGGAACGGGAGCGTTTTCGACCATCAACGCCCAATGTGTCTAGGCGACCGCGCACAATATGATAGCGGACACCCGGAAGGTCTTTTACTCTTCCGCCGCGGATCATAACCACACTGTGTTCTTGGAGATTATGTCCCACGCCGGGAATGTAAGCCAAAACTTCCATGCCGTTGGTCAATTTAACCTTGGCAACTTTACGCAAAGCGGAGTTCGGCTTTTTCGGAGTGGTTGTGTAAACTTTCAAACAAACGCCGCGCATAAACGGAGCGCCAGTTTTTATTGTTAGCACTTTATTTTTGATCAGATTGATTCTTCTTTGCAAAGCCGGAGACTTGCTCTTAGCTTTCAGAGAAGATCGCCCTTTTCTAACTAACTGGTTGATTGTAGGCATTATATCCTTTGCTTAATTACTAATTGTAAACATAAAAACTGACCAATAGAGTCAGTTTCTCTTTGGCTCGCAAACTTGGTACTCCCCTGAAGCCTTAAGGGTTTAGTTCCCAAATCTGACGACTAATGTCGGTAATTAATTGTTGATCTCCCAACAATTGGCTTCTAATTGAGTTATGGCGGTATTATACGTCAGTACTTATAAAAGGTCAAGTCAAGGCCCCCTATTTTTTCTTGGTATTGACATTTCCCATATATTGAGGCATAATTTCAAATTATATGAAAGCACAGCTTTCGTATTTTTATTTGCGAAGTGTTTCGCAAATATGAACTGAAACACAAAAACAAACTACATGTATAAGGAGACTTGATTATTTATGGAAATGACAGCAGCTTGCGCCGAAAACGCAAGCACAGAAACCGCCAAACAGTATGCTGCTGCGGTCGCAACAGTTCCGCCGAGAGACAGCGTCTATGTCACAGTTGTCGGTCATCCGCCGCGACCTGACCAGGAAGAGTTTGTGACTTACCTGCGGGAACGTCTGGTAGGAGGACACATTGACTTCAAAGTCAAAGGAGTGTGGTTCAGCGTGAACTACAAAGACATTGAAACAGGGTTTGTCCCGCCAAAACCGGAAACCGGGCTGTTGCGTCTGACGAACCGGATCCGTCGGTTTATCCGCAACAACGGCACCGCCCCGAAATGGGTGAAGAATTTCGCCAAACACAAAGTCCATCACGGCTTTGCCATGGCGCGAGTCAACATCCTGCCCGAAAACGAACCGGACAAAATCGCCGACTGGCTCGACTACTTCGCCAACAACAGCAGCTCTTTCCCGGAAGAGATTCCGCTCAAAACCATCCGGCTGGTGATCTCGCCTATGGACCTTTACCCAAAGGTCTTGGCGTTCAGCAAAACGCTTAAACGTCCGGTTGCCTAGCCGGATTCCATTCATTCATTTCCCACCAAAACGAAAAGACGTTCCGAGAATTATACAGCTTGGGACGTCTTTTTTCATTTACACAGAGAATTTTTATACTAGCCCTAGCAAATTAAAAAAACCATTTATCACTGGAACAAAAACTGAATTCAACCAGCCCATTAGGATAAACAAGAACACTAGCACAAAACCGTACTGCTCATAAGATCCAATAACCCCCCACCAACCTTGTGGCAATATAGACAAAACTATTTTACTACCGTCCAAAGGCGGAATCGGAATTAAATTAAGGGTCCCAAGTGCTAGATTCAACACAATAGCTTTGAGCAACAATTCTTCTGACAAATATGCGGTGCCTACATATTTTAAAATCAATCCAAACACGACTGCTAATACAAAATTAGAAAATGGCCCGGCAAAGCTCACTGCTGCCATACCAAGACGTTCCCGCCTCATATTTCTAAAATCTACAGGAACCGGCTTAGCGGCGCCAAATATTACAGGAGAATTGGAGATCAATAATAACAAAGGAACGATAATAGACCCTATTGGGTCAATGTGAGGTATGGGATTCAGTGTAATTCTCCCCTCTCTTTCCGCGGTATCATCCCCAAACCAGCCAGCTACTACCCCATGGCTGACTTCATGAATAATGACCGAAAACACAAGAATTCCTAGGGTTATTAAAGATGAAACTCCAAAATCCATAAACAAATATTAATTTAGACTTGATCATTATATCAAACTATGGTAATATCATACAGACTTTAATTTTACACACAGATGCCAAGAATGTGCACAGTATGCGGTAAAACCTATTCCCGCACCATAAAACGATCACACAGTATGCGCGCTTCCATCAAGCGTCTTTTACCGAATCTACAATATACCGTAGTCGACGGCCAAAGAGTCCGTTCCTGCACCCGCTGCATGCGCACTGCTACCAAGTCTTCCCGTACCGCAACTGCTGCAAAATAACTTATAGCATACTCAAGACAACAGGCTTTTGCCTGTTGTTTTTGTTTTGGCAGTTTTATATAATATTAATACCTGAAGTTTAGGGAATTCTGTCAATGAGGAGAGATCGTTACATATGAGTAGTTCGAAAAGTTGGCAAAGAGGGACAATAACCAGTTTTGGAAAACGAGCAGGCTACGGCTTCATGACGACCGGCGCGGACAAAAAAGTATTCTTCCTGCGTCGCGACGTACCCAGAGAACACCGCGACTGCATTTGTGAAGGTACGCAAGTGAAGTGCCAAATAGGCACATCCAGCGAAGGACACTATGCCTTCAACATAACGCCGATCGCCCATTAGTGTCGCCAAAACAAGAATTTTCTAGTGAAGACGGGTATTTGTCCCATGCCCGTCTTCTTCTTTTGTTTTCGTTGATATCACCCTTGATAAAAGACTTATAAAAACTTTAATTTTCTTTGAGCTATCATATTTTAATATATATTCACGTATGGCAAATTATATATAAATTAGCTATACTACCTTTACAATTTATAGCCTAACCCTTAGCTGTTCCGGCGCCGGAACAGTAAGGCACGGTTAAAACCTTCCTAGTATTTAGCTCTCCGTCCAGAGCCCTAGGAAGGTCCTGCCTCGAAAGGGGCAGTGGGCAGCCGTAAGGTTGCCGCTGGCGGGGGGCTTTGTGCTTTCCGCCAGCACCGAATCCAACAAAATATGTTAAGCCACCGAATAAAAAGCCATAACTGGGAATTTATTATTATGGCTCAGCTGTCAGTAATTGTGGCAGCTATAATGCTCTACTATTTTGTTCGCATAGTCTTAGTAACCGAAGCCGGTCGATGCCAAGCACAAAGCTCCTTTGCCAGAGAGAAGCACAAATATGAGCAGATAGAAAAAAGCGTCTTGTAATTCAAGACGCTTTTTTGCTCGGTCATCTAAAACTGTATTCCGGAATACCAAAGCAGGGTGGCGAGAGTAACAACAAAAGCTGTATTTGATATCAAGTCTAAATGCTGAATATGCACTCGAACCCCAATCGCGACCACCAACAACGACAACATCAATGCCATCATTAGCAAATAAAACTGGTTCTGCATCAATTCTGGGTTGATTACAAAACCAAACAATTTCAACAATTTTGGTTCAGGGGTGCCACTTAAATCGTAGTTGTTTTTGAAACTGTTTTCGAAAACTGCCAGGCGCTCTTCCTTTGGAGCTGAACCTTCTTTTTCTGTACGAACATTCAAGTACTTACCGTCGGTAAGCATAGCCACTGGAACTTCTCCCTGCCATAGCGTATGTGTATTGGGATTTGGCTTAAGTTCCTGAATCTGATTACCGTAAACAGCGCTGACCTTATCTGCAGGTGCACTAGTCTCAACTGTGACCTGAACCTTGTCTTTATTGATCTGTAAATCCACTGCTGGAACAGAAGGAGCAGTTGGTGCAGGAGTATTCGGCTGAACTGGCTGCGCAAGTTGAGAAACTGGTTGGGGTGCAGGTTTGTTAATTGCAGGTTTATCAGTTAAAGGGGTAGATGGTTTAGCTAGCTGCGCTTCACTGGACACACCTTTTACTGGTTGTGTTGGTGTTTGCTGAGAAACAGGAACCGGAGGAGCCAACCGAGGTACAATTGCAGGAGCTGGTTTTGGGGCAGCCGGACTATAAGTTGGCTGGGGGGCTGGAGCGGCCGATGCCATTGGCACACCAAACATTTGTACTACCACCGTAGCTTGCTTGCCTTGAAACATGCCAGATACAATACCGACACCTATCTCTTTGAATGCACTGTTTAAAATATTTGCCCGGTGACCCGGCGAATTCATCCATGCGTCATTCAATCCTTCAGCTTGTAAAAACCCGACTCCTAAATTTTCCCCGGCCCCTTGATATGAATATCCCTGTGCTGCAATAAAATCCCAAGGCTGTTTGTTGTCTGGGGTGATATGAGAAAAATATTGACGAGCCATCATATCATTAGCTTTAGCTTGGGCTGCAGCATTCAACTTGGCATTTACCGACAACGCTGGAATATTTACTGCTGCCCGAGAATTGTTTGTCAAAGCAACAACATTGGCCTGAGTAATTGCTGATGACAATGCTGGCAGAATAGGGCCAAAAGTTACAACAGCAATTGTGACAATTTTAACAGTAACCAACAAAAAGCTGATCAGAGCTAAAGATCTGTGCCGCAAAGCATGGGGTCGAAAATTATTCCTTTCCGTAGGAACAACGGTATCAAAAACATGCCTTGCTGGTTCTTGAGCGAACTTAGGCAAAGCATCAATTGAAATCTTTTCCAAACGGCGCTTGATTCTATTTCCTAATTTTACAGCTGAATACCCCATTTTCACCAATAATCAATAATCTTATATTATATCACAAATTATATTTTTTGTCAATAGACGTTCTGTTTTATATACTTAGCTTACCTATTGTCGCCACTTCCCTGCAACTGTCCCCTCTCTTTGCGGGAGTTAAGCTTATCCAAATTCTTTTGCGCCACTTCGCCTAAATCGGACCCGAGTTCGGTAGCAATCTGCGCAGCGTACCACAAGACATCCCCAAGCTCCTCTGCAATACTTTGAGCTCGCTCGGGATTCAACAACCCTTCGTCGTCACGAATGATTTTTTTTACTTTATTTGCCACTTCTCCGGCCTCTGCTGAAAGTCCCAGAGAAACATATGCCAACCCTTGATCCTTTGGATAAATTGCAGTGGCTTTGGATTTTTCTTGATATTCATTAAATGTCATAAATGTGTTTTAGTTAAATGCATTCGCAACTGGTCGGGCTGCCGCGTCGACTTTCATCGACACCGGCCTATTTTTGTTGCATTCGCAACTGGTCGGGCTGCCGGGAATCGGACCCAGACTACGCCCACCCCATGGGCGCGTACTACCACTATACTACAGCCCGTTGGATTAGATAGTTAAGTAACCTTCACCGGATCCAGTATCCTGATGGTCAGCCATCTTTTTAATCAAATCTCCTAATTCTTCTTCGCTGAAAAATTCTATTGTAATTCGGCCGCCTCTGCCTTGGCGTTGTATTTTGACTTGAGTTCCTAAAGTGCTTCTAAGCTGAGTTTCCAATGCCATAATTTGTGGATCCGGTGCTGCTGAATCCAACTGTCTTCGGGCCGTTAATTCCCGCACCTTGGTTTCAACCTGTCTGACGTTCAACCCTTGGTCAACAATTGTTTTATAAAGTAGGATTTGGCGCTCGATGTCAGGAAGTCCCAAGATTGCACGGGCGTGCCCTTCGCTAATTTTTCCTTCAACAACTGCACGCTGAATTTCTGCCGGCAAATTTAGCAAGCGCAAAGTATTGGTAATAGCTGGTCTGCTTTTCCCAACTTTTTTCGCAACTTGCTCCTGGGTCATATTGAAATTTTTTATCAAACGGTCGTATGCTTGTGCTTCCTCAATAGCATTTAGCTCCTGGCGCTGAATATTTTCTATCAGCGCGACTTCGAGCTTAGTTTGGTCTTCCAGTCGTTCTTTAATTATTGCTGGAACTTTTGTCAGCCCGGCAAGCTGAGAAGCACGAAAACGCCTTTCTCCAACAACAATTTCATAGCCAGTCGGGGTTTGCGTGACCACCAAAGGCTGAATAACCCCATGTTCGCGGATTGAATCTGCTAATTCACGAAGAGCCTCCGGATTAAATACTTTTCTGGGCTGATAGGGATTGGCAACTACTTGGCTTATCTCGATTTCCTGAATTTTGGCGTCTGAGTAAGATACTTTGTCTGAAACTGAAACAGGCACAGCAGTAGGCTGTGCACTGGGTTCTTCAATGTGGTCGGATGGGTACCCTGAAGTTATAGGATTGATACCGTCCATAGAAATTATTTTGGTGTAAAAATTTTGATGGTGCCGCTAGTCGGAGTCGAACCGACATGCCTTTCGGCACACGATTTTGAGTCGTGCGTGTCTGCCAATTCCACCATAGCGGCGCGAAATTAGCCTACATATAATAGCAAATCAAAGCGCTCAGGTAAAGCCTGTTTTAGCCTTGTCTGCCAATATAAAGAGCCAGAATAATCCCTGCCAAAGCCAGTCGATATACAACAAAAATGGTAAAGCTGTGGCTGCTGAGATACCGGATTAAATATTTAATTGCTAAAAATCCGCTGACCGAAGCGGTCGCAAAACCAACAACAAGTTGAGTAGTTGAAACCCCTGCTCCAAATTCGGGAAGCTTTAATAGACCTGCTCCAAATATTACTGGAATGGACATTAAAAAACTAAAACGTGCGGCATCGGCGCGAGTAAAATTTAAAGCTCTGGCGGTAATCATTGTGGCGCCACTTCGCGAAACTCCAGGAATTATTGCAACTGCTTGGCTAAGACCAATGGTAAAAGCATTTCCTTTGGTGATTTTGTCCATATTTTTTTCTTGCCTGGCCCAATGGTCAACAGCCCACAATACCACACCAACCACAGCCAAGTTGGCTGCTGCCAATACTGGAGATCTAAAAGTAGTTTCTACTGTATCTTCCAAAAGCTTACCTATTACTGCAGCTGGAATACTTGCAATAATCAAAAGCCATGCCAGTTTCTGATATATGTTGCTCTGAAAGTCTCTGGTGGATTTGAAAAGCGAATGCCAAAATCCTTTTGCCAAAAGCCAGATATCATTTCGGAAATAAAACAACACTGCTGTCAATGTTCCCCAGTGCAAGGCAACATCAAAGCCAAGTCCGTGATCTTGCCAACCAAACAACCATGGTACAACAATAAGATGAGCAGACGAAGATATTGGCAAAAACTCCCCCAGTCCTTGAACTAACCCTAATACAAAAGCTTGAAGCATATAAAATTATAACTTTATTTTATCTAAAATTTTATAGACCTGAGTTTGACGACTCAGGCACAAACCCACAACTTGTGATTTGTATGATCGCTGGGGAACAGGCTCGCTACTAATTGCTAACGAGCTATTTTTGTCGGCATAGTATCTGATTAAAGTAATGTGAGGTGGATACTTCCAAACACTGGCTTGACCAACGGGGTTGCTGAACTGCTTTGCAGCTATAAATAAATCATTTTTTAGTTTATTCAGCTGCCTAGTCTCCTTAATTTTTAAAGCCAACCACCCGCCCTTTTCGAATACAAAACCATCTATCTCCAAAACGAAATCTTTTTGCTTCTTCAAAACCACCATAAAGTGGGACAACAATTCTTTATATTTAATTTTTCTTACATTGGCCCTGAAAAGTGTAATGTGGGGAAATAATATTTTATTATCAACGAAAAACCGATACTTACCTTGCTTTCTAAATTTATGCGCAAATTTAGCAGCATACTTACTAATCTGCTTGTTGGGAATTAAGACAACTCTAACTTCCATCCCTAATCAATTCCCGGGACTGGAAAGTCCTTTGTAAATACTTTTATTTCTTCTTTAATTTTTTGCAATTCGGAATTCAATTGTAAATCTTTTTTAAACTGGCCCAAATACGCTGTTCTTTCCTGTTTGTCAGTTGGCAACAAAAGACCTTGCATTGAGTTCAAAGCACGGGAAATCCATTGGCCAACTTTTTCAAACTCGGCTTCCTTAAATCCTCTGGTTGTGAGCGCCGGGGAACCCAACCGCAAACCTGTCGGGTAAAATGGGGTTCCTGGATCTTTGGGAATAGTATTCTTATTGACTGTCATACCGGCAACTTCCAAAATTTCGCTGCCAAAAATCCCACCACCCGGGCCAAATTGAGGTTCAAGATCCATGAGAATTAAGTGGTTTTCAGTGCCTCCTGATACTAGTTTAAAACCATTCTTCACCAAAGTTTCCGCTAGAACTTTTGCATTTTTCACCACCTGCGATGCATAATCTCTAAACTCGGGAGCCAGTGCTTCCTTTAAGGCAATTGCAATTGCTGCAGTCTGATGGTCGTGTGGTCCACCTTGTAGTCCAGGAAAAATTGCTTTATCTATTTTACTAGCCAAATCGGGATCTTTTTTTATACCTCTATCAGTGGTCATTATAATTCCACCGCGAGGACCTCTAAGAGTTTTGTGAGTGGTGCTGGTGACAATGTCTGCATGCGGCACGGGGTCTGTATGAGCACCTCCGGCAATTAAACCGGAGACATGGGCAATATCAGCAGCAAAATATGCTCCGACACTATCTGCTATTTCTGCAAATTTTGCATAATCATACTGGTAGCAATATGCTGTTGCTCCAGCCCATATTAATTTTGGTTTATGCTCATTGGCGAGCCTTGCCACTTCATCTATATCGATACGTCCATCATCTTTAACATGGTACGGCACGCTATTATAAAACATGGCTGTTGCGCTGACCTTCCAGCCATGGGTTAGGTGCCCGCCATCGGGCAAATTTAAACCCATGACGGTATCGCCTGGTTCACAACATGCAATATATACAGCCAGATTGGCAGGACTACCGGAATATGGCTGAACATTGGCATATGGAACCTTAAAAAGCTGTTTTGCCCTTTCAATAGCAAGAGTTTCAATTTGGTCTATAAATTCCTGTCCGCCGTAGTAACGTTTTTTTGAATACCCTTCTGAATATTTATTAGTTAAAATGCTGCCCATACTTTCCATCACCGCACGTGAAGTATAATTTTCGGACGGAATAAGTTCCAACCCTTCTTTCTGGCGGTTTTCTTCCCCTTTTATGTGGGTATAAATTTCTGGGTCTTGTTTTTCTATGGATGTATAGTTCATAACTTTTAGTATATAGATTTAAGTCAGCATGTACAATATGGTGAAAAAACCGGCTAAAATAAATACTGCCACCAGGCTGCCGGTCAGTCCGAACACTATAAGAGCCAATATCGCAGCCAAGCATTTTCCTAAAGCTGCACTTTGTTGGTAAAAAACAACATAAGGGAGTATATTATGTTTTTCTGAACGTTCATAAGTCAGAGTAGTTAACGGTATTGAAACTAGTTCTTTGCTTGTTCTCCCCAAAGCATCTGCTATGAAAAGTCCGTAAAAACCTCCTACAGCTAATCGAATCAAGTTGACTAATGTGTAAACAAAAGTTCCGAGCTTCAACATAATAATTTTATTTTTCAGACCTTCGGGGCGTTTAATGGCCAAGATTAAAATTGCGGTGACCGCGGCACTCAACGAAACCAGTAGACCTGTCATGACAATGCTTTTCAAAGTTAAAAATATGAGTAAAGGCCAAATTGTCATTATAATAACTTCTTCACCGGCACCAAGATAGCTAAGGAACCGTTTAGGAAACTTTTTTAACAGCTCCCAAGTATCTGAATATTTATATTTAGATGGGGCGTAAATTTCTTTGCTTACAAACAATGGCAACAAGGATGTTGTATACATAGCAGCAGCCAACAATAGCACTACGCCTAATCCTAGATAATACCCCACCACACCGCCAATAACCGGCCCAAAAATTCTCATAATAACAACCATGGCATACAATCCGTCCTGTACTGGTTTACCAGTGGTTTTTTTCTTGGCATCAACATACCTGGCAGCTATTGCGTGGAACGATGGCCAGAATAAAGCCTTTTCAATTCCGTATATGATTGGAGCAAAATACAAAAGAGCAATATCTATTCTTGAACCGTAAAGCAGTAACCAATATACAACCATGAAAGGAATGCTCAAAAATATGGCATGCACATAACCGTAACGCGAACCGATTTTTGCTCCAAATGGCAAAAGCAGGGTTTGAACGGCATAAATAGATGCCATAAAAACCATTATTTCCAAGATATCCAAACCGATAATTTTATATAAGATTATTGGTTCAAATAAAACCGCCAGAGCAGATGCCATGTCGGCAAACGCAACACTAGCGTATAGTTCTCTAACTTCTTGCCTGACCGTTGTCAAAAGGTCATGATGTAACCCTAGTCTGTGTACCATTTAATACTTTTTTTATTTGTTTTTCGGTAATTGGCCCGTGCCTTAAAATTTCCCAACTATCTGCCTCAATTTTGAGCATTGTTGAAGGCTTTCTTTTTGGTAGACTTCCTGCATCTATAATTATATCAGGTTTATATTTTTGCTTGCTAAATTGTTCGATTACATCTTTGGAAGAATAACTGTCATAACCTTGGGAAAGATGCGCGGAAGGATTGGCGCTAGTTGCGGGAATAGGTCTTCCCAAAACATGAGCTAACGAAAGCGCAATTTTATTATTCGGCAAGCGGAGTCCTACTGTACCTGTCCCGGCACTGATTATTTTTAAATACTGTGGCAAAGATTTGCCTTTCTGTTTCAGTGGCAGAACCAAAGAAATAGCTCCTGGCCAAAACTTTTTTGCCAACGCAGAAGCTTTATTGTTCCATTTAACAATTTTCCTCCCCCATTCTGGGGTAGGAACAATTATATGAACAGGCTGTTTTGGAGTGCGTTCTTTTATTTTATAAAACCTAGCCCTAGCTTTCACATTGGCCATATCACAAGCTATGCCATAAGAAGTGTCTGTGGGATAAACTACAGTTTTTCCCTGCTTCAAAGCTTTTACGCATTGCGCAATTATTTTGTTGTGATTTTTTGTACTGTATTTTAATACTTCCATTAGACAACAATGTTTAGCAATTTTCCTTCAATGTAAACAATTTTCTTATGAGGCTTTCCAGCCATTGCAGCCACTACCTTAGGCAAAGCCATTGCTTGACTCTCGATAAGCCCTGGCACAGTTCCTGAATCAACACTAATCTTATCCCTGACTTTTCCATTTACTTGCACGATGATGTCCCATACTGAGTCTTCCAACATTTTTGGATCGAATTTAGGCCAGCCCTCTTTTTGCAAAGACTTTGTGCCGCCCATTATTTCATTCAGCTCTTCTGCGATATGAGGGGCGAAGGGATAAAGCACAACCAAAAAAGTATGAATAAATTCTTGTGACACCTGCTCATTCTTTATTTGATTATGAAAGTTCATAAAAGATGAAACTGCTGTGTTGAATCTAAAATTCTCAATGTCATCGCCAACTTTTTTAATTAGCTCATGCAAATGGCGTGTGGGAAGATCCCTATCAATCACAGCTGGATTCTTCAATTGTTCATGCGCCCATTTCCAGACACGTTCGTAAAATCGTCTGACTCCAACAATCCCTTGATCATTCCAAGCAACTGTCGCATCGTGCGGTCCTAAAAATAGTTCATACATACGCAGTGTATCGGCTCCTTCAGAATTTACTATGTCATCGGGGTTTACAACATTTCCTCTGCTCTTAGACATTTTTTCTCCGTCGGAAGCCAAAACAATACCATGCGGCACACGCTTGGTGTATGGTTCCTGTGTGGGCACTAAACCTAAATCATACAAAGCCAAATGCCAAAAACGTGAATAAAGTAAATGCAATGTTGTATGTTCCATGCCGCCAAAATAAACATCAACGGGAAGCCAATATTGCAACAATGACTTAGTGGCCAACTCCTTTTTGTTACTTGGGTCGGCATATCTGAGATAGTACCAAGAGCTTCCGGCCCATTGAGGCATGGTATTAGTCTCCCTTTTTGCAGGTTTGCCGCAAGTTGGGCAAGTTGTATTAACCCATTCATCTATTCCGGCGAGGGGAGATTCTCCTGTTCCAGTGGGTTCGTATTTTTCTACTTCGGGTAACATCACAGGAAGTTGGTCTTCTGGCACAGGAACAACACCACAATGAGCACAATGAATTAACGGAATAGGCTCTCCCCAATATCGCTGCCTAGAAAACACCCAATCTCTGAGCTTATACTTAGTTGCAAGCTTGCCATATCTTTTACCCATTTCTTCCAATACTGAAAGCGAATCCGTGCCTGTAAATTCTCCGGAATTAACCAGTTTACCATCTCCAGTGTACGCTTCATTACCGAATTCTAATTCCTTCATAGACTTAATAACCTGTACTATGGGCAGGTCATACTTTTTTGCAAACTCAAAATCGCGTTCATCATGAGCAGGGACTGCCATAATTGCACCGGTCCCATAATTCCCCAAAACATAGTCAGCGGTCCAAATCGGGATCTCTTTGCCTGTAGCAGGATTTATTGCTCTGATGCCCTTGAGCTCAACTCCGGTTTTGTCTTTATCATCTGCAAGGCGTTGTTGTTCCTGTTGGCTTCGCGCTTGTTCTATATAATCAGCAACTTCATCCCAATTAGAAATTTCACTACTCAAACTTGGCAATAAAGGGTGTTCCGGTGCAACAACTAAATATGTCGCCCCAAAAATTGTATCGGGTCGGGTAGTGAAAACTCTTATGGCACTTTTTACGGCAGCCAATACTTCTGGCTCTTTCTTACCTTTTATATGAGGGGCGGCGGCGCTAAACCTGACCAAATTACCGTTCAACTTCTCAGCCAGCTCTATGCCAGCATCTTCTGGGATAACATGATCTGTCTCATCGCTCAAAATTATTATCTCTCCAGCATTTCTACGGATAGCCTCATAATCAAAATTCCATGATAATTTGTTTTCAAAAGGCCTGGGCTTATCTTTAAATTCAGGTTTAAGGAAACTGCCGAGCAAAACTAATTTTGCTATTTTGACCTTGGAGTGTTCCAACAATTTCATAGCCATAACGCCGCCTAAGCTATGCCCGATCAAAACAGTATTGCTATCTAAACTGATTTGCGAAGCCAGATCGCTGACAATGTCTTTTTCTGAATTGTCCAGAGCGGACTTATAAACTATAGTTTGAGCTTTTTTCCCGAACGATTTCAATTCATTTTCAAGCCACGGATAAAAATTCTCGGTTGCACTGCTATTCCACCCTGGTAAAATTACATAATTATTCTTGTTATTAACTTCAAAATCAATCTCTGCCCCAGTTGATTTGCCTATCCAGTTAACTTGCTGCAGTTTTACAGGCTCTGGCCATTCTGGCAGTTGTTCTATGCCTTTTAAAAGTTTTTCGGCATAAGCAGTTATTTTCAAATACCACTGCCTTAATTCTTTTTTTTCCACAATTGTACCGCAACGCTCGCATTTGCCATCTATCACCTCTTCATTGGCTAAACCGGTTTTGTCCTTTGGGCACCAGTTTATCAACCCTGTGGCCTCATATGCCAGACCACCTTTATAGAGTTGCAAAAAAATCCATTGTGTCCATTTATAGTACTCGGGGTCAGTTGTATTTACTTCCCTACTCCAATCAAACCCCAGACCCCAGCTTTGAATCTGCCTCTTTGCATTGGCAACATTTTGCGCTGTGGAAACTCGTGGGTGAACCCCCTTCTTAATTGCGAAGTTTTCTGCGGGAAGACCAAAAGCATCCCATCCCATGGGATACAGAACATCAAAACCTTTCAGACGCCAATAACGACTATAAACATCCCCTGCAACATATGGGCGCAAATGACCCATATGCAAGCCTTCTCCGGAAGGGTATGGAAATTCCACTAGAACATATTTTTTCTTCTTTCCATTACCATCGGCTAGAAATGTTCTATTGTCTTCCCAGTATTTTTGCCATTTTTGCTCAATTTTTTTGGGATCGTATTGTTTCATTACTTTTTATATTAGCGCCTTTTTAAATTACGGTAAATTAAACAGCTTTTTTGCGTTCTGGGTTGTTATTTGTGCAACTTCAACCGAACTAGTATCTTTCCATTCAGCAATTTTTTCTGCCACGAATGGCAAGAAACTAGGTTCATTTCTCTGTCCTCTATGTGGCACCGGTGTTAGATACGGAGCATCGGTTTCCAAAATTATGCTGTCTAAAGGGATTCCTTGGATTACGGTTTTGCTTCTACTGGTTTTGTCAAAAGTTATTATTCCATTAATACCTACGAACCCGCCCAGCTCCACAAATTTGATTGCAGTTGGAAGGTCGCCCGTGTAACAGTGGATTTCAAATCTAAAATTTGGGTTCTGTAGTTTAACAGGCCTGATCATATCTAAAATATCTTCATAAGCATCCATTGTGCCTTCAGAAGGGCGGCAGTGAATGCACAAAGCTTTGTCTAATTCCAATGCCAGTTGAATTTGCAAATCAAAAGCAACTTTTTGTAAATTTTTTATTTCTTTGTCATCCCGATCTTCCGGGAGCCTGTAATAATCCAATCCGCACTCTCCTATTCCGACAACCCGATCATTTTGGGCCAAAGCTTTATATGCATCATAATCGAATCCCTCCTCTCGGGTTTTAAAATGCACTTCATCCTCATCGTGAAAGTCATGCATGAATGTATGTACCGGATGAAGCCCAACGGCAGCATAGACATTTTCTGAAAACCGACTTAAAAGCTGTACGGCTTGCCTACTTGTATCAATTTGTGTTCCGACATTCACCAATGCCACCCCGGCATCTAAGGCGCGCTGTATCACCTCCTCCTCAACGCCATGGAACGCTCGAAGGTTTATATGGGTGTGAGTATCTATCAGCATAATCAAATTCTTGGGAATAAACGCGGGATATTTTCCAGCTCAGGATTCTTTAATATTTCTAAAATTTGTGCACTGGTATTGGGTAAAAACGGATATAACCAATTACCAATTCTCCATAGCGCTACAAGCAAAACCATAATATCTGACCTAGCTTTTTCCGGATTAACCTTAATGACCTTGAATGGTTCATGTTCTTGAATAAACCTGTCACACCAAGCAATTTGATCCCATATTAAATCAGCACATTTTTGAATTTCGTATTTTTCAAGCAAGTCCCTGTAGTCCCTGTCTGACTCATGTACAGGTTGGCTGTCCATCACGTCTGTATTTAACTCCATTTCTGCATTGATAGCCATCTTCATAACACGGCTGGTCAAATTTCCTATGCCATTTACCAAATTAGCCGTATAACTTTCCTTAAAACGGTCCCATGTAAAATCACCGTCTTCAAAAGTGGATATTTCCCGTAACAAATAGTAGCGCAGCGCATCAGTAGCCTGATCAGAATTCAAACCTAAATTTTGCAACTCAGACAAAACAACATAAGGATCTACCACATTACCCATGCTTTTACTCATTTTGTGTCCACCGCTGGTAATGAACCCGTGGATTAATATTTGTTTCGAATTTGGAAGTCCAGCGGACATAAGCATTGCTTGCCACATTGCAGACTGTTGTCGTAAATTATCCTTGCCTGCTGTCTGTACCGCGTTCCGATTTTCCGCAGTTCCCCAAAAATTAACAAAATTTGTTTCATCCTCTGGCCAGCCAGTAGTAGAAATATAATTAACCAGCGCATCAAACCAAACGTACATGACCTGTCGATCATCATCGGGAACTGGAACACCCCAAGACATCTTTTCTTTCAATCGGGATATGCTAAAATCTTGTAAACCTGCTCCCACAAACGCCCTGATCTCATGAAATCTAAAATCCGGTACCACGAAATCTGGATTGGCTTTGTAAAATTCTAAAAGCTTCGGGCCGTACTTTGAAAATCTAAAAAAATAATTTTCTTCTTCTATTAGCTCTATTTCCAAATTGGGATGAATCGGGCAATGTCCGTCTTCGAGTTCCGAGTCTGTCTTTTCTAATTCACAACCCACACAATACTTGACCTGATAGATTTTTTTGTAGATATCCCCGTTGGCATCGCATCTGCGCCAAAATTCTTGTGCCGCCAAAACATGGTTTTTGTCTGTAGTTCTAATAAAGTGGTTATAGCTTAAATTTAATCCTTCCTTCAGACGATCAAACTTTGGAGCGTGCTCATCGGTATATGTTTGAGGGTCTTTCCCTTCTTCTTGAGCTTTGCGGAAAATTTTCAAACCGTGTTCATCGGTACCGGTATTGAAAAAAACCTCGTCGCCATTCTGGGCATGATACCGGGCAATTACGTCAGTTTGGATTATTTCTAAAGCAAAGCCGATATGAGGATCGGCATTAACATAAGGGAGAGTGGTTGTGATATAAAATTTCTTTGACATTAACTTATGTTTCTTCCTGAATAACGTTCTTGGTATTAGGATAATTTTTAGAAAATTCCTCGACCAATAATGTAATAACGCTCACCATCGGTATAGCAAGCAGTAAACCTAGGACACCTGCGAGCTTGTACCCTACGAGCAAGGCAATCAACACCAACAATGGCGAAGTACCAACAGCTCTTTGCATTATCTTTGGGACCAGAACATATCCTTCAACTTTTTGGATGACTATATACAGTACAATAACAGCTATGGCAAGTGGCGGGCTTTGTACCATAGCAAAGAATACAGCGGGAACAGCAGACAAAAAAGGCCCTATATAAGGAACAATCTCCATTATTCCAGCCAATAGCGCTAAAAACAAGGCATATTTAACACCTAAAGCTGTTAGGCCTAAATAAGTAAGAACAAAAATACAAATACTTAATATAATTTGCCCAATAATCCAAAACCCCATTCGATTTTGAATCTTGCGAATCAGATTGAGGGTAAACTTTCTCTGAGGTGCGGGGACTACGGCATTTACAAAATCTATCATCCCTTGTTGTTGAGCAACAAGATAAAACGAAACCACCAAAACTGTAATTCCGCTAAATACACTATTTACAAAACCGAGGGTTTGACTGTACACACTGGAATTATGTGTAACTTCGGAAAATAGCTGTGACATAATTTGAGTTAGGTCAACATTGCCAAATAAATTATGGATGGCGGGATACTGAGCCTGAAATGCTTTTGTGTATTCTGGCAAATTAAAGCTCAATAATTTAATCTGTTCCAACACCACGGGAAGAAGCAAAGAAAATACTACAGCCACAATTCCAAGGACAACTATGTAAACAGTTAAGACGCTAACGCTACGTGGCACCCTCTTTATTTTCAAATATCCGACCAAAGGCTCCATAGCTGAGGCCAACACTACAGAAAGAAGTAATATAATAATAATATCTCTGGTTACCCACAAAAAAGCAACTCCCAAAACTGCCAAAATTACTTTGGCAATTACCCGAGTTGAAGGATCCCATTTAGTCCATTGCATGTCTATATTATACGAAAAAAACAAAAATCCAGCCAATTTGACTGGATTTCCACAAATATCTTATTTTATAGCTCGATCTTCTAGAGCTTTAATTGCGGCTTCGGTTTCTTCGTCAATTTTCTTAATACCATCCAAACAATAGGCTTTGATCTGCTCTTTTAAGAAGTCGGTCAAGCCTTCTGACTGTAAATCGCGAATTAAAATATTTTTTATTGTTTCATCCAGCTCTGATTGCTCAATCATGCGGATGAGTTTCAGTAAATTTTCGTCCATATATTGTTAACTGTCCTGTTCGACATTTTGTTGTGCCTTGTATTCTTCAGCAAACTGCATAATATTCTTAAGTTCAACCTTTCTGGTCTCCGCTGCAGTTCTAATCTCAGTGGCCCTGCTTTCAATCTCAGCACTACTTAAAATATTGGGATTGTTGTTTATTTCGCTGAATACCATAGTTTTGATATTTATTTAACTTTGTTTCTCAAAGCTTTCATTAATTCTATGTCCTGTTCCACAATATCATGCTCGGTTTCTAAAATCAAGGGAATGTCAAGCTTTTTTCGGGTTAAAAACTCCAAAATTGCAGTAAAACCTTTCCTGCCTATTTCCCCATGGCCGATATGTTCATGTCTGTCTTTATGTGAAGCAAATTCTACTTTTGAGTCGTTGGTATGCATAGCTTTCAAGTACTTCAGTCCTATAATTTTATCAAACTTAGAGAAAGTCTCTGCTACTGTTTGTGGTGTACGTAAGTCGTAGCCAGAACCAAACGCATGCTGAGTATCGAAACAAACACCGCCAAACCCTTTGTGATTCTTAACTCCACTAATCAGCTCGGCTATTTCTTCAAAAGTATCACCCATAACCTCTCCTGCGCCTGCTGAAATCTCAACCAGTAATTTTGTAGGCCCTTTATAGCCGGACAAAATCTTTTTCATTCCCGCCTGCGCCTGTTTCATCCCTTTCTTTTCTCCTAAATCCTTAAAGCTTCCTGGATGAAACATTAGAAAACTTGCGCCGAGCAAGCTCCCCCTCTCCAATTCCTCCCTTAAAACAGCTAATGTACCGTTATAGATTCTCTGGCTTCCCGAACCAAGATTTAAAAAATAAGGGGCATGGATAATAAAATCTTTAAATCCATATTTATCCATGGCTATCTTAAACTGCTCCTTAACTTCTTTATCAATAGGTTTAACTGGTCCTCCGTGAGGCGACCTGGAAAATATTTGAAATGTCTCACACTTGAGCAATGCGGCGTTTTCTGGGGCGTTCCACAAACCACCTGCTATTGAAACATGGCATCCGATCCTCAATAATTCATTTTTATGCTTTGTCATGTCTATTTGTTATTTTTGATTTAATACATAATCACGAAATGCTCTATATGATGCCATATCTACTCCAAGTAAGTCATTATCATATTTTATGGCTTCTAAATAATATTCCTGTGACCTGCCGTAATTCCCGTTTTGTAAAGTCGAAGCTGCCTGGGCATAGTACACTTGAGCCAAAACATCTCTACCAAAATAATCACTTCTCAATATTGCTTTATCATTATCAGAAATTTCTAGCGGCATGCTTACCGGGGTTTCAATTCCAATACTATTAATTTTATACACATAGCCATTTGATTGACTATGAATTTGTCCATTATAGTCGGAGGATTCAGCTAAAAAAGTAGTATAGATAGGTCTATTTTTGTAACGATCACTTCCCAACAAAAATTTGATAAATTCGGTTCTTTGCTTTCTGGCATCAGTTTCACTATATATTTTATTGATAATTTCTTCATCAGCAGTAGCGAAAATATTGGGATATGACACTACAGTGATATCAGGTCTCAATCCTAGTACTTTCTGACCGTATAGCATGGCAAACCCCACAGTATCTCTTTCAGCCCCCTCGGTAGATAACACTAGAACTGAATTAGGCTCTAATGCAAATAATCTCTGTGTGTAATGCTCTAAAAATTGAAAGTGCCGCAAATTGTTGCGCTTAAAATTATCAGGAACAGTTTGTGCCAAAAACCCGATCAACACCAACCACAGTAATATTATACTACTCAATCTACCTTTGAGTTTAGCAAAAATAGAATAAAGTCCATAAATGCCAAATACTAACCAAATTGTTATCGCCACGTACGACGGCAGATAATTTTGGGCATATAGCTCTTCAAATGCTTGGCTAAATTCAACCGATCTTAGAAATATCATGGATAATGGGGCGGTCAGAAAAAGTGCGAGGACTATACCAAAACCTGAAAAAAATTTTTTGTACATTAAAACAGCCCCGACTGCAGATAAAAATAACAACGCCCCAAATTCTTCCCACAAAGATGATATAAAAGCTAAGGCAAATTGAAGTTTATCAGACAAGTCAGATAGTACACCAAAATCTTTATAATCTAACCGAGTTAAATGATTATACAAATGTTGTAGACTTCGAGATGTATGTCCCCAATCAAGCTCAGGACTGGTCATAGACCTCAAAGGAACATACAAATAAACTGACAGTCCTATAAAAAAGCATGTTGATCCGGCTAGAAAATTTAAAATAAAACCGGATTTCTGGATTCTTAGTTTTCCCCAAAGACAAAACAACCCCAAGCTAGGTAGAAAAAATAGCAGAATGGGGTGATTTCCCAATCCCAAACCTGCAATAAAAGAACCTAAATAGAAATATTTCCAATTCGAAGTCTGTCTAAATTTGAGCGCTAAAAATAAGAGGCCCAAAATAAAAAACAAATTCAGTGAGTAGACTTCCGCTACATTCGATTGCTCCCAAAATACAGAGCGAGTCCCTAAAATACAAACAGCCAACAAAATTGATCCTGCTTGTACCCAAGAAGGAATTGATATCTTATCCTTTAATTTTAAAAATAGTCTGGTGCAGATGACCAGTAACGATAGTGAAAATGCTGAAGCAACAGCAGAAAACAAGCTAACCTTGAACGCAAAGCTATCGGCTAGCGGCACAGAAGAAAACAACTTTCCTAATAGAATATAAGTTGGAAACCCCGGGGGATGTGCGATTCCTATTACTTTTATTGCTGTAATGAACTCACCGCTATCCACTAAATAAGTTCCCCTACTAGCAGTCCATGAATATAAAAAAAAGGAAACGAGAAAAATAAAAATGACTATCAGTGGATATAATATTTTTTCAAATTTCCTTGTCAATTTTTTAAACTAATATTTTCTTAAAAACAGCCTCTGTTTTATAGGGTCCCAAAACCGCTAAGGTCGCCCGATTATACTTTAATAAAGACTTTGCCATTTTTAATATCTCTACCGCGGTAACAGAATCTATTTTTTTAAATATTTCCTTGGGGATCAAAATTTTAGGATGAAACGCTTCTTGTTCAATAACCCAATCTAGCCGGGACTGACTGTCTTCTAGAGCTAGAGTTGTTCTGCCTTTTAAATATTCTTTTGCTTTCTGTAATTCCTTTGCTTCTACTTCAAAATTCTGTATTCTGTCCAGCTCTTGCTTAATCACAGACACCGCCTCAGCTGCTTTACTTACCTGTACGCCGGCATTAACTTGAAACATGCCTGTATCCTGATAGCTATTAGAAGCGCAACGGACATAATATGCAAGACCACGACGTTCTCTTATTTCATAAAATAGCCGTGAACTCATGCCGCCGCCAAGAATAGTTGCCAACACCAAAGCAATGTGCCCTTTGGGATCTTTAGAAGACAATCCTTTAAACGCCAGAGCCAAGTGAGCTTGCTGTGTTTTTTTATACTCCAATTTCACCCTCAATTGGTTTTGACTATCTTTGACTCTTGGCCATTTGTGATGTTTTTTGTTTGACACTTTACCCCAATATTTTTTGACCAGAAAATTCACTAACTTTAAATCAAATTTACCTGAAATGCCAATAATGATGTTTTCCGGCTGGTAATGTCCTGCCATGTATGACTTAAACATAGCTTGTGTGAATTTTCTCACGGTATTTTCGGTACCAACGATATTTCGACCGAGGCTCTGGTCAGGCCACATTTCGTTTTCCAAGATATTCTCGATCTCAGCCATGGGTAGGTCTCGGTACATGTTCAGCTCTTCAACAATTACTCCTTTCTCCTTTTCCAACTCATCCTTGTCCATTATTGGTCTTTGCAACATCTCAGTTAAAACCTCAAAAATCAGCTCTAACTTAGAATGGTGCGCTTTTATATAATATTGGGTATGTTC
>CAZHER010000005.1:47620-48774 GCA_964532005.1 uncultured Candidatus Saccharibacteria bacterium
GTATGTTCTTTGCCTGTATTGGCGTTCATCTCCCCACCTATGCCGTCAATCAACTCAGTAATAGCCATTGCGGTCGGATACTTCTCCGTTCCTTTGAAAAGAAAGTGTTCTAAGAAATGGGAAATGCCGTTTTCTTTTTTTGTTTCACTTCTTGAACCTGTTTTTACGAAAAAATCCACAACAACACTTTCTGACTCTTGGCTTGGTACCAAAAGCAAAGTCAAATTGTTGGATAAAACTCTTTTAATATATTTCATTTATATAATATTGCTTTTTAAATCAACTGGTACCTTAACAAAATATTTAGGACTTCCTTTGTCCAGATAAACCAGATCCTCGATTCTTACTCCACCCAGCCCCGGCAAATAAACCCCAGGCTCGATACTAAAAACCATACCATTTAGCAAAAGGTCTTGGGATTTAGGTGAAACTGCAGGGTACTCATGAATGTCTAACCCTGTTCCGTGCCCCAAAGAATGAACAAAATACTTGTCCATTCTTTGTTTCTGTAAAAAATTTCTTGATATACTATCTATTTGCTCACCAGTTTTCCCAACGGTAACCGAATCAAACGCAAGATTATATGCCGACTCTACCGCTTCATAAATTTTTTTCAAATTCTTTGGTGCTTTGCCAATAAAAATTGTTCTTGTAAAATCACTGCAATACCCGGCCACTTTGAAGCCAAAATCAAGGACTATGGTCGTATTTCGTTCCAAAATTTTTTCTGTTGGTCTATGGTGTGGAATGGCAGCATTTTTTCCAGAAGCTACAATCGGATCAAAACTTACTTCATCAGCGCCAAGCTCTAATCCCCAAATTCTTATGTATCGCGCTAAGCCTGATTCGGTCCATTGTTTTTTTTTCAACTGCAATTTAACAGTATCGAAAACTTTAGCAGTTATTTTGTATGCCTGCTCCATGGCTAGCAACTCCTCTTCTGCCTTAACTGATCTCATCTCTTCTATATCAACAGTACTCACTACTAACTTCACCCCCTTAAGTTTCTTTTTCAAATACTCCCATTCAGTAATAGATAAGAAGCCCTCTACTTCTAATGTTTGACCAGTTGCGACAAATTTGCCAATATCTGCTACCAAAGCAGATTTAATACCCTGAATCTGCTCCAGCCCATTCCCTAAAAAGACAACCTG
>CAZHER010000005.1:48784-72265 GCA_964532005.1 uncultured Candidatus Saccharibacteria bacterium
TCACAAGTAAGTAACCATCAATAAAATGATGGCCGGTAAAATAGAAAAGGTTTTCTTTTTTAACGACCAGCAAAGGTGAGTTTATTTGTTTTTGTAATTTTTTAAGACGGGCTTTGTTCATTTATCTTTTCCGATAAAAATTGATTAAGGGCGCCAACATTTATGCGCGTTTGCTCTGTTGTATTACGGTCACGAACCGTTACTGTATTGTCCTCGAGAGTCTGAAAGTCAACAGTGATACCAAAAGGAGTACCTAATTCATCTTGACTATAATACCTCTTACCGACGTTTCCGCGGTCATCCCAGGCCACTGTATACTCGGAGGATAAATTGTCATAAATAGCGCGTGCTTTTTCTACAAGTTGCGGCTTATTGGCAAGTAAAGGGAAAACTGCGGCTTTAAACGGGGCTAGTTTAGGAGGAATGTTCAAGAAAACTCGCTTTTTATCCCCTTCTCCCTCTTCGGTATAGCTGTCTAGTAATACCATAGCGAACAAACGATTAATACCAACCGCTGGCTCAATTACGTGTGGTAAAAATTTTCTGCCTGACACCGGATCTGTATATTGTAAATCCTCTCCGGAAAACTCTTGATGCTGTTTTAGATCATAATCTGTTCTGTAGGCTAACCCCCACAATTCCTTAAAACCAAATGGAAAATTATATTCAAGATCTTCAGTCCTTTTGCTGTAGAAGCTTCTTTCATCGTCATCGTGCTCACGCCACCGCAAATTATCTTCGCTGACCCCTAACTGCTTAGTAGCAAAATTCCACATTGACTCTTTCCAATTTTCAAATAAGTCTACCCAATTTTCAGATTCTGGATCAAAAAAATATTCAATTTCACCTTGCTCAAATTCTAAGGTTCTAAAAATAAAGTTTCCTTTTGTTACCTCATTTCTAAAACTTTTTCCCACCTGACCAACACCGAACGGCAGTCTCACTCTGGTAGAATCTAAAACATTTTTAAATGCAACAAAAATCCCTTGGGCAGTTTCACCACGCAAGTACACTTTAGACTGATCCTCGGGAACAATACCAATATTGGTTTCAAATAAAAGATTAAATTTACGAACTGAAGTCCAATCGAATTTTTTGCAATTAGGACAAGGGATATTGTTTTCCTCTATAATAGTATCCAAATCTTCATCACTTTTTCCTTCTACAGCAATAGATTCACCTTTTGAGTTAAAATAATCTTCAATTAAATGGTCAGCCCTGGTACGGTGCTTGCAATTTTTGCAATCTATCATCGCATCAGCGAAACTGGCCACGTGTCCTGAAGCCTGCCAAACTTTAGGGTGTAATATAATAGATGAATCTAGCCCGACCATATCGTGGCGACTGCGGATGAAACAGTGCCACCACAAATCTATAATATTCTTTTTCAATTCAACTCCAGCAGGTCCATACTCATAAGAATTAGCCAAACCGCCATATATTTCACTGCTCGGAAACACAAAACCGCGCCTCTTGCACAAACTTACTATCTTATCCATTAAATCATGATTTTCCATATAGGATATTATAGCAATGGGTTGGTAGTACTAGCAAATCATAATTAGCATGCCTTATGCACCTTGTGTTCAAGCAAAGTTACTCGAGAGCGCACATCTTCAAGTGGCTGCATAACTGTTTCCTCAATAACCCTTGCCAAAGCTTCTGTCTGATCCATAGCGAATTCTTGAAGTTCTTTGGTCTGTGTCTTCATATCTTCTCTGATAACTTGAATTTCCTCTTTTGTGGCAAGCCGATCTAGGTCAGTTCTGGTTGCAAAGTTTTTCAGGTCATCCTTTGTGGCAAGCCGATCTAGGTCAGTTCTGGTTGCAAAGTTTTTCAGGTCATCTTTGGTAGGTAAACTGTTCAGCTTATCTATTATCGACTGGTATGTTGAATTTTTCTTACTTAAATTCATATTTTATTTTGTTGTTTAATTGCATTTTTAAACAATACCAAAACAGACCTCAAATAAAATTAAAGATTTTCTAAAACTTTATATCTTTAGACTTTTCAGTGTAATCCTTGTAATTTTCCAACATGTCGGAAAAATAGTCGTAGTTAATAGCCGTACGAACTTTTTCCATCAAGTTCAAATAGAAACGCAAATTATGCATTGTGGCAAGACGAGTACCCAACATTTCTCCACTGGCCAACAAATGACGCAAATAAGCTTTGGTGTGATTGAGACACAAGTAGCAGTTACAACTTGGATCGGGAGAAGTGAAATCCTCTTTGTACTGAGCTAGTCTAACATCTAAAGTGCCGTAACCCTCCTTTCCATCAGTGGACATCTTATTTACATATAGCCTGCCGTGTCTCGCTTCGCGAGTTGGAATAACACAATCAAACGTATCACAACCACGCCCCACAGCTTGAACTATGTCAAAAGGAGTACCTACTCCGAGTAAATGCTTGGGCGAATTCTCCGGCAAATAAGGAATTGCATAATTTACAGCTTTCATCATTTCTTCATGAGGTTCTCCTACAGCAACGCCTCCTATAGCAAAACCTTCAAATCCTAGACGTGCCATTGTCTGAGCAGATTGTTTACGTAGATCCTCGAAACTGGCCCCTTGTACTATCCCCCATAATTTTTGTCCAGTGTTAGCAGGTTCGCCACTGCTCATAATCCTTTGATGTTCTCGTACCGCACGTTCAGCCCAACGCTCAGTCAACTCAATTGAAGCCTTGCTTCTTGCATGTTCAAATGGATACCCAGGAAAATCATCCAAAATTAAAGCTATATCACTTCCCAAGTTTGCTTGTATATCTATCGATTTTTCCGGTGATAAAATCTCTTGTTTGCCATCCATGTCAAACTGAAACAAGACACCAGCTTCCATAACCTTACGCATTTTTGCCAACGAATAAACTTGGAAACCGCCTGAGTCGGTGAATATAGGCCCCTTCCAATTCATAAATTTATGCAGCCCACCAGCTTTGTAGATCAAACCATCACCAGGCCTTTGCCATAAGTGATAGGTGTTAGCCAGCACTATGTCAGCACCCCAAAATTTCAACTCTTCGCTGGTAACAGTTTTGACAGTAGCCTGAGTGCCGATTGGTAAAAATTGAGGAGTATGAACCTTGCCATGGGCAGTATTAATAACCCCAGCTCGCGCTGAAGACTTTTCGTCTTTTTTTATGACCTGAAAATAATCTGGCATTTATCTTCGGGGCGGTCTGCGGTCCCCGCCACGTCCACCAAAACCAGGACGTCCGCCGCGTGATCCATGACCTCCCATTCTGGGACCACGGTCGTTGCCACCACTAAAGCCGCTCGACTTTGCCAACTGTTCTGCGGTTGGTTCCGGAGCAAATGGCTTGTGGGTTAAGTTAATTCGGCCCTGGTCATCTATTTCAATAACTTCGACTTTCAAAACATCACCTACTTTTACTATATCTTCTACTTTATCAACCCGATATTTTGCAAGCTGTGAAATATGAACCAGACCCTCCTTACCTGGTAAAACCTCTACAAATGCACCAAAATCCATTAAGCGAGTCACTTTCCCTTCATAAACTTCACCGGGCTCAACTTCCTTAACAATATTTTGAATCCATTCAACAGCTTTTTTACTGCTATCTGCATCTGTGGAAGTGACCATAACCAAACCGCTATCCTCAATATCAATCTTCACACCTGGGCATTGAGCAATGATCTCGTTTATTACCTTACCGCCAGTACCGATTACTTCGCGAATTTTTTCTGGATCTATCATAAACGAAGTAATGCGCGGAGCATATTGGGACAACTCTGGTCTTGGTGCTGGAAGCGCTTCTTTCATTTTCCCAATGATATGCATACGAGCAGGTTTTGCCTGCGCCAAGGCATCTGCCAAAATTTGCACGGTCAACCCTTTCACTTTTATATCCATTTGTAAAGCGGTCACGCCAGTCTCGTTTCCTGTTACCTTAAAGTCCATGTGACCGTTAAAATCTTCAATTCCTGCAATGTCCGTCAAAACTTTAAAGTTATTTGGATTAGATTCATCCATCACCAACCCCATGGCAACACCACCAATAATTTCTTTTATCGGTACACCTGCATCCATTAAAGACAAAGTGGAACCGCAAGTAGATGCCATGGACGTTGAACCATTGCTGGACATGGTTTCCGAAACCAAACGCATTGTGTAAGGAAAACTTTCCTGTTCTGGCAACACCACTTCAACTGCGCGTTCCGCCAAAGCCCCATGGCCGATTTCACGACGGCCCGGACCCCGCATCGGACGAACCTCTCCAACTGAGAACGCTGGAAAATTATAGTGGTGAATATATCTTTTAGCTCGACCCTCTGCCGGATCTTCCATTCCGTCCAAAAGCTGCTCATCACCTTTGCTTCCCAAAGTCACAACTGTCAAAACTTGGGTTTCACCCCTTGTAAACAAAGCTGAGCCATGGGCTCGAGGCAGAACGCCCACCTCGCAAGAAATCTGGCGGGTTTCTGTCATCGCCCGACCGTCAACACGCCGATCGCACTCAAGAATTTGCTTTTGCATATACTTTTTCAAAACTTTATCCAAAGCATCTCCTACTTGCCGCCCAACGTTTAACCCTTCCAAAACCACGGCGGGCACATTGGCTTCAACATCAGCTTGGACAGCATCGCGTAATTCATTTACTTTGCTGTCACGAACTTCTTTAGACTGTATATAAACTGCGGACTCTATTTTGTCGTCAGTAACAAATTCTTTAACCCGAGCCATCACAGTTTCATTTACACCAACAATAACGGGTTCGGCTTTTTCCAATCCGAGCTGAGAACGGAACTGTTCTTGCGCATCACACAAAGCTTTGAGGTGAGGCTGGGCAAAAGCAATGGCTTCGATAATTTCTTCTTCGGTGACTAACAACGCCCCGGCTTCAACCATCATAATATGTTCTGCGGTTCCGGAAACAATAAGATCCATTGTGCTTTTTTCTTTTTGCTCAGTATTAGGATTGATTATATAGTTGCCGTCAGTCTTGCCAACACGCACTGCAGCAATTGGGCCGTCGTATGGTATATCCGAAATATGCAAAGCCATGCTGGCAGCATTAACCGACAGCATGTCCGGATCATTTTCCCCATCAACAGATAAAACCGTGACTACCACCTGGACGTCATTACGCATCCCTTCAGGAAACAAGGGCCTAAGAGACCGGTCAATAACACGCCCGGTTAAAATTGCTTCATCAGTAGCCCGCCCTTCGCGCTTTACCCACCGACTGCCTTTAATTTTTCCTGCAGCATATAACCTTTCTTCGTAGTCTACCAACAATGGGAAATAATCCATTCCCTCACGGGCAGTTGAAGACATTACTGCTGTTGCTAAAACTACTGTGTCGCCTGAACGGGCAACAACTGCACCATTGGCCTGCTGGGCCAGTTTGCCTGTTTCAAAACTAGTAGAACCAGTTCCTACTAAGGCGGAAATACTTTTGCTTTCCATAATACTTTCCTTTAGCCAGCATCCTGTATGTAGTATCAAATATCAAACTAGTTGATATCTCATACCTAATACCTGACACTGACTCTTACTGATTATTAAATATTACTAATTAACAGTTTCTACCTCTGGGTCTTGCTCGTAAAGACTAAACTCGCGCAAGAACCTGTCTGGATTCGGAGTGCTGCCAAATAATAGATGGTTGATGTTCTCTTCAAACAAATTTTGCGGTTTGCTTCTCAGTACACCCCGGTGCTTCAGCCATTGTTCCCAATATCTGGTAAATGATTTGAATCCGTCGCTGTCTACTGGACCGTACTTTTTGAAAATCAGATCGTACTTAATATTATCCACAATGGTAATAAATTGACTGCGCTCCTGAACAGTAAGATGACCCTTTTGCCTAACCGCATTTTTCAAATTCTGAATTTCGGTGTTGCTAAAAATCCGACGAATAACTTCCTCGGCCAAGGCTATCCATTCTTTTTCAAACTCCTCAACATTTGCCAAATTCGGCATACGGACAAAAAATCACCTCAGGTGTCCCTGAAGTGAAATAATTAATTTGAGCTGTCTTTTTTGAGCTTAAGCTTATCAGCAATTTTCTCGTACCGCTTTACATCTTCGTTCTTCAGGTAACGCATTAAGCGGCGGCGGTTTCCTACCATCTTCAGAAGACCTCTGCGAGAGTGGTTATCCTTACGATGGGTCTTGAGATGTTCGCTGACCATCTCTATTTCTTTGGTCAAGATCGCTATTTGAACTTCAGGGCTGCCGGTATCATCCTTGTGCACCTGATATTTCCTAATAATTGCGTCTTTCTCTTTTTTACTTAACATTTATTGATCTTTCGTCTACACAAAACAAGCAGTAAAAATCTTGTCCGTGGGTTAATAAAGTACACCAATTATACCAGATATCTTTAAAAAACACAATTCACATGCATATTCTATAATTATATCATATATTTTACTTTTTGTCAATAGAATAACCATTGTTAATATTATGCGACATATATATAATTTAATTGAATTCCAAATGAGCAACGAAATTAAAATAAAAACTAAATCCCGCATTGAGTCCCCTCTCGCCAGGTACGCCAGGGAATTTTTGGAATATTGCGAAATAGAAAGAAACAAAAGCCAGCTTACAATTAAAAGTTATCAACATTTTTTGAAGCGGTTTGTTGCTTATGCAAAAAGTGTTGGCATCACAAAGCCGGAACAAATTACGTTGGACACCACCCGCCAATACCGCTTGTGGCTAAACCGCTTACGCGATGAACGGACCGGTCGCGGATTTAAGCCTGTTACCCAAAATACCCATGTCATAGTGGTAAGAGCATTTTTAAAATATTTGACCAAAAGAGACGTAGAAACACTGGCTGCTGAAAAAATAGAATTGGCCAAAAACCCTGCTCGCGAAGTGAGCGTACTGGACGACACCGAGTTAAGAAGAATAATTAATGCCACCGCACAAGAAAAAAATGATGTAATCCGATTACGTGATACAGCAATTTTGAAAACTTTATTTTCTAGCGGGGTTCGGGTATCCGAGCTAATGGGGTTGCGGAAAAATTCGATCAACATGGACAGCGGCGAATTTACTGTTCGGGGCAAAGGTGACAAACTGCGTCTTGCATTCTTATCCCCGGACACTTTGGATGCCATTAAAGCCTATTTAAAAAAACGAAATGACAACAACCCAGCCTTGTTTGTATCAGTGGGCCGCGGCAATTCTGTAACAGAACAAATTGAAAGCCAAAGCAAACCAGCTTCCAGACACCAAGCGGCAGGACTGACTACGCGCAGCGTCCAACGAATTGTAAACAAATATGCAATACTTGCAGGAATAATGAAACCAGTAAGTCCTCATACTTTTCGCCACAGTTTTGCCACTGACCTTCTGCAAAATGGGGCGGATATTCGAAGCGTGCAAACTATGCTAGGACATGCATCCATTACCACCACTCAGATCTATACCCATATTACCAATGAAGGGCTTCGGGAAATCCATAAAAAATTCCACAACAAAAAATAGGACTAGACCTCAAAGCCACAAAAAGCTACAATATTTGTCATGAATAGAGGCTTTTGGGACAACTTGCCGCGACCATTCTTTGCGCTCGCTCCCCTATACGACGTCAGTGACGCCGCTTTTCGCTATGTGATTGCCAAGCATGGCAAGCCAGATGTTTTCTATACAGAATTCACTTCCACTGACGGCTTACAAAGTCAAGGCCGAGAAAAGCTAATGCACCATTTAAAGTTCTCTAAAATTGAACACCCTATAGTGGCCCAAGTATTTGGTACCAATCCGGAAAAATTCCAGCAAACAGCAGAGTTGGTAAAATCTTTGGGGTTTGATGGAATAGACATCAATATGGGCTGCCCGGACAAAAACATTATCAAAACCGGATCCTGTGCCGCTTTGTTTCGTAACCCTGAGCTTATGAAGGAAATTGTCGCTGCAACCAAAAAAGGCGCGGGCAGTATGCCTGTATCAGTGAAAATCCGAATTGGTGACGGTAAAGTTGACTGGCAAGGATGGATTGCAGAAATTTTGAAAGTCCAGCCAGCAGCTATTGCAATTCACCTTCGTACGCGCAAAGAAATGTCTGCTGTCCCTGCTCACTGGGAACTCATGCCGGAAATAGTAAAATTTGTGAGAGAAAATACAGCCGCAGAAACTCGTCCCGTGGTTATTGGAAATGGTGACGTAAAAAATATAACGGAAGCGAGGGAGCGATCTGAAGAAACTGGGTGTGATGGCATTATGCTTGGCCGAGCCATTTTTGGTAATCCGTGGCTGTTTGACAAGTCGCGTACCCAGCAGCCAAGCAAGCAAGAAAAAATAACAGCTCTGTTGGAGCACGTGGAATTGTACAACAAGTATTTCAACGGAGTAAAACCTTTCGATATCATGAAGCGCCACTTTAAAGCTTACATAAATGGTTTTGACGGAGCTGGTGAGTTAAGAGCCCAACTATACGACTGTAGAACTGCAGCAGAAGTACAGTCTGTGTTAGACCCAATACTTGCAAAATAACAGAAAATTCAGTAAAATAGCTTGGTGTTTGTGCGTGTTGAGACATGCACCCGTAGCTCAGTTGGATAGAGCGTCCGCTTGCGGAGCGGGAGGTCATAGGTTCAAATCCTGTCGGGTGCACCAGGAAACCGCCATTAGGCGGTTTTATATTTTTTCGGTAAAATAGTATGTGTGCGGCATATGCGATAGTTTGCCGTAAGCGAGCATGAGCCCGTAGCTCAGTTGGATAGAGCGAGAGACTTCTAATCTCTAGGTCGCAGGTTCGATCCCTGCCGGGCTCGCCAAATTAAATATCTAAAAACGCGGAATAGTCCGCGTTTTTTACATCCAGACTTTTTCATCTAGTTCTTTCCACCTTTTGAATAGCTGGCTTTCTCGGTCACCCTGCCATTCCTCTGCTCTATCAATTAGATTATTAAGTTCATCAAATTCTTCCTTAGTCAGCCTGCTGTTTACTGCAGACCACCTGTATCTTAATGGGATTTCTCTTGGGTTACCAAATGCTTTTTCGGCCCATTGGTCATATATGCCCATAGCTTCAAACTTAGTTGGTATAAACTTTTCCGCGCACAACTGTATATTTGGCGCGACCTGGCATGGTCATCCCTTCAAAAGGAGACCAGCCACACTTACTTTTAATATTTTCTCTGGAGATTAAGGTATATACGTTTGGGTCAATTATGGTGAGTGACCCCATGAATCCTTCTGCTATTTTTCCAAATCCTTTTCCAAAATTTTCTGGTAAAAATTCATTTACAAACATTCCTGGATTATAGGAACAGACTCGGACAATGTCCTTTGGGGTAAAGCGGTGTTCTCTCATAAGCCATGACACAAACGAACCATAAGTATCTAAATGCGGTACTCCGCTTGTACCCTGTTCTTTCTCTGCAACGGTATGGGGAGCATGATCGGCGGCCAAATAGTCTATTGTTCCGTCACGTAAAGCTTCTATTAATGCTTTTCGGTCTTCGGGACTGCGCAGAGGAGGGTTCATTTGCAGCCATTTTCGATTTTGTTCAGTAAGCATCGAGTCGTCAAAAAATAGATGATGTGGGGTTGCTTCAACAGTTACTTTAAGACCTTTTGCTTTTGCAGCTTTAATTTTTGGAAGTCCAGCTTTGGTGGAATAATGACAAAGTTTCCCTGTTAACTCATATTTTTCAATTAAAGTTAATGCGAAATCGGTTGCGCTAACTTCTGCTTCGGCTGGGCGCTGGGCTTCGTGGGTGTCAGCCGATTTATTGTCGTCTAAAATTTCTGGATCCTCACAATGAAAACTAATGTTTTGCCCTTTGTACTTTGTTATCACCTCTTCCAACTGGCTCTGTGAAGAAAAAAACAAATCCCCAATCGACGGACCCATGAAAGCTTTGTAAGGAACTTTTTTGCTCAGGGGTAAAGTATGGGGGCCTATTCCGGCATAAAGCGTTACATCCACCAAAGATTTTTTTGCCAATTCCAACTTTGCTGTATATTTCTCATTGTCCACGGGTGCAACAGGGTTATTCGGCATATCGGCAACATGTACCACACCTCCTGAAATAGCAGCTTGTGACATTGTCAAAAAATCTTCTTTATAATTTTGTGTTCCGCCGGCATCCTCGCGAGAGTGTACATGCAGGTCACCAAAACCTGGAAAAATTAAACAACCGCTGGTATCCAAATCGCTTTTTCCTTCTATTGCTCCAATACTTTCTATTAAACCGGTTTCTTCATTAATTTGAATCGCGGCGTTCTTTTCTCCGTCTATATTTACAATTAATCCTTCAATTCTCATATGTTTAGCTTTTGAATTTTTTATTAAATAAAATTTCTGCAGCCGAAGCTAGGGGCAACTCTACCAGCTCTCTTATTTGTTGTCTGGAATTTATTCTTAAACCCCTGCTCATTGTTATCGATTTAGCATCCCTAAGCAAAGTGGGCTTTGGACTATCCTCTTTGTAGAACTTATCTGTTTCGACAAATTTTTCGAAATATTCGGAGCTGTTCATGAATAGATTATCTTAATTTTGACAAAACTGTATTAATTTCATCTCTGGTCTGTATTGCGGCTTGTCTGGGATCTTCCGAAAAAATAATTGTTCTTGCGGAATGAATTATTAACCCTCGACCCGATCTGTCTAAGCCAGCAGCGGCAACATCTTCTATGCTACCACCTTGCGCGCCTATTCCTGGAACTAAAAAAGTAATTTCCGGGGCAACCCGGCGAATAACCTTCATTTCTTCTGGGTACGTTGCGCCAACAACGAGCATGCAATTATTATTTGTATTCCAGTCCTGGCTAACTTTTTCCGCAATAATCTGCCAAAGGGGCTTACCGTTAGACTGTAGGTCTTGTAGTTCACCTGCTCCGGGGTTTGAGGTTCGACACAAGATTATACATGCTTTATCAGCACGCGATAAAAATGGAGTCAGTGCTTCTCTTCCCAAGTATGGGTGCAAAGTTATAGAGTCAAATTCTAACCAGTCAAACACTTCTTCAACATAGCCTTTATTAGTATTCCCAATATCAGCACGCTTGGCGTCGCATATGGTAAAAATCTCCGGGTGGTTGTCTTGCAAATACTGCGCTGTCAATTTCAGTTCACACATCCCCTGCTCCCCACGAGCTTCATAAAAAGCTGTGTTAAGTTTATAAGAAGCACTAAACTCATGAGTTTGCTCAATAATATATTTATTGAATTCAAACTGGGGATTCTGCTCCGACAGGAACCGCTCTGGCAATTTAGCCCTATCGGAATCCAAGCCAATACACAACAACGAATTTATTGAGTCGGCTCTGGAATTAAATTTTTCCACTGCGGAGTCTTTCATAGCTAAGCGATTCTGGGAGATGATTTCTGTTCCAAATATTTTTTTCCATGACCAACGGTAATATTTATGGGGATCCCATTTTTGCACATTGGGCATTCTGTTTCTTCATATGAGTTCAATGTCAGCTCTAGAAGCGGTAAAAATTTTGCTCCAAAATAAGACTCGTTAACTTCTTCGGGGTTGCGGTTGGCCATGACTGAAACCGCAACAACCTCTCCGCCAACTTCTCTAACGGCATCAACAACTTTTTTTGCGCTGCCTCCTGTGGTGGTAGTGTCCTCCACCACCACAACTTTTTTCCCCTGCACTAACTGGCCATAACCGCGTGTAAAAACCATGTCTCCATTGGTAGTTTTTTCAGTATATACTGACAAAACTTCTTGTCCCGTTAGTCTAGATAAATGAAACGCCGTCCACTGCGACAAAATAATTCCTCCGAGCGCAGGACCTACTACAATGTCTGCATGCAAATCTTTTAGTTTATCCGCAAAAAGTTCTCCGACTCTGCTTACTTTTTCAGTATGCGGATAAAGTAGGTCTTTCTGTATATAGCTATCCAAGTGTTTACCCGAAGTACCAACAAAATGATCGTTATTTAAAATCACTTTGGTTTCTGTGAGAATATCTAAAATTTCGTTCATTAATTTGAGTTATTTGCCTTTAATTTCTTGTGCTAGTTCTGGATTCCACATCGCTCCAGTTGCAGACATTACTATGTCAGCTCCGGAAGCCCGATAATTCATGTAATCGGTTTTGCTGGACACTCCTCCCACCCCAACTATAGTAAAGTCCATACCGTTTGTTTCACGAATCTTTTTTAGCCTTGTTACCATTTCTAAGCCAGCCCACTTAATTGAACTGCCGCATACCCCGCTAGCCAAACGGCCGTCACCGGGTAATGCCTGTTGCCCGTTTTCATCTAGAATCTCTGCAGCAATCGTATTTATGGCGGCAATACCATCTGCAATTTTACCAATACTGCTTACTAGTTTGTTTAATTCGTCGTCTGTCTTGAAATAAGCAATCTTGATTACCAATGGGGTGTTGCCGATCTCGTTTTTTATCGCTTCGACAACTTTTCTGGTTCTATCAATATCGAAACAGAGCAGATGCGCTGTGCCCTCGTTGGGGCAGCTGAGATTAACTTCTAAAATTTTTGCACCTGTTTCTTTCACGAGCCTGGCCGCATCAACAAAATCTTGAATGTAGCCCTGGACGTTTCCATCACCTGAATTTGTACCTTGAAAACTTCCCACAACAACCTGACCATTTTTTGCATAAGTAACAGCGTCGGAC
Organism: uncultured Candidatus Saccharibacteria bacterium; assembly: GCA_964532005.1. Lineage (GTDB taxonomy): Bacteria > Patescibacteriota > Doudnabacteria > UBA920 > UBA920 > CAYQEU01. The sequence goes on from CAZHER010000005.1 coordinate 61,378, forward strand.
ATATCTTTTTGCCAAAAGTCGGGGTCAAATGAAGGAACACCAAACGAATTGGTAATAGACAAAGGATTCTCATATTGATTCTGGGCTGTGAGACGGTGCATTTCTGGTGTTAAGTTTCCGTCAACTTTGACAGGGAGTACATTGGGCCATGGATGACAAGGATATTTTTTTGTACGGACAGTTTTATAAACCGCAATATCGAACCCTTTATCAAAAGCGGCTTTGACGAATTTGGCATTTAATAAAGGCCCTGCGGGGATCCCAAAGGGCTCATATACTGGAAAGTTAAAAAATTTATATTTAGGTGAACCTTCGTTGACAAAAACTTCACCGTCTGCCAAAGAACCGAACGGGCCCTGATCAAAATTATCCTGATAGGATTTATTGGGGTCATAAAAAGGCGTTTTCATGCTGGTATTTTTAGTTATTTAAACTATACCACTAATATGTGGAAAATAGAACTGGACAAAAAATATAATAGTCATATACTTAAGTTAATTTATATGGACAACATACTTTCCACCAAAGATTTTACTCCAGAGTTTATCTCTCAGATTTTTGCTATTGCCGACAGCCAAAACCACAACAATTTTCCTCTCAAAGGGAAAATAATGGCTAGTTTATTTTACGAACCGAGTACCAGAACTCGGTTTTCTTTTGAAACAGCCATGCTTCGGCTGGGCGGGCATATTATTACCGGAGATAATATGCGAGAAACCAGTTCGGTTTCCAAAGGAGAAACTCTGGAAGATACAATAAAAGTTTTAAACAATTACGTAGATGTCATAGTTCTTCGTCATTTTGAAGATGGTGCGTCAGAACGTGCAGCAGCAATTACAAAAATTCCAATTATTAACGCTGGGGATGGTAGCGGAGAGCATCCTACTCAAGCACTGCTGGATCTATTCACTATCAAGCAAGAGCTTGGACGCGTAGACAACCTCGAAATTGCAATTGTGGGAGATTTAAAATACGGTCGCACTGTGCACTCGCTTATTTATTTATTGGCAAAATATCCTGACATAAAATTTAAACTGGTTTCACCTAAAGAACTTGCTTTGCCAGAGGAAAATAAAAAATTTTTACGTGACAGCCAAGTGGCATTTGAGGAGCTGGAGGATTTGAGTGAGGTTATCAAAAATGTTGACGTACTCTATGAGACACGGGTGCAAAAAGAACGATTTGAGGATGAAAAAGTATATGAAGAGGTAAAAAACAAAATAATACTAACCAGACCATTGGTTGATTCTATGCAAGAACAATCTATTATTATGCATCCCCTACCTAGAGTAAATGAAATTCCTCCTATTATAGATACCGACCACCGCGCCATCTACTTTAAACAGACTGCTTATGGACTGCAAGTGCGCAAAGCGTTATTACTGTATCTTTTTGGACATACCGAGGTATAATACAAATTACTTAATAAGCTCAAGACGATTATGGAAAAAACCAAAATAGTTTTATATAGCCTAGTTCATGCTCTCACTGTTCTAGCTTACATATCGGGATTTGCCTACGCAGTCCATACCGCTGGTAACACATTCATAGACATACCAGACATGTTAGGAATGGTTGTTATGCTTTTGCTGTTCGTATTCTCCGCAGGGTTAATGGCTTTGTTGGTATTTGGGAGACCTGTTTACTTATTTGTTACTGGGATGAAAAAAGAAGGGATCATGTTTTTAGGCTTCACAATGGGTTGGTTGCTAATATTAATACTTATAATGCTCAGTATTATACTGCTTATGTTCGGTGGAAGTTCGGTTTAATATTACTTCTAAAAAATACCGCCCAGAAGGGCGGTTTTATATTTGTATTATATTTTGATAGACTACTGGTAATGAAAGAAGTCAGAATCCAAAAATTCCTAAGCGAGCAAGGCGTTGCTTCCCGTCGCAAAGCGGAAAGTTTTATTGTGTCTGGACAAGTTATGGTAAATGGAAAGAAAGCCAAACTTGGAGACAAAATCAATCCTGAAAAAGATATTATAAAAGTGTATGGAAAAATTATTGAGCCGTCTGAACAAAAGATTTACCTAGCCTTGAATAAACCCAAAGGATATGTAGTAAGTAAGCGTGACCCACAAGGTAGAAAAACCGTTTTTAGTTTGTTGCCAGAAGACCTAAGAACCAAAGTATGGAATGTTGGTCGTCTTGACTATGACACCGAAGGTCTTCTCCTCATGACTAATGATGGCGAACTGACACAAGAGCTATCACATCCAAAATATGAACACGAAAAAGAATATGAAGTAACCTTAGATATGTTGCCCGATGACAGTCAATTGGAAAAGTTGCGTGGTGGCGTTAGAATTGCTACTGGTAAAACATACCCTGCAAAACTAGTAGTCAGAAATGGTAAAGTTAAAATTACTATTCATGAGGGCAAAAAACGGCAAATCCGTAGAATGTTTGCTGCTGTCGGCTTAAGTGTAACCAACCTCAAGCGAATCCGAATCAACAATATGAAACTACCAGCAATCCCTACGGGACAATACAAAGTAGTCAACAAAGAAGAAATTTTATCATGATAGTTAAAAGTGTCACGAAGAAGCCCAGAGGCGGAGCCTGGTGGTTTGTGGCAGGTTTAATTTTAGTAGGCGCGGCAACTTACACCATCTATGCTTTTTGGTGGTCTTCCACTGCGAATACTCCAGCTAACTCAAACAGCAGCATAGAAAATAATAAATACGACAAAATTGATACCAGCAGCAACGAGGGTAACAAACAAAATGAAATTAGAGAAACTGAAATTCCTTCAACAAAAATTTTAAGCGTTCCTTTTACACCTCAAGCACCTACAGCGAATTGGGACGAGCTCCACAACGAGGCATGTGAAGAAGCCAGCGCTATTATGGCAAATGCTTATTTTTCGGGAATGACAAAACAAACTTTAAATCCTGATTATGTTGAAAACGAAATCAGTAGGCTGACTAGTTAGCAACAAGAAAATTTTGGGTATTACCTGGATAGCACAAGTGAAGAAACTGCTCAGATGATTGAAAAATTTTACGGATTAAAAGCCGAAATTGTTAGCTTCCCAGGGAGTTCAAAAATCAAGGAAGAAATAGCAAAAGGCAATCTTGTGCTTTTTTCTGCAAATGGTAGAGACCTGGAAAATCCATACTACAAACAACCAGGGCCAATACATCACATGATGGTAATAATAGGATATGATGAAAAAAAATTTATTACGAACGATCCTGGAACCAAGCGTGGACTTAGATACTTATACGACTATGAGATTCTTCGAAGCGCAGCTGCAGACTGGGATCACTCAATTCACTCTGTTGATAACAACAAAAAATTTGCCATTATTGTCTCTAAACAATGAAGTTGCTATTGAGCTATATAAAAAACTATAGGTGGCTTTTGCTATTCACTGTTTTGTTGACCGCAACAAACCAAATATTCTCCCTGCTGGATCCTCAAATATTCAAACACCTTATAGACGACTATGCCAGTAGATACAACGAGCTTACTAGGGCAGAGTTTGTCCAAGGGGTGGCTCTGCTGTTGCTAGCTTCGGTGTTTGTGAACTTGGTCTCTCGGATTGCCAAAAATTTTCAAGATTACTATGTCAACGTAATAAACCAAAAACTGGGCACAAAGATGTATGCCGACAGCGTGGCCCATTCATTCTCCCTTCCCTACCAGGTGTTTGAAGATCAAAGGTCTGGGGAATTTCTTCAAAAATTACAAAAGGCTAGAATCGATGCCCAAGCTTTAATTGCAAGCACTATCAATGTCATTCTTTTATCTATGGTCGGGATAGTGTTTGTATTGGGTTATGCGTTTTATGTAAACTTTTGGATTGGTTTAGTATATTTTTCCATAATCCCAACACTGGGATCAGTAACATTTTATATCAGCCGAAAAATAAAAAATGCCCAGCAAAAAATTATCAAAGAATCTGCGGAACTGGCAGGCTCTACCACTGAAACCATACGCAATGTTGAATTGGTCAAAAGTCTGGGGTTGGAAAATCAAGAAATCGGCAGACTAAATAACGTAAACGAAAAAATCCTTCAACTTGAACTCAAAAAAGTAAAGCTGGTAAGAATGTTAAGTTTCATACAAGGCACTATGATAAATGCTTTAAGATCGGCTCTGTTGTTTTTGATGCTTTATCTGGTGTTTCAAGCAGACATCACCTTAGGCCAGTTTTTTAGCTTGTTGTTTTATTCTTTTGCCATATTTACTCCTCTTGGGGATCTGGGCACAGTAGCCCAACAGTACCAGGAAGCTAGGGCAAGCATGGATCGGTTGGAAGAAATTTTAAATACTAAGCCTGAGCAAAAACCTGCCCACCCAGAAGCAATAACAACAATCAACAACATAGAATTTAACGAAGTTTCATTCCATTATGAAAGCACAAAAGAGAATGCGCTAGAAAACATCAACTTGCAAATAAGACCTGGGCAAACTGTGGCTTTTGCAGGTCCGTCGGGTAGTGGCAAAACAACTTTAATTAAACTTATAGTTGGACTCTACCAGCCCACTTCCGGATCGATCTCAATAAACGACATACCTAGCGAATCGATTGATTATGAACAATTTAGAAAAAAAATTGGCCTAGTTTCGCAGGATACCCAACTATTTGCCGGGACTATTAAAGAAAATCTTTTATTTGCCTCACCGACATCATCAGATCAAGAATGTGTAGACGCATTGACTGCCTCATCAGCAAACAATTTATTAGAACGAAGCGATCAAGGTCTCAACACTAAAATAGGAGAGGGTGGACTCAAGCTATCTGGTGGCGAAAAACAACGACTTGCAATAGCCAGGGCCTTGCTGAGAAAACCTGACGTAATAATTTTTGACGAAGCGACTTCATCCCTAGACTCCTTGACCGAAGAAGAAGTAACAAGGACTATCAAAACTATTGAAAACAGTAATCCCGAATTGATAACAATACTGGTAGCTCACAGGCTGTCTACAATTATTCATGCGCAAAACATATTGGTTCTAGAAAAAGGCAAAATTATCGAACAAGGAGACCACGACAGCCTTTTGGCGCAAAAAGGTTTGTACTACGCGCTGTGGCGACAACAAATTGCTAGTCGAGAAGAGAACTTAAAAGACCTTGGGTAACCAAGGTCTTGTTTTATTTCTTTTCTTTCCCTTTTATGGTGGCGCGCTTAGTTTTCAACCTTTCAAAATCAGCTAGCAGTTGCTGGAGACCGCTTTCAATTTTAGTAAGAGCTTCCTGGGTCCGATTGTCTTCTATTTCATCTTGTTTATCCTCTTCTTGGATTTCATCAACATCTTCCTGAATTTCGTCGATGTCTTCCTGAATTTCGTCGATATCTTTTTCCATTCCTTCAACATCTTCCTGAATCTCGTCGATATCTTCTTCAACTTCCATCAAACTCTTAGTGTTGCGATTTACTGTCATTTGAATGAAAATAGACAAATAAATGGCTTCTAGGGAAACAGCGGTTGTCAAAATTAGTAAGATATTGTCCGTTGTAAAACCAAACAGTCGTAAACCAAAAATAGCAACAAAAAAAAGCGTATGACAAATAATAGAAAAGGGCGAACCAATGGATTCGATTACCTTAAACGCCAACCTTTCAACAGGGTTTTCTTGTTGCTGTTTTTTGCTATTTTTAGTCATGTCACGCAAATTTATTATCGCCTACATTATGACACAAAAAAAAATTTAATCCAAACGGTGCTATAATAAATTTTGCAATCAGTGACAAATAACAAATAAGATGTAATTCAATGAAAATCGGAATTTTCGATTCAGGGGTTGGCGGTTTGATCATACTCAAAAAAATTGTAGAGAAGCTCCCCTCATACGATTATATTTACCTGGGAGATACCGCTCGTGTGCCCTATGGAAGCCATACGCCGGAAGCAATATATCTTTATACAGAACAAGCAATTGAATGGTTGGAACAACAAGGATGTACTCTTATAATAGTGGCTTGCAATACAGCTTCGGCGCAAGCCCTAAGGAAAATACAACAATGCTTTCTGCCGACATGCAAAATAGATCAAAAAGTTCTCGGGGTTGTTATACCGACAGTTGAACAAGTGGCCGGTTTTCAGAATCAAATCATTGGCGTGCTGGCAACCGAAGCAACAGTTAAGTCTGAAATTTATATAAAAGAGTTCCAAAAACTTATGCCGCAAGCTCAAGTTATCCAAAACGCAGCCCCAAACCTTGCTTCGCTAATCGAATCTGGCGATATGGACGCTGCTGAGGCATATGCAATACAATGCATTGACCCCATGCTCAGACAAGGTATAGAAACTTTAGTTTTAGGATGTACCCATTATGAGCTACTAAAAGCGAGGTTATCTGCTCGCTTACCAAGTAATATCAAAATTATTTCCCAAGGGGAACTGATTCCTTCAAAATTGATCTCATATTTAAATCGACACCCTGAAATCGAATCTGGTTTGGGGCACAGTGGCACAAAAGAATTTTACGTTACAAAAATAACACCAGAACTACAAACCAGGGCAGTCAAATGGTTTGGGGCAGATGCACAACTAAAACTTGTAGAGATTAACTAACAACTAAAATACTTTACAAATTTATAAATCTGTGGTAGAATTAAAAACTATCATCAATTTATTGCAATTAATTTTACAGTTTTGAACGAACTCCAATCTGAAGCAAGCTTCACCGACCTGGGCATTGCTCCCAAACTTCTTGAAATTCTCATAAAGCAAAAATTTACTGTTCCCACGCCAATCCAGCTCCAGTCGATCCCTAACGCAATTGAAGGGAAAGACGTAATGGGAATTGCACAAACAGGAACCGGAAAAACTTTGGCATTCGGCGTACCAATGATCCAGCGGCTCGCCCAAAGTCGAGGTTTGATTAAAGGCCTAATAATACTCCCCACCCGCGAGCTGGCCTTGCAAGTAAACGAAACCCTAAAAAAGATTGGGGGGTCTTTGGGATTAAAAACTGCGATACTGATTGGTGGCGAATCAGCACAGAAGCAAATCAGGTCACTGCGTATGAACCCTCATATAATCATAGCGACCCCAGGACGACTAATCGATCACATGGAAACAAAAAAAGTTGACCTAACCAAAGTCGGTATTTTAGTTCTTGATGAAGCTGACCGTATGCTAGACATGGGTTTTGCTCCACAAATAAAAAAAGTGTTAGAAAAAATTCCGAGCAAACGCCAGACCATGCTATTTTCGGCAACAATGCCGGAAGAAATTTTAGACATTGCCAACTCTTATATGTCAGGGCCGATGCGGGTCGAAGTTGCACCTGCAGGAACTGCGGTCAAAACCGTTACCCAAGAACTATTTTTTGTTGATCGCCGCGACAAACCCGCTTTACTTAAGACAACATTAGGACAATTCAAAGGAAGCGTGCTTGTTTTTTCCCGCACTAAGTTTGGCGCTAAGAAACTAGCAACCATGGTACGAAGTATGGGATATACTGCAACCGAAATTCACTCAAACAGATCCCTTAATCAAAGATTGGAAGCATTAGATGGATTTAAGCTCGGACGATACAGAGTTTTAATTGCTACGGACATCGCTGCTAGAGGCATCGACGTGACGGGAATCCAGCTGGTGATAAACTATGACTTACCTGATAACGCAGAAGATTATGTCCATCGAATTGGTCGCACCGGACGAGCCGGACTTGCCGGGCACGCTATTTCATTTGCAACGCCAGAGCAAAAAGGTGATGTCAGGAGCATAGAGCGGCTTATTAGAAAAACTCTGCCTGTTTCAAAGGCTTCCCTGCCAGCCAGAAGAGAAAACGATCCAAAATTGGAGTACATCCCTAAAACAACCGGGGAACGAAACCGAAGCAGCAGACAATATAGCAATTCAAAATTTAAGTCTAATGGTAGAACCTCTGGTAGAACAAATGCATCGTGGGCCAAAAAAAAGTTTGATCGTCCGAGAAACGACAGCAAAAATAATGATCGCCGAGGTCCGAGAAGGTCACCAAGGGCATTAAGCAAGACACCAACAAACATTGGGGGTGGGTTCTTTCTCCAACGGGCGAGAAAGCAAGACTTAGAGTAAAAATTAAACCGTCCTAACAGGACGGTTGAAAATTCAATTATTTTTTGAAAAATCCAAGGTTTGGCCTGTGTTTTCAATATGGTCATGACTGTCACTGGCAACATATTTGATACCGAGAATCAATAAGATTCCAAACAATATTGCCAGGACGTGCATAACATAAGTTTTTTCGCTGTGAGCATGCCGGATTGAGCTTGGAATCAAATCTTTAACTATGGTGTACAAAATTATACCTAAGGCTAAAGCCAATAACCCGCTTACTAAGTTCTCGGAAATGTCCAATATGAAATATCCAAAAACTGCTCCAATTAAAATGGTTGAAGCAGATAGAAAATTTTTCACCAAAGCCTCTTTCGTACTGAAACCAGCGCTCTTATATACAAAGTACTCGGAAATTTCTTGAGCCAATTCATGGACAATAATACCTAGCGTTGTAAGCGCACCTAATCTGATATCTATCATAAATGCTGTTGCCAACAAAAACCCATCGGTAATATTGTGCAATGAATCACTGAGCAAAATACGATGTGCCCCAGCCCTACTATGCCCATGGGGAGCTTCGCCACTGCCATGATGATGGTGTGAATCAGGTAACAGCTTATTCAAAACTAGCGCTGCCAACAACCCTACAATCACCAACCCGATGCTAAGGGCTGGATCTAAATGCGACTCTCCTACTTCTACTGTTAAATTATAAACCACTACCAGAAAAACACCTGTTGCAATGCTGGTGAGATACTTCAAATTTCGCTCAGCCCAACCATGCAAAGTCTTGCCCGCGAACAGAACCCCTGCCAAAGATGTAATCATAACAGCAAACGCTGCTAAAAATATATAAATTATTTCCATAAATGTAATATTAATTTAAATGCAAATATTTCGCATTTATTTACATACTATACGCTCGCTGGAATTATGTCAAGCAGTTGCGAATAATTCGCATTTATGATAAACTGGGGATATGGTTAAATCTATCCCCTGTTCTGTACATATAAAGCAGCTGAAAGAAATACTGCGCAGCAATTCTCTTAAAATTACTCCCACAAGGTTGGAGGTTTTAGACATACTTACTCATACAAAAAAACCAGTAAGCATAAACGATTTAAGTATGCAGCTCAAAGACACCGACCTGGCAACTCTGTACAGAACTTTTGAAACCTTGAAAGAATTAGAATTGGTTACCCAAGTCGATTTCCAGCATGGACATGCTCACTATGAACTTGCGACCAGAAAACATCACCATCACCTTGTCTGTCAAAAATGCGGCAAAATTGTTGACATATCTAAATGTGATACAACCCTATTGGAAAAACAGGCGTTGAAAATTGCAAAGTTTGCAAAGATCAGCGCCCATTCTTTGGAATTTTTTGGAATTTGTAAAACCTGCTACAAAAACTAGTTAGTTTTCTTTCCTGAGAGCTTATCTAAAAGACATATTGCTTTAGCAATTTCAGCGGACTCCAGCTCAGAAAGTTCAGGTCTCCTCTCGTCCTGGCTGTATAGCACGTTGTAAATTTCGGGCATCATTGGCGCTATGGCTTCTGAAATAGTTACGGACTTAGAAAATTCGACATATTGATCAAACCCGCCTTCCGCTTCCCCTATTGCCATCTCCAAACCATAGGCTGGCAAAATCTTGCCGCTATCAGAAGGCAAATAGGCAAGCATCATACCGTCACCACCATATTCTTTAGTCTGCATAGGTAACACAGCTTCAGCTTCTTGGAATTCGCCCAACTCATGAAGCATTGAAATCCATGCTTCTTTAGTCAGAGTCAGGTCATGAACTTGACTAAAACCACCTAAACACTTTATACCGTAATACAAAGAGATCATTAAATAACAAACTAGCATGCTTGGAAAAATTTGCTTCGCTCGTAAAGCCTTGGCTATATCCTCAGATTTATAAGCAAAAGAATATTTTCCATCCTTGGAGACTAACCTATCGTCTTGCAAATTTAACGCGACCCGTCGACCTTTCTCGTCTAGTCCCCAAAACATAAAACTCCCCCACCCTTGCTCCAACGAAAAAGCTCCATCGATGTTGTTAAAATATTTATATATCAGCTTACGCCATTTCTCATCAAATAAAAACTTATAAATTAAGCTGGTCTGATTTTTTAAATGATGATTCAATAACAGTTCTGTGACTATAGTTTCAATTTCTAAATAAATTAGATCTGGGCAAGGATTACCGCCAAACAAAGCTGGCCACAAATCTAAATTTAGTTTGGTAATCTGACTGGCAAAATCTTCCGATTTTAAAACATGGTCAGCGGCAAAATGTTTTCTTATAACTGACACCATTTTTTCCGATTTGTCTCTAGCAATGAATCCTTCGCCCTCCTTTTGTTTAATTTCCTTCACTGCCCTATCTAAATCCTCATTGGTAAACGCACGCGTGACATAAGCCACGCCCATTTTCAATTTATCGGGGAAAAAGGAAACCTTGGCTATCCCATCATGGTCGGTATTGAATTCTATACCTCTTGGATAAGAACTATTATTTATGGAAATACTGGCAAATGAAAACGCAATCAAATACTTAATATCAGAATCTGCTACCGCCCCGTGTGGTATTCCGGAAATAATATTAGAATTTACAAAAAATGGATTGTTAATAGGACCGTGGTGATCGGCAGTAGAAACCAAGGGGATTTTTTGGAGTTGCCTGACTACACCTTGTGCAACCTCAGCCCCCACTCTCTCTTGCAACAGCTTTTCCACCACTGAAAAGAGCTCGGGCCGTCTTTTCTCTAATTCGGGAACTGGGTTAATATCAACAAACCCCTGTGCGTATTCATACAAACTTTTGTCAGAACGCTTCGAAACAACCTCTTCCAAAATTGGTCGACGTT
>CAZHER010000006.1:0-63150 GCA_964532005.1 uncultured Candidatus Saccharibacteria bacterium
CCAAAAAGCTGGAAAGTGATCCAGTGGGTGTAGTACAAGATTTTCATGCTGAATTGAAGCACCGTAAAGACAAGGGAATGTCCGAATATCCCTTAATCAATGACTATGAATTTAGACGAAAATTAGAAGAAAAGCTTGTCGAGATTTTTGAAACAAAACTTGAATCAGACTTAGACGAAGCACTCGATTTTTACAAACAACTAGGAGGCAAAGAAATATCGTATCAGGTTAAGGAAAGGCTCGGTAAATGGGCTGACCACAATCAGGACCGGGAGGAAGAACTCAAAGAGAAGATTTTGGAATTTCCTGGACTCGCATACGATTTGTTGTATCAAAGAAGTTATTCGGGTAGAAATTTTTATAAACCAGAAGACTTGGTAGTTGTAGCCGAAAGTGCCTTAGATAAAGGAGACGAAGAAGGAATAAATAAATGTATGCAGGCGCTGCGTAAGGAGCATATGTTGATTTTGTCACAGAATGAAGGTATAAGAAAAAAGATATTTGATTATTTGCTAGAAAACGATTATTTAGATAAAATCTCGGATAATTTTGAGTTTTTCCGCGAAGATTTTGAAGGATTGCCAAAATACAAAAAGGAAACACTCATAGGTAAAATGTACGAAACAAAAGGCTCTCTGCTATACAATCTTAGGGACGTTATTGCCTTAAATGAAACCCAGAAGCGTGCTATAGCAGATTCTTGGTTTATGCAAGGAACGTACTATAAAATTTTGGACAGAGACAATATAGACTTTTTTGATATTAGCCAAAAAACTGTTGATGCCGCTTTGCGAATATGCTTAGAAAAAGATTTAGGAGGGACTCTTGAACATTATGTTAAGACGTCAGGTGTAAAACTAACCGAAAAACAAAGAACTGAAAGTTTGGCGACACTGAGAGAAAGAAAGAAATACGAACTAATTTTAAAAAGAGATGTTATTGATGCCTTAGATCTAGATCGCAGTACAGTTGAACGGGTTTTTGCGGAATTTATCGAAATTGTGAAAAGCAGTTACGGTAGCAACTTCACGGAGGACGACCCCGAAAAAGATCAATATAGACGGAGCTTTGAGCTGGTTGAAACGTCAGCCATTCCTCCCGAAGCAATGGCGCTTTTGAACCAACTAAAAATTGAAAATTCCGGGTATCACCCGTTGCTGCAAGAGCAGTTAAAAAAACATATCTCAGGGGACAACCCATTTTTTGCTTACCAGCGATTAAATATTATTAGCGGGAGCATGCATGAAGGACTTGACTTTAGACATGTTTATCAATCTAAAAAATTTGGGCAATTAGTAAAACAGGATCCAGAACAAGCTCGGGCCGTAGCGGGCAAAGTCACCAAACACCAATGGCTTCTTCATCATGAATTCCAGTTTAGCGATTTTTTGGTAAGCGATGATATTTTGAATCAGATCGAGGAAGGTATGCAAAATTTTCCTAAGATGCATCTTTCAAGAAGAAATTTAGAATCTTTACTGGAGAAACCACAGAATACTGTACGTACGGCAGAATTAATAACTAAGTTTCGTGAGTTGTCGTTGAATTCCCATAGAGAGATTGTAGATTATTTATTGGAAAAAGGAGATGGGGCTGAAAGTTCGATAAAATTTTTAGAAGCATTGCATGCAAAAGTGGACAGAATTCCAGAAAAATTCGTTCCATATATGAAATTAGTTGACAGTAATCCAGAAAGTCTAGACGCGGTATTGGAAATAGTTGACAAATCCCCAATGCTATTTACAAGTCATGAAGTTTACAAAACAATTATTGGCTATGGAAATTTTAGGGCTGGTTTTATGATCGAGCATCCCAATGAAAGCAATTATATAAATGAGCTTCGGGATTTGGTCAATAGAGTGGGTACGCAAATTAAGTTTTCCTTTGACGATCTAGATACAGCAGAGTCAGAAATGAACGAGCATCAGAAGGAAGAATATTATGATTATGTAGTAGATCGAATCAAGCTTGGCTATGCCGGAGAAAATATCGACTTTGTAGATATTACTCGAGTTGCTGGTATGATGGGTCGACTGACAAAAGAGCAACAACAAAAAGCCATACTAAAACTAGAGTCGCTTAGTATGCCCGAGCGTGCCAGTTACCGAATGATAAGTAGTCCAGTTGAAGAATTAAATGAACAAAACTGGAAACAAGTTTTAGCGGTTTATATTGCTATTGGAGGTGAAGATCGAACATACCACAGTCCGGAGGTAACGAATTCAATTAAAGCATTGTTTTCTGAGGAACAGACAGAAAATAAGGAATTTTGTTTACAGAAAATTAGAGAGCAGTGGTTGACATATTTGGAAAATCCAGAACAGGGCTTTCCTTATGACGCAGCAGTTATTGGTGATACAGTTGAAGAATACGAAGGGGCAGGACCTCTGAAATATATAGAATCCTTGTCTGGGGTAATTCATGAAATGAAAGAAATAGCAAAGTCTGGCCAAATACCTGATCGTACTAAAGATGAGATAGTTGCTGGATTAAAAATGCTGGAAGAAAGATTTAGTAAAGAAAAGTGGAGCGAAGAAGACAGAGCCGCATTCTATAATTTGTCCAAAGATGTTATAAAAGCAGCCCCTAGTCTATTTTCAAAATTTACTGAACTATTTTCTGAATTTGACCCAAAATCGTTAAAAACTTTTAACAGAGATAATTTTCCTTTATACCAAGCCGAGTTAGTAACTTTACAGAACAGGGATACATGGAGTGAAGAAATAAAATACTCCCCTAAAGAACTGGTCGAGTTTCGTAGGATAATTGAGAATTTAATAAAAGATCTCCGATCTGCAGAGAAAGGTGAACAAAGAGGAATTTTATTTGAACATAAATCAAAGTCATTAGATAGAATTCAAAATAATTTCAAAGAACGTTTTGGGTTAGAAAAAATTCCCGAGGAGTTTGGACCCGAAAAAATTCGTGGCATCCAAAATATCATCAGATACATGGGCAATATTAATGATCGCGATGCGGATAAAGAAAATAAGTTGACTTTCTACTTAGGGCTGATGCTCAACGAAGAGTGGGATGACTTTAGACAAGGTAAGTCGGTAGATATAGAAAGCTATTTTTCCGGAGAAAAACTAGATTTCATTCAAGAATTTATGAGAAGCCGGCAAGAGAAGAGCAGTCTTACCCCTGAGAATTTAGGGATTCAACCAGATCAAATGGCAGAGTTCCAAGCAATTTTACAGGATGAAATCTTGTCCCAAGTAAGGGGAAATGTTGAAACTATTGATTTGAAACTAGGGACTGTAATGAGAAGTATTGAAGATTTGTCCGATGAAGATATCTATCAAGACGATCAAGAAAAAGCGGTTTTTAAGTTTACGCAGGAGCATGGGTCTTTAACTGGAAAAGTCTTAGCAAAATTGTATCAGCAAACCTCTGGCAAAAAGGATGCCTTTTGGACTGAAGAGGAGAGCGAGGTAAAAGACGGTCTACGGAGAATTTTTAAGATAGAATCTTGGAGTACAGAGAACATCAAGTCAGTTCAAGACAGCGTTAAAACTCCAGGGCTGGTAACAGGAATTATCCGTGATATTGAAAATAGAAATATTCCAGACATGGTTAAGGAATTAGAAGGTAGGCTACATCCACCTGACAGTATTGTAGAAATATTTAATCGTCTAGGAGAAGATTTTGAACAAGAGTCTGGAGCGATTGCTTTGAACCAAGACTTAGAATATTTACATAACATTATAGTTAAAAATGAAAAGAAGCTTACACCAGAAGAGAAAGCCGACCTTGTAAGTTATTTGGATAAGATTGAGGAACAGATGGCAGTTTTAGAAAAGACGCTGGAAGATATTAAGCAATCATTTTTGAAAGTGAGCAAGTCTGCTCATACTCAAAATAATGAAATTTTACAGGATCGTCTTAAAGAAATTGAGCGGATAATTAATTCTGACAATACCTCAACTGTTATTAATACCAGAATGACTAAAGACATGAACCTGGTAATTGAAAATATGAGACAATGTCTGGGTTGTTTAAAGAAAGAAGTTAATAATGATACAACTTTGACTTTCGGCGATTCAAATAAGTTTTATCTGATGAGTCAGGGAAGCAGGGAAACAGGGAGCGTTGCTGACCAAATAGTGTTCTTAGATCAAGTGGAACACGAAAATGGAGAGAAAGAAATGTCTTTTATCGTTGACCGCTTGTACGGAATTCGCTCAGCAGATGTTTTAAGCAGCAATGTAGTGGCAATTCACAAAAAGTATAAGTTGTTAAAACAGAGATTTCCAAATGCCAAGATAAGCATCGTCGTCACAGATGCAGCTCTAACAGGAATAGATAAGCAGTCCGTGATTAGTACATTAGAAAAAAACAGCGGTGGCGCAGTTAACGCAGTCCACGAGCCAAAAATAAATGTAAATATTTCCGCATCCGCAGCAGCTGACCACTATATAGAATTTGGCGGGGGAGCAAGGATTACTGGTTCTAGAGAAGTCGCCGGACTGGTGATACGTTAAATTTATAAAACAGGCTTATTTATAACCTTTTTTATTTAATTTCCGTGAATGTAAATTTTTCTAAAGACCAAATATCGATTCCATAATATTCTTTTAAAACACTAGCTGCATTTTTCAGATTTCGGTTTTTCCAGCTAAGCCCTATCATAGAAGCTCCTTTTTGAATTGCTTCTTCTGTTTCAGCCTCAATTTCTAAATACGGCGGCACATTTGGCCAGGTATCAATATCGAAACTTATATTGTCCAAGTAAAATTTGTGACGCCTTTTTTCTTGACGCCTGGTCGCTGTCCAGCCCATGGCCTCTACGAAAGCTTCTGCTTCTTGTGCGTCACTGACCTGAAATTCTATTTCTTCAACACCTATAGAAGGTACCGCAGGAAACTTTTTATGGGTTAGGAAAGTTTTTCCGTCAAAAGTTCTAATCCTTACATACTGCCCATTTTTTCTTCCATTTGGTTGACTTGAGTCCTTAAAATAAAAAATCATCTCTGAGAGGAGATGTTGGCCTTTGTCTTCAGCGCCAAGCTCTATCAACCGGGTTTTGATGATTTCGGCATTAATACCCAAAAACTTTACCTCCCGCTCAATTCCCGAAGGCATAATTAAAAGCTAATACTAAATTTTACTAAATCATTTCCATTCAAAACGTATGCTGTTTTACCTTTTTCATCAATAATGAAATCTTTTAGGTTATTAAATTGGTCGCTAACATATGTCACAGCAACAGTTCCAGCATCTTCGCCATTTTTTCTTAACACAACAATTTGGTTATTGGCACGGTCAAGTACGTACAGGTAAGTAAAGTCGTTCTGAGTGTATAACTTTACATTCGGCGAAAGAGGCGACGCCATTACTAAGTTGAAGTCCAATTGCTTTCCGGACTGAAATTTTAGGATATTGCCATCGGAAAGAGCAATAAAAATATTTCCATCTATCGCTAAGTCAACAGCCCGTTCCAAAGCATCGTTTTCCACTGATACTACCGGGTTTGTAATTCCTTGAGGGGCAACAGCAAAGCTGGTAATTTTGCGAGCGGACTTGTCCACCACGTAAACTTTGCTGTTTATTGGATACACTTTCATCCCACCGAAGTTGTCTCGGCTAGGGACGCTGGTTGAAAAGGGCGAGCTTAAGATCCCGGTTGTCGGGTCCCAAGCAAATAATTCCTTACCGTTATACACCGCTGCCAAACTGTCGCGGATTGCTGAAGCCGCAACAATAGACTCGCTGGACTTGTAGAAATTATCTTGAACTTTTCCATTGGATTTTGTGTAAGAAACAATATTGCGGTTGTTTTCGGTGGCCAGGGCTGACGGAAGAGCTATTAAGTTTTCCGATTCAGTTAAAGCCGCCACCGATACTGGCTGTACAGTCGTTCGGTTGTTTAGGCGGTCCTGGAGTTCAGCAAGCTGCTTGCGCAGTTCCGCTAGATCGGATTCATGCTCGGTATCATTTTTGAATTGATTTAGCTTATCAGTTAATTGTCCAGTAAGTTCGCGCGCCTTTTCCACGTCCTTGTATAAGAAAGAGGCATTAGCATCATCCGCTAGCTTTTTCATTTCTGTCAGCTGGGTCTGGAAATTTTGAACGTTTTGTGTCTGGTTTTTTTGTTGCCTAGTCAAAGCAATATTTACCACCAAAGCAATAAGGAATATTACTGCGCATGCAAGGAAAAACTTTTTCTGCCAGGAAAATCTTCTAAATGTTTCCGGTCGGAGATGGTTCCCTGCTTTGGCAAACCTTTCAGTCATCAGGCCGAGGCTCGGCTTGGTTTTGCTTACCAAGGATTTGACCCCAGACATACTGGGAGTTTTCATGTTTTTGCCATAGGCGCGGATTGCATCCAAGCTTCGGACAGAATAATGCTTCATCCTGTTCCCCAAATGCCTCATTTTGTCTAGGGCAGTTTTGTTTTCAGTTGCAATATAGCGCTCTTCCATTTCTCCAACCGTAATTTGTGCCCGTTCATCTTGATCGCGGACAATTGGGTGAGTGATGTATTGACCAAGATCAACCTCGCCTTCGGCTTCTTCTCCAGGCTCAATTTGCAAAGCAAAAACAGAACCAAATGCAACTTCCGGTCCGGCGTTGTCCCTCAGTATTTCAATAATCTCGGTTGCGGCTTCGCCCAACAAGGCGTCACCCAAAATATTTTGCAAACGGTCTATTGAGATATGGTTAAACAACTGATTCGTTGAAAAAATCAACAAATCATCCAGTCTCAATGTGCCAACTGACAAACTTTCAAAAGTTTTCAATGGGTGCTTTGGCGCTTCGCTCTCAACAATGGAAGCAAATTTCCCGTCCCGCAGAAGCAGGGCAGTCATTTTGCCCGTTGATGATAAATACAAGGTGGAGCCGGTTTTAACTGCAACAATGGCATTTAGTTTTCCGATCCAGTGAGTTTTGCCCAAACCTGCCAACTTACCGAGCTCGTCGTTTATATGCGCTAAAGTGTTTTCGAAAGTATATTCGTTAACCAATGATCGGTAGCCACGGCGCATAGCAGCGGCAATGGCCTCGCATATTCTTTGGCAGTCAGTGCTTGCAGCAGGATTGAGCATTGGCAATTCGCATACAGCATATAGTTCACTTTCCGTAGCGTCAACTTTCTCAGCCATGACAAAAACATAGGTATTGGCCTGTCTCGGGTTGGCTATGTTTATTTTTGCGACTTGTGTTTCTAGTTCAGTCATATCAGCTTTATTAATTATACTATAAAAAGACAAGAACTGCCCAATTCCAGTAAAAATAGAGATTTATTATGCTATAATGGCTGTATATGGGTACAACACTAGCCTCTTTAGAAGTAATTTTATCTTCAACTCAAAAAACTGCACTTCTGGCATTTTTGATGGTTGCACCAGACAGGTATTACTCTGTATTGGAGCTGTCCCGCCGAATTGGTTTGTCAGGCCCAACAGTCTCTGCTTTGTTGACACAGTTTTTGCGTGACGGGCTAGTAAAAACCGCCAGTAGATCTAGAGCCAAGGTTTATGCATTTAACTCGAAGCACCATTTGGCAGGTGATATGAAAATCTGGTTGAAAAAGCACGGCCACAAATATGAAGATGAGCTTTATACAGCAGTGTCCAAAGTAGGGGAAGTTAAAGCAGTTTTTCTTTCCGGTATTTTTTCCGGACAACCACAGCTCCCAGTAGATATACTTATAGTTGGAAAGGTCAATTTGCCAAAACTAGATACCTTCCTTCAACAGTGCGGAAAAATGATGGGAACGGAAATCAATTACAGCATTATGTCTGCTGATGAATTTAAAATCCGGCGCGATACCTTTGACCGGTTCATAAAAGATATTTTCGATTATCCACACATAACCGTCATGGATAAAATTTCCAAAAAGACGGAATAAGGAAAACCAACATGGACTTTTTTAGCTTGGCAACATTTCAAAATCTTTACATGGAGTTTTTGATAAACTTTCCTCCTCCAGTACGCCCCATAATTTCACTTTTGGTTGCCGCAGCCATTGTTTATGCAGTGATACAGATAATTAGAAAAGATTTCATTTATTTAATTTTGCTTATAGTCCTACTCCCGGCGTCCATTCCGGTTTTAAAAAATATTTTTGATACTTTGGTTCAAATAATAAGATATCTGATCCCTGGATAATACAAAACAAAAACCTGCCGAGAGGCAGGTTTTTGTTTGTGGATAACTAGGATTGACGCAGAGGTACACGATCGTGTACTATAAGTTTATTAACAAGAACTTATGGAATTTTTTTCTGAAAACTTAACTGAAAGACAACAACAATTGCTCAAATATATAGTAAAGCAAATAAGAGAACACAGTCTCCCACCTTCGCTTTCTGAAATGGCTCAATTCCTTGGAGTAAAGTCAAAAAGAGCAGCTGCTAAGCATTTGGAAGCTCTGGAAGACGCTGGTTATGTAAAAACCTCGGGAAAAGCAAGAGGAATTACTGTCTTAAACAGCTTGGCAGAAAGCTTGGACAAAGGACTTATCCGTGTTCCGCTCTTGGGAAGTATTCAAGCAGGGTCACCTCATTTAGCAGAAGAGCACATTGAGGACTGGATAAATCTTCCACAAACATTAGTGCGAGGTCGTAGAGATGTATTTGTTCTAAAGGTTAGGGGAGACAGTATGGTAAATGCCGGAATTTTTGAAGGGGATCTAGTCATAGTCAGACCAACCAAAGAAGCCAAAAATAACGACATAGTAGTCGCTCTTCTACACGACGAAGCCACCGTTAAGCGGTTTATTCAAGTCAAAAATAGGGCATATCTTAAAGCAGAAAATCCCGATTATGCCAACATTTATCCTAAAGAAGAGTGGATGATCCAAGGGAAAGTGGTGGGGGTAATAAGAAGTTTAGAATAATAAATCAACAATTTACACAAAAAACATGTCAGAATTAGAAAAGTCGAAAAAGCAAATAGTGACCCAGCTTCGCAACCTATGCGCTCACTGTGCTGCAGGCAGGGAGCATAACTGCCGGGTCCAACAAATTGCCAGTGAAATTAAAGCTATTTCCGGTATTCCACTATTGGTAAACAACGAGTTTAGGGGAGTGGTATGGCAATAAGTTAAAAATCGCCTAAAAGGCGATTTTTGTTATAAACAAGCCTTTATTTGCAAAAAAAGGTCATTTTTGGTATGATTACAAATCACGCCAATTTAATAAGGGTTTTTATATTTTTTGTCTTAAATAAGACAATATATGAAAAGTACCCTTGACAAAATCTAAAAAATGATGTATATTAATATGATTTTATTCTGATAGTCGGTCAGAAGGAAATCATTTTGTGATAATAAACTATAGATTAATTAAGTAAAACCTTAACCATAAAACAATGAACAACAGTGTAATTGCAAACTTAATAGGTTTGAAATCCAAGGTTGCTTCCCGCATGAGCTGGAAAACTGGAGGAATTTTGCTTGCCGCTTTGGCTGCAATATTGGTCCTGGTTCCACGCTCTGGTAGCTTTACCAAAGCGGAAAGCTGTCCAAACCCTCCTGGCCACGCCGTATTAAATTACTGGCCGGTCAGCTTTGACCAGTCTCAAACTGGCTGTACTGATTTTACCACCTTAGATGGTAAAATTGTTGGTACTCCTCGATATTCCACTAGCCAAGCAGACCACGATGATGGTTTGCAAGTTGCTGATGGACAAGAAGTATATATGCTTGCTTACGTTCACAACGGAGCTGCTGTAAACGGTGATCCAAACCAGACTACAGCTCGCAACGTTCGTTTTAACGTGCAAATCCCTACTTCCGCTGGTTCTGATCATACTATCAACGCTTCATGGCGCGGTGACAACACTAATACTGCTAGTGGAAGTTTTACTTTGCATACTCCTGCAAACCGCACTGTTGAATTGGTTCCAAACAGCGGACAGTTGTTTGACGCTTTCGGAAATCAGATTAGCTCCGGAATTGACTTGAGCTCAGGCTCTTACACTTTGGGTGACCAAACTGCTTGTTTTGAATATGCACGTTTCTTGCGCTTCAAAGTTCGCATGGGAAACCCTCCTGGAACACCTGCCTTGACTATTACCAAACAGGTTCGCAATGTTACTCAAAATGGAACTTTCTCCGGATCTGCCAACGCAATTACCGGAAATACTGTTGGTTACCAAATTAAAGTTAAAAATACTGGAACCGCCCCTGCGCTAGCTACAACTGTTCAAGACAACGGCACTCCAGGTACTACATATGTAAATGGAAGCCTTCAGGTTTCCAACGGTGGTACTGGCAGCGGTATTCCTGGAACTATTACTTTGGGAACATTAGCTCCAAATGAAGAGGTTACTATTACTTACAGCGCCACTGTAACTGGCGGCAACGGTACGTACACCAACACTGCAACTGCACAAGCAACTTCAGTTCCTTCTGTGAATGCTAGTGCAACCGTAACTGTTACCAATATTCCTACCAGCGACAATGCTGAATGTATCTCTGTTTCATTGAACCCTCAAAGTCCATTCGATGCCGGACAAAGTTTTACCGGTACTGTTCGTGTACGAAACAACGGCACAACCACTTGGACTTCTGGCACTTACTCTTTAGGCGCTCAGCCTAATGACAACCGTTGGGGTGTTGACCGTGTAAATCTTGTTGGTACCGTGCCTCCTGGCGGCGAAGCAACATTTACTATTTCTACTCAAGCTCCTTCCACCCCCGGAACTTATAGCTTTGGTTGGCAGATGGTAAACGGAAACACTTACTTTGGTCCTGTATGTTCTACCCCAGTGGTAGTCCGTACTCCCCCCGTTACTACTGACAATGCAGAATGTGTAGCCGTAAGTTTGGCTCCAGCATCCCCTTTGGATCCTAACCAAGGGTTTACTGGCACTATAAAAGTGCGCAACAGCGGTACCACCACCTGGGTTCCTGCCAACGGATATGCTTTAGGTTCACAAAACCCAGCTAATAATACTACTTGGGGAACCAACCGTATTTCATTGCCTATTTCAGTAGCTCCTGGACAGGAAGTCATAATGAGTATTAACACTCAAGCTCCTGCAACCCCTGGAACATATAATTTTGCTTGGCAGATGGTAAAGAACGGCAACTTCTTTGGAGCCACTTGTGCCACACCAGTTGTAGTTAAGACACCTCCTGTGTTAACCAATGATGCACAATGTATTGCTGTAACCTTAAACCCTGCTTCTCCTTTTGATCCTAATCAAGGGTTTACTGGCAGTATTAAGGTTCGCAATATTGGTACTACCACCTGGGTTCCTGCCAACGGATATGCTTTAGGTTCACAAAATCCACAGGACAACAATACATGGGGAACTAATAGAATTGCTTTGCCTTACTCAGTTGCTCCTGGACAGGAAGTCATAATGAGTATTAACACTCAAGCTCCTGCAACCCCCGGAACTTACAGCTTCGCTTGGAAAATGGTTCAGAACGGCAATTTCTTTGGCCCTACTTGCGAAACTCCTGTTGTAGTTAAGACACCTCCTGTGTTGACTGACAACGCAGAATGTATTGCTACTACTTTGAGTCCAGTAGGTCCTTACAGTCCGAACCAAGGATTTATTGGAACTATTCGTGTTCGCAACAGCGGTACCACCACTTGGGCCCCCGGAACTTATGCAATTGGTTCTCAGAACCCACAGGACAACACTACTTGGGGTACCAACAGAATTACTTTGAACTCTTCTGTAGCCCCTGGTGGTGAAGCAACCTTTACTATTTCTACCCAAGCTCCTGCAAATGCTGGTACTTACAGTTTTGCATGGCAAATGGTTAAGACCGGCGCTTTCTTCGGTGCTGTATGTCAAACCAACGTAGTTGTTCAGAATGTGGTTCCTCAAACCACCACCTTGTCTATTACTAAGTATGTTCGCAACCTTACTGACAACACCAGTTTTGAAAAAACTGTAAATGCAGATAACGGTGACCGTGTACAATATGAAGTAAAAATTCGCAACATTGGCGATATTACTGCCAACGATGTGATTATGACTGACAACGGTACTTCTGGCACATCTTTTGTAAGCGGTTCCATTGAAATTACCGGAACCAGCAACTTGTGGTCCGGAACTATTCCTGGAACTTTGAACCTTGGCAATTTGGCCAAAGGCGCTGAAATCACCATTCGCTACACAATGACTGTAACTGGCGGCAACGGTACTTACACCAATACCGCTACTGCTGATGCTTCTAATACCGCAAGCGTATTCGATACTGCTCGCGTAGTTGTTGACCAAGGCTGTACTTCAAATTGTGGTGGCGGAGGTGGTGGAACTTCCCGAAGATTGTCAGTGGACAAGTTGGTCCGCAACCTGACTACTGGTACCTCTTACAGAGATACCACCAGCGCCAGCAACGGCGACCGCGTACAGTTTGAAATCACTGTTCGCAACACATCCAGCGCTCGCATTAACGACGTAGAGCTTCGCGATACTTTGCCTAGCGGTTTGCGTTTGGAATCTGGCAGTATCGAAATCGACGGCGACGAAGTTTCATCTAACTCCTTATCTTCAATTGACCTAGGCAACCTTGCCGCTCGTGATGAAAAAGTTGTTACTTTAATAGCAATTGTTGATCGCGAAACCAGCGGTTCATGTTCTACAAGAAGCTTGCAGAACATTGCTCGTGCTACCGGCGACAATGCCCGTGCAGATCAAGATGATGCTTCTGTTACCGTAGGTTGTGTACAAGGTTCTAATGTCAACTTGTCTTTTGCCAAACGTGCTTGGAACGATACCAAGAATGTTGATGCAACTACAACCACCGCTTCTCGTGAAGACTTCATTACTTACACTTTGACCGTAACCAACACTGGCAACTCCACAGCAACCAACTTCGTAATTACTGATGACTTGTCCGGAGTACTGCCATATGCTGATATGGTTGACCGCAACGGCGGAACTTTGAATGGAAACGTGTTGAGCTTCCCAGGAATGAATATTCCTGCAGGCGCAACCGTAACTAAAACTTTCAAAGTTAGAATAAAGCACAACTTAAGCCAGTCTTTGACCTATCAGTTGCAGAACACTTATGGCAACACTGTTACTATAAATGTAGGATCAGTTCAAGGCACAAGTATCTTTGTAGCTCCAACAACTGGGGCTGCCGGAACTTCTGCTGCAGCTTTCGCAGGACTTATGACCCTTGGGTTTGTAGCTTACAGAAAGCGTGAATTCCTGAAGCGCTTAATTATGGCCTAAGCCTTTCGAGCAAAACCATAATCAGCTTTATAGCAAATTACAAAACCCGCCCCGAAAAGGGCGGGTTTTTGCTGCATACAAATTTGCCATATTTTCCCCACCTGCTATACTAAAAAAAACCAAATTGTTTGAAAATAAAAACACAACCAGCCAAAATAAATCGCGCTGGTTTTATTAATTATTTTTAACAAGCCTATGGACAATCAATATTTGCATGACCTTATTGCCGAAGTTAAGCGCCGCCCAGGCGGACTCCTGCTCAGCGTAGCAGGAAATTCGGAAGCTGTTGTTTTGACCATAGATAGGTATAATGACCTTATGCAACAACTTACCCAACTCAAGGTGCTGGCCAGCCAGCCAATGACTGTATTAGTTACCGGCGGAGCAGGATACATTGGTAGTCACGTAGTTCGTCAGCTAGTTTCTGCTGGTCACAGTGTAGTGGTGGCGGATAACCTTTCCAGTGGCATTCGTGAATATGTTCCCGAAGGCGTGGTGTTTCATGAAGGGGATATAGGCAATGACCAATTTTTAGAATCAATTTTTACCAGTTATCCCGTAGATGCGGTAATGCATTTGGCTGCTAGTATTGAAGTTGAAGAGTCCATGCGCGAACCAGAAAAGTATTTGAGTAATAATACATTAGCAACAATTACTTTGCTACGCGCCATGGACCGCCATGGTATAAAAAAAATTGTTTTTTCCTCAACCGCCGCCGTTTATGGAGAACCGGAAACTACCCCAATTCGCGAAGATGCTATTTTAGCTCCAATCAATCCATACGGACATACTAAGCTTTTAGCAGAACAGGCTATTCAGTTTTATACAGCGTACCATGGTTTTTCTGCAGTAGTGTTTCGCTATTTTAATGCTTGCGGGTCGGATTTTGATGGCAAACTATTTTCAACCCACGATTCCCACTTAATTCCGGTGGTGATGGAAGTGGCTTCAGGTAAGCGACCGCACTTGACCGTGAATGGCAAGGACTATGACACCAAAGATGGCACTTGCGTTCGCGACTATGTTCACGTGCTCGACATTGCCGCCGCTCATTTGGCTGCGCTAACCAAAATGCCAGAGCTCACAACGTTCAGCGTATTTAATATTGGCACTGGTAAAGGATCTAGCATAGAAGAAGTTGCTCATGTTGCAACAGAGGTGACCGGTCATATGATTCCATTGGAAATTGGTCCTCGCCGTGAGGGTGACCCTGCGGTTTTAGTGGCAGACAACAGAAAGCTTAAAGATGAGCTAGATTTTGAATTAAAGTTTAGTGATCTTGAAACTATTATAAAAACTAGCGTTCGGCAAAAGATATAGTATAATTAAAACATGCCATTAGATTTAAGTTCAGCCTTTTCATCGATGGGTGCCGCAGGACACCATATTTACAGCCACGGCCATGTTGCCGGAAAAATAACCGAACACGGCCATGTTCTAGACAAGACTGGCCATAAAGTTGGAACCATTGGTCATGACGGCACTTTATGGGACAGAGCGCATCACCGTATTGGCCATGTCGGCGCAGACGGCAAAGTATACAATAAATGGAGTAGTCATGCTCAAGTTATGACCAGTGGAGATAGTATTTTAGACCATAGTGGTAAAACCATTGGCCACAGTAGCGGAGGCTCTCTAGGGGGAGCAGCTATGCTTTTGATGCTTAATAAAGATATGTAAAGTAATTTAACTTTATATTTTTGAAAACAGCCTAAAAGGCTGTTTTTTTGTTATAAATATGAGGTTTATATCTTAGTATTGACAAATCTATTAAAATATGATATAATATTAAACAGATGATAAAACTACATTTATGTAGGTTTATCGAGTAAAAAATAGGCGACCGGCCTTTAAACGGAGGGAAAAATATGAAAATTACGAATAGGTATACGGGAACTGTTGTTTTCTTGTCGGCAGTGGGTATTGCAATTGCTCTGTTTGCATGGAGCAAAGTTCTGCCGCCGGTAACAACTTGGCTTATAGCCACCGGGACAGCAATTCTTCGTTCAGGCGAACCCACCGTGGTCGCCAAACCGGAGCTGGTGAAGCTGCAGGATGTAATCTGTGGCTACAGCAACAAAGACCGCTGCGAAGCGAGCTTTACGGATGGCGACTCAGTCGCGGAAATTACGATAGATCGGGATTATCGTATTTTCCTGAATATCCGAGACAGCGACGGCGGTTCGACAATGTTTAGCATCGCGTTTGATGGTGTAGTCCGGGAAGCTTCATGGAAACGTCATGAAGATCATGGTTACAAAGATCAGTATTCCCAACTTGAGGAAATTGGTCTTGAACATGAAAGTGATTATCAGAGGCTCGCGAATATCAATTTGCGGACAATTCTGAATCATTACTTGACACGCCAAGCATCGCCGAAGATTTCCGTCTAAGACATACCTTTCGCCTCGAAGACCCAAATAGCTTTTTGCTGTTTTGGGTCTTCTTGCATTTTATGGGGGATGGGGGTATAATTTCTTTATAATAAAATATTTATCAAGAGTAGCGGTTAAGGAACTGACCTGTTGACCCGCTCGGCAACCTTTGCAAAAGCAAGTTGGTGCCAAGTTCAGCCCGCAAGGGACAGATAATTCACATCTTGTTTTCTGCGGTCTGCCGCAGTTTTTTATTAACTAGCTTTGTGCGGCCAAAGCAGAATAATGTATATGATAAAAACAGCAGAGTTCATTACCCCAAAACATCCCGATAAAATTTGCGATTTAATAGCAGATACAATTTTAGATGCCTACATGGCAGAAGATCCATCTAGTAGGGTCGCAGTTGAGGTCATGGGCGGGCATGGAAAAGTTATGGTAACAGGAGAAGTAACCAGCGGAGCTTCTGTGAACATTGTTGATATTGTGAAATCAATTGAAGGCGATCATACCGAAGTTGATGTGCGCATTGACAAGCAAAGTCTTTTCATTGCTCAAGGGGTGGACGTGGGTGGTGCAGGCGACCAAGGCATTATGGTTGGGTATGCCTGCAGCGACACTCAAAATTTTATGCCTTTGGAATATGAAACTGCGCGAAATTTGTGCCAGAATATTTATGAAAAATATCCATATGACGGAAAAGTACAGGTAACAATGGATGGGGAAAAAGTTTTAACGGTTGTGACGAGTTTCCAAAATTCTACAAATGCAGAATTGGAACAATTGGTACGGTCTTTGGTGGTCGCAGATAATTATTTGGTAAATCCAGCTGGAGAATGGCAGCAGGGCGGTTTTGAAGCTGATTCAGGATTGTCTGGCCGCAAGTTGGTGGTGGACAGCTATGGACCCCAAGTTCCTATTGGTGGCGGGTCGTTTTCCGGCAAGGACTACACCAAAGTTGACAGAAGCGGAGCATATATGGCGCGTAAAATTGCTGTGGATCTATTGAGGCAGAATAACGCTAATGAGGTTGTTGTTAAATTGGCGTATGCTATAGGCAAAGCAGACCCAGTAATGGCTATGTCTGTTATCGACGGACAAATAAAAGACATTTCAGGGTATGACTTAACCCCAGCAGGAATAAAAAAAGGTTTGGGTTTAGAGCACGTAAAATATGCCAGCACAGCTGTTTGGGGTCATTTTGGGCGCGGGTTTACTTGGGATGCATAAAAATCGGGCAAATTGGCAAAACTTATGAGTTTAGGCATAATATAAGTATGGGAAACCCCGAACAAGAAACCCCTTATGATGAATTAGATGATAGTGTGGTTCAAGACGAACCTGCTTCAGAATCTGCTCCGGCAGATTTTTCTGATATAGATAGATCGGAAGAGTCCGGAGCTAAAATTATAGATATTGATACAAGACGTGAAATCTTCAAGCCGGTGGAAGTCTCGGACCAGCCGGAGCATGGCAAAGAATTATTAGACGCTATTGCTTTATTGAAAAGTGATATTCAGGATCTAGATACTCAGGTGGCTAACCGATCCTTGTTTTTGTCGGAGATTGCGCAGTGGAAAAATCGCAAAGAAATGGTAAAAAGACAGTTAAAATTAAACAAGGACTTAGTAAATAAAGCTGCCCGTATAAATCGCTTAGAGCGAGAACTTAAGATGGTTGGAGAACAAAAAACCTTTTGGCGCAAAAAGCTTTTGCATCCGGAAAAATATGACGAAATAGAACGTGAGATTAGGAAAATACACGAAGAAAAAATTGCAATATGGCGAGAACGTAGAGACAGTGATGGAAATACTATTGATATTTCCAAGCTTCATCAGGAGAACAGAGATATTGAGGCAAAATTAAAGAAAAAAGCTAATGATAATAATGAATATTTTGTTGAGAATTGGGAACTGAAAATGTTAGCAGAAAACAGACAGGCTCAGAAAGAAATTCTAGAGAAGAAACAACAAATTGAAGATCTTGAAAAGCAGTTGGCAATTTTAGAAGCTTTTAAGAGTTAAGTCATGGAAGATATATCGGGGAAATACGGCACAGTAATCTTAAAACCTGAGCGTGACAAGCATGTCAGGAACAAGCATCCATGGGTATTCATGGGTGCTATTAAAAGCTATCCCAGCTTTGAAAATGGCAATATTTTGGCGGTTAAAACCGCAGAAGGGGTTTTTGTTGGCTATGGCTATTTTAACCGCGATCAATCCATCGCCGGAAGAATGATCAGTTTTGCTGAGGATGACCCAATCCATACTATTAAATCAAATATAAGCAAAGCAGTGGCTCTCAGGGATACGGTTGTTCCAGAGCAAACAAGTGCTTACAGGTTAATCAATGGCGAAGGTGATGACTTACCCGGCCTCGTTGTAGACAGATATGGGCAGATTTTGGTGATACAAGTGAACACACTGGGGATGGAGAAACTCAAGCCTGTAATTGTTGAGACCTTAACAGAAATTTTGGGAGGGCTGCTAATTTATGAGAAATCATCTTCGCCTACACGGCGCAGAGAGGGGCTGGCCGATTTTGAAGGATGGATTCTAGGAGGTAGTCGCGACAAAGAAAAGTTCGTTATCACGGAGCATGGTTTGAAATTTGAAGTTTTGCTTGCTGGGTCTCAGAAAACCGGGTTGTTTTTAGACCAAAGGGAGATGCGTAACCTTGTCAGAAGATATGCTCAGGGTAAACGAGTGCTAAACTGTTTTTCTTACACCGGTGGTTTTAGTGTTTATGCTAAAGCTGGTAAAGCGGCTGTTGTTGACTCTGTAGATATTTCCCAGACTGCCAACGACAGCGCCAAACATAACTTTTCTTTGAACGGTTTTGATCCCAGTGTCAGCGGATTTTATTCTCAAGACGTGGCCGAGTTTTTAAATACCAGGACTAAACAGGGGCAATATGACTTTATAATTCTGGATCCACCGGCATTTGCCAAGAGGGCAAGTGATGTTCGCAATGCAACCCGGGGCTATGTGGATCTGAATATGGCGGCGATGAATAAGTTAGATGAGGGAGGACTTTTATTGACCAGCTCCTGCTCTTCGCACATTGGCAAAGACTTGTTTCAAACAATTGTTTTCAATGCAGCGAAAAGAACTGGCAAGAAAGTTCGAATTTTGAGCCACCATATTTTGGCTGCAGACCACCCGGTAAACTTGTTTTATCCGGAAGGTGACTATCTTAAAAGTTTATTGTTATACTTAGGTTAACATGGAAAACTACGAAATCATACTATTTTACAAATACGTACGCATAGAAGACCCGCATGCTGTTATGAAATGGCAGAAAGAGCTGCAAACCAAACTAGGTCTGAAGGGTAGGACCATTGTGGCCTCAGAGGGTATTAATGCCACCATGGAAGGAACAAAGGAGAGTATTCAGGCTTATTTGCAAGAGTTTTTAGCAGACCCAAGGTTTGTGAACACTCATATCAAAAGAAGCGAAGGCACAGGCTCTGCATTCCCTAAAACTTCTGTAAAGGTACGGAACGAAATTGTGACATTGGGGCTTGGGACAGTGTGCGATATTGATCCTAACCTTTTAACCGGAAAGCGTTTGTCTCCAGAGCAGCTGCACCAGTGGATTGCTGAAAGAAAAGAGTTTTATATCATTGATATGCGCAACGCATACGAACACTTGGCTGGTTATTTTGAGGGTTCTATTTTACCGCCAATGGAGAATTTTAGAGATCTTCCAAAATTCATTGAATCAATTTCGCATTTGAAAAACAAAACAGTTCTGACTGTGTGCACAGGAGGAGTGAGGTGCGAAAAGGCTTCTGGATACCTATTGTCACAAGGGTTTGAAGATGTATACCAATTAGACGGAGGTATTGTTTCGTATATGGAAAAATATCCTAATGAAAATTTCGTAGGAAAGCTTTACGTGTTTGACAATAGGATACTAATGGGATTTTATACAGATGATCCTAAACATGTCGCTGTCGGGATTTGTAGTATTTGCGGTAAACATTCGGAAAGATTTACCAACTGCGTTGATCCCGAATGTCATCGTCAGGTTATTGCCTGCCAGGAGTGCGAGATAAGCGAAGGACAGAATTTTATTTGCAAGGAAGGATGCAAAGAAGAGGCTTTGTCAGGCAAAGCACAAAGAGCTGCTAGCTAGGATATTTATGAAACCCTAGCAGGTACGCTAGGTAGGTGAATGCCGGGTGCAGTATATAAGTTGCCGCGATTCCAAGAATAACAGTTTTTGTAGAAAAAATTTCTAAATACCAAAATATCAACCCCGCGGTAACAATATAGTCTCCATGGTCTACCAGCGGCATAAATTGTCCGTCATAATAGCCTGCGCGCCGTTTTATAAAGCTGCCAAGAGCATGGCCCAGATAAACACTTAAGCCTAGAATAAAACCGTTAGTCAGGTCAGAGTCGGTATAATGCGCTATCAAAAGCCCTGAAGCTAAGGCCACAATAATACCTGGTATTGTTGTGGAGTTTCCCAATATTCTTCTGGAGTCATATCGTAAGGTTCTTCCTCCGTCTAGGGGCGTGTCGAAATTTTTGAATTTTGGGAAAAATTTACCGATCACATAAAGCCCGTTTAAAGAAATATTAACTATCCAGCAGGGTGCGGCAAATAGGAGTGCATTAAAAATTAAAGCCATTTTTCCCAGACAGGTTTATTACAAAAAAAGTTTTTTGGCCTTGTAATTTAAAATATTCTTCAACAACGTTTATCACTCTTGGTGTGCATCGCTTTATTGCAAACTTTATTTGATAACGGTACAGACCCGAATTTTGCCCGATTAGATTTAACTGTTTTATTGTTGCCATTCGGTTAGGGGTAAGTGTAAGCGGGAGCTCCGTAGGTGTAATAAGATCGAAAGAAATAGTTTCATCGGGGTAGGTAGGGAAGCAGTTAACCCAGGGAACATTAACAGGACCCAAGTTGCTTAGTAAGGCGTTGTCAGAAATTAATTTTTTCAAAGGAACCTGACCGTCAGGATAAGCGTTGTAGATAGAAAGATTGTTTATAGACTCAATTTTATCCCATTTGATATGGGGAGTTTTTGCAGGGAGGTTGTATAGCCCAACGAAAGCTCCATCCGATGGCAGTTTTTGCAGAGAATTGAGGTAGCCATTAAAGTTTTGTGCTAATGGTACATATGCAAATGTAATGGATAGGATAATTAATAAAACCCCCAATCTTTTATTGTCTCCAGATTTGTACCAATAGATAAGAGTAAGCAGTATAACAATTAAGGTGGCTGACATGTACAAATTTAAAACGTGGTCGTTGGACATTTGAGAGAAATAAAAATAAATCACAGCTGTCAGCGCGGCATAAATAATTATTGGCAAAAGACTGAGGGCAAGTTTTTCATTCTTAGGGATTTTTTTCGTAATAAACTTACTGCTGAGCAAAATGAACATCAGAGCAGAAAGAGCAATTGGAGCTTCCCTGTTGAAAACTCCACCATCTATGAGGTTTTTTAGTAGTGTAAAAGTTGTGACCGCATATAAAACAAAGAAAACCCAGGGTCGATTTTTTTGTTCATGAAACAATTCGCTGAATTTTATAATTGACAAAATCAAGCATGCTAGACCCAGTATGCCGCCCAGCCAAAACCAGAAGTTTGGAATAAGACCAATAAAAGCCCAGCCAGTATCAATATTCTCTTGGACTTGGTAGCCAAAAAATTTCAACAAAAGGCCATTAAAGCCTTTCAGAATATGGCTGTGTAGCAGGGCGGTGCTAGAAATTTCGCCATTATTGAAGGTGATTACAAAATCAGAAATACTGACCCCGATTTTTCTAAAATAGGCAATAAGTAAGATAAGGTTGTACGCAAAAGCAGTAATAAATGAGGTTAATAACCACTCCGCTCTGATTTTATACTTTTGTAATTGCTTAGCGATATAAGGCAGAGAGACTAAGCCCAATACAAGAACGTAAATTAGAAATAAAACCACTTTTACCGTACTGCGTCCACCAGCGAAAATGTTAACAACACCATGAATCATTACATTCCCCAGCTCCGTATATGCAAACAAAACATAAAGCAAGAGCGTTGCTCCTGCCAGTGCCATCAATGATTTGTAGCTGTATTTTTTTATCAAAATGAAGAGCCTAATTGGTGGTTAATAAAACCAAATGTTGGCACGCCAGCGTATGTCATGTTCCATGTACTAGATGCAACTTCCATATTTTCTGCATACACAGCATATTCTTCTTCACCAGCAATACATCCGCACCAGTTGGAAACAGCCCCCGGCGGCATATATACATAAGAAAAATATTTACGAGTTGAGCCATCATAGCAACTTTCCCCGCACGGATCCTCGGGCAGCTTAGCTATGTATTGTGATAAATCACCTTCCAGCTCTTTCCACGCACCAGAATTTACCTCTGTTACTGTGCTGCAACTTGAGTCTCCTCTGTCTGGGGCGCAGTTCATGGTTCCGACGTATGGAGCATGTCCATTGTCATTTATATAAAATTGAATTGCTGTATTTAACTGCCTCAAATCAGCTACTCTTCTAGTGTCTCGAGCTTTTTTTCTAGCCCCGGTCAGTGAAGTCATAACAATAGTAGAAAGCAACCCCAAAATGGCTATTACCACCAACAATTCAACTAGGGTAAATCCTGATTGGTTTTTTTTGAGTATTCTCATAAGTTACTTGCCTTTGTTGGTGTTTGAATTTTTTGTCGGAACTGTTTTGCTTCCGGTGTTGCTAGATTTGCCAGAATTGCTGGCAGGCTTAGTGCTACTATTAACAGATTTGACTGGCTTTTTTACCAACTGCGGTTTTGGTGCTCTAAATGAATATGCTACCAGGACCTGAATTCCTATTAAAACTACTAAAAGACCTACCAGTAAATAAAACTTTTTTGTTAAAGCAAAACGGCTGGGAGGGGGAATGTAAGCTGCTTCCTGTTGTTGTATTTCTTGCTCGTGCTTGTCAAAGAAATGGCTGAAATCCACTTCTTTGTCTGGCGGAGGCTGTGGAGACATGGACTAATTATAATAAAAAAGCGCAAAAACAACAAATTTTATGGTATAATTATATAAATTTTAGGGCCGATGCACTGACGATGAAACAAAAATAAATGCCAAATATTTCTCCATGGATCACTCAACTTAATCGTACTAGACCTGCTGACAAGCTTGTTCAGGATCTAGAAACAGACGTAGCTATTATTGGTGCTGGTATTGCAGGCGTGTTTACTGCATATTACACTTTAAAGAATACTTCAAAAAAAGTTGTGTTGATCGAAGGGTATAGAGTCGCACACGGTGCCACCGGTCATAATGCAGGTCAGGTGGTGAGCTATTTTGAGCGGCCACTGTCCGAATTGGTCAGTGAGTTTGGTATAGAAATGACCAGCAAGGGACAACTGGCAGTTGATTCTGCATGGGGACTTTTAGAGGAAGCTTTGGAGGATGCAGGTTTACAAACCCCAGTCGTACAATTCACTGGTTATGCCGGATACTCCACTTTCGAACAAGTTATACATAGAATTGAAGACAGCGAGCTGAGGGTTCGAATGGGTTTGTCGTCAAAGCCAATCATGTTAGCAGAGGAGTCAGGATTTCAAAATAAAATCCCTGAGGAATACCAAAAATTATATACTTTGTTGAAACAAAGGGATATTTTAGCTTTACTAGAATCGGACAATCTGAAGTATGTTGCTGCATCGTCTTCCCGTAAAGGCTGTACCAACAGCGCCATGCTATGTGAAGAGCTTATAGGCTACATGCTAGCCAAGTATCGAGACCGGTTTGTTTTAGCCGAAGAGACCC
The DNA here is from genome assembly GCA_964532005.1 of uncultured Candidatus Saccharibacteria bacterium. Taxonomy (GTDB): domain Bacteria; phylum Patescibacteriota; class Doudnabacteria; order UBA920; family UBA920; genus CAYQEU01. The sequence goes on from CAZHER010000006.1 coordinate 23,313, forward strand.
CGGTAAAAGTTTTACGCTTACAAAGAAAACGAGCAGTTTTGGAAGCACAGAACAATATTATTTCCGCAGAGCGAGTAGTGTTGTGCACGAATGGGTTTGAAAATATACACATTGAAAATGAGGTGGGAGTGGACATAGATGGCAGGTACCATGAGCAAGTAGAGGGGGTAATAGGTTATATGGCAGGATATTTGGACAGTTTAAATAAAAATCCTACAGCAATAGGTTATTTTTCAGAAAATCATTTAACTCGGCAAGATCCATATTTTTATTTAACTCGCAGAGCTTATGAAGCCGAGGAGAATCAGCGGCATAATTTAATATGCGTAGGGGGCCCTGAAACAGTGCTAGAAGACAAAGCAATTTATTCCAGAGACCGTTTATACCCAGCTCAAGCTCAACAAGAAATCGATACATTTTTAAAAACTGATTATAAGGATAGCCCAAAAAAGGAAATCAATTATCAATTTCAGTGGCACGGTTTAATGGGTTACACAAAAAACGGAGTTAGAATGATTGGGGAAGAGCCGTGCAATAATGTGCTATTATATAACCTGGGCTGCAATGGAGTAGGTATTTTACCTTCAATCTATGGAGGCAAAAAAATCTCCGACATTCTAGCCGGAATTCCTCAAGAAGAATCTATTTTTGATATTCGGGATTTGCGCTGTTATATAAAAAATGAACCTTTGGTAGAGACTGCAAAGAAAGTAGAAAAGAAAGAATAATTGATGTTTGATTTAGTTACACTTATTAAAACCGTTGGCTATGTTGGATTATTCGGCATAGTTTTTTCAGAATCCGGCTTATTTATAGGTTTTTTTCTTCCGGGAGATAGTCTTCTTTTTACATCCGGCTTTTTGGCTTCACAAGGGGTATTAAATATATGGATATTGTCACCATTGTTGTTTGTTGCAGCTGTTGCCGGGGATAGCGTAGGCTATGCGTTCGGAAAAAGGGTAGGGCCGAAAATATTTAAAAAAGAAGATTCGTTATTTTTTCATCGAGATCATTTGCTGACAGCTCAAAAATTCTTTGAGAAACACGGTGGCAAAACCATAATCCTTGCTCGGTTTATGCCGATTGTTAGAACCTTTGCGCCAATCCTGGCTGGGGTAGGAAGAATGAACTACGCCACATTTTTGTTGTATAATATTGTTGGAGGTTTTCTGTGGTCAGTGGGGCTTTTATTTTTCGGATATTTTTTGGGAAAAACCATCCCGCATGCCGATAGGTACTTGTTGCCAATAGTAATTCTAATTATTTTATTATCCATTTCACCTTCCGTGTATCATGTAATGAAAGATAAGCCTACTCGAGAAAAGCTATTCGCATTACTTAAGCAAAAAGCAATACAGATTAAAAACAAAGTCTTTAAATAATTTAGTTTATTTATGCCAAAAAAAAATACAAAATTTGCCAGTGTAGTCTTGCCAAATGGCAAAAGCAAAAAAGATCTGGCTTGGTCTGACAGTCAGCTCGATGAATTGCTTGATGTGGAAAAGGGAGGGTTTTCACCTCAGAGACTGTTGCGCATAATGAAGGAGCTTGTGGCAGGATACAAGTTTGTTAGTAAATACAGCAAAAAAGCTGTAACCATTTTTGGTTCCGCGCGTTGCGGCTTTGACGAAAAAACTTATCAAGATGCCACAGATCTCGGCTATCATCTTTCCAAAGACGGTTATGCTGTTGTAACCGGAGGTGGTCCAGGAATTATGGAAGCAGCAAATAAAGGAGCTATGAAAGCCGGGGGTAGATCAGTAGGATTGAACATACAATTAGAAACAGAGCAACGCATTAACAGTTACGTAAAAGAATCAGCTTCATTCCATTATTTTTTTACTCGCAAGGTTATGCTGGCTTCTGTTTCCCAAGTCTATGTATTTTTTCCGGGAGGTTTTGGAACCATGGATGAGCTGTTTGAGATGCTTACTTTGGTTCAAACAAAAAAAGTTTCTCCAGTTGCAATTATTTTAGTAAACAGGGAATTTTGGAAACCAATGTTGACCTGGATTGAAAGAATTGTACAAAAAAAACATCACGCAATTTCAGAACACGACACCAAATTGTATTACGTCGCAGACCACGCACCCATGGCTTTGAGAATAATCCGCAAGCTGGCCAAAGAAGGCAAGTTGCATAAACGCAGAAAGCGCCCGGATATATGGACCCATAAAGCCGAGGGGGTTATTATGCCAGGTTCTTGTCCGGTACCAGAAGGAGTACCGCAAGCACAACACAGACAGCGTGTTTCTCCAAGTGGGAAAAGCGTTAACAAATCTAAGAGAAAAAAGCTTAAATAAGGGAGAATTATAAAAAGCACAGTAGTATGCTACTGTGCTTTTTAATTAATGAGAGCTGTTACATCATGGTCCAGCCTATGCAGCTAGCAATGATAATTAGAAGTGCTGAGACCAGGAATTTTGCTGCGAATGGCTTGGTTCCTTGTAAAAATGAATAAAATGCCTTGCTTAGCAAGTTTGTTGCGTTAACAAGAATCAAGGTCAACAAAGCAAACTGGAATGAAACCGTGCTTCCTGCCATAGTGGCTAAGTTTACTAAGATAGCATCCAGTCCAGCAAAAGAAGCTATGATCGAGCTAATTAAGAAGCCTGACTCGCCAAACAGGATAAGGCAAAGTCCAGTAACAATTTTTACCGTAATCAATAAAACGGCAAATTTGAGGGCCGGTATAAGGGAAAAAATTTGTTTGCCGTCTTTGTCGGCAATTTCTTTTTCGCTATGCGGTTTGCGCAGGAAGTAGTAGGCCACCATCCCGGCAACAATTATTATAGCGGCCAGCGTGGGTAAAATGAATACTAGCCATTTTGTGTTCAACGGGCCAACTAAAAGAAAGATCTGAAAGAAGCTGGCCATGTTGGCAAGTACAGCTGCACCAACAAGATAGTCTGAGATTTTCACTTTGTTGCTGCGTTGGGCTAAGGATTGAGTGGTAGAAGTTGAAGAAATAAAACCCCCAATAAAGCTGGTGAGAGTAAAACCTCTTTTAGCACCAACAAATTTGCTCAACACATAACCAATCATATCTATCCCTGTCACCAATACTACAATAAACCACATTTTGCGCGGGTTGAGCAGTTCTAGATCCATAAACCTTGTTGGGTCAATATTCATTTGCGAAAGCAAGGATTGGACCAAAGGCAAGTCGCTCAAAGTATAAGCAATATTCGGCAGGAAAGGGAGGATGACCAGAGCAATAATAGCGTAACTGATAAACGATTCTAATTCATGCCTGCTGACTTCGGAAACAAACTCCGTTGATTTGGCTTTTAGTGAAAGTATAAGAATCATTACAACAGCTATAGCTACTATTATTTGCAGAGGAATAACTGTGGTTGTAATCGCTACACCGATAAGAAAAGTTAGTACAAAAGATACTTCCGTTGTCAGGCCAAAATCATCTGTTCTTCTGGAGGCGATAATATAGTGTGAGGTTAAAAGGGCAACGAAACCTGCAGCCATAAATGCAAATACTAAAGACATATTGTTGGCATAAAAGATTCCGGCAATTCCTCCCAGCAGAGAGACTAGCGCAAATGTGCGCAAACCTCCTGCGGTCAGATCCTGCATTTTTTTATGGGCACTGCTTTGCCGTTCAAGACCAATTGCTGCCCCAAGGAGCAGAGCAATAAATAGCTTAACTATTGTGCTTTCAATCATATTTGGTTTCTTATTTAAGCATTTTGTTTATAGGTTAATTATACTATAAATTTCTTAAAATACCCTGTTAAAAATGCAGTAATATCGTTATTATTGACAATTTTATAATAAAATGTTATAATTATACGACGTGCTTATGCCGTCATAAACTGAACCTGAAGGAGGGTCTTGTTATGTTTTTGAAAAAACAAACGATAGCAGACCTGCTTTTCGGGGTCCAAATCGTTTGTGCCGGTGTTTTTGGTGTAAGCCAGTTTGTAAGGATGCTTACCACTTCGCAAGGAGTGAGTATTACTTGGTTTGCATTCTGGCTGATGTTTTTGGTTGTAAACTTAGTGTTAGCTGTCCGCGCTCACAAAGCTCAACCAAGCCGCGTAACCGCTCAGACAATTGCCAGTTATTCAGCTTGGACAGTTGTTATCACAGCGGATTTGATCTTGATGGTCTCCAAAGGAAACGGAGAGTGGGACCACCGCGATTACCAAACAGTTCTGTATGCCGGCCTCGGAATAGCAGTAGTATTACTGATTGCTTGGTTTAAGAAACTTGAGTACTCAGATCCTATTGTAAGAGGTTGGCTTGCAGTTTTTTTCAAAGCTGTGCCACAGCTTATGCTGGCCTACAAAATCTATTCAGTAGGCGGCGCAGGGCTTTCCGGTGTTGCCGTAATAAACGGCCACATTACTATCATGACTCGTTTGGGTCAGCTCTGTTTCTCAATCAGAGAAGCAGGGTGGGACAGAAACCGGATTGGCTCCGCAATGAGCGAAATGGCAAATGAAACGAGCTGGATGGTCGCCACGATCGTTTGGTTCACAATCTAAAGAGGCGCTAGTCGTTACGACAGCGTCTCTTAATTTTGACTTTTTGCTCTAAAACTATAATTCCTCATTCATCAAACGAATGAAGTCTTGCGAGAAGTAACGAGTGGGAACTAGAGGGGCAAACAAGTTCATAAGCCAGAACAATAAAGGGGATTTCAAGGTAGCCCATGTTTTCATTTTTCTCGTGACCCTTTGAGCGTTATAAACTCTTTTTCGCCTTTTTGTTTCATAACTCTGCAAGGCTTGAGGAATTTTTGATATGTCTCTAATTTGGGCAAGTTCATACGAGAGTACATAAGCATCTTCCAGAGCCATTGAACCACCAAGTCCTGCAAAGGGTTCAAAGGCATGAGCAGCATCGCCTAATAGAACCACATTATCTTTTACCCATGAGTTCAGTTTTACTTCTTCTAGGTCAGTTGGTAATATGTCCTCATCTTTTAGTCCTTTCAGTATTTCTTTGGTCAGAGGAGAGTCTCTAAAGATTTCTTGAAGCCGTTCAATTCTTCCTGCAGTGTCGTCATGCTGTAAGTGGTCGACGGCACAACTAAACAGCGCCAGGCTTGAATTTCCGTCATCAAAAGTGTTTAGAAATTTTCCTGGCGACAGGTATTCGGTAACAGTATGGGTTTCGGATATTCGAGTTTTGGGAATTACAAACCAACAACGCCAATTAATATATTTTTCTATATTTTCAGAAAAATACATTTTTCTGATAGAGGAGTGCACCCCGTCTGCGCCCACTACTAAGTCAAAAGTTTGCTGGTTTCCATTATTTAGGGTTGCTTCAATTCCTGACCGGGTAGACTTTAGGTTGGTTACTGTGGTTTCCATATTAATTTTTGACTGATCCACTCCGCTCAGCAACCAATCATGCAGGTCTTTGCGGTGAAGGTGGCTATAGCCGAGACCATACTGAGTATAGAAATTGCTCAAGTCGTAAGTTTTCAGAGTCCGACCGGAAAAATTTTTTATGACCAATTGACGGTTTGGTACTATTGAACGATCAAAATTTTCACCCAACCCCAACTTATAGAGGATTGCCCTGCCATTGCTCCACATACCAAGAGAATAGCCATGTTTTGTCCAATTTTTTTCCCGCTCGATTAATACATAGTCTAAGCCAATTTTTTGCAAGAAAGATGCCAAGGCCAGCCCGCCAATCCCTCCGCCAACTATTAGTATTTTCATATTTTGATTATACACTTGTGGTATGGCTTTTTAAAGAGGCTCGGAACGCCTTTTTAATGCTCTTCTAGTGGTCCTCTAGTGTATGAGGAACTAGTTGAACAGGTGGTTGAACTAGGGTTCAACTAGTACAAGAGCTGGTATATCTAAGGTTATACCAGTTTTGCTAACAAAAACCCTAATTTCATTACTCTTTCTCTTTTTCCGTTAGAGGAGCGGCCCATATATTATGATCTGAGAAAAGTTCAGCAATTGTTTCTCTAGAATTCACAGTCCGTGCTTTTATTAATATATCTCTTAGGTTTCCTTTTCGTCTAAGGAAATCTACGTAATAGGCATTTACCGCGTATTTGTTTAGGCGGTTCATGTATAGTTGGGGTTTAAAATAAGTACGTGTATCCATAAGTTGAGCATAACAAAAAATACCTGCAAGTAACAGGTGTTTTTTCAAATATTAATAACTATTGCTCTGTCTTTCAAACGAGACAAGATCACCAGACTGCTTTCCAATCCAATTTGTTAAGGTCTATTCCAATTCAGTGGTGAACTCTATCAGGGAGATCACGAACCCATTGTCTTAAAACAGTTATTCGATACTGTTCAGAAAGTCCTCAAAGGCGAGTCCAGACCTCACAAACAACCTACAAACAAGCCCCAAGCCCTTTGTGGCTTGCTAGCTTGTGGTGAGTGCAATCGAGCGATTACTGCAGAAGTAAAGATAAAGACCCAACAGAATGGTAAAAATCTTAATATTTGACTTTTTCTCCCATTTATGCTACAATCTTAAGCCTCCATATATTTTAGGAGATCCTCACACCTCGGGGCTAGGGGTAGATAGTTTGGGCGATCAAAAGTCTAAACTTTGTGGAAAAGGAGGAATTTTCCAATGTCAGACATTAAAAGTGTTAAAGATATCAATGGCCATCATATCGAGGCCTTCGTTAACAAGCTGGGCGGAATTGAGAATTTTGTTCTTGGCTTGCGTCACGACTGCGATTTGATTTTACAACCACGGTTTCCGAAATATTTTGACAAGAATGGTCATGGTATTCCTGAGAATCTCACGGCTACGGTTTGTGATTCTAATAAGGATTACACACTGACTCAGCCTGATGTTCTATCGAACGTGTTTCTGGCCGGATGCTTCGTGCGAGCCAAAAACTACTTGGGCGACTACCTCGGGCGTGGTATGATCTCTTACGGCTCCTATCAGGAGCTTGTGAATATACAGGTGGCTAAGCTCAAAGCCGACGAATCCGTAGCTAACCTTCTGAAAGGAGTTTGGCTTCCCATCATTATTCCGCCAATGGTGATCGACGATATTGGCAGGAGCGTTGAAACTATCGTTGAAGCCGCTGGCGCGTCATACAAGGATCAATACCAAAATCGTAAGTGGGAGAATGAGCTAAAGGGCAAGCTTGCTGGAAACGTGACAATCATTGAAGGCACTCGTCACGACCGGCTTATCTCACAGATCGCTGAAAACTCAGTTGTGGGGATTTACTTCCCAAATGCTTTACAGGGCTTTTCAGTGAATGCTCAACGGGAATTCGTTCAGCGGCTGCCGGAAGGGTTTTCTCTTACTGGGGCCATTGAGCCTTCGGTGGCACTGGCGATGTATCCCACTGTGCTGGCTCACGGCAACAAGACCCCTGTATACGACTGCTCAGCACTTCAATATAAGCCTACGTACGCCGAGCAGTCGTTCTACTTCGGGGCTAATGATGGCAGGCTGGAGTTCGACCACAAGGTCGGTCTCATCTTTGAGAACGGGACCCATTCCGGTGGCTTGCTCTTCGTTGGGTAGTGAGGACTTTGGAATTTGGAGATTTGTTTTTGGATCTGGTCTTTTGCTTTTTGCCCTTGGTCTTTTCCCCAAAGCAATTTCTCAAGCGAGATACAATGAATTTTATTGTAGCTCGTTTTTTGTTATATTTTTGAGATTAGGTTAATGCACTGTCGTTCACGGATTACAGTCGCCGAAATCCTATACTACTTCAATAAGTATTAGAGTTGGTAGTGTTATGGTAGCGCCACGGGGAATCGAACCCCGGTTCCATGGATGAGAACCATGTGTCCTAACCACTAGACGATGGCGCCGCACTTAAAATTCCTGTATATTATAGCTATTTTAAGCAGTTCAATCAACCTGCTGGACAGCAAACACCTTTATGCTATACTACAAATCCAGAATACATATATGGCTAAATTTTTCTTAATTTTCATTACAATTGTTTTTCTTGCCGCTGGTTGTGGAGGGGTTACTTTAGAAAAAAACGAACCGACCGTACATCAGGATTCTTATGAACCATTACCAAAATAAATAAAAATAAATGCGCCCAAGAGCGCGTTTTTAGTGCCAAATTGTCGGAGGAATGATAAAGCACAAACGATTTAAGTTTACAGGAATGTGTCTATCCCGCGGTTGCGAGCGGGGATAAACTGCGTGAGTTAGGCTCTAGTTAGCGGGGGTCAAAACAAAGTGGTTGGAAAGACTGTCCGCCTTGTGTGGGGGAGGCTTGCCATGTTAATACAAGCCAACATTTCTGTAATAAGCACGGGCGCGCTCAATATGCTGATGAGCCGCCCGTTGTTTTTTTTATTCCTCGGTATTAAGATTTTCTTCTGAGAGCTCTTCGGGGTTTTGGTTTTCTTTCAAGGTTTCGTTGGCTTCGGGAGTTTCTGGGAGTTTGATAGCTTTGGTCAAGCTTTCGAAATCTGGTAGATCCTCTATTGAGTTTAACCCTAAATGTTGCAAGAACTCAGTAGTCACCTGGTAAAGTGAGCCGCGGGCATCGTGGGGGTTGGGTATTTTTTCTACCAGCCCTCTCATGAGCAAAGCCCGCAAGCTGTATTGAGAGTTAACCCCGCGAATTGCTTCTACTTCCGCTTTAGAGATAGGTTGTCTGTAGGCAATAATAGATAAAACTTCGACTGTAGCGTCAGTCAGTTTTTCTCTTAGATCCGCATTAAGGAAGGACTTTACAAGATCACTATTTTCACTGTTGGTGGCCATTTGGTAGCTCCCATTGGCTTCTAAAATGACCACACCGCTCTCTCTGCGATCATTTACCAGTTCCGCAGCAGCTTGTCTTATCTTTACTTCTGGTTCACCTGTAAACTTAGCCAGAGCTTTATACGACAAGGGCTTACTGGAAACAAAAAGCAGACTTTCAATTTTATGTTTGATATCCATTAGTTTTCTTCAATGCTAATTACTGCTGTTGGTTGGTATTTGCGAATTGTAATGTCAGTAAATAAGTCTTCTTGTTCAACAGATAATAATCTTTGCTTGGTTAGTTCCAATAAAGCTAGAAAAGTAATAATCACCTCGGGTTTGCTCTTGGCAGTTTTTAACAGGTCGTTAAGGTTTGTTTCTATTTTATCAGAAAGCAGTACTTGCAGTTCCTTTATTTTGTCTTGAATAGAAATTGCTTCTCGAATTTGGGCTTTCGGCAGGTTGTCCAGCTCTTTCAAAATTTGGACAATTCCACCTGCTGCCTTTTGCAGATCTGGCGGTGTTAATTCCGGATCAGGCAGAAAACTAATGCGCTCCGAAAATACCAATGTCCGAATGAAGCTTTGTTTCCTCTTGGCGTCCTGCGACTTTAACCATTTTGCGGTCTCTTTAAATTGTTGATACAAAATTAATCGTTGTGCCAAATCTTCGCCAGTTTCTTCTTCCAAGTTCTCTACTTCTAGGCTCGGGAGTATGGCTTTTGACTTAATTACCAACAATTTGGCTGCAATGGATAAATAGTCTGCCAGGGCAGTGGCATCGACATTTTCCAGATCTTTGACGTACGACAAAAACTGCTCAGTCACTTCGGACAAAGCTAGCTCTGTAATATTAAGTTTTTGTTCCTGAATGAGGGAGAGCAATAAGTCTAGTGGCCCTTCAAACTGGTGGAGTTTTACTTGCTGCATTAGCAGTTTTGTTTTTTTATTTCTTTTCTTCGGGCAGATCCAACTTTATGCTCAATTCTTTTAATTGATAGTCGTCCACAGTGCTTGGTGCATTCATCATCACATCCTGGGCTGAACCATTTTTGGGAAAAGCAATTACTTCGCGAATGTTAGGTTCGTTTTCAAAGAGCATCAGCATTCGGTCTATTCCCGGAGCAAACCCTCCTGAAGGCGGTGCACCGAATTCGAAAGCGCGAATCATGGCCCCAAACTTGGAATCCACAGTTTCTTTGTTGATCCCAACTATATTAAAGGCTTTGTACATGATATCGGGGTTGAAATTCCGAATGGCACCCGATGAAAGCTCCAGTCCATTGGCAATAATGTCATATTGGTCAGCAAGAATTTCCAAGGGGTCTTGAGTTTCCAAAGCTTCCAGCCCGCCTTTGGGCATTGAGAATGGGTTGTGCATGAAGTCGATTTTCTTTTCCTTGGCATCATACTCATACAAAGGGAAGTCTGTAATCCAAGCCCAGGCCACAACATTTGGGTCTTTTAGATTGAATTTGTCACCCAGAACATCGCGCAATTTACCAAGGACTTTGTTTACTATTGCTCTGTCGTCAGCGCCAAAAAATACAATGTCGCCCGTTTTTGCTCCCATTGTAGATTGAATAGCAGCCATTTCGGTTTCACTCATAAATTTGGCAATTGGGGATTTTGGACCTTCGTCGGAGTAGGTAATATAGGCCAATCCACCCGCACCTTCTTTTTTGGCAATTTCGGTGAGCTCATCTATTTGACCGCGGGACATTGTAGCGCCTCCTTCAAGACAAATAGCTTTAACACACCCACCGTTCTTTATTGCGTTGGCAAAAACCGTGAATTCTGTATTTTGTAGATACTCGGTTAATTCGGTCAGTTCCATACCATAGCGCAAGTCCGGACGATCGCTACCGTACTTTTCCATTGCTTCCTTAAATGGAATGCGGGGAAATATTTCGTCCTTCAACTTTTTATTGGCGAATTCTTTGGTCAATTTTACAAACAACGGCTCTAGTTCTTGAAACACAATTTCGCTTGTATCGGCAAAAGCAATTTCCAAGTCAAGCTGATAAAACTCCCCAGGGCTTCGGTCGGCACGGGGATCTTCATCGCGAAAACATGGGGCAATTTGAAAATATTTTGGCACCCCGCCAACCATGAGCAACTGCTTGAATTGCTGGGGAGCTTGGGGTAGGGCATAAAATTTTCCGGGATGAAGTCGGGAAGGAACCAGAAAGTCTCGCGCGCCTTCAGGAGAGGAGTTGGCTAATATCGGAGTATTTATTTCAATGAATTCGTGCTCGTCCATGTAATCACGGATCATCTTTATCATTAAGTGGCGGCGTTTTAGCATGCTTTGCATTTTGTCTCGGCGCAAGTCCAGGAATCTATACTTCAAACGAATTTCTTCGTTAACTTCATCTGTGGCGTGGTTGATCTGAAAGGGGAGAGCTTTGCTCTTATTGAGTACTGTAATTTCAGAAACAACGACTTCTACGGAACCGGTGGGGATGTTTGGGTTGACCAGCCCAGCATCGCGATTTTTTACGATTCCTTTTATTTGAACAACAAATTCGTCGCGCAAAGAGTTGGCAATGTCAAATACTGAACCAGCATCCGGATTTATGGTCAACTGAACAATTCCAGTATGGTCTCTCAAGTCAATAAAAATAAGACCGCCATGGTCTCTAGAGGAGGCTACCCAGCCGGACAGAGTAACTTCTTGTCCGACTTTGTCTAATGTTTCAATTGCTAGTGTTCTGCTTTGTTGGTGGGCCATAAATACGAATAAATAAATAAAATAGTGTTTAAATCTTGCTGAATTATACCAAATTGCCTAAAAATAAGCAAAAATCAAAGTTGTATATTATAACATATTCTATTAATTTTGTCAATAATTGAAATAGGGAAGAGGTGGTAAAAAAGCGATAGTGTATAATTAAAGTTATGTTGAAAAAAATTGTACTTGATCTTGAGACACAAAAAGAATTTGCAGAAGTTGGCGGTCGCGGTAAAAATCATTTGTTGAAAATTTCAGTTTGTGGTATTTATGATTATTCGACCAAAAAATATTCCATTTATGAGGAGCATGAAATTCCCAAATTGGCGGGGATTCTCCAAACTGCAGATCAAATTATTGGTTATAACATAAAAGATTTTGATTTTGAAGTCCTGCAGCCATATCTAAATTTTGATATATTTGAAATTCCGTATTGCGACCTATTACAGGAGGTTGCTGCTGTGCTGGGGCACCGGATAAAACTGGAAGATATTGCCCAAGGTACTATTGGGATGGGCAAGTCCGGCAACGGAAAACAAGCAATAATGTTTTGGAAAAATGGGCGACTGGATTTGCTAAAAAAATATTGTTTGGATGATGTGAAGGTAACAAAAATGGTTTACGATTACGCTTTGACCAACCAGAAACTTTTATACCGCGATTTTTTCAAAATGAAAGAAATTAAGTTAAAAATAAACGAACCCGACCCGCGAGTAGGAGTGATGCATCAATCGGTTTTATTTTAAAAATATGACCAGATTCATTAAGCACCCAACAGCTTCGAACCTATACCCTACTGCGATTTTACTTTTTGCCGGCGTGGTTTTAGTGGTTTCCATTCTGGGATTTTTGCGTCCCGTGTTCTCCGGTTCAGTTGTTTTACCCCAAGAACTGAGTTTGGGCTTCTTGAGAATCCATTATTATGGATTGATACTCGCAGCAGCTGTGTTGACAGCCAGGTTTTTTGCTTTGAGGAGAGCAGAGCAATATGGTTTGACCAGAGACAGGGCAGACAATATTATTTTAGTTACGATCTTGGCTGGTTTACTCGGTGCTCGTCTGTATCACGTGGCCTCGGAGATTCAATTTTATTTTGCCAATCCCCAATTCATTTTTGCTTTCTGGCGCGGTGGGCTGAGCATTTATGGGGCTGTGTTAGGCGGAGCTTTAAGCTTGGCTTTTTTTGCTTGGAGGTCGGGGTGGTCTTGGTTACGGTTCAACAATTATTTGAATTGGCTGACTTTTAGCATTTTGGCAGGGCAGGTATTAGGACGACTAGGAAATTTGTTCAACTATGAAGCTTATGGTATTCCTACTGCATTGCCTTGGAAAATGTTTGTGCCAATAGAATTTCGATTGCCACAAATGTTGTTGGACCCATTTTATCATCCATGGTTTTTGTATGAATCTTTGGCCAATTTGGTGATTTTCTTTGTTCTCTTAAGATGGAAGCGAGACTCTGCTCAGCTTTTCTTGTGGTATTTGCTGCTGTATAATACAGTCAGATTCGGGCTTGAATTTTTAAGGATTGATAGTGTTTTTGTTGGCCCAATCAGGCTGAACACCTTGGTTAGCTTAGGGTTGGCCTTGGTAGCAGGAGCTCTGCTAATTAAATTTACAAATGGAACAGATCGCAAAATATCATAAATATGCCAGCATCCTATTGAGCGTGGCTTTTGTGGTTGTGGTGCAAATGTTTGCCGCTCCTCTCCCCGTTTTTCGGTATTTAATACCGGCGTTTGTTTTCTATGTCGGGGCTGTGACCGCTTACAATATTTGGTATTTAAAAGCAATAGGCCATTACAATTTGTGGTGGTGGGTGAGACCGGCTTTATTTATTGCTGCTTGGTTCGGAATATTTTTTATTTTACCGAACGAAATCTGGCGAGGTTTGTTTTTGCTTCTGGGTTTGCCAGTAATTTATCTGGTGGAATTGCTTATTGGCAATTCGGGGCAACAGCTTCTGTTGAATGAGACGTTGCTGACAGCTTTTGGTATATTTATGGCTTTGACATCGTTTAGCCATACTTTTGCAGCTGTGCCAGGAGTGGTTTATTTGGCAATCTGTTTTCTAGCAACAATGATTTTGGTTCGGGCATCATATGAAGCGGTTCCCAGGCCTGGTCCCGCCCGCTGGTATGCCGCAGCGATTTTGGCTCTGCTGACAACAGAATTTTTTTTGGCGTTGAGCTTTTTGCCTTTACACTTCTCAGCGCTCGGATTGATTTTATTTAACGCATTCTACTTTTGCTGGGTTTTGTATTATTATGCTTTATATGACCACTTAAACATTAAGCAGGTGCAATACCATATTGCTTTGGCTGTCATTTTTACAGCTCTCATCTTGTTGGTAACACCTTGGCAGATTTTAACTTAATATTTTATGACAAAAAAACTTGCAATATTCGTAGTTGTAACTGTAGCACTTAGTCTTTTGGTAAACATTTTTGCGGGCCCTTGGATTTCGGCTAAACTTTCCAGCTTAACTTTGTTTGAGAAGTACAGAATTTTGAATCCTCAAGCCCCAATCGTTATCAGCAAGCGTGAAGAACCTAAAGCTGGCGACCCTACCGATATGCAAGGTGCGGTTATTAAAGTTAAGTCGCGTCTTAGTTCAATTGCAACAATTTCCGAGAATAATGTGGCAATTACAGGCAGTGCCATTAATTTGTCCGCAGACGGATATTTTTTGACTGTTCAATCTGCTTTGACTGCCGCCAAAGATGCCAGTCCAGCAGTTCGGCAATATGTAATTTTGAATAATGGACAGAAAGCACAGATTAGCCAAATGTGGGGAGAGACCGGGACCAATTTGGTAATTGTTAAAGCAGATCTATCAAACGTTCCTGTTGCTGAGTTTGGTTCCAGTAAGTCTTTATCCACTGCTCAGAAAATCGGGTTTGTGCACAGTGCAGGGCTTACTTCCGGCGCAGCTTTTTTCCAAGAAAGCTTTGTGACCTCAGTTCAGAGTGATAACAAAGGTAAAGTCTTCAGCTCCGATACTCCTGCCAGAGCTTTTGGAGCACAAGCAGTTGGCGGGCTAGTTTTCGGCGATGCTGTTATTAATATCGACGGAAAATTTATGGGAATTTGGGATGGCAAGTCAATAGTTTCCAGCGATGTTGCCAGCGATACTGTAAAAACTTTTTTTGCAAATGGTCAAACAATGATCAGCCGGCCGCAATTCCGTTTTAGCTATAGAAACATTGGTTTGGTAGAAAGCGATCTATTTCAAATTCCAGGTGGCGCTTTGGTGGTGGCAGTAGATCCAGCCGGCGCTTCACAATCCGGCGGTCTGAAAGCAGGTGATAGCATTACTGCAGTAGGCGGGCAGGATATTAACGAAGATACAAGCTTAGAAGAAATTTTACAGTCTAGAAAACCAGGGGAGGCTGTAGGATTTACTGTTGTCAGGGAAAAGAAGCTAATGACGATAACAATTACTCCTCAAATATAGATTCTAAAAACCGCCCTACCCGGGCGGTTTTAAATTAGTATTCTCTTCGTCCTTCCAATGCGCGAGACAAGGTAATTTCATCAGCGTACTCAAGATCTCCGCCCATTGGCAGTCCCCTAGCGATTCTGGTAATTTTGACTCCCCTGCCATTAAGAATTTTGGAAATATATGAGGCAGTTGTTTCGCCTTCCAAGGTTGGGTTGGTTGCCACTATCACCTCTTCTATCCCCAACTTTTGGACTCTTTCCGGCAGATCAGCCAGGTTTAGTTGTTCTGGGCCGATTCCTTCCATGGGATTGAGAACTCCGCCTAGGACATGGAACAGGCCAGGGAATTGGCGCGTTCTGTCCAGTGCCAAGGCATCTAAGGGTTCTTCTACCACACATAGAAGTTTTTGGTTACGGGTTTGGTCAGAGCATACATCACACGGATCTGCTTCTACCATATTGTGACATTGGCTACAAAAAACAACCCCAGATTTTAGGTTGGCAATTGCCTCCGACAAGCTGTTGAGGTCGATATTGTCTTTTTTAAGCAAGTAAAAAGTCAGGCGCTGGGCTGATTTTGGCCCAATGCCGGGAAGCTTACTCAACTCGTTAATAGCTTTTTCTAGAGATGCGGGGAGTTTTACCACGATATTATTCTATTTCGTCAGGCCCACTTTGCCCAATGCTTTGCATTACGGTTTGGGGACTGGTATCAAAGGTTTGATCTAGGGTTCGGAAAGAAGTTTTACTTTCGTCAAAGAACAGGTCAACTTGCCCGGTAGGGCCGTTGCGGTGTTTTTTAATGTGTATTTCAGCAATGTTTGGCCTAGAAGATTCGCGGCCTCGGTACATATCTTCACGGTAAATGAACATTACAACATCAGCATCCTGCTCAATGCTACCGGACTCGCGCAAGTCTGCCAATTGGGGAACTTTGTCAGGCCGGTTTTCTACACCGCGAGAAAGCTGAGATAGGGCAATAACAGGAATGTTAAGTTCGCGGGCAAGAATTTTAAGACTTCGCGAAATTTCGCTGACTTCCTGGACGCGATTGTCGGTATTTCTTCCAGCCATAAGTTGGAGATAGTCTATTACAATAAGCCCAAGATTGTGTTCGGATTGAAGTCTGCGAGCTTTGGTCCGAACTTCCATGATGTTTGCTCCAGCAGCATCGTCTATATACAACGGAGCTTCGGAAAGTGCCCCCATGCCATAGTTCAACTTTTCAAAGTCTTCTTCTGTTAGGTTGCCAGTTCTAATTTTCCACAAGTCAACATCGGACTGAGAGGCAAGCAAGCGGTCAACCAATTGGTCTTTGCTCATTTCCAAAGAAAAAATTCCAGTCGGCACTTTAGCAACTGTTGAAATGTGACGGATTATGTCTAAGGCCATGGCTGTCTTACCCATAGACGGGCGAGCAGCCAAAATAACTAGATCAGATTTTTGTAATCCGCCAAGTTTTTTATCTAAGTCAGTAAAGCCAGTGGAAAGTCCGCGCAGTTTGCCTTTGTCGCGGTGTAGTTCATCGATACGTTCAAAAGTTTCATGCAAAATGCTTTTGACCGGTATAAAATTTTGTTTTAACTGGTGCTGGGACACCCCAAACAGTTTTTGCTCCGCAGTATCTAAAATATCTTCAATATCTCCTTCTTCACTAAAAGCAATGGAAGATATTTCATTGGCACTTTTAATGAGCCGGCGCAAAGTTCCTTTTTTGCGAACAATGGTAGCGTAGTAAGCGATATGAGTTGCCGAAGGTACTGTGTTAACGAGCTGGCTTAGATAGCTGGCGCCACCAACTTTTTCCAATTCCTTCTTTTCTTCTAAATGGTTCGAAACTGTGAGTATGTCTATTGAAACACTGCGTTCAAACAGTTCCTGCATTGTTTCGTATATAAGTTGGTGCCTGTTGTCGTAAAAGTCTTCCGGAGTGACAATGTCGGCAACTTTTATAATTGCATCTTTATCCAACATTAAAGCTCCGAGTATGGATTGCTCGGCTTCAATGTTCTGAGGTGGCATTCTATCCAATGAAGATTGGGTTAAGGATTCCATGGTCGTTGGTCATACTATATTAACACAAATTAGCAATAAAAATAACCCTAAAAATAGGGTACAACCTGGGGAATTTAGGTTGAAAACTTGCTTTAATTTAGAGGTATTTAAGAATAAGGGATTGACAAAACCCTAATTTTGATGTATAATTACACCATAGCCTCAATCGTGAGGTTTGTTTATTTGCAGGACTTGAGGGTTTTGCATGTGGTAAAGGTAAACCCGCTGAGCAATTGGCGGACTAGATTGATGGAGGACTTTTTTATGAACTTAAACAATGGCGCCGCTACAGGAGCGGCGATTGGCATGGTGCCAATAAGCAAGGTAGAGCGTCTGAGCAAGGACAAAACCATTGCTTGGAAGCAATGTATCGAACGGCTTTACAGGCTCAAAGTGTCGGTGGACGCAGCCAACGACAAGGCAAACGAAACCGGCGAAAAAGCTGAAAAATCCTATGCCAGGTCGGTCGGACACGGCATAACCGTTATCCTTGGCGAGATGGAGGGCATAGCAAGGACGATGCCGATGTCGTTGGATCGTGCAGACCGGAAGTTTTTTGTCGAACTCGGTTTCGACGCTACAAAGGACACGGGCGACCGCCACAACCCTCCCACCCACATGAAGGCATTCCCAGCGATCTGGGGATTGGTCGTTCAGCCGAAGAACGATGTACATCTACTTCATCTGCCCCTGACTTACTCAGGGCATCTGAACACCGATGGCAACGGTTTCCGAAAGCCTATCTACTAAGTTCATGCTGCGTTGTTTGCGGCAAAAGCAAGAAGACTCGAGATGTGTTTTACTCGGGTCTTCTTTGTTTATTTTTTGCTTACTTTTTGTCCTTCAGGAGTGTCTTGTAGTTCATAACCTCCCGATTCAATTTGCAGTCTTAGTTGGTCTGCCAACTCAAAGTTTTTTTGCTGCTTTGCTTCCGCACGCTTATCTAAGAGTTCTTGAATTTCTGCAGGGATAGGGTCTGGGGCTTTGTGTTCGGATGCGCCCAAGTTAAGAGCTAAAACTTTATCGAAAGTTTTCAAAGTAGCAATTTTTTCATTTATGTTATGGTCTTGGTCTTTTAGAAGCTCCCAAGCTAGAGCAACTGCTTTTGGTATGTTTAAGTTCTCATTGATATATTCATTGAATCTCTCAAGGTAGCCAGAAACGGGTTCCGCAGATTTATTTTCCTGAGCCGCAAAAGCTGACAATTTTTCTCTGGCTTGCTTGGCAGCTTTCAGGCTCTCCCATGTAAAGTTCAACTGAGTATTCCAGTTGGCCGTTAAACATAAATAACGGAAGTCCAAAGGAGAAAATCCTTTTTCAATAATTGTATCTAAGGTGTAAGCATTGCCTTCGCTTTTACCCATTCTTCCTTCGTCAATAAGTAAAAATTCACCATGCATCCAATAATTTGCTAGCGGCAAACCAAACGCCGCTTCGCTTTGGGCAATTTCATTGGTGTGGTGAGTGCCAATATGGTCAACTCCGCCAGTATGGATGTCAAACGGCTGTC
The DNA here is from genome assembly GCA_964532005.1 of uncultured Candidatus Saccharibacteria bacterium. Lineage (GTDB taxonomy): Bacteria > Patescibacteriota > Doudnabacteria > UBA920 > UBA920 > CAYQEU01. The sequence goes on from CAZHER010000006.1 coordinate 41,746, forward strand.
CTAGAATTTTTCTCGAAATAGCTGAACATTCAATATGCCATCCTGGGAAACCTTTACCCCATGGGGAGTCCCACTGTAATACATGGTTTTCGTAGCGACCAGTGAGGAAAAACCATAGTGCAAAATCTTGAGGGTTTTTCTTTGACGAGTCAATAACTACGTCTTCTCTGGCCCCAATTTTTTTGTCTCCGAGTTTTTGTCCGGACAGCTTTCCATAGTCCGGTAGCTTGCTGGTGTCAAAGTAAATGGCTGAGCTGTCTCGGTAGGTAAATCCTTTATCTTCAAGAAGCTGTATGATTTCAATTTGTTCGGCAATGGTGTCAGTAGCTCTAACTAAAGTACGGGCGCGTTGGATGTTCAACTTGTCGGTATCTTCAAGAAATTTTCTTTCGTAAAATTTGGCAATTTCTAGAGGGTGTTTTCCTTCCCGTTTTGCCCCAACTTCCAACTTGTCCTCTCCGTCATCACCATCGCCGACTAAATGGCCCACGTCAGTAATATTCATGCCGTGCACGACTTCTACTCCGTCATATTCCAGTACTCGCCGCAGAATATCGCTGAATATATATGTCCGTAAGTTTCCAATATGGGCGAAATGGTATACTGTTGGACCGCAGGTATAGAGCTTAATTTGGTCTTGGTTTATAGGTTTAAGCTCGGTGACCTGCTTGGAAAGGGTGTCGTAAATTTTAAGCATGCACGAATTATATCACGGAAAAGCTTTACTCGGAATTGCCTGCTCGTAAAGTTTTGAGGTGTTGGTTTTTCAGTTTGTTTAGGCTTTGGCCAAGCTTTTCGTGGCGCAAAATATCGGCAATATGCTGACCGCCAACAAAGTGAGGCAGAAGAGCATAATCGATTTTTTCTTTGTAAAGCATTAACGCTTCTTCCTCGTTCATTGCAGTCATGATTATTCTAGCTTTAACTCTTTTCTTTTTCATTGCCTCAAGCAGGGCGTGGTTATCATTTGCATCCGGTACCGTCGAAACTATTAAGGTTGCTTTATTCATCCGAGCAATTTCTTGTACATGTGGATCGGTAATATCACCGCATATGGCATTCATCCCTTGGTGACGATATTTGTCTATAACCTCCGGGTCATGGTCAATTATGATGAAATCCAGCTTCATTTTTGCTACGGCCTCAACAATATGGTGCCCTAACCTGTGCGCCCCAGCAATGATGATATGGTTGCTTAAGCTAATTTCATGTAAGCCCTTTTCTGCACTACCTCTGCGCCAGTCAAACCACGCTAGGATTCCTCGAAGCTTGGTGTAGAAATATTCGGATTGTACTATAAAATATGATGAAACCGCCATGCTGATAATTGCGGCAAGAGTCAACAGGCTGGCAGTATCCTGATTTAGATAGCCCGTTTTTAAGCCAAGTGCGGCTAGAATGAGACTAAACTCGGAAATTTGTCCCATGCTGGTTGCGGTGAAAAAAGATGTTCTAGGCTTGAATCCCAAAACGGACATAGTAACCATAACCAGCAAAGGTTTTACTATGAGAATGAAACCGGTGATTAGTAGAGCAGGTACAAAAATTTGTTTGGGGTTTGAGAATATTAATGAAGCACCTAGTGTGATAAAGAAAATTATTATAAAAAAGTCGCGCAACGAACGAATTTTTGAGCTGATTTCGAAATGAACAGCGCTTTTTGCTAGGGCCAGTCCGGCCAAGAACCCGCCAATCTCAACATTAAACCCGATAGGAGGCAGCGATACTAAAGCAGCGAGGCCAAATGCCCAGGCCAGCGACAGGACTGTAAGTAATTCTTCGGATTTCCCAACAAGTTTTAAAACTTTTGGAATGACAAAAACACTATGCCAGTGGATTATCCAAACCAACACCCCAGCCTTTATTAAGGTTAGGAAAATATTTTGCCAGGCCGGGAGATTGCCGAATATTGAACTGGAATTACCAGCAAAGAAAATCAACAGAAGAATGGCGGCAAAGTCTTGGAGCAACAACATTGCAACAGCAATTTTGCCATATAAGCTGTGAAGGTCTCGCTTTTCGGTCAACAGTTTTATTACAATTACAGTAGAAGAAAAAGTCAGGGCAGCAGACAGTATTCCGGCAGAAGTATTATCAAAACCCAAAGCTTTCAATAATACAAATGCTAAAACAGAAGTGCCTACGACTTGAGTCAGAGCAGCAAGCATAGCGCTACGGCCAATTTTTCTTATGCTGGAAATGTCCAATTCGAGGCCTACTAAGAACAACAGTAAGGTAATTCCAATTTCGGATAGACCTTGCAAGGCTTCGCTGTGCTGAAGACTGTAATAACCAAGAGGGCCGACTATGAGGCCGGTCAGAAGATAGGCTATAATGGCGGGCTGTTTTAGAAAACTGATGAATGTTGCAATTAACCCTGCCGCTATGAGCACTATGGTTAATTCAAGAAATATGTTGCTCAAACTAGTTTTGTTTTAGATATTTATTTCAAAAAATTTGTTGGGAATATCGGTTTTATTGTAGCAGAAAAAGCTATTTTAATAAATTTCTGCGTCTTTTGCCCCTTTCACAAAACCGGAAAAATATATACAATACCAATATGAATTTAGACGCAGTTTTTCTGATAGGGCCGCAAGGTTCAGGCAAAGGGACTCAAGCCAGGATTTTGGCTGAAAAGCATAATTTATTTTATTGGGAGATGGGCGGCGTGCTAAGAAATTTAGCAACTGAACTTACTCCTTTAGGACAGGAAGTAAAAGAGCTAATTAATAGCGGTGTTTTATTGACCGATGATTTACTATTGTCGGTTTTTAGGGATCGTATGAGCGTGATTCCAAACAACAAAGGTGTAATTTTCGACGGGGTTCCTCGCCGTATCGGACAGGCAGAATTTGTTCTGAGTTTTTTGAAGGAACAGGGCAGGTCTAAGTTTGCAACTTTGTTCATAGATCTGCCAAAAGAGGAGTCAATGAGCCGTTTATTATTACGAGCACAAAAGGAAGGTCGTAAAGATGACACAAAAGAGGCAATAGCATATCGTTTACAGCAATATGAGGAAGACACGGTACCGGTCTTGGACTTTTTAAAATTAAATTCGGATTTTATAACAATTGATGGAAACCAGCCAATAGAAAAAGTCACGCTAGATATAGAGCAGGCTTTGGCCAAATATGAATAAAACACAAAAGCATCCCCCCATCACCATAATTCTTTTAGGAGATCCTGCTGCCGGCAAAGCCACACAGGCTGAATTTATATCTAGTGAATACAATTTACTAGATTTTGACATGGGAAAAGAGCTCGCTAAGCTTAGACGGCGCGATGCAAAAGTTAACAAAAACTTACAAACCAATAACGACAAAGGAAAGCTAACTCCTACCATAATTGTGAGAAATATTTTGAAGGAAACCATTGCAAAAGTACCAGCTAAAAAAGGAATTTTGTTCGATGGTCATCCAAAGATGCTGGGAGAAGCGCAATTGGTTAGCCGGCTCTTGAAAAAGCAGGGGAGAATAGCACCTTTGGTAATATATTTATCTATTCCTATTGAAGAAACAATAAAACGAATGGAAGATCGTGTTGGCTATTTTTCAGGGAAATATGGTAAAAGGGCAGACGACAGCAATCAGGCAATGAAAAACAGAATTAAATACTATAGAACAAATATTGCTGAGGTTATAGATTTTTTTTCAAAGAAATATGAATATCATAAAATTAGTGCTTTGGGTACCAGAAAGCAAGTTCGTACCCGGTTGGAAAAAATTATCAAAGCATATCTCACAAATTTAAGCCATGAGTAAAGTAAAATATGTCAAAACTGAAAATGAAATCCGGCTTCTTTCAGAAGGCGGAAAAATTTTACGAAGAATTCTTGGCGACTTGGCAACAATGGCAAAACCGGGAGTAAGTACAGGGGATTTAAACCAGTACGCAGAACAGGAAATAATAAAAGCCGGAGGGCGACCAAGTTTTATCAATTATGGTCCGAAGGACAACCCTTTTCCGGCTGGCTTGTGTACTTCAATAAATAATGTTGTGGTCCATGGTATCCCCTCTTTTGATGAAATTTTGAGAGAAGGCGATATAATTGGTTTGGATATCGGAATGGAGTACAAAGGGCTATATACTGATACCGCAATCACTGTACCTGTAGGCACAATCCCCCCCGACACAAAAAAACTTATTGATACAACTAGAGAATGTCTGGATTCCGCAATTAAAGTTGCAGTAGTTGGCAGTAAGGTCGGGGACATAGGTAACGCAATCCAGTCTTTGGCAGAAAAAAATGGTTTCTCTGTAGTTCGAGATCTAGTTGGTCATGGTGTTGGGTATGATGTTCATGAAGATCCTATGATTCCAGGGTATGGTAAGGCCGGCACAGGCTTAACTTTAACCGAAGGCATGGTTCTAGCGATTGAGCCGATGATCTGTGAAAAAGATTACCGCGTACATGTTGAGGATGACGGTTGGACGATTACTACCAAAGATGGGAGTTTGTCAGCCCATTTTGAGCATACTATAGCTGTAGGGAAGAAAAGCTCTGAAATTTTAACATAAAAAACCTCTCGTGAATGAGAGGTTTTTTATACGAAGATTACTTTTTTGTAAAGATTTCTGCTTGTAAATGCTCAACAAACTGCTGGATGCTAATCGACCCCAGATCTTTCTCATTTCTACCTCTGACCGCCACATTGCCAGATTCAGTCTCTTTGTCGCCGATTACAGCCATATATGGGATTTTTTCACTGCTGGCATCACGGATCTTTTTACCTATAGATTCTGCTCTATCATCAATCTCTATTCTAAGATTTTCATTAGCCGCTATTAATTTCTGCTTTACTTCATGTGCACGCTGGATGTGCCTGTCGGCTATTGGAATAATTTTTATCTGGACTGGTGAAAGCCACAAAGGAAACGCACCGGCATAGTGTTCAATTAAAATTCCAATAAATCTTTCTAGTGAACCGTATATTACTCTGTGTATCGCGACTGGTCGCTGCCTGCTACCATCAGCTGCTGTGTACTCTAAGTTAAATTGGCGCGGTTGTTGGAAATCTAGTTGAATTGTTCCCATCTGCCATTCACGACCAAGCACATCTTTCATTAATATGTCTACTTTGGGGCCATAGAATGCGCCATCACCTTCTTCTATATAGTACTCTTTACCGCTTTTTTCTAGTATTCTTTTGAGGGCATCTTCTGCTTTATTCCAAGTCTCTACATCGCCTAAAAAGCTTTCTGGTCTCGTTCCCAGCCGGAATTTATAGCTTAGATTAAATATTCCATAGAATTTTTCGGTAATTTCAAAAATTCTTTCATACTCTTCTTCTATTTGATCTTCTGTAATGAAGTTGTGCGAATCGTCTTGTCTGAAAGATCGGACTCGAAATAGACCGTTTAATGCGCCGGCAAGTTCATAGCGATGTAAAGTATCTGTATCGGAAAGTCTTAATGGTAAATCGCGATAGCTTCTACTTTTCGATTCAAATACCAACATGGCATTTGGACAGTTCATGGCTTTAACACCATATGTCTCGTTGTCATCGCGTTGGGCAATGAACATATTTTCTTGGTAATGGTCCCAATGCCCAGAAGTCTCCCAAAGCTCCTTTTTATTTACTAAAGGAGCGGAAATTTCTTGGTAGTCTCTCTTTTTATGCTCTTTTCTCCAAAAATCAATCAGTTCATTCATTATAGTCATACCCTTAGGGAGCCAATATGGCATACCCGGAGCCGTAGGATGAAACATAAAAAGCTCTAATTGTGGACCTAGTTTTTTGTGGTCTCGCTTTTCCGCTTCTTCCAAAAGGTTTAAATGATTTTTTAAAGCTTCTTTATTTTCAAAAGCAAGTCCGTAAATACGCTGCAGTTGCGGCTTTTCCTGGTCCCCTCTCCAATATGCACCGGAAATTTTATACAACATAAATGAACCTTCAGCAATTTCATTGGTGTTGTTAACATGACCACCTCTACATAAGTCAATAAATTTGCCCGTTTTGTATAGACTTACAACTGGATTTTTTTCTGAGGTATCTTCGAACTTGCCCAAGGAATCGTCACTGTTTAAAATTTGATCTGCTTTGGTTGTGCCAAATTTTTCAATATCTGAGATGAGTTCTATTTTGAAAGGCTGGTTTTTTTCCTCAAAAAACCTTTTTGCCTCATCAGTGCTCATTTCTTGACGTTCAAAATCGAGGTTTTGAGCTGCCAACTCTTGCATCCGTTTTTCTAATTTTGGAAGATCTTCAGGTGTAAGCGGTCTTGGAAGCAAGAAGTCATAATAAAATCCAGACTCAATAACAGGTCCTACACCTAATTTTGCTTCGGGAAATTGCTCTGTCACTGCCGTTGCAAGCAGGTGAGCAAGCGAGTGTCTCTGGTTATTTAATTGCTCATTATTATTTGGCATATGTTTTATTGTGTTATAGTATAAATTTGAAAATTTGGCCAAAGTGGGGGAAGGATGAAAAGTTATGACATTTTCGCTGTCATTGTCGGGCTAATTTCGGAAACGACGCTAGTTGTTAGCCGTCTGGTGCATTTCGTTTCACGATTGTTTTAGCTCTTGGCAAAAAAAGACCCCAGAACCGTTTTCGTTATAACGAAAATTTGGTTCTGGGGTCTAACATTTGAGTATAGACGGTTCCGTCCCAGTCCGTTGGCGCTAGGCCAACCTTTTTGAGGTTATGTACTTAACTCAGTCTCTCCGGTTGGTAGCCGTGTCTTAAACTGAATGTGCTAAATGTATTATATCACTGTCCGCTGACCTTTGCAATTTGGGGCAAGTTTCGAAGCGCTTTTATAAAATCGGGATTTACTCTGACTTGAGAATTAGTTTTAAGCTTTTTCTCCCCCGAAGGGCCTGTGATGCTTAGATAGACCTGCGCATATCCTGGGAAAGCCTCAATTATATCTTTGATCTTCAACAAAGTTTGTTGTGAGCTGTCTGTTAGATGAATAACAACTTCCTTATTTTTTTCCATTTCCGCAAGTGCCATGCTATACAAGTCGTCATTTGGTAGAGGGGATATATTTTCGGCAATTATTTTAAATTCACCGTCTTTGTCAGAAATTTTGCCAGAAACTTGAACTATTTTATCTAGGTCCAGATAGGGCATGGCTTCTGCCATAACTTTTGGAAAAACCAAGACCTCTACATTTCCCGAAGGATCCTGTAAAGTGAAAAAAGCCATTGGATCGTTTTTTTTCGTTAAAGTTCGCTTGTATTTTGTTATTAATCCACCTATTTCTAGAGTGCTATTTGTAGGCAATTCCGCCAGAGCAGCAATTTTTGTATAACCTGACAGCACCGTTTGGTAGCTGTCTAGCGGATGCGCTGAAACATACAATCCCAGATATTCTTTTTCCCACACTAGTTTTTGATCCATAGGAGCTTGTTCGGTATCCTTTAGGATAATTTTTCCAAAATTGGAATTTGCTCCAAACAAGGATGCTTGCTGGCTTTTGCTTTCCTGGGTGTGTTCACGTAGAAAATTGAGAACTGTTTCAGTGTTAAATAATAGCTGGTTTCTTTCCCCAAACTTATCCATAGCCCCAGATTTAACAAGTGCTTCCCAAGATTTTTTGTTAAGATTTTTTGTTTGGCACTTAATGAGAAAATCTTGCAGATTTTCGAATTTGATCCCAGCCTTATGGCAAGAAATTATTTTTTCAACTACGTCAGATCCAAGATTTTTAACTGCATTCAGACCGAACCGGATTGTTTTTTCGTTTATTACGGTAAAGTTGTCGTAAGATTCAGTTACATCCGGTGGCAAAACATCTATTCCTAAATTTCGACACTCTTCTACTGCTGCGTAAATCTTTTCTTCATCACCAGACTCAGCCGTCATGACAGCAGCCATGAATTCAACCGAATAATTGGCTTTCATAAAGGCTGTCTGATACGACACAACCGCATATGATGCGGAATGCGCTTTATTGAAACCATATGCCGCAAATGGTTCTATCCAGTTCCATACTTCATTAGCTTTGGCATGGCTCCAGCCGCTGGTATCCTGGCAACCTTGGATGAATTTAATTTTTTGCTTTGCCATTTCAGCAGGTATTTTCTTTCCAACTGCTTTTCGAAATTTATCTACCTCTTCCAAAGTATACCCCGCCAAGTCGTGGGCAATTGTTAACAGATCGTCTTGGTAAACCAAGATTCCATAAGACCGTTGCAGGATTTTTTCGAGTGCCGGATCTAAATAGGTAACTAGGTCCGGATTGTTCTTTCTCCTAATGTAGTCGGGTAGGAATTGCATAGGACCTGGCCGGTACAAAGCTATCATGGCCATGATTTCGAAGATTGTATTTGGCTTCAGGTCGCGTAAATAATGGGTCATTCCTGACGATCCAAGTTGGAAAACCCCAAAGGTTAACCCATCTGATAGTAGTTTGAAAGTTTTGGGATCAGGGTGTGGAAGATTGTAAATATCAACATCAACTTTGTGTCGTATTCTTACTAATTTTACAGCTTCTTCAAGAATGGAAAGGTTTCGAATTCCGAGAAGATCCAGCTTGATAACTCCAATAGCATCCCCTTTGGCGTTAACATCCAAGGAGTACATGTCGTATTGTGTAATTTGTCTGTCGCCGTCAGGTTCGCGTTGTAGCGGCATGTACTGAGTTAACGGTTCCGGTGTGATTACTATCCCAGCCGCGTGAATAGAGGCATGCCTTGCACAACCCTCCAGTTTCTTTGCAATGTCCAATATTTTGTGGGTTTCTGGATCTTGGGTATAAACCTGCTTCAATTCTTGATTCATATCCAAAGCTTTATCCAGTGTCATATCAAAACCTTGTTTGCCAAGAGGAATCATTTTGGCAATCCTATCGCACTTACTGTATGAAACTCCTAGAGCTCGTCCAACATCACGTACCGCAGCCCTTGCCTTCATTGTCCCAAAAGTTATTATTTGGGCAACTTTTTCCTTTCCAAACTCATTTGTCATCCACTCAATAACTTCATCCCGGCGGTTATCAGCAATATCCAGGTCAATATCCGGGGGAGTGGGACGGTGCAAAGTCAGAAAACGTTCAAATGGCAGTTCGTAGTATAAAGGGTCAACATTGGTAATTCCTAGGATTTTTCCGACAATACTCCCGGCTGCGGAGCCTCTGGTGTTGGTGAACGCTTTCAGGTCACGCGCCCCTTCTACTACACGGGCCACCATTAAAAAATATGGGGCAAATCCTTTGGTGCAAATAATATCCAGCTCGTAATTGATCCGTTCTAGCACTTTTTCCGGAACCACGCTATTTTGTCCGTTGTATGAAATTTGTGCTTTCTCAAGAACAATTTTTCTAAGGTAGTCTTCTGAAGTGGTTCCGGCAGGAATTTTTACTTTTGGGAAATAGCGTTGGTTTGTAGGGATTTCCAATTCACACTGTTCAGCAATAATTTGAGTATTTGCTAAGGCTTCTGGTATGTCCGAAAATAATTGTTCCATTTCTTCTATGCTTCTGAACGATAAGTTGTGCGTCCTCATATCAAGACGGTTAGGATCATCTACTGTTTTTCCGGTCCCAATGCACACCATCACATCCTGTGCTTCCGCATCATCTTCGTGAATATAATGACTATCTGCAGTTGCCACTATCCCTACATTATGAATTTTTCCTAACTTGATGAGTTTGTTGTTGAGTTCGTCTTGTGCAGATTTATCTGCAGAATCAAGCGCATTTCGCTGGATTTCCAAGTAAAAATTTTCCCGACCAAAAATTTGTAAATACAGGTTCAGCTTTTTGCCTGCTTCCTGCTCGGAAATTCCTATAGCCTTAGGAATCTCTCCCGTTTGACATCCGGACAGCGCAATCAATCCATCACTGTATTTGCTGAGTACTTCTTTGTCCACTCTAGGTTTGTAGTAGAATCCTTCAGTACTGGCAATAGTTGCGAGTTTCATTAAGTTCAGGTAACCTTGATAATTTTTTGCCAGCAAAGTCAGATGGAAATAATTTGCATCCTGGCGTCCTTCCTTGTCGTTCAGACTCCTGGGCGCAATGTAAGCTTCCATTCCAATTATAGGTTTGATGTTTGCTGTTTTGCAGGCGTTGTAAAATTCGATCGCACCATACATTGATCCATGATCCGTTATGGCAATGGCTTCCATTCCTTTTTCCGAGGCAGCCTGAACCAGGTCGTCAATTTTAGACAGACCGTCTAGAAGCGAGTAATGAGTATGACAGTGAAGGTGAGTGAATGACATTCGATATAACTATTTGCTATACTATAGCTATAATAACATAACAGGATGTCTGAAATACAAGACAAATTAAAGGTGGCAGCAGAGACTGCGGTAATTGCCGGAGAAGAGTCGGGATTAGCCGTAAAAGGATTTTTTACTTCTATGGCCCGGTGGCAGAAAATTGTTTTTTTTGCCGGATTAATTTTGATTATTCCGGCTTATTACGGCGCTTACTATAGCTCTCACTATTTTGCCAAATCTAGTTTGAACGACAAGCTAATAAAAGCCCATACAGCTCATATTGAAACCAGGAATGTTTCTGTCACAGAGGTAACAATCCTACCTGTCACAGCAAATCAATATACCGCTTATTTTCAAGTGACAAATCCAAATTTGGATCTGGGCGCCGTCAATGTTCCATATACCGTTGATTTTTATAATGAGAATAAGGAACAGATTTATTCTGCTAACGGAACTTTTTACATAATACCTGACCAAAAAAAATATGTTGTCGTACCAAGAATTGATAGTACAGAGGAGATAGCCAAAGCTGAAGTAAAATTGGGTGATGTTAAATGGCAAAAGAAGCCTGATTTACCCAAAGTTGAATTTAAAACTCCGAACCCTGAAATATTCGACCAGGATATTACCACTGTGTCTCAACTGACAGTTGAAGGGTCTATTATCAACGATAGCGAGTATAAAATCAAAAAGACAAGCATTGTTTTATTGGTTTATGGTAAGACCAATAGGATCGTGGGCATAAATGTTAGGGAAGAAAGAGATATTGTAGCTTTTGGCAGAAGGGCATACAAACAAACGTGGCCGAATCTGTCCTCATCCGATATAAGCAGGGTTGAAGTTTACACTGATGTCAATATATTGGACAAATCAAATTTAGAGTTGAGCAGTGATAATTTAACTCCAGTCTCAGATATTCCTGACCTAAGGTAGGGATTTTGGAATGAAAACTTTTTTTGAAAGATTTAAATATTTTGACTTACCACTGCTGATAATCAGCAGTTTGCTAATTTTGGCAGGATTGGCTGTTTTGTATGCGACTTCGCGTTCGGGAGACACAATGGAAATTTTCTACAGACAGTCGGTGTATGTTGCTGTTGGGATCGTTTTATTTATATTGTTTTCATGGTCCAACTACCAGCAATTAGCAAAGTTAAACCGTGTTGCCTACGTTGTGCTTTTGTTTTTGTTGGCCTATTTAATTATTTTTGGAGATCCTATTAGAGGAAGCGCTAGGTGGATTGATTTAGGAGTATTTAACTTCCAGCCTGCTGAGTTTGCAAAACTCGTTGCAATATTGGGGCTGGCGCGTTGGTTGTATTTGAGACGTGGACAGATAAATTCCTTTTCTAGCATAATTTTGACTTTTATCTATGCGGTTGTGCCAGCGGTTCTGATTTTTCTTGAACCAGACTTAGGGTCAGCATCTGTTATCATGGTTATTTGGTTTGGTATGCTCTACATTAGTAAAATTAAAAAATTATATTTAGTGGCAGTGATACTCCTCGTTGTTTTGGCAGCTGCTTTTAGCTGGGAGTTTGTCTTGCATGATTATCAAAAAAATCGAGTGGAAGTATTTTTAAACCCTTCATTGGATCTTAAAGACACTGGTTATAATGTCAGGCAGGCTATTATTGCGGTTGGTAGCGGGCAGCTTACTGGGCGGGGACTAGGCAAGGGACTTCAGAGCCAATTAAAATTTTTACCAGAACGTCAGACCGATTTTATTTTTGCTTCCGCTTCTGAAGAGATAGGATTCGTTGGGTGCGTCGGACTGCTGGCACTGTATTATATGTTTGCTTGGAGGCTTATTGTAATTATGCGAAGAGCTAAGGATGATTTAGGGTACTATATTGTGGGTGGTGCTTTGTTTATGTTTTTTACCCAAGTTACTGTCAATATCGGAATAAACTTAGGTTTAGTACCAGTAACCGGCATTCCTCTGCCGTTCTTGAGTTACGGGGGTAGTTCTTTAATGGTAATGATGATAGCTATGGGACTGGTTCAGAGCGTGGTCCGGCAATCTAAGGTTTTGAGGTTTTAGTGGCTGATGGTATAATATAGCTAATATGATGAAAAATATGGATTTTAAAAAGGTTATTGCATGGCTTGGGCTAATTTTGCGCTGTCCGATTTGTAATCAGAAATATGACCTTGGCAAGATCGATCTTCTTGAAAGTGATCACGGTGAAGAAGGTGATACTCATTTATTGATTCATTCAGATTGCAACAGGTGCAAAAGCTCAGTTATGTTCAACATAGATATTAACGGGCCCGAGGTATACAGTGTTGGTATGATTACAGATTTAACCAGCAAGGACAGTGCAAAATTCAGCAAATACCAACCATTGAATATTGATGATTGCATTGCCATACACAGGGGTCTAAAAAACTTTCAAGGTGACCTGGTAAAAGCCATTGGAAATTAGCTTTTAGTTGAGAGAATTTAAAAAAAGCTCTTAATTTAGAGCTTTTTTTATTTACCACTTGCATATTTTAGTGAAAATTGGTAAAATATCGCAGTATTTACTAAATTATTTCTCAGATGGAAAAAATTCAAATTGAAGGTCAAGCGCGAGACCTTGAGACTACTGTAGTCAAGCAGATGCGCCAAGAGGGGATGATCCCGGCTGAATTGTACGGACATAATGTACCAAACGTTCACTTGAGCATAAATCAAAATACTTTTGAAAAAGTTTTGCGTAAAGCCGGTGAAAGTACCATTATTGAATTAAAAGACCCAGAGGGTAAGGTCCATAATGTACTAATTCAAGAAGTGCAGAAACATTATTTGACCAGCAAGCCTATTCACGTTGACTTTTATGAAGTTAAAATGACCGAAAAGTTGACCGCTACCGTTGAATTACAATTTACTGGTGAAGCAAAAGCAGTCCGTGAATTGGGTGGTACATTGGTTAAAGTTATTAATGAAGTAGAAGTAGAGTGCTTACCTGCGGATCTACCGAGTCATATTGAAGTAGACATTGCAAAGCTGCAAACTTTTGAGGATGCTATTTTAATCAAAGATCTCGCTGTTGACAGTAAGGTTTCAATTAATGCAGACCCTGAAGAAGTGGTTGCCAAAGTTCAACCTCCAAGAGATGTTGAAGCAGAGCTTTCAGAACCTGTTGGTGAAATTGACATCAGTAAAGTAGAAGGTGTTGCCGAGGCTTCAGCAGGAGAAGAGGCGCCAGCTGAAGAGAAAAAGTAATTTCTTAAAATAAATTTTTAAACTCCCGCAAAATGCGGGAGTTTTTATAATGTGTGGTAAAAGTTTGATAGAATATATATATGACCCACCCACAAGCGCACATAACTAAAAGAAAAATAAGTAAATTAAAACCATATCCGAGCAATGACAGGCGAGTTCGCATTTTAGATAAAGTAATATATGTCGTAGGAGTTTTGGGTCCGATAATGACTATACCACAAGTTTGGCAAATTTGGATGCTCGGAAAGTATGATGGCGTATCCATAACAACCTGGTCGGCGTATCTGCTTTTTTCCTTGGCATGGACTTTATATGGTTATGTTCACAAAGAATTAGCCATTGTAGTTTCTAGTGCCCTCAGCTTGGCAGTTCAACTACTAGTTGTTATGGGGATTTTGTTCCTATGATAAGCTGATTTTTGCGTATCTGACCAAATGATTGTAGTCTTTGAAAAAATCAGCCTTTAAAGGGAGATTTTTTTTCTTTATATGGTTCTTTATATATTTTTTGCTAGTTGGATCCAACTCAACAAAAGCTAGTCCCTCGGGCTCCAAATGAGAGATTAGCTGATCTAGCAACTTAGTAATAAGTTTATTATTGTTTGAACCATCTGTTAAAGCTGAGACAGGTTCATATTTTAAATTTTTATACAGTTTTTTGAAATCTACCATCGGCACATAGGGTAGGTTTGCGGTAATTAGATGAAATTTTCCCGGTATATTTTGAAACAGATTGCTGTGGGTAAATTGTATTTTTGCTTTGTAAACTTTGCTATTGTGCTTTGCCACCCGCAATGAACCGGTAGAAATATCAGAAGCATAATACTTTGCCTTACTCCCCATATTTTTGGCAATACTGATAATAATATTTCCCGAGCCTGTACCAATATCTAAAATTTTGGGTTTTTTGTGTTTTTTCTTTGCGCATTCAATAGCTTGATCTACTAACCATTCGCTCTCCGGGCGGGGGATTAACACATTTTTATTTACTTTAAAATCTAGTCCGTAGAATCCCTTGTGTCCTACAATATAGGCTAGTGGAATTCCTTTTTTAAGGTCTAGATACTTTCGAGAAAAGATTCTTAATTTATTTGTTGGGATCGGTCTTCGAGGGTTCAAATATAAGAACTCCCTTGGTTGCTTTAGCGTATGGGCCAATAGGAGTTCTGTATCAGGAAGCTTATATTTTTTTAATACTTGAGCAATGGTCACACAATTTCCTTTATAGAGTCAAATGTTCCTTGCGCAAATTTAGTTCAGCGGCACGTAAGGAGTTAACAATATCCTCCAATTTCCCTTCCATTATTAAATTGATTTGGTTGAAGTTTTGGTTAATTCTATGGTCAGTAACGCGGTCTTGGGGAAAATTGTATGTACGAATTTTTTCACTTCGATCGCCAGTACCAATTTGGCTCCGCCGTTGGTCTTTTAACTTTCTTTCTTCAATTTCCCTGTAGTAGGCTGCTACGCGTGCTCTGATGACTGCCATGGCTTTTTCCTTGTTTTGGGTTTGGCTACGTTCGTCTTGGCATTGAGCAGTGATGCCTGTGGGGATATGAACAATTCGAATGGCTGAATAAGTGGTGTTAACGCTTTGTCCGCCATGTCCAGATGAAGTAGTGGCTTCAATTTTCAGGTCATTTGTATCCAACTCAAAATCTTTTTCTTCAATTTCGGGCAAAACTGCCACAGTTATGGTTGATGTATGCACACGGCCGGATTTTTCAGTTTCGGGTACGCGTTGAACTCTGTGAACCCCAGACTCAAATTTGAAATAGCTGTATGGACCATCTTGAGAATTACCTTTACCATTGATTTCAAAAATAATTTCTTTAAAGCCGCCAACTTCACTTTTTGAGCTTGAAACTATGTGTATGGAAAAACCCAACCCCTCAGCATATTTTCCATATGCTCTGAACAATTCTGCAGAAAATAAAGTTGACTCGTCTCCTCCAGCCCCAGCACGCATTTCTACTAGAATGTTGTTAGCGTCTAAAGGGTCTTTAGGAATGAGATCATTTTCTATCTCTTCATTTAGCGCACCTGCAAGCTCGTGCTGGTGCTTCAATTCTTCTTCAGCCATAGCTTTTATTTGTGGGTCGGAGTCATTGGACATTTCAGTATTGTCCTCAATCGCTTTTTCCAATTGCTCCAGTTGCTGGATTTTTGAAACTACACTCTGTATTTCCGATTGTCTTTTTCCTAATTGAACAAGTTGATCCGGGCTGGCTGAGCTAATTTGCTCATTCAGTTTATCGTATTCTTGTACAACTTTAATAAATGCTGGATTCATGATCTAAGTATAATACAAAACCACCCTTAGTAGGATGGCTTTATTAAATAAGTTATGACAATGTTAAGCCTTGGCTTGGCGTGTCTTGCGAGGCTTTTTTTCGGTTTTTAATGTTTTAGCAGCCAGTTCAACCCGTTTTTTGAACTTATCTACATTTCCGGTTGCGTCAATAAGTTTTTGTTTGCCAGTAAAGAACGGGTGGCAATTGCTGCAGATTTCGGTGTAAATTTCTTCAGAAGTTGAGCCAGTAACAAAAGAGTTACCGCAAGCGCAGCTAACCTTTACAGCTGTATTGAATTGAGGATGGATACCGTTTTTCATTATTTTGCTTAAATTTAACAATAGTTGACTTATTATAGTAAGATTTGCATTTTTCGTCAAGGGGTGCTATAATTTGTGCATTATTAATCTAACATATTTCGCACTAATTCCTGTCCCTATTTTCTGCCTTTGCTAGTCAATGGAGTTAAATAGTCGGATCCGCGAAATAGAAGTAGAAAGGAAGCATACCTATGCCAGATTTAAGTCTTTTGGACTTGCTCCAAAGCGGGGCCCATTTTGGACACAAAACATCCAGATGGAACCCAAAAATGAAACCGTATATTTATACGGTTCGTAACGACATCCATATTTTGGATTTGGAAAAAACCAAAAAGGGTTTGCTAAAAGCTGCTAATGCCGCTGCTGAAATTGTATCTAAAGGTGGCAATATTTTGTTCATTGGCACTAAGCGCCAAGCTCGCGACATTGTGAAGAAGCATGCGGTGGATGCAGGAATGCCATTTATTAATGTCCGTTGGTTGGGCGGAACTTTTACCAATTTCAAAACTATTCAAAAAACAGTCCGTAAATTGGAAAAACTTCACGACTTAAAAAATAGCGGCGAGTTGGAAACTCGCTATACGAAAAAAGAACGTTTGCTGATAGAGAGAGAAATAGAAAAATTAGAAAAGTTGTTTGAAGGAATTAAAGGGATGCGCCGTCTGCCAGAAGCAGTATTTATTGCCGATGTAAATTACGATGATATTGCATTGACCGAAGCCAAAAAAGCCGGGGTAAAAATCATAGCTATTGCCGATAGCAACAGCAACCCCGATGCAATTGATTTTGTAATTCCTTGTAATGACGATGCTACACAAGCAATAGAGCTAGTAATAGGTCATGTAGCAAAAGCAGTCAAAGATGCTAAAACTACACAAGTCGTTGCCAAGACAGAAGAAGGCAACAAAACAGAGTCAGTTGAGTAAAATTAAGTTATTAAAATAAATTACCAATGAACGAAAACGAACTCATAAAAGAGCTCCGCGAAATGACCGGAGTCGGGATGATGGATATAAAGAAAGCAATTACCGAAGCTGGCGGGGACAAAGATAAAGCTTTAGAAATTTTGCGGAAAAGCGGTATGGCAAAATTGGCTAAAAAAGCAGATCGTCTTGCCAAAGAAGGTGTTATTGAAAGTTATATCCACGCTGGAGGAAGAGTTGGAGTTTTGCTAGAATTAAACTGCGAAACCGACTTCGTCGGTCGCACTGACGACTTTAAAAATTTGGCCAAAGAGCTTGCCTTGCATATTGCAGCTTCCAACCCTTTGTATGTTTCGAGAGAAGATGTGCCAGCAGAAGTGTTGGAAAAAGAACGTGAAATATACAAAGAGCAATCTAAAGACAAGCCATCTGATGTCATGGAAAAAATGATTGAAGGTAAGGTGGAAAAATATTATGAAGAAGCCTGTTTAATGGATCAAGGTTTTGTTAAAGATCCAAGCGTGAAAATTTCTCAACTTATTGCCGACCGTGCGGCAAAAATGGGAGAAAACGTACAGGTTAGTCGATTTGTAAGGTACGTCCTGGGTAACTAGCCCTTTTATAAAATAAAACTAACCTACGTGTCTTTTCAGATACTGCCAAATTTAATATTTTTGTTTGCCGTGCTCGGGATCATTATTTTGATTTTGCGCAGAATTCCTGAAGCTACTGGATCAACCCCACTGCCAGGAATAAATCATGATCCCGAGCAATTAAAAGAGGCAGGCTCTGAATTAAGAGATAAGGGTGTCCCTGTAGCGGCGCTGTCTAAAACCAGACAAGTAATTGTGGCGGCTGGAAAAAAAGTTTGGCGGTTTATTCTTGAAGCCAAAGGTTTGAGCCAAGCACCAAGAGTGAATTACAAGATAAACAAGATTTTGGGTCGGTCAGAAAGCGAAGAAAAGACCAATGTTGTGCTGGATGAAAATTATTACATTGACCAAATAAAACGATTTCCCAAAGATTGGCAGCACTACAATAATCTAGGGCAGTACTATTTGGATAGCAGAAGCTATGAAGATGCTTTGGGAGTTTATGAATATTTAACAAAACAAGATGCAGCAAATGATGATTTTTGGGCTCGTCTCGGGTTTGCTAAATTCGGAAAAAATGACTATAAAGGCGCAGTAGAAAGTTATGGCAAGGCTATAGAACTTGATCAAAGTCATCCAAATCGGTATTATAATCTAGGTTTGGCATATCTTGAGTTAAAACAAATTGACAAAGCAGTCGCAGCTTTGGAAAAAGCCATCCAGTTAGAACCAGAAAATAGCAAATATACGGAAGCCCTAACAGAAGCAAAAAACTTGATCAAAAATTGATTTATGCCGTTGTAGCTCAGTAGGTAGAGCATCTCCATGGTAAGGAGAAGGTCTGCGGTTCGATCCCGCACAACGGCTCCATAAAATTAGGGTAGGTACTCAAGTGGTCAACGAGGGCTGACTGTAAATCAGCTGGCTTATGCCTTCACAGGTTCGAATCCTGTCCTGCCCACCAAAAGAAAGAGTGAGCCTTGCATTTTAGGCTCATTTGTGCGATAATGTGGTTTATAAGAGCATTGCTCTAAACGCGCCGGCTTAGCTCATCTGGTAGAGCAACGGTTTTGTAAACCGTAGGTGGCCGGTTCGAGCCCGGCAGCCGGCTCCATAAATTTTTATACATTAATTTGAAAATACAGTATGTCACAAGACAATCGCATTGATATGGAATGCACTGAGTGTAAAAGAATTACTCATCAGACGAACAAGAACAAGAAGAATACTCCGAAGCGTCTTGAGCTGATGAAGTTTTGCAAATTTTGCAAGAAAAAGACTTTACATAAGGAAACTAAGTAGACCTCGCGCAAGCCGCGAGGTTTGCTATAATAGGAATGGTCAGGCAGGTAACTGCTTGACCCCTAAATACCCAATTGTGGGGGCGTCGTATAATGGTAGTACAGCGGTCTCCAAAACCGCTTGCGTGGGTTCGATTCCTACCGCCCCTGCCAGACAAATTCACCCAAGATTATTGGGTGTTTTTGTTTGAGGGCAGAGTAGAATCGAACTGGTGTATAATAAGCGTATGCCCACAAAATACATATTAAATGGTGGCTCTAATATTGATAGCCCAGAAAAGAATAACAACGAATTTTATTCAGAAATTTTGAAAGATGCACCTATGTCTTTAAAAATATTATTGGTTATGTTTGCTAATGAGAAGGAACGATGGGAACCAAAGACGGAGAGGGTTATATCTGAATTTAATCAAAACACTACCACTCAAAAGCTTTCATTCGAAGTTGCTAACGAGGAAGATTTTATAGAGCAAATTCAGAAGTCAGATGTTATATATTTTGCTGGAGGCAAAACTGTGAAGTTATTAGAAGCGTTGAATCGTTTTCTCGATCTAGGCAAGTATCTAAACGGCAAGATTGTTGCTGGGGAATCAGCCGGAGCAAATATTATGGCTAAATATTGCTATAGTCCTAATGCAGATAAAGTACTTGAAGGATTGGGAATACTAACAATTAAGCTCATTGTGCATTATCAAGAAAAATATAAAGGTAAGCTTGATGCTGTAGGTACGGAGCTTGAACTTGTTTTATTACAAGAGTATAAAAATAAGATTTTTCAAGCATAATATATGCTACTAGTAGTTGTAAATGATAAAGATGAAGTAATTGGCTCCAAAGACCGAGCAGAGGAAAATAAGGATGACATTACTCGTGTTGCGGGGCTTTGGATTATTAACTCTAACAGCGAGATGTTGATTGCCCAAAGGTCGTTTAACAAAGAGCACGATCCAGGGAAATGGGGTCCAGCCGCTGCTGGTACTGTCGAAGAAGGGGAAACTTATATCTCCAATGTTATTAAGGAAGCAGGAGAAGAACTGGGAATTACAATCAAGGAAGAGCAATTAATCACAGGTAGTCATAAATTTAGGGAAACAAGCCATAAATATTTTAGTCAATCATTTATCGTCAAGTTGGATATTCCTATTGAGGACTTTACGATTCAAAGAGTAGAAGTAGAAAGTATTCGCTGGGTTCCAATCGAAGAATTAACTTTATGGATTAAAGAAAAGCCCCAAGATTTTATAGCGTCATTTCCTGATTCGTTTGAGGGACACAAAGATTTAATTAATAATTTGATAATTGGTAAATAATTCTAACATCCTCTACCACGCCCTGCCAGACAAATTCACCCAAGTTTATTGGGTGTTTTTGTTTGAGGGGCAGACAGGAATCGAACTGGTGTATAATATTGCTATGAATAATAAGCGCATTACCGCAACCATTGTACTCATTTTTGCATGCTTAATTTGGGGCTCATCCTTCTTTGTAACTAAGGATAGTTTAAATGGCGTTGCACCGTTAACATTTTTAACTTTCAGATTTCTTATAGCTACCGGTGCTACTGCGATAATAGCTTTGTTTCTTAAGAAGAAACTGTTTGATGATTGGCCGATAGGTTCCGCTTTAGGGGTGATTTTATGGCTCTGTTATCTAACTCAAACAATAGGACTTCAATATACCACACCTTCTAACTCTGGCTTCATCACCGGGTTATTTGTTGTCTTTGTGCCGCTAATTGCCTTCATTCTAAATAGTCGAATACCAAAATATTTAGATATAGTGGCAGTAGTACTTTCACTTGTCGGTTTGTATATTCTTACTGGCGGGCATGATGGAATAAACAAGGGTGATCTAATAACGATTTTCGCCGCCCTAACACAGGCAATTTATATATTAGTTGTGGGGAAATACTCAAAAGATTCTATTGATCCCATTAGAGCTCTTTTTCAGCAATTCTTTGTTATGACTATTTTAAGTTTTCTTGCAGCTGTTCTTTTAGATGCTCCTTTATCAATTTCTAATAATTCTGTTTGGTCAGCTTTAATATACCTGGCCATTTTCCCTTCCACCGTAGCTTTTTTAATTCAATTGTACTCTCAGAAGCTTGTGCCAGCTTTCCAAACATCAATGATTTTAACTTCTATAGCACTCTTTGCCGCAATGCTTTCTTGGTTATTTCATAAAGAACCCATCACTGTTCATGGGGTTATGGGAGGCCTGTTAATGCTCATAGCGATGGTTATGTCTCAATGGAAGAATCACGCATATCAACAAGAATAGTCTAAATATCCTTCACTATACTCTGCCAACGTATGAATCCAATAATCATTTTAATACTGGCTCAGCTACTGTTCACTATCAGCGATCTGATAGGTAGGAAATACATGTTGTTGTACGGCTTCAATTTACAAGCCTTCTTTTCCTTATGGTTTTTTTGTTATTTTGTATTACGTATGGTTGCTATGTTCGCCCAACTTTACATCTTCAGTAAACTCGAACTTGGTGCAACTATGGCTTTGTTTGGTGCCGTGTCAATTATATTGGCCAACTTGCTAGGACTCCTTTTACTAAAAGAAATACTCACAGCCA
>CAZHER010000007.1:0-15668 GCA_964532005.1 uncultured Candidatus Saccharibacteria bacterium
GAGCTGAGCACGGGCTGCTGCAACGTCCTCAGGCCTCGCTGCAGCTTGTTTTTGAGTCAAGGTAGCGTTTGCCTGATCCAAAGCTGATTGGGCCGCATAAACCGTATTTTGGGCTGTTTGCAAAGCCTGGTCACGCGTCTGAACAGCTGCCTGATAAGCATTGTAATATGTTAAATAAGTTGTCGACTGGACATTAGGTACATCCACAGTCCAAGAAGTGTTTGCAGTCAGCCCCCCGGTAGTTGCAAATGTTACATATAACCCTTTAGTACCTAAAGGCATGGCAATACCTCTTTTCACTACAGCTCCCGTACTGCTTTCCAATCCCCATACTTTAAGCTGAAAGCCTCCGGTACTGGCATACAAACTAAATTTATATGAGCCTTGTTCAGCGCCTGTATAAGCCCCGCTTATAGTCACTTCAGCAATACTGCTATCTGCTACCGTGCGCCTTGCTACCAAATCATTACTTAACATTGTAGTTAAAGCATTTCTAACTAAAATGTCCTGCTGTTTAACAGTTGAATCATAAGCGGTTTTAGCGTTCGCCAAAGTTGTTTGGGCATAAGTAACGCCGGTTCTTGCAATATCAACTTCAGGTCCAGTGGCTCCGGCAATAACCTTATTATAATTAGCTAAAGCTTGGGCATACGAACCCCGCGCCTGGGTTAAGCTGGCAACTTGATCTTTTTGGTCTAGATTAGCAAGGATATCACCAGCTTTAACCTGCTTTCCAACTTCTACATTAACAGACCTGACAATTCCTGTTCCTTTGAAATTCAAATTTAAGTCTGTGGAACTGCTGACTTGACCAGTAGCCAATACGGTCTGCTTTAAATTCTGTTGTTTGACCGATTCGGTTTGAATGCTATCATCGGTCTTAGGCTTTAAAATTCCATAGGCAATGCCACCTACTACCAAAACCCCAATCGCTATCAAGATGTATTTTTTTGTAAAAAATCTTCTCATATACTGTTCGGTAAAAAATTAATTATTTGAATTGGTAAACTTACGAAGCTCTTCCAACTGCTTCTCTACATGCTTCTGAAAAGGAGCATTGTCATTATTATCAACTAAATGATCCATCATCATAGACACTATTCCTTCTATATCTTCTGTTTTTGTTAAACTCAAGACTTTCCCGAATTTTCCCATAACTATTAGTTTGTCACCCGCTTCAATTCCCAGATCTTTGCGAGCTTCGGCAGGTATGACTATCTGGCCTCTTGGTCCCATGGTTGCCATTCCGTACATTACATCTTTTTCATAAAACTCTGGGGTAATTTGAATTTTTGGTGATTTATCCGCCATGATTTTTAATTAGTAAGTAATATCATACTTATCATACCTATTTTCTGCAACAAAGTCAAGCCTGTTTATAATAAAAACCGCCTAAACAAGCGGATTTTTATTATTTCTGATATATTTACTGTTGTTGAAGTCGCCCAATTTCAGCTTGGTATTCAGTTTTCTTTTTGATATTTATCTTTCCAGCTTCTTCCCATTGGGCTATGGCCCCCTGTTTGTCACCCGCTTTC
Source organism: uncultured Candidatus Saccharibacteria bacterium (assembly GCA_964532005.1). Lineage (GTDB taxonomy): Bacteria > Patescibacteriota > Doudnabacteria > UBA920 > UBA920 > CAYQEU01. Next base: position 1,539 of record CAZHER010000007.1, read on the forward strand.
TCCAAAAATTTCGCATATGCTACAACAACATCTATATTTTTGTCAGTTCTTTTAATTGCATCTTGATATAAAGAATCTATATAACTTTTTTCTTGGTTGTCCTGAAGCTCAATAAATGCAAGCCATGACTGAGGGTTTTCCCGATCCAAATCCAATGCTTTTTCACTAGCCTCCCTAGCTTTAACGAAATCTTGCATATCCCAATAGATATTTGTGTACATAGTCCATACACGATGATTTGAGGCGTTGTCTGCAATGATGGCATCCAGTGAATTTATGGCATCTTTGTAATCCCCTAGTTTATACTGTGCAGCTGCAAGTTTTATGTATAAACCAGACCTCTCTTCCGCAGAAACATCCTTAGGTAGTCTATCTATTTTCACTTTATAGTCAGATACTTGCGCTTCCAAGACTTTTCGCTCCTCTTGAGTAGTATCTATTTCTTTTTTGGCGCCTGTCACACTAGCAGTTTTTGCTTTTCTATCTTGTTCCTGCTTTTGTCTCAATTTCTCATAACCCAAAACAGCCCCTGCCAAAACTAAAACAATTAAAACAGTATAAACTACCTTTTTAGTGCTGTTTTTTCCTGTTGTCGCTTTCACTTGCTCTTTTAGAGGATCTGCTGGGGTTTGTATATTTTGTTCTTGATTGTCCATATATAATATAAAACGTATATAAATTAATTAAGTTACTCTAAATTATATCAGCACAGAAAGAAGCAGACAATATAACCAAAAACCGCTCGTTCCCGAAGGAAGAGCGGTTTTTGTTAGGTAAAGCGAAGCTTTACACTAGAATCCGATAACTATAAGTTACTCAGAATTAGGCAATACCGTTCAAGAACAAGTAGTTGGTCTTGTAGTCGCCCAAGTCGAATTCGTAGTAGTTAGCGTTGGTGTCATCGGTTGCTGTACCCCAGTTGATGGAGTCAATCTTTACGTAGACAGAACCATCGGTTGGAGTAGAGTCAGCAGAGTAGATAACGGTCAAAGTGAAGCGGCGGGTGGTGCCTTCATCAACTTCGAAGGTGTTTGCAGTATCTTCGGAGTCAACAGTGTCAGATTCCAAAATATCGGAACCCAATACTGGGGTACCAGCGGTGTCAACTTCAGAGAACTCAACACCTTGGCCAGCTGCATTTGCGTCAGCTACTTCAGATGAGTTGTCGATGCGCATATCACCGTCAAAAGCGGTAACATCGAAGGTGATAGAGAAGGTTCCCTGGTCATCTTCGCCAGAAGCATCAGCAGTAAAGGTTCGTTCAGCAGAAGCTTCAACGAATTCTACCATGATACCAGCATCATACAATGCAGAAGCTTCACCAATAGCGGAACCGCTAGCATCAGCATCAACAACACGTTCACCTACTTCGTCTTCGGCTACAATGTCGTCAGCGTTGGTTGTGGTTACGCTTGCCTGTACAGTGTCGCCATTGTCAGCAGCACCAGTGGTGTCTTGAACATCAACAGTGATCTTAAATTCAGCTTTTTCGCCTGCATTAATATCAACATCAAGGTCTTCGAACACTACAGCGCCGCCGGTTGGGACAGTGTCATTGGCAATGGATTCGCCGTCATACCACAACTGAGCGTTGCTTACCAAAACAGCTTCGTCAGTTTCACCAGTAGTGGTGATAGTGGCTGGAACTTCTTGGATGTTTAAGTCAGAATCACCGTCAGCTTCAATGGTGAAGGACAGGATTTCAACTTCATCAGTGTCATCAGTGTCATCGATATCGATAACATGAGCCAAGTTTACATCGTCATCATCGTTGTTCAAAGCAACCTTCATTTCAACGTTGGTAGCTTGAGCAAAGGAAGCGAAGTCGAATTCTTCTTCCAAGGTATCGTCAACAGCGTTGTCGTCGATATCCAAGGTAAAGGAATCGGTGGTGGTTACACCATCGCCGTCCATGAAGCGAATGCTGGATACACCGATCTGCCAGTCATCGGTATCGATGTCGCCAGAGTCTAAGTTATCCAAAGCAGAGATTGCCAACTCAAAGTCAGCAGTTTCACCAGCACGAACGATAGCACCGTCCAAAGAAATGGACTTGGTGTAGTCATCGTTGTTCTCGGTGAAGTCTTCTGCATCAGCAGAACCAACCATGTCGCCGTTCATCCATACGGATACTTCGGTAGCATAGTCAGTAAGGTCTACTGAATCAGCACCGGTTTGCTGAGCCAATTCAACTTTAACGGAAGTCAAGTCAACGTCAGAGTCGTCACCAGCTTCAACTTCAAAAGCCAAAACTGGAACTTCTTCTGCACCTTCACCAACTTCTTCGTCGCCGTAGGTAGACTGAGCAGTTACGGTGATGTCACCAGCGCCACCTTCAAGTGGGCCGCCATCATCATCGTTGTTGTTGCAAGAACCTGCAGTCATGCTTGGGTTCAACTGACCAGGAGTGCGTGAGCACATAACACCAGATTGGGTCATAGCCTTATCAGCAGTGTTTGCAGTTACAACATCAGCAAAGGAGTAACCCCAGCTGTTAAATACATCTGTAGATGGGATACCCATCAAAGAAGATGCACCTACCAACTGAACAGTTCCACCATTGTTTACCAAAGTTCCTTGGCGGTGTGCTGCGGAAGCATTGTCAATGTTGGAGGTCTTGCTCAAGAAGGAAGAATCGCCGTAATCAGCGTTTGCGAAAGAATATCCCTGGCCGGTAAATACAGCAGAGCTTGTGAAAGCTGCTTTCATACCACCAGTGATCAAAGAACATTCGCCAGCTACATCGGTACCTTTAGTGGCGGTAGCACAGAAAATGCTGCCATCACGTGGAGGAATGAATTCACCAGCAGTAAGAGCCAAGTCATCGCTGTTAGCATCTACAACTTGAGCGAATGACAAGAAGCCATAGCTCAACATAGCGCCACCAGAGGTGAAAGCGCGGCGGGTGTTAGAATCAGTGATAAAGTGAACTGTACCATCTGAAGTCTTAACAACGGAGCCAGCGCCGTGTGCAGCTGCAAGAGCTGCAGTTGGAAGGAAACCGGAAGCCATCATGGCTACGGTGGAACCTACCGCTAAAAGTTTTTTCAAAAAACTCATTTGAAACTCCATTTTCTTAGAGCGTTAGTATTGATTATTCAATTGATATAATCAATGGCTCTAGGAAAACAATTAATTTATTGGTTATAACGCCCCAAACTTCTTGCTTATCTTCCCGACTCTCTAGAGTTAGCCTGGAGCTGGGCAGAAGCGGTGCGATTATTGAAATTTCCTAAATAACCACTTAAATCACTAAAAGTTCGACCTGGGAGCCCTCTAAAATTTAAAGTAGTAAATAAAAATAGATACCAACTTAATTTTAGAATTAAGCACCTTTTAGTTTGCAGTTATAAAGGTTCAATAACTAAAAAGAATGGTGGCTTTTAAGCCACATCTAGTCTGACGCAAAGGTTTTCCTTTCGTTACACTAGATACTCTGGGCTTTTGCACTGTAAAACCACCATTTCTAGTAGGTTTTACATAAGACAAAAAGCCAGAGATTAACTGCAAAATTTCGCTTATATATACCATAAATCGGCAAAAAATATAATGAAACCTAGATTTTACAGCCAAACTCCGACTTTTTAGAGTTGGATTGTTATATTAGTTAAGGTCACCTGATTCTTTCTTAATTCTGGATTACCACAGCATTATGAAGCATATTGAGTATTTTGTCAAATCAACCCTGCCAACCTCTCATAGGATCTTTGCGGGTTTCATCATCTTCATTAGAACGCTGAAAATCATCTTCCAGGCGAACTGTGGTCCCCTGTTCTGGTTCAGAAGCTTCAATAACCACACAGTCAGTAACAGCTTCAAATCGGTGGATTTGGTTTATAGGAATTGTGTACCCCTTTTTTTCTTCCATAGAGATTTTTTCAATTCCACCGTCTTTGGTTCCAAGCCAAAGTACTGCTTCTCCTGAAAACAGTATTAAAGTTTCTAGCTTTGCGTCATGATAATGGATTGACCATCTACCACCGGCATTGACTACCATAATTTTGCCTGTGTAAGTTACATTCTCTGGTGTAAAAATAATCTCATGACCCCACGGCTTTGGTACAATTTTTTGAAATGGGATTTTAGGATCAGTCATAGTAAATTTAGTATAACAAACGTTGAGGCTTGAAAAAAGCTTTGAAATAGCATATAATATAGCAGTTATGTCGGGAACTGGCTCAATTGGCTAGAGTACTCGCTTTGGGAGCGAGGGGTTCCGGGTTCGAGTCCCGGGTTCCCGACCAATATAATTTTAATCTTTTTCTTCGCGGGCATCGTATAATGGTTATTATCTCAGTTTTCCAAACTGATGATAGGGGTTCAATTCCCCTTGCCCGCTCCAAAGAAAAGAGCCTTGCTAATATTGCAGGGCTTTTTTCTTTGGTCGAACATCCTTGCGGATCTAAACAATACACTATAAAATAAATTTCTCAGATAAATCTAAGGGGGTTAAGATAATGAAAAATGGTATCATTTTTCTCGCAATTGTTTTATTTTTCATTTGCTGGCCTATTTATGTCCATGCCCAAAAGGATAAAGCCGAAAAAGCCAGAAATATCAGCAAAAAGAGGACTCCGAAACAGAAAGCTCCACCAAGTCCTAAAACTTGGACTCTGATGAACCAAGAAGGGACAGCCATTCACCAAAAACTTCGCTTTACTTTTGGCGACTGTCAAAAAGTGGAGTCTTGGACCTACGTTTTCGGAGGCGCCGAAAAGCTAACAGTTCAAGCAGGGAAACCAAACGCTGTTAACTGTCCAGCTTTCGCTCAATGGGAAAACGCTCCGCTCAGCTCACTTAAAGCCCCAGGCTTTAACTTGTCGGGCCAAATGGAGTTTTCTTCGGAAGAGGAACGGAAAGTCAGAAAACTGACTTTACACGAAGGATGGCTGGCAATTGGCGGGCTAATTGGAAATAAAATTCGGCGCGACCCCTCAGGTCTTCACCGAATTTTGGAAGATTTCCGATTTGAAGTGCTGTATCCGCAAATGTTAAAAGAAACAAAAAGCCTTGATGTGTCTTTGCGACTACATCAAGGCTTTTAAACTGAGTATAATTTAAGATCTCAATTTTACTGCATCTTTGAAAGCTTCTCCGGCACGGAATTTTGGGGTATTAAGTTCAGGAATCTGAATTTTTTGGCTTGGATTTCTGGGATTAACGCCGATTCTTGGAGCTCTATGAGAAACGCTAAACTGTCCAAAACCGCTAATATTTACTTTATCCCCGCTTTTGAGGGTTTCATACACTAAATTAATTAAAGTGTTAAGCATTCGCTCAGCGTCGGTATATGGAGCCGACAGCTTTGCAGCCAATTGCTCTATCAAATCTGACTTGTTCATACAATAAGTTTAGGAGTATTAATAATAACCCATTCGGTACTGACCATTATAGCACAAAAATTTATTTAGAAAAACTGACTTAATCAAAGAAAGCCCTACCTATGCTGTGAACCAATTTTCCAATAAAAATTTCGATCCACTGCCATAGTGTTTTTTTCTTTTTGTGATGGCCATGACCGCTCATAAACCAATTATACTACTTTTTTCATTATCAATAAACTTCCGGTTCTTTGGCTGAGTACCAAACAATCCCCCCTACCACTAAAAGCACAAAAGCAATTGCTGCAAAAATCCAAACAGGTTTTTTACTGACACTCTTTTCCCCTTCATCTTTATCTGGTAATGGATCGCCTGCCATTGCAAGATTCTGTAAATTTGGCTTTGTTGCGACAGATTTAGGTTTCGCAACAGTCTTTGGCCGAGGCTTGGTGGAAATGTTATTTTTTTCAATCAGTACCTTAGCCAACACATTGGCCTCATTGGGTGATGGCGTACCTGTCCACACCCATACCTTATTTTCTTGGACAATGTATGAGGCTAAAACCTTACTCCCTGTCTTCGAAACAGGCAGGCTCACCGTTTCAATAACCTTATTATTTGCATCTACTACGGAAATTTTTTTATTGCCGGCTAAAGTTGCTGGTAAAACGTCTCCTGAAATTGCAAAATACTCCCCTGCTTGAATGTCATAGTCTGGCAAAAAAGCTGATCGGTTTCCAATCTGGATTTTTATATTCCCTAAAAACACCGGTACTGCTGAATTATTTTGTATTTCAACAAAAGGTTCAAACTCCGAATCTTTATTGCCTGAAAATATTTCCGTAATGCGTAACGGCGGTGCTTGAATTCTTGTATTTTCAATTGACATAGTTACTGGCGACCATTCCCAGCCCAAACTTCCAAACTTTGACCAAGATAGCTTATTCACAGGCTGTTTGATATGCACCGCGTCCTGTTTATTGTCATCCGGACTAAAAAGCAAAACCCAATATTTTCCATCTACGTCAAAATCTAAAGAATTGATATTGGGAAGTTCAACAGAATAGAAAGAATAATCTGCGATATTTTGCTTTTCAGACAACGTCCAAGCATCACCACTGGGTTTTTTTAAATTTGTCGTAGAAATTTCAATTTGCCACCCTGTCATGTCGATCTTCTTATCAGAATTGCTATATAGCTCAATCTGAGGATGCATTGAAGTGCTGTCACCTACGCCAAAATAAACCTCATTAATAGAAATATTGCTATATTCAACTTTATTATCTTTATCCTTTTCAACATTGTCTTCTAAAATTTTGTTTTCCTGCCCAAGAGTGGAAGCTGACCACAACCACTCATCTTCAATCACTTGGAAAGATTTGTTTTCTTCTGCTACACCTGAATATGCCGCTGAGTCTTTTATGAGCCTGTCGGGGGAAAATAGGTAAACAACTTCCCCGGAACTGTTAAGCAAAGAAAACTTACCAACAGGAATAGTTATTGCCTTATACTGGCCGGGATCTATATTCCCTGACAATTCGTAACCATTTAGCCCCTGGGCATTGTCGCTCAATACCCACCCAGACAACTCAACAATATCCTCGGTAGTATTGAATATTTCCACAGCCTCGTGTCCAGAGTCGGTTCCTGAAGGGTTCGGCAAAATTTCAGTAATATTTAAGTCAGCATATTCTACGGGAACAATTATTTCAGGGACTGTGTCTTCTGGGGCAGGGGTTATTACGGTTCCTGGAGGAACTTGCACCGAAGTATTTCTGGGTACAAATTGGCCGATTTCATAACTCGGTTCAGTTTCAAACAGGCCTTGTCTTTGCAAAGATGACCCAGCTGGTATATTCCCCGAAACAGTTGGAAATTCATTGTTTGTCTGGCCCCACGACAGACTGTCTATTATGCTGGCGGACTCTCCAGAGGAATAACGCAATGCAAGACCATTATCATCAGCAATGGTAGCGCTACTCGAAACGTCCGGAGCTACTGCAACTTGAACATAGCCGGCATTTGCCCACAAATAAAAACTATACGATGGTATAAACACATCGTCTGTCCATGACTTGATTAGGCTGTCTGTGACCGACTGCGCTGTTCTCTTAACCAGCTTATAATCTTTCAGGCTTACTAGATCTGGGTTAGGGTTAAACAGTTCTATAAAATCGTTAGTTGCCAAACCTGCGCCGCCACTAGTTTGCACTCCTGATATATATATCTGACTGAACCCGTTGGCGGTATTGGCTGTCAACGCAAATATTACAAAAACCGATACTGCCGGCGCTAAGCCAGCAAGAATTATATTGAAAATTTTCATCTTTCCCTCCTTGCCAAAAGTATTGCATAGGAAGGTTCAAATAAAAATAAAGCTGCGGATTATTCCGCAGCTGGATTCGGTTTTTCTGTTTGGCCGGGATCTTCGCCCGACATTTTTTTATATAAAGTTCCCAAAACCCCGTTCACAAACTTCCCCGAATTCCCCCCTGCAAACACTTTACCCATTTCTACTGCTTCATTAATGGCAACTTTTGGCGGAACATCTTTTAGAAACATCAATTCATAAATCCCTACCCGCAACACATTGCGGTCAACAACTGTAATTTGTTCAATGGGCCATTCCGGAGCTGTCTCTGCAATTATCTTGTCTATCTCTGCAATATTGTCATGAACTCCCAAAGCCAGAGAAACCGCGAATTCTGGGTCCTCTACCCCGCCGGCAAATTCGCCGAGCAATTTTTCCACTACTGATTTTAAGTCTTCCTGCTTATTATTAAAATCCCATTCAAACAGAGCCTGCATGGCAACTGTTCTCAATAAGTGTCTGTTGGCCATAAAAAATGAAAATTAAAAAACGCAAACGTTACGAGGTAACTTTGCGTCCTTTGTAAAAACCACAGTTTGGACAAGGCAAATGAGGCATTGTTGCATTGCCGCAGTTTTTGCAAGTTGCCAAAGACTTTGGCTTAAGTGCATGATGACTGCGTCGCTGTTTCGTCCCAGATCGGGTTTTGTGCTTCTTAGGAACTCCCATGTAAAAGTTTATCAGTTAAAGACAATAGGACAATTTTACTAGATTTTAGGCTATTTGTCAATAAAAAAAGCCACGCGACATAGAAATCTAAGTGAATATTATTCCTGTGGCATGGCCTTTTTAGAGCCCCCAATCCGTATAACCGAAATTAGGAGCATAAGATTTGCGGCTTGCTGGCAAATAAATGTAAATTTCCAGAGCGGCAAATAGGTTGTAAAAATTACGCCAAAAAAAGACGCAACTGCGCATTCTACGCTATTTACGTCTTTTTGTCAAGTACCTATCCTATTTTTGCTAATTTTTGCCTTATTTAAGGGATTTAAAATCCACCCATACCGCCCATCCCTGGCATTCCTCCACCAGATGGAGCATCGCCCTTAGGTTCCGGTTTGTCCACCACAATAGCTTCTGTAGTAACTAAAGTAGATGCTATAGAAACAGCGTTTTCTAAAGCCAAGCGAGACACCTTGAGAGGGTCTACTATTCCGGCCTGCATCATATCTTCAACTTTTCCAGCTTCCCAACTACCAGAATCATACTTGGCAAAGTCGTAACCATTATATTGCAAATCTCCGGACTGAACATAGGTAATTATTCCTGTTGGTTCAATTCCTGCATTTGCAGCAATTTGCCTAAGAGGGGCTTCCAAAGCAATCCTTACTACATTTACTCCTGCACGCTGGGCAACATTCATATCCTTGCCAAATTCTTCCAAGCGAGGAGCAATTTTTGCAAATGCAGCACCGCCACCGGCAATAATCCCCTCTTCCATTGCAGCACGGGTAGCATTTAAAGCATCTTCAATTTTAAACTTTTTAGCTTTCATTTCTGTCTCAGTGAAAGCTCCAACTTTAATTACACCAACACCGCCGGAAAGACGAGCCATTCGTTCCTGAAGTTTTTCCCTGTCAAAATCTGAGCTGACTTCTTTAATTTCAGCTTTAATTTGATTAATGCGGGTTTCTAAAGCAGCTTTGTCACCTTGTCCATCGACAACAGTAGTATGCTCTTTGGTAGAAATAACTTTCCGAGCACGTCCTAGTTGTTCCAATTCGGCTTTATCAAGCTTCAAACCCAAATCTTCCGTAATTACTTGACCACCGGTTAGGACTGCAATATCTTGCAACATCTCTTTTCTGCGATCACCAAAGCCAGGAGCTTTAACAGCAAGGACACTGAAAGTTCCGCGGAGCTTATTGAGAATAAAAGTTGTTAAAGCCTCCCCTTCAATATCATCAGCAATGATAACCAGATCTTTTTTACCAGATTGAGCAATTTTTTCTAGTAGCGGCAAAATTTCTTGCACAGAAGAAATCTTTTTATCGGTAATCAAAATATAAGGGTCTTCTGAAACTGCTTCCATACGCTCTGCATTGGTCACCATATATGGCGACACAAAACCTTTATCAAAGCGCATCCCTTTTACTACTTCCCTCTCAATGCCAATAGTTTGACCTTCTTCAACTGTAATTACTCCATCAGGGCCAATTTCTTTCATTGCTTCGGCAATTTCTTTTCCAACCTGCTCATCTAAAGAAGCAATGGTGGCTACTCGTTCAATATCATTTTCGCCAACAGTTTTTTTAACTTTATTCAGCTCCTGCACCACAAACTCAACAGCTTTGTCCATTCCTTTCTTAATTTCGCTTGCCTGGGAAGACTCAATGCTGACCATTTCCAAACCTTTGCCAATCATTGCTTGTGCCAATACAGTGGCGGTTGTTGTTCCATCTCCAGCTTCTTCGTTGGTTTTATTAGCAACTTCCTGAATTAAGGAAGCTCCTACATTTTCAAACTTATCTTCCAATTCTATATCTTTGGCAACGGTTACCCCGTCATCGGAAATTGTAGGACTGCCAAAGCCGCGGTCTAAAATGACTGCTTTGCCGGTTGGACCCAAAGTTACTTTTACCACATCTGCGGCTTTGTCTACCCCAGCTTTAATTGCTTGTTTTGCTGCAAATCCAAATTTAATATCTTTTGCCATATATGTTTCCTTTCTATAATTACTCAATTACAGCGACTACTTCGCTTTCGTCTTTATCTTCCCCCACATAGAGAATTTTATACTCAACTTTCTCGCCATTTTCTTCTACCTCCACTTCTTCACCGGCATACTTGCCAAAAACCACTGTGTCGCCAACTTTCAGACCAAGCTCTGCTACGTCTTCTCCTGAGCCCAATGCGACAATTTTACCTTGAGCTTTCTTTTCTTTGTCAGTTGTGTCAGGCAGAATAATTCCGCTTTTGGTCACTTCCTCTGTGGAAAGCTGTTTGACCAAAACCCGATTTCCTAAAGGTTTTACTTGCATTCTGTTTTTCCTTTCTTAATTATTATTGGTAATTTCAAGTAATATTTAGCACTCCCTTAATGTGAGTGCTAATTTATTCTAGCAAAATAGTTAGCTATGTCAAGACAAAGCAAAACCCTTGTATTACAAAACAAACAAGGGTTATCGTGTTATACTGCAATCATCATGCGATCTAAAGATTCTTATGACAATGAAGCGGGTGCTAAAAAGTTTATAGAGTACCTTAATACCGATTCCGGACAAACCCAACAAGCTGTGCTATACAGCGCTTTTAGAAATGGTTTGGGAACTAATAAAAACCAAAAAATATTAGATGCGGCCTGTGGCCCAGGGTGGCTCTCTGCAAAACTCCAGCCAGAATACCCTAACATTGAAAGTTGCGACGGTTCTAAATATTTCTTAGAGCATCTGTCCTTGTCCTACCCAACTTTAAAAGCACAGCACGTAGATTTAGCACAACCTCTCCCCTATCCTGATTCGGAATTTGATGCGATAATTTTCAGCATGGCTGCGCATGACGTTGAAGATCAGAAAAAAACTTTTACTGAAATGCGGCGCATACTAAAACCTGGAGGCAAGCTCTTGGTTTCTATTGCCAACCCCTATATTGCTTTTCCGGTAGGTGTGTGGAAGAGAAGTATTTTTGACCGGCTGCTTGGAAGAAAACCAACGCTACAAGTCAGGCCATACCACTGGTTTGTAAAGAAGAGCCGCAACTATACTTTTCACAATATTCTGGAAAGCTATTTTTACAAACTTTCTGAACACATTAACAATGCCATTTCAAGCGGTTTTGTGCTGATGCATTTTGAAGAGCTTGAAAGCAAAGAGGACAGCACAAAATTTAACTTACAGTACAACCTTCACCGCTACCCAGCTCTATTGTTTATGGGATTTGAAAAACCCGGACAGTAAAGCTTCGTGCTTGCTTTCTGGGTGAAACGATAATTCGTCTTCGCGGACAAAAATAAACTTGTCCTGGCGGATTCGCTGAAGTTGCCATGAACCCAACTGTCTTTCAATAAATCTGCCGCCAAGCATAATATAAAACATTTCTAAAAACTTTTGTGCGCCGCTCTGCGGCTCTTTTTGTGCCAGTTCTTCAAATTTTGCGTTCGGAAAAAATACTTGAATCCAAGATTGATTCGCTTTCTGAAATCCCAGAATTGACTGTCCATAAACGACTGGTCGTAATTTTAGATATTCCATTGCTTTGTACAAGTTTTTTTCCGCATCCACCGGCCGAATTTTGGCTAGATAATGGTTCAGACAAAATCTATTGGCTATTTTTTTGCCATGGCGCCTTTTCCCAAGAATTTGAAAATATGCTGTCAGAAAAGTTCTACCAGTCCACATAAACTTTTCGTCAGTAATAATAAAAAGGTCAATATCGCTTCCTGGGCGTTGCTGTCCTAATGGCTGGGAACCTGCCAACGCAATGCCTCGTATAAACGGCAAGTTGCGAGCATGGATTAAGTATCTGCGCACTTTCTTTTCACGGACAATACCATTGCCATAGTTAGACAATCTCAATCCCACCATATTTAGCCTGCCCGGCAAAAAGTAATAACCATTTTGAGTTTCTATCTTGCCAACCTCCACCAACTCATCTATCGCCTGAATGACCTCAAATAAAGATCTGCTGCCTTCTAGATCAGGAGATCCTTTTAACTCAAACTGATCATCAATGGCACTACCCATACGTTCCGGGCTGGCAAGCAAGTATTTGAAAAGTTCGAATTGGGTTAAGGGCAAATCCTGTAAATCAAAATACCGCAAAGTTGCCAAAATGCGGTCTGTTAGTCCCGTGGTGCTCATAGCCCTAAGTTATCTGCACTCATCTCTTCCCAGTCATCAAAATCTATTTCTTTAAAAACACGTACTTTGTGGCTAAATTCAGTATCGGACAACTTGTATTCCGTCCGAGCCGTATCGCCCTGTCTGTGGGAGTAAGTCATTTTCTTTTCTAAAACCACGGGACGATTTTCCCGAACCACTTTAAATGTAATTCCGCCCTTTTTGAAAATAATTATATCTTGGTCACCCACCTCTTCTTCCCCATCTGGTGTCTTCTGATACAAAGGCTCGTTAGTGATCTTAATTTCGCCCTGAGCAGTTAAACTTTCTATCAATTGTTCCCATCGTTCATCTGTCATTGCAGTACTCCTCCGCCGTACGCCGAGCCTAGACTGCTAAGCACCGTTGGTATTACAAAAGCCATTACCAAAATAGGCAAAACGATTAGAGCTACGGTAATAATCAACTGCCATATTATGTAGTTTTTGGTTTTGCGAGTATTGACATAAATCTCTTCCAACAACTCGCGGTCAGTTTTTGGCTGTTCGTTTGGGTCCATAACTATATTTTATTGTTCTATGATGGGCGGATAAAACTGGTGCCCATAAAAATCACAGCTTACTGAAAATAAATTATCATTCTTTGTCACCACGCCAAGCTCCTTGCAAAGCCCCCATGCTATTTTGTTATGACTAACAGAAGCTGGTAAGGTTTGCCCGGTAAAATCAAAAATTGCTATTCCTACCACCAACACTATAACTGCAAGTCCAACTAAAGTGGCTATTGTTGTTGTTCCCTGCATTATTTCTGCTCCTTGGGGCAAAAACAGCTTGTCCGCCCGCCTAGCTTAACGCTTTTTATAATTGTACCACATACCTTGCAAGGTTGACCTTTTCGGGCATATACAAAATGATGTTTGCCCATCGTCCCCCATTTGCCATCTGTTCTAATAAAATCACCCACACTTGAACCTTTGTATTTTATGGCGGTTTTTAACACCGGTTTAATCTGGGAAAACACTGCTTTAATCTCAGCTTGGTTGAGAGTTCCGACTCTCCGCGTAGGCAAAACTTTGGCATGGTACAAAATTTCATCTGAATAAATATTGCCGATTCCGGCAACTGTAGACGGGTCTAAAAGGGCTTGCTTAACCGTTGTTTTTGCCCGACGCATGATGCGTTCAGTAAAAACCTTGCAGGTGAAATCGTAGTCTAGCGGCTCGGGACCGTAAGTTGCAAGTTCTCTTACTTTTTCCATATCGGTATCATGAATTAATTTTAAATACCCAAATTGCCTGAGATCGTTAAAAAATAATTTTGACCCGTCTTTAAATTCAAAAATTACGTGTGTATATTTTCCGGGGAGTTTTACCAAAGGTGCGGTAAGTTTGTTCAATATTCTGTATTGACTTCCGCTTCTTTTACGCAAGTTCTCATCTTCAAAAATAAACTGCCCGGTCATCTTTAGATGAACTAAAATTGAATACGGTCCGGTTAGATCAAAAATTAGCATTTTTGCCCGGCGCCTTACGGAAACAATTTTTTGACCTTTCAAAATTGAAACAAACTGCCTGACGGCAGTAAGAGATTTTTTACGAATATTGGAAACTGTTTGCGGGCCAATCGCAATAATTTTTGGGGTGCGCACTGATACCGATAAA
>CAZHER010000007.1:15678-40868 GCA_964532005.1 uncultured Candidatus Saccharibacteria bacterium
CGATAAAATTATTCGGCCTTTCAGTTTACGGTTCAATTCACGAACCACGGTTTCTACTTCTGGTAATTCGGGCATGGGTCAATAATAACATAAATAGCCAGCTGGGGCTGTATCTTATATAATAAATTTATGAAAGATTTTTTAGCTCAAATCCCGCATAAGTTTAAGCCTGCTGAAGCTGCTTTAATCTCCAAAGCTTTGGATTTTGCAACGCGTGCGCACGAGGGTCAAAAACGCAATAGCGGAGAAAATTTCATTCATCACCCGATGAAAGCTGCTATTATACTTGGCCGAATATTCCCGGATGCCTGTACTATTGCTGCCACATTGCTGCACGATATCACCGAGGACACGGAAACAACTTCAGAAGAGCTGGAAAAAGAGTTCGGCAGTGAAATCGCAAGTCTGGTTGATGGAGTAACCAAACTCGGCCATGTTCGACTGCGAAACAGTAAAGATGAATTTTATTTGGAAAACTTGCGTAAAATGTTTATTGCGACCAGCAAAGACATCCGCGTAATTTTGATAAAGCTTGCCGACCGGCTGCACAATATTGAAACCATAGAATACCTACCACCGGAAAAACAAATTAAAGTTGCTACGGAGACTTTAGAAATGTATGGCCCACTTGCGGGCCGCCTTGGAATCGGTAGCTGGAAAGGAGAACTCCAAGACAAATCGTTTGCTGTAGTAGACCCAAACGCCTTTGAACAAACCAAACAACTTCTGGACCAAGAACTAAAAACCAGGGAACAAAATCTTAAGGATGTTCAAAAGCAAATCGCATCCCTGCTAAGACGGTCAGGTATCAAATTCAGCGAGATAGAAGGACGAGTCAAACATGTATATTCACTATATTTGAAGCTAAAAAAATACGAAGGTGATATTTCCAAAATTTATGACATTGTTGCGGTTAGAATCATCACACGGTCAGTGGCCGACTGCTACTCTATTTTGGGAGTCATACATCAGCACTTCAAATCTGTTCCTGGGAGGGTCAAGGATTACATTGCAATTCCAAAACCAAACGGATACCAAAGTCTTCACACAACTGTTTTTGACGCATCAGGAAAAATTTTTGAAATCCAAATTCGCACCGACTTAATGCACGAAGAGGCAGAACGCGGAGTTGCCGCCCACTGGTTTTATACGGAAAAAAATAAATCCAGTCGAACAGTTCCAGGTCACCAGACTGGCTGGATCAAAGAATTGCGATCCTGGCAGGAGGAAACCGCTGCTAATCCAGATGAATTTATAGAGAGCCTGCAAATCGACTTTTTCCGAGACCGCATATTCGTCCTAACGCCAAAAGGAGACGTGAAAGATTTGCCGTTCGGCGCGAGTGTAATTGACTTTGCTTTCTCTGTCCACACCGACCTTGGCTATCACATGATGGGGGCAAAAATCAACGGCAAAATGTGTAAAATATTCGATACCTTAAAGCAGGGAGATATGGTTGAAATTCTAAAAACAAAAAAACCTGCAGTTATTTCCCGCGACTGGCTGGAGGCAGCTAAAACAAGCTCTGCAAGAAGCAAAATTCGCCACTACCTAAACGAGAATGATAAAGGATTGCTACAAAGAATATACCAGCTCAAATTGCAGGATTTGAAATTGCCAACTTTTTTCAGAAAAAAATAGTATAAACAAAAAGCGCTGCTTGTCATCACAGCGCCACTGACCCGATCGGCAATTAGAACAAGTTTTTGGTCGTGCAATTTCTCAATAATCATCCATCCCCATTTTGGCTGATGCATACAGCATTATTAGGAAAAACGCGGTGAGAATAACAACGGCAAGAAGCACGCCACCCACCAAAATGCCAAAGAAGATGAGTAGCTGCGTTCCAAACCCTACGGGAATTCCGGACACAAACGCCGCCAGCCAAAGCAGCCAAGCCCATACCGACCAGTGCCGGAATTTCGCTTCCCATGACGACCCCTGATAAAAACTTGCAACCGCCCAAATAAAATGGACAGTCATTATTATCAAGGCGAGCGTCCCTGAAATGCTGTGGGCGGTCCACTGCCATCCTGTTGCTGTAAGGAAGCATAAAAACAGGGTTCCCATTGCATCACACAGAAGCCCAGTGCCGAAAATTACTACCATCCAACGTCGCATATCTTGCCACAGTAAGTTGGCAAAAATTGCTATGGTATAAAACACCAAAGCAGCAATAAAAAGAAATTCTAATTTCGCCATGTTCCCTCTTTCGGTTCTTGTTGGATTTTCAGCAGTGCCAATAAATCTGCTGCTGAAGCAAGAATGAACGCAGTATACAATAAAAAAACGCCTTGTACAAGGCGTTTTTTGTTAAAACATTATATCTTGATCTGCCCGTTTATACGAATGAATTTCGTCGCTATTAAACCACAATTTAATCTCATTGGCAGCTTCTTCCGGAGTTTCTGATGCGTGCATAATATTGTGGATTGCTCTATTTTCAACATTGGCAATTGCTGGACTGTCTACCGAAAAGTCTCCGCGGACCGTGCCCATGTCAGCAAATACTGGCAAGGTATGCCCTGCGACTTTGCGCACCATGTCTATAGCATGCAACCCTTCTACGACCAAAGCAACAATTGGACCGGAAGTCATATAATCAAACAAGCTTTCCTTAACTTTCTTGCCAATCTCCATTCGATCATCCGTACCCATATGTTCTTTCACGTCAAGATTGTACTCGGCAAAAGTTTTTAATCCTTTATCACCCAGTCTTCCAACCCAGGACTCATCGGTGGGAAAATGCTTTTCCAAATGTGTGCGATCTACGGCAACCATTTTCAAAGCTACGATTTTTAAACCACGACGTTCAATGCGCTTGACAACTTCGCCAATTAACCCACGCTTAACCCCATCTGGTTTTACTAAAACTAAGGTTTGTTGCTCTTTAATATGTTTCATAAATTTTGAATTTGATTAATATTATTTAATTAGCGCTTAGTACTGCTTTCTCGATAACCACATCTTTTAATGGCATACCGCTATCGTTTGACTCAACTTCTACCAGTCCAATTTTATCAACTACTTCAATTCCGCTGACCACCTTGCCAAAAATTGTGTAGCTTTTAGCCAGCATGCTGTTGGCATCAACCAAAGTGATAAAGAATTGACTGCTGTTCGTATTTGGACCGCGATTGGCCATCGCCAAAACGCCTTTGACGTATCCAGTCTTAAAACTGTCGGTATTTGGATTCAACTCATCAGCAAAGTCTTTGCCAAAAGCGCTATCTCCGCCTTTACCGGTACCTGTAGGGTCCCCTGCTTGAATCACAAAACCTTTGAGAATACGGTGAAAGGTCAAACAATCGTAATAGCCAGCCTTAACTAGACGAGTCATGTTTTCGCTAGCCTTAGGAGCGTCTTTTTTATATAACTGTACTTTGAAAGATCCAAAATCTTTGACAGTAAAAATCACAAACTGTTCGGTCGGAGCTTTTGGCTCTTTTAAAACCTCGGGATTAAATTTATTTACACATTGAGTGTCAGCGCTGGCTTGTGTACTATTGGTGTTGGCATTAACTGGTTGTTCCTGCTCCGAATTGGACTGCGTATTGGTATTTTCCATATTAGAATTGTTGTTTCCGTTTGCTGAATTTTCTGGAGCTTTGCTCACACGGGAGATCCCCCACAATGCCAGACCTGCTACAACTATGACAGCAATTAATATTAATATATTTTTAGTATCCATATTGCGATTGTTTAGTAATATTTCCCAATAATATTAGCAGAAACCCGCTTTCTTATCAAGAAAGCGGAAATTGATCTAATGAGCGCATATCCTGCCAAACTTACAGACAGCGCCCCAACAAATATTAGAAACCCCTCGGAAACATCCAAAGCCGCCCACTTCCACGAAGATACAACTGCCATTACCTTAAGAATATATAACAGCATTAAATTGCAAATGTAAGCAAAGCCAGCACCCACTATAGGCAATGGCACACAAAACCCAAACAGCATTAACCAAGGGATCGCGGGTAAAACCAATAAATTTGCCAAAGGCGCTGACAAACTAACCCGCCCAAATCCTTCTACCAGCAAAGGCCATGTAAACCATGTTGCAGCAAAAGTGGTTAGCAAAACAGATTTTAATCCAAGCCGGTCCGGAGCCTTCTCAAATAAAACCTCAAGATAAGGAAGCACATACACAATTCCAGCCGTAGCTGTAAAAGAAAGCTGGAAGCCCTTGTCCCAGAATAAAATTCTGGGATTAAGCAAAACCATTATCGCGGCACTGGCCACCAAGCTCTGGGTAACCACATAAGGCCGCCCTACCATTCCGGCAACCAACAAAAGTGAGCCCATTATTCCTGCACGCACTATGGAACTACTGGCTCCTGTTAGCACCACAAACGAAACAATAAACAATAAAGTTAGGGCAAAGCCAACTTTCCTGCCAAAAAATTTGGGCAGAAAGCCTAAAAAAACAATAATAATGCTAATATTGTATCCGGACACGGCGATAATATGACTCAGGCCCGTTCTGCTAAACTGTTCCACCACCTCCGCAGGTAAAGTTTTTCGTGCACCAATTAAAATTCCAATCAATAAAGAACTTTGTGGCTCTGCAATATTGTGACTGATATTTTTTACTAAAAAATTTTTTACCCGGAACAACAGGGTTTTATGCACACTTCCCTGGCCACGTTCTATCAATATAATTTTCGGCCTTTTCATCAACGCATATATATTTTTCATTTTCAAATACTCACCGTAGTCAAAATCAGAGCCTTCGTATTTCTCCGGTTCCGTTACAATACCGCTCAATAAAACTTTATCTCCATAGCGAATATCACGCCCCGATTCCGCAACCACCAAAACATTTTGGGTATACCCGTCCGGTCTAACAGTCAGCTGAGCGCTCCTTAACCTAACGTCCGCATCTTCAATAACCAAGCTTTCAATATCAACTTTTGAATTAAGCATGGTGCTGAACTGACTAGTTTGTAAAGACAATTCAAAACGAAAAATTCCCAAACATAAAAACAAGACGGCAAAGCAACAAATAATGTTCCTGGTTTTCCTTTTTGTTTTAGAATGTGCATATTCCACTACAAGAAAAACCAAACTAAATCCAAGACCCAAACCAGCTACTGCCATTAGTGGAATTTGCCACGGAAACCAACTACCTCGGTCAAAAGAAGCCAGCAAAATGCCGGTCAAAAAACTTAGCGCGTTCAATACAAAAAACTGGCTTGGCGACATAATGTTTCCACCATATCACAAGCCAGTTCAAGAAAACTTAAATTACAAGCACTATTTTTGTAACAATATGATTAAGTCCTCAATCTTTACCACCTGCTGTTCTCTTTTGACCAGGTTTTTCAATTGTACAATTCCCTGCTGTTTTTCTTCTGAACCCATAATAACTGCATATTCAATTCCTCGGGTTTCTGCATATTGGAATTGTTTATCCAATTTAACAGCTTTATAATAAACTTCGGTTGCTATTCCTTCAGCCCGAAGCTGACCGGCTAAAGCTGCATAATCCCCTGCCAAACCATCCTCCATGTTCAGAATAATTGCTTTGGCGCTTCCTGAAGACTTTAATAACCCCATGCTTTCCAGTGCTTCAAACAATCTATCTACCCCAATACTGACCCCAACCGCCGGCACTTTAGTGGCGGAAAAAGCTTCCAGCAAACTGTCATACCTTCCGCCGCCGGCAATAGAACCGAACTCAGGATTATCTTTAAGAATTATTTCACAAACCATTCCCGTATAATAGTCCAGGCCGCGTACTGTTGAAGGAGAAAATACCAGCTTATCTTCAGCGACTCCTTGCTTGGCAATCAGCCCGAGCATGGATTTAAACTCCCTGACTTTGTCTGCACTATCCGGCACAGCGTCGGCAATTTTATCCAAAGCCAAATAACCTGTTCCTGAATCAAGCAAAAGTTTGGCGAAATTCATAGCGTCGTCTGATACTTTTTTTTCTTCCAAAATTTTCAACACCGCATCCTTCCCAATTTTTTCCGCTTTGTCCATGGCACGCATTACTTCTAAGTCTTCTCGTTTTTCTGTATTGCCATCACCCAAAAAAGATCTGGCCACTAACTCAAACAGGCTTCTATCGTTTATACGAACCTCATAGCCTGAAACACCAACCGCTTCCAAAGCTTGGCAGATACACGCAACAACTTCCGCGTCGCTCGTAATACCAACAGCCCCGACTGCATCTACATCGCACTGATAAAATTCTCGCAGTCTGCCTTTTTGCGGATTGTCCGCACGCCAAACTGGCGCAATAGCATAACGCTTAAATGGTAAGGTCAGCTGATTCAAATTTTGAGCAACATAGCGAGCCAGCGGCACAGTTAAGTCATAGCGCATTGCAACATCACGATCGCCATTGTCTTTAAAAGAGTAGACGAGTTTTTCATCTTCTCCGTATTTTCCCATTAATATTTCTTTGTATTCCAACACTGGGGTGGACAATGGGGCAAAGCCGAACCTTTCAAATACGGTTTGAATTCTCCGGAACATTTCCTGACGAGCCGATTGTTCTGTTGGATTATAGTCGCGGAAGCCTTTGAGCAAACGCGGTTCAATTATTTTATTCATATTTTTCCTTTCTATAATTGTAGCACTATTTAATTACTTTTAAATTTATGTTTCGGGCAGTTTCTAAAAAACAAAAAACAGCCCAGAGGCTGTCATAAATGGCTATTTTGCCAATTCTAACATAAACAACCTCTTAACAAAGAGGGTGATGATGCTTTTCGCTGAAAAATATAACTTTTTTCATAATATATTCATTTTACATTATTTTAACCCAAAAGTCAAGTAAAAATTGGCTTTAAATAAGAGAGTTTTTGCTAATATTATTGACAAAAGGCTATTTTTATGCTATAATTATAAGAATGATAATTTTTCCCTTTGTTCGGGGCGTTGTTTTATTTTGCCAAACAAAAAAGCACTGGCGACTCGGAAAAGACGTCTGTGCTTTCTTGGCAATGACCGAGCAGTTAAGCTGCGATCTTCATCCGCAGGTCGGAATTGTGTAGATACACATATCCGACACAGGTTGCTAAAGATGACAGAAAACTGGTCTTGTTCTTGCGCTTGGGATAGAACCGATGCACTTCGTCATACAGAATTTCGGCGACTTCATGCTGATCTCGGGCGGCAATCCCCTTTTGTCTCATCAAGAACAGCACCAGCTCATACATCGCAAGATTACGGCGAACCGGAAGCACGATCCCGCGACGAGCGCGCCAGGCTGCAGCCATGGTCACATCGTTGCCAAGATCAAAAGACTCGTTGATGCGCTTTCGGTATTTTTCAACGATCAGAAGCGAAGGCAGATCGTAATCGTCCAATGCCACCAACTCTTCCATTAAATAGCCTAAGCTTCTCTCGCTGTCAGGACGACCGTTGCGGTTTCCGTAAGCATTTGCCCGTCCTTGACCGGTTAGGTCGGATGGGGCGAATTGGACAAACCCATGCTGTAGTCTGATATTCTTCTTCTCGGGATTGAAGTTGATAACCAGTTGGTTGGTATTTCTGAGCGCGTGCATCAGATTGGCTTGAAAAACTTCATAAAACTCATCATGGGTGTGAGCTATGAAAATCGCGTAACAGCGGCGAACGGCGCGTTTGATCAATTCTTGCTGCTGATCACCGCACAGATTAGCAGCCAAAATAAAAAGTACGCCGCTTTTGCCAATTATCCCCCGGCGCAGGGGTTTGGATTTGGGAATGACCTCAACACGAATATTGAGATAGGTCTCATTTTCCATTTCGATTCTATCGTCTTCACATACCACCAAGACGATTTCCGAGCCTGGCTTCAGGCTGAACTTCGGTTCACCTTTCGGCATAATACAATCCTCCTAAAAAAACTAAACAAACCAGGGCACTCAACACTTCCTAAATTGGAAGATGTCCGTGTTCTTATAATATGCCACTAAGCGGAGAGGATTTCAAGCTCTAAAAATCTACGCCGAACTGGGCAAGAACACCTTCATAATAAGCATGCTTAACCATTTTCATTTCAGTCACTGTGTCACACAGTTTGAAAATCTTCGGATACTTTTCATGTCCAGTCATCATAATATGAGTATCAGGCGGCTTGGCATTTATCAAGTCTATGATATCCTGTTCGGTGAGCAAGCCTAAATCTACCGCTGAAAGAATTTCATCTAATATGATAAATTCATACTCCTGAGAGGCCAAGACCTTACGCGCCATTTCCAAGCCACGCAAAGCTTCACGTATGTGCTGGTCTTTCTCTTTACGATCACCAAGAATACCCACAAAACCAGCACCGACTTGTTCGCAGTCAATTCTTCCCATACCACGTGGTGGCTTAATTGCGTTGAAAAATTCTATTTCGCTGGAAACGGGCCACTCGCCAGATTCAAGTCTCTCACCCTCTTTAGGCTTGGTCGCCTTCACAAATTGTAAAATAAATACGTTCAACCCGGCACCGGATGCTCGAACTGCTGAACCTATGGCAGCCGTGGTCTTACCCTTGCCGGCACCAATATTACACAAGACCAAACCCTTTTGGGTAATTTCTACATTCTTTTTCTTTTTGGCAAAGGGCATTGACTTTGTATTAGCCACACTTACTATAACCGCAGCTTTCACACTTCATGCATCCTTCAGCCATGACCAACATTCCTCCGCAAGTTGCGCATACTGGCGCATTCCCTAGGTTAGCTATTGAAACCTTGGCTGCTTTTTTATAAACAAGTTCTGTACTGGTGGATTCAGTCGTAATAGTTTCTTTTATAGTCTCCATAACAGGATCGGATACCGAAGGAGCAATGGGTTGGTTCTCTACTTTTGGCTGAGATATAGCCTGATCTGCATTTTTTATTCCAGGTTCCAAAGCAAGCTCCAACTGGTCATTCCTTTTAATATGCTTATCCAAAATTTTTCCTATTGCATCTGGCAAGGAGTACACTGCTTGCCCGTCTGCAAAAGATACGTCCGGTCCCCGAATACCCTTAACTTGGTCAATAATCTCCTCTATGGCAACGTTGGATCGGAGAGCCAAAGAAATCAGACGAGTGATTGCTTCGGTTTGTGCCCCAAAGAACCCGCCGGATTTACCTAAAGAAGCAAATACTTCGAACGGTCCTGTATTGTCTTCATTGATTGTTACATAAAGATTACCGTAAGCGGTTTTCATTTGATAAGTCATACCTTGCATAACAGGAGTGCGTTCGCGAGGAGCGATCTTAAATTGGATATTTCCGCCGGCAACAGACATTACTTCCTGAACTTCGGAAACTTTTTCAGATTGACCTGTTTCTTGTTTGGCTACTTGGTCTGCGGCATCCTTCCCCAACTTGCTCGAATCCACAGCCAGGACTTGTTCGTCGCGAGATCCGTCTCGGTAAATAGTTCCGCCTTTGCAACCCAAATCATACATTAACTCGTAGAGCTTTTTGGTTTGTTCAATTGTGTAGTCTTCTGGGGCATTGCAGGTTTTGGAAATTGCACTATCCATCCATCTTTGCACAGCCGCTTGAACCCGAACGTGCTCTTCTGGCTGAAGCTCCATAGCAGTAGCAAAATAGTTTGGGAGTTCTTGCCCTGGATTTGCATCCAACCAATCTTTGGCCAGTTTGATATGCTCTTGATGTACGCCCAATCGACTCTTTCTAAAATAGGTCCAGGAGAAAAATGGTTCGATGCCGGTGGAAGTTCCAACCATTGTCCCAACAGTTCCGGTTGGAGCTTGGGTCAAAATGGTAACGTTGCGAATTCCGTACTGATGAACCAAGTTTTGAATATATTCCGGCATGTTTTGCATAAACCCGGACTGCAAAAACTTTTCTGCTTCAAAGCGAGGGAAAGCTCCCTTTTCCCGAGCCAGCTCAACTGAGGTTTCATAAGCTGTGACTGCAATAAACTGGTAAAGCTTATCGATAAAATCTACTGCTTCTTCACTGCCGTAACGAATGCCGAGACGAATCAGCATTTCGGCTAAACCTATAGTTCCCATGCCAATACGGCGCTCGCTCATTTGTTGGGTGCGGTTCTCTTCGAAAAAGTATGGAGTGGCGTCTATGACATTGTCTTGAAAACGAACTGCGTGCTGGACTGTGGTTTTCAAACTGTTCCAATCAACGTCATTCCCTTCAGAATTCAAATGACGAGCCAAGTTGACATGACCCAAATTACAAACTCCCCAAGCTGGCAAAGGCTGTTCGCCGCAAGGGTTGGTACATTGAAGCTGGGCATAGTAGCCGGAATTGGAATAATGGTTTGCGCGGTCGATAAAGTACACGCCTGGTTCAGCGCTGGACCATGCCGAAGAAATTATATTATCCCAAATATCACGGGCAGGCATTGTTTTATGAGTAATAACATTACCTCCCAAAGCGCGCCACGCTTTTAAATCGCCATTCCAATGTTCCGAATAGAGTGGGTCGGAAGTGTCTGGGAAAACCAAATCCCAAGCTGTGTCGTTTTTTACCGCTTCCATGAAGTCGTCGGTAACACCAACAGAAATATTAGCATTGGTAATTTTGCCAGCTTCTTTTTTGGCATTAATAAAATCAACTACATCTGGGTGCCAAACATTTAAGATAAGCATCAAAGCACCGCGGCGGCTACCACCTTGTTCAATAAGCCCTGTTACAAAAGAATATAACGAAGCCCAGGATACCGAACCGCTAGACCTGCCGTTCACACCTTTAACGTAAGCGTATCGGGGCCGCAGTGATGAAACATTAATACCGACTCCGCCGCCGCGAGACATGATTTCGGCCATCTGGCTCAAAGTATTGATAATTCCACCACGGCTGTCTTTTGGTGAAGGGATAACATAGCAGTTATAAAAAGTTAAGTTTTGTCCGGTTCCAGCTCCGGTATAAATTCGTCCCCCGGGAACATATTTCCAGTCATCCATTACAGCGCGGAATTTTTCTTCCCACTCTGCTTTTTTTTCCTCGGTCTTCTCTACACTGGCAATATGTTTAGCAATGCGTTCAAACATTTGTTCTGGAACTGTTTCCAAAGGCTTGTCCACATTCTCTATTGTCCGAGTTTCAATCATGCCGTCGCGCAGCTTGACCTGGACTTCTTTGGTTTGATCGTTGATCGATTCCACTGTACCAATTTCACGCTGACCGGTTTTAAGGTTTACACAAACGACCACAGTATCTCCTACTGCCAAAGTTTCTTTCTTGCCGTCTTTAATAGCATAGCGGTCTAAAAAGATTTTTTCTCCCAATTCAGAAAGAGCGTTCTTGCTGCGGGTTTGTAGGTTTTCGTGGATTTGCGACATTGTTGTTTAATTTTTAATTAATTTATTATTGTTATTTGATTTCTTATAATTTTTGGAGAGCTTTTTTAAACTCATCAACATCTTCGAACTGTCGGTAGACGCTGGCGAACCGGATATAAGCGACTTTATCTATCTTTTTGATTTGTTTCATTACAAACTCCCCAATATCTGCACTTTCTATTTCTCCGCCACTTGCTTTTTTCTGAATGTCCTGTTCTACTGCGGAAATAATTTTTCTGAATGTCTGGTCAGTATGCTCTCTTTTCTCAAAAGCTCTTTGTATTCCCCGCTCCAACTTCTCCCTCGAATAGGCCTGCCTACTGCCGTCATGCTTTATGACAACCAAATCGAGAATTTCAATTTCTTCGTAAGTTGAAAATCTAAAGCTGCATTTATCGCATTCTCTTCTTCTCCGAATAGCTGTTCCCTCCTCAACCGGCCTGGAGTCTAGCACTTTAGTATCTGAATTTTGGCAATTTGGACAGCGCATTAAATAAGGCGATAATTACTTACTTTATCGAAAATTATTGAAAACCTATGGAATCTCTTAGGATTTTGGGGGTTTGTTTTTGTTTCTTTGCCTGCGGAGGCCTAACCTGTAAAAATACTATATCTAGTATCTCACTCTCTTATTATATACTATATCTAGTGTTTCGTCAATGCCTCTTATTTGTGAGGAATTTTGTTTTCAGGGTAATTTTAGAGCTGGGTTATCCACAAAAATCTAAAATTAGCCAAGCCATTTTTTGATATAAGCTTTGGTATTGAACTTTGAGTTACAGCCATTGGCATTCATGTACCGAATTTGTCCGAAAATAGAACGTTCAAACCAAGCCCGATCGTGCACTCCCCCAATAGACCAAGCAATGCCGGCATAGCCGTTTGGGTCTCGGCCATCTAGCTCATACTTATCATTCAAATAAATAGCAATTTCCATGGCATCTTCCGGGGTCTTGGTCCACTCAAGGATTTTCTTAGCCCAATACATCCGTAAATAGCCGTGCATCTTGCCTGTGTTAACCATTTCTAGTTGTGCCGCATTCCATAAATCTTCATGGGTCTTTCCCTGCTCAAACTCTTTTTTCGTGTAGATATATTCTCTGGGATCGCTGGCGTGCCTGGCATGAGTTTTCTTAGCCCAGTCCGGAAAACCATGCACGTTGTCGTAGTCGCGATTATAAAAACAAAAATTATCGGATAGTTCCCTGCGTACTATTAGCTCTTCTAGAAAAGCGGCAGCATGGTCTGAAATAGATAATGACTTATTTAAATCGACTCTAGCTTTATTTTTTGCATTACTTAACAATTCTTCGACCGGTTGTCCGACATACTGTACTACTTCAAAAGCAATTCGTTGTGGACTTAGTATTCCATAATGCAGGTATGGCGACAACCCAGACTGGGCATTGGCATTTGGGTCATTGCGCTGGTCTCCATAGGAGGACAGTCCTTTGTGTAAAAAAGATTGCAAAAAAGTATGAGCGGTTTTGTGGTCTGGTTTTATCCAGTTCACAGGCTTTACTTTAGAATCTACGGACTTGTCTTTTGCCAACATAGACCAATTTATTTTTGGAACTGCACCTGAATAAATATAGGAATGTTTTTTAAGCTTTGGGATTGCAGTTAAATACTCTGGTAGTAGTCTATGCAACTTAGGGCGCAAAGTATAAGCGCCAAACTCTTGTTTTTTTGAAGCAATCCAGCACGGAACAATATTATGTGCATCCACTCCATACATTGGAATGACAACGTTTTTCCTTACATAGTCAACCCATTTTCTTGGCAAATGCAAAGGGGAAAAATCTGTCACCAAAGCCCCTGCCTTATATTTCTTAGTAAATTTAACTATGTCTTTTTCGGTACTATTGCCGCTTACCAAAAAGAAAGGTATTTGCTTTTTATTCAGTTCAGTAGAAACACTTTTCAGAGCACCCAATTTAAAAAGATGCTGGCGTAATCCTCCTCCCAGAAAGCCAGGAGCCAAATTATATACAACTAATAGAGGAACTTTGTGTTCTATGGCTAAATTCTGGGCATATACAAGAGCCCAGTTATCCTCAGCTCGAATATCGCGATTCATCCAGTACAGTACCGGACCACTTTGGTACTCTGGTTTATTGAGCTTTAATACCCTATTTTCATGAATGATCATAGCGATATTATATCAAAAAAACTCCCCCACTTGGGGGAGTTAAACTATTTAATTTTTTTTACCGTACCTCTGTTGGCGTCCACTTCCACTAAGTCGCCATCCTTTAAAACTTGGGTTGCTATTTTTGTGCCAATAACACATGGGGTTCTTAATTCTCTCGATACTATAGCCGCATGGGAAGTAATTCCACCTTGTTCCGTGACAATGGCAGCTGCTTTCTTCATAGCTGGTACGATGTCTGGATTAGTTGCGATGCTAACTAAAATATCTCCTTTTTTCATTTTCTTCATGTCAGAGGCAGAGTTGATTATCCGAACCACACCTTTTGCTTTGCCCACGCAAGCCGTTTCTCCATTTATTTCGTTTACATCCTTTACTTTTTCTTTCTTTATGGCTCTCTTTTCAATTTTTTTGGCACTAGACCCAAGATACAGCAAGTCAGTACCTTTGTTAGCATAGTAAACACAATATTTTATTCTTTGTTTTAATTCTGATTTTAACGTTGCAGAAACACCTTTTAACAAAGATTGCCGAACCTCCTTAGGAAACATAAACCTTGCCATGGTTGGAGTTATGTTCAAACGTTTTGCCAATTCACCAAACATAAACTGCATTTGATAAGACCAAAATATTTGCGCATCTCTACGATATAACTTGGTTACCGCAAATTCAGCATAAATATTAAAAATATCAATTTGTTTTTTTGATAATTTTAACTTTTTAAATAGATGGGCGCGTTGTTTGATGGTGCTATTAAAAATTTGACTTTCTTTTTTTAATAAAGCTACAGGATTATCCTTAAACTTTCTGATTTCATCCAAGTAATAGCGTTTATCGTAAACTCCATCTTTACCTATCCACAAATATTTCAAATAAAAATATTTTTTGAGATGTATCTCTAATGCTTGTTCTAATTTGGCTTTTTTGCTTTTCAATGACACCAGACTAAGAAAAGATTCGTGTTCTTGTTGAACAATGCTTTTTTCCGGATAA
This sequence comes from uncultured Candidatus Saccharibacteria bacterium, assembly GCA_964532005.1. Lineage (GTDB taxonomy): Bacteria > Patescibacteriota > Doudnabacteria > UBA920 > UBA920 > CAYQEU01. The sequence goes on from CAZHER010000007.1 coordinate 30,075, forward strand.
GTGCTCAAGGTTACCAAGGTTGAATTAACCATATCCTCATCGACTTGCAAACGCAAAATGGATTTTAGATAGTTGGTAAAATTGCCGTAAAACATATCTACTGCGTTTGGCAACCAACCCCAAGTGTATAGGGTGGTATGAAGGTCGTCCAAATCCATATATAGTTTAGCTAATTCTCTATTGCTATATTTACTTAGTTTCGTAGGGTCTAGCTGTTTGCTTTTTTTCTTGAGTAAATCTGAGTATTTGCGTATGTTGTTATTTACACGAAAACCAAACGCAGGTGTGGTAATTATTTTCTTCAGTAGGTATTTTGCAAAATCATCAGCATCTTGGCGACCGTAGTAAAACTTCAAATTTAAACCTTTATACACTGACAGTATTTTTTTGTAATTTCTACCGCAGGCTTTACTTAAATCATTAACAAAAGAAGATAACCAGATCTGCGAAAATTGAAAATCTATGTCAGGAATATCTTCGGCGATAATCCACTCATCTTTTTCATATAAATATTTTGCTTTCATGATCATTTTGTTAATTTTTTAATTATCCCTTCAGCTGCATCAACTTCTATTACATCGCCGTCCTTTAATATTTCATCGATTTTCTCTACCCCGACTATTGTGGGAATTCTCAGTTCCCTGGCTACTATAGCAGTGTGGCAAGTTAGGCCACCGGCAGCAGAAATCATGGCAGCAGACATTTTCATGGCAGGTACTAAGTTAGGATTGGTATTATGAGATACTAATATATCTCCTTTTTTCATCTTTTCCATATCCTCGGGAATATTAACAATTTTAACTACCCCTCGCACCTGTCCTGGAAAAGCACAGGTACCCATAAATTCTCTAGCGGCCGTTTTCTTTTTAGACTCAAATTGTATCTTATCAAGAAATCTTTTAACTCTCTCTCCTACATAATAAATATATCTTGTTTTAGTAACATATCCAATTGATTGCTTTAACCTTCCATTTAAATGCTCTATATTAACCCTATTATGGTTTTCTAATAAATCGAATATTTCCCACCAATTCATGGCTCTTACCTGATCTAAACTCATACTATACCTTCTACCTATTTCTTTAAAAAGCGGTTCATAACAATACATTGCATAATAAACCCCTTCTTTTCTGTAATCTTTAATGTACACCAATTCTTGAGCCATTTTAATAAGAAGTTTTTCCTGCTTAGTAAAATTTAAATTATGGAATAATTGCTTTTGCCTTTTAACCAAATCGTAATCATTTTGTTTAAACTCCTTTAACAAAGTATTTGCACTTTTTTTCCCGTTGCGTAAGGCTTTGGCTCTATCTAAAAAATAATCTAAACTGAACGCTGGGCCTTTATATTGATAGTTAATCCATTCATATTTCTTGGCGTGATTGACTAATTGTTTGTACGTGCCTTTGTTAATGATTATGTTTAATAATCCTATTTCTTCTTTTTTTAAAATGCTTTTTTTGCTTGGTGGTGGAGTAGATAAATCACTAAAAACTACCGATGGTATTAAATTCAAATTTTGAAATTTTATTCTATGAGCAATTACATCATAAATTCCCTTAGTTACTCTTTCTTTATGAGCATCGGCATAGAATGATACAGAAGTCCCATACCCTTGTGCGATTCTATGCCAATGCAATGGAGCACGGAATGCATTCGCCAATTGATAGTTTGTCATCGATTGGAATTTTTTTTTGTATAGTTTTTTACATTCAACAAATAAATTTTTAGTGTAATATTCAATATCTTTAATTACTGTTAAAGCCCATTGGGGATCTGTTAACATTTTTTGAGCCAGATATTCAGACTGTCCATCAAATTCTTCCCTAACATAGCACATTTTGCTTAAATCCTTCTCGAACCAAGTAAAATATTGCTTTACCTTGTCACCCAAACCAACCCTTGGGTATTCTTGAACCATAAACTGTAAATTAATACTCATCATAAACTGAGTATTTTGGGGAATTGTTTCGACAATAAACCACTTTCTTTTATTATCTATATCTTTTACCATATTTACAAAGTTGTAATTGGTCTACTTTGGGTAATGTAAAACTTTTTGCCGGCATAAGCCCACTCAATATCGCAGGGGTGTTTATAGTGCTTTTCTATATTTTTGCAAATTTTAGCTAGTTCTACTATTTGCTTGCCTGACAGTTTCTGTTTACCACCTTCTTTGAATGAAAGTTTCTTGTGCAAGTTCTTGGTTCCACTTTTAACAATAGCAAAAGTTTGTTCTGACACATTAATATCTAACAAAGAAAAATCATCCTTATGAACTATATAGGTGTCTGGGGTAACCGAGCCTGACACAATAGCTTCCCCTAAACCAAACCCGGCTTCTATGACCATTTGGTTTCTATCTTTTGTTACCGGGTGAACAGTAAAAGAGATGCCCGAAACTTCCGACTGGACCATGCTTTGTACCACCACAGCCACAGACACAGCTTGCTTGTGCAACTTTTTTTCAAACCGGTAAAAAATGGCCCGCGGAGTAAACAAAGACGACCAACATTCCTTGACCATTTTCGAAACATTTTTCTCTGTAACATTTAAATAAGTATCCAACTCCCCTGCCCAAGAAGCGGTTTTGGAATCTTCTGCAGTAGCCGAAGACCGAACAGCTACAAACTTGGCTTTCAAAACTTTGTGGTGCTTGGCTATGTCTTGCTCTAGATCTTTGGGCATGCTAGCCCCGCCAATTAAACTGCGAATTTCTGCAGAAGCTTTGTCTACTGAATTAATATCTTTGTGCTTCACTTTTTTTAAAATGCTTTCTATCTCTGCATCTAAATCTGTTTCTTGTAGGAATCTATCAAAAGCTGAGGCTAACACCACAAACCCAGGAGGTACGGGAATTTTAGCATTGGTCATTTCTCCCAAAGAAGCTCCTTTACCTCCAGCTTCAGACACACTTTTATTATTGAGTTGTTTGAAGGTTTTGATATACATAAATCAACTTAATTATTTTAATAATAACTAAAATCCATACAAATTAAAAATCGCCCGTTGGGGCGACTTTAAATCTTACTTCATTTTCTTTCGAATAAAGGCCGGGATATCCAGCTCGTCATTATCGTCTGGTTCTACCGGACGGGCTTGTACAGCTTCCATAGGCTTAGGAGTAAACAAAGGTTTACGCACTTCTACTTTTGGCGGCTCAACTGGGGTGGGAGCTGTTGGCAAAGGAGTTTCTTCAATTGCCGCAAAATGCGACGGAGTAGGACGGCGATTGCCTTCATCGAAACCTGTAGCAATTACGGTTACGCGAATTTCATCTCCCATAGATTCATCAATTACAGCGCCAAACTTAACTTTTGCGTCAGGGTCAATACTCTTGGTAATAACTTTGGCAGCTTCATCAATTTCAAACATGCCAAGCTCTTGTCCACCAGTAATGTTAAACAGTACGCCTTTAGCTCCATCTATGGTCATTTCCAACAAAGGAGAGTTAATGGCAGCCTTGGCAGCTTCTGCAGCACGGTTTTCACCGCCAGCACGGCCAATACCCATCAGGGCGGTACCGGCATCTTGCATAATAGTGCGAATATCAGCAAAGTCGGCATTTACAATACCGTGGGTTGTAATGAGGTCGGAAATTCCAGAAATACCTTGGCGAACCACTTCATCAACAGTTTTAAACGCATCCAGTAAAGAAGTTTTCTTGTCTATAATTTGTAGAATACGGTCGTTGTGTATGGAAATAATTGCATCAACTTTATCTTTCAAGTTATCGTAACCGGCGTCGGCAACTTCTCGTCGCTTGCTACCTTCAAAAGTAAATGGCTTGGTCACAACGGCAATGGTGAGAATTCCCCGATTCTTTGCCAGCTCTGCAACGATTGGAGCAGCACCTGTTCCAGTTCCCCCGCCAAGACCGCAAGTGATGAAAACCATGTCGGCATTAGTAATGACGTCTTCAATATCTTCTTGTGATTCTTCCGCAGCTTGGCGTCCAAGTTCAGGGTTCATTCCCGAACCTAAACCTTTGGTGACAGTTTTTCCAATATGGACTTTTTTGTCAGCTGCATTGTTGTGCAAAGCCTGGGCGTCGGTATTAACGGAAATAAACTCAACGCCTTTAATTCCCATTTGGGTCATACGGTTTACAACGTTGGTTCCGGATCCGCCGATGCCTAGAACTTTGATGCGGGCGAAAGTTTCAATTTTAGGTTTCACTTCCATAGTAGTGTTTTTCTTCATATTACGGTAAAAAGGATTTAAACAATTTCTTTAATTTTATCACGTTTTTGTTTTCCAGCAACCTACCCACAAAACCGCTTAAATTAGCGCCAATTCCGCCTCCAAGACCAAAACTGTCAGAATATCTACTGCCCCATAGAGCTAGGCCTGTGACGGTCGCAAAAGCAGGTTCATCAACCTGGTCGATGATGCTTTTCAGCTCTTGAGGACGCCCAATTTGTACCGGCAAACGCAAATGCTTTTTCGCATAGTCGGCTAGTCCCGGCAGTTCGCTACCGCCGCCGGTCAAAACCACACCGGCAGGCAATTTTCCGTCGCGATTAATTTTTTTCAACTCTTTATTAATAAGTTCAAAAATTTCTTCCAAACGTGCTTCAATAATTTCTGCCACCATGGTGCGTGGAACTCTTTCTTCTTCTTCCGGATCCATTTCTGACATTTCAATTTGTTCGTGCCTATCCACTTCTGACATATCTGCTGTACCGTACATTAATTTTACTTTTTCGGCAGTTTCAATTTTACAACGCAGCCCGATAGCAATATCGTTGGTAATATGCATTGAACCGATCGGCAAAACGGCTGTGTGAAGTAAATTATTTTCTTCGTAAATTGCTACGCTGGTAGTCCCAGCCCCAAAGTCTATGAGTGCTACTCCAAGTTCTTTCTGTCTCTTGTTCAAAGCCGATTGAGCTGCTGCCAAAGAAGACAATACTAACTGATCAACTTCCAGCCCTGTTTGCAAAATAGTTTTGTTTAAATTTTTCAAAAATGGTAAAGCTCCGTGGATTATCACAGTTTCAACCTCAAGACGAATTCCTGTCATGCCAATTGGATCCTTAATCCCAATCTGTCCGTCCAAAGTAAAAGTTTTAGGAATAACATGAAGCACTTCCCTGTTAGCAGGAATAGATATTGCTTCGGAAGCATCTATCACTCGGACCACGTCGTTTTCAGTGATCTCACCATCGGCGCGGGAAACTGCAATTACACCTTTGGAGTCTAAGCATGCAACATGGTTCCCGCCAACAGAAACATTGGCCCGGGCAACAGGAACCCCGGTCATGCGTTCTACTTTCTCTAAAGCGGCTGTAATGGAAGATACGGCCTCTTCAATATCTACAATTACACCTTTTCGCATTCCTGCGGCATGTACCGTAGCAGCACCAATCACATTCAAAGAACCGTCTTCTTCAACTTTAGCTTGAACAACGCGAATGTTTTGGGTTCCGATATCTAGACCTACGATGTAATTTTCTTTTGCCATTTGATTTTAGGATTTGCGATCTTTAAATTTTAACTTAGTATTTCCTGCAAAACTTTGGCAAGAACCGAGCTGTCAGCACTAGCGCCATATTTTGCTTTTAAGGCAGCCATTGCAGGACCAAAATCTTTTTTTGTGCTCCAACCTGACTCTTGAGCCATTTGCTGAGCAGTTTTCCTGATTTCTGATTCATCTGCTTGTGCAGGTAGATATTTTTGCAAGATCTGTGCTTCGGCCAACTCTTTTTCAGCCAATTCAGCACGACCGCCCTCTGTAAAAGCAATGGCAGCTTCTTTACGTCGTTTAACTTCTGAAAAAACCAAAGCCATTATTTCATCTTCAGAAAGCTCATGTCCTTGAGCAATTTGTTCATTCTGCACCCGCGTTTTCAAACCACGCAAAGTGTCTGCCGCAACTGTATCGCGCGACTTAAGAGCTGCATGAACATCTGATTCAATTTCAGCTAATGTAGCCATTAAATACTATGAGTTATCTACGGAATTTAGAATTGGTTTTAACAGGTTTGCCCAACTTTTTCATTTCTTCTCGAGCAACGCGCATCACCGAACGGCGCTGCGCAGCACTGCGTTGCAGGTTACGGCTTTTCGCAGGCTCAAAAAAACGAGTTTTACGAGCACGAACTAAAACGCCGCTTTGTTGGATCTTCCGTTGAAAGCGACGAAGTAGGTTTTCAAATGATTCGTTATCTTTTTTCTTAACTTCTACCATTAAATTCACCTCATTTCTCCATTTACTATAAAAGATTTTGGCTGTTTGGTCAAATCGTTTACAACTAGCGACCAAGGCGCTTTTTTACCTCCACTACTATTTTGTCATATGAAAACAGTTCCTGCATACCACTTTTTACATCCCGCAAAATAACCATTTCATCCATGGCTTCTTTTTGCCCCATTATTAAGGCAATTGGTGACTTTGAGGCTTCAGCTTGTTTTAGTTGGTTTTTCACCCCTGCTGCACCGAAATGGTCATAAACCAAAACATCTTCTGCAGTTAAATCTTTAAACAACCGCAAACTTTTCTTTGCTGCTAATTCACCCAAAGGTACTAAAAATACTTCTGTTTTAATCTCTTGGCCAATTTCAATATGAGCCAGTTCAATTGCTCTTCTCAAAGAAGAAAAATTGCCCGTAAATCCAAAGCCGGACAAACCTTTGCCTCCCACATTTTTTAGCAACGCATCATGATACCCTGCTTCTCCCAAGACCACAGTTTCTTTAGAGCCCTTGTATTTGATAATGACATTGGTTTTACTAGAACCCTCATGCCCAACCAACAATGGATTAAGTTGATATGGAATTTGCAGTTCGTCTAAGGCTTCCAAAATATTTGTAAAATGTTTATGACTGGCCTCATCCAAAAAATCTAGAATTGTCGGAGCAGCAGAAATCACTTCCTGGCACTCTGCATTCTCACACCTAAGTATGTTAAATGGTCTTGTTTTAAGATACTGAGAACAACTTTCGCACAGATCCAGCTCGTTGTCTTTAAGATAAGATTTGAGTACGCTTTCATAAGCGCGCTGGCAATCGAGGTCTCCTATTGTATTTACCTCTATAACCGCTTCTGTCAACCCCAACTCTTGTACCATTTGCCAACTTGCTGCAATGGTCTGGGCTTCGGTCAAATGACTAAACCCTCCCAAAGTTTCAAATCCGAATTCATAGTCAGAAACCCATCCTCTACCTGAATCCCTCTTAATTACATTTCCCAAATACAGCCATTTTGACAAAGGTTCCTGCTCGTCATGCTTCATCTGCGAATATGCCCTAAGCACGGAAGGCAACAATGATGGTCTAACGCTGTAATTTTGACCGCCGAGCTCAAATGAAACTGCTTCCATGTGCTGGTCAGCAACATCTTTTGCATAATTTTGGTAAAGCTGACTGCTTTCCAGTATTGGTGTTTCCACGCGTAAAAAGCCGTAGACCTGCCCTATTTTATTGAAGCTCTTTAGAATTAAATTCCACACTGGGTCGCTTTGAGATATTACATCCTTAGCGCCTCCAATGGGCTGGGTTTTTGTTGATGAAGTTTTTTTCAAAATTAGCCTGTTAAATTAGCCTAATTAAAATTTGTAAACTGGATCGGTAATAAACTTAAATTCCGAAGGCGGAAAAACACGAACCAAAACTTTTCCAACGATGTCCTCTTTCGGAAGCACACCCCATCTACGAGAATCGCTGGATTGGTCTCTGTTGTCTCCTAGTACATAATATTCTGTGGAACCCAAGCTTACTGTTGTATTGGTCTCTCCAAAAGTTCCATTTTGGTCTACCAAGTATGGCTCGTCTAAAATTTTTCCGCTAGGATTCTCCTTATTGAAAATTACTACGTGTCCATTCTCTACCCTAATTTTTTCGTTCGGCAATCCAATTATGCGCTTAATAAAATATTCTTTAGTATTTTGAGGAAACTTAAACACAATTACATCACCCCGTTCCGGCTCTCCAAACCTATACCCGACTTTGTTGATGACTAAGTATTGTCTATTTTCATAAGTCGGCACCATAGATGAACCGGAAACGATAAACGGTTCGGCAATAAAGTAACGGAACAACAACATAGCTATAACAGCTACGACTATTACTTTAGCAAGATCAGAAACAAAGTTTCTGACCGACGGCTGTTCTTCCTCCAAAACTTCTTGTGCTTGATCTTCTGTATTTTTGTTTTCTTCTAACATGGGCGCCTTTCTTAAAATTTTGAAAAATTTATAAATAACATTCCAACTATAACACCAGTAAAGCAAAGTTGGCAAGATAGGTGTTTTTCGGCTATAATGCTTGAGTATTTTACAGAAAACTACAGATGAAACCTACTATAAACGTATATAACGGAACTCCTCCAACTCAATCCCACGACAGTGGAAACAACAACAGCCACGGCTTCAAACTTCCTCCCAAAAAACACCCTTTGCTCAAGGGTATTTTAATCGTTATTGGGGTAATTATAGTAGGGCTGGGTACTTTTGTTTTAATTCGAGCCTCTGACTTAACTGGTAAAATTTTTGTTGGTGAAAAGAATTCTTTGTTTGGACAAGTCACCGGTCTGTTTGGCGGGACGAAATTACAAGGCGAAAAAGAAGGCCAGATAAACATCCTGCTATTAGGGATGGGAGGTGAAGGCCACGACGGACCATTTCTGACAGACAGCATAATCGTGGCGCAAATACGACCGGACGACAAGCGTGTAACAATGATTTCTTTGCCAAGAGACTATCTGGCAGATCTTGGGCCTGAATACGGATGGCGAAAAATAAATGCGGCTTTTGCTGAAGGGTACGAAAACAATAAAAGTTTTGACGAAGCAGGGAAAGTTACCCGTCAAGCAGTGGAAAAAATTTCTGGTCTCTCTATCCCTTACTTTGCAGTGATAGATTTCAAAGGTTTTGAAAAAGCCATAGATTTAGTGGACGGCATAGATGTTAATATAGAGCGGACCTTTACCGATTATACCTTTCCTGATAACAAATTCGGTTATATTCCCGCGGTCACATTTAAAGAAGGACCGGAGCATATGAACGGTAAAAGAGCTTTAATATTTGCTAGATCCCGACACGCAGCTGGACCAGAAGGGACAGACTTTGCTCGCAGCCAAAGACAACAAAAAATGCTCCAAGCTTTCAAAGCACGAGTCGTAGAACTAAACCTTGTTACCGACAGCGGCAAAATCAATTCCTTGTTAGATGTATTGGGGGACCATTTCCATACCAACATCAGCTTGGCAGAAATGTTCCATCTCTACGAAATTGGTAAAGACTATGGCAGGGATAATGTTTTGTCTTTAAGCTTAGATCCGGCTACTGGGCTTGTTTGTGACGGCAAACAAGAATCAACCGGAGCATACATAATAGAACCATGCCAGGGCAAAACCAAAGAAGATATCAAAAAATATTTCCAAAACAGTTTTTCTACAAGCGCATTAACCAAAGAAAATAGCACCGTCTGGCTTGCCGATAGCTCCTCTTCCGGCAAACTATATGCTAAAGCTGCCAAAACCTTGACCGACGCAGGGATCACAGTTTTAGAACTGACTTATACCGGAACGCCGCTTGGCCAAAATGTCGTATACCCGGTAAACAGCAAACCCGAAACTTTAAAATTCATAAAAGACAATTTGCCTGCCAGCGAAGTTAGCCTTGCTCCACCCGGTGTAAAAATAAACAGGGAAAAATCCGATTTTATAATTATTCTTGGATCAGGAAGCAACTAAACACCTATGAAAGACTTACCGATAATAGCATTAGTAGGAGAGCCGAATGCCGGCAAGTCTACTTTAATGAACAAAATTGCTGGAAAACAACTGGCAGTAACTTCCCCCGTTGCCGGCACCACCCGCGACCGGCAATACGCTGATAGTGAGTGGAACGGCCGCAGTTTTTCTATGGTAGATACAGCTGGAATTACTTTTTCAGAAACTGGCGAACTGGAAAGCGCGCTCCTGGAACAAATAGACGTGGCTCTGTCCGAAGCTGACGTAATTCTTTTTGTCGTCGATGGCAAGACTTCACCAGAAAGTCTTGATCGCAAAACTATACTAAAATTTCGAAAATCAAAAAAGCCAGTAATACTTGTTCTAAACAAGTTGGACTCCCCTAAACAGCTAGAACAAATAGTTGCCGATTTTCAATCCTTGGGAATTAAGAAAATTTTTGGGGTATCGGCCTTAACAGGACGCGGCTTGGGTGATCTGCTGGATGCCTGCATCCAAGCATTGCCGCCCGAACAAGAAGTCCCTGAAAAAGCTGAAAGCGAAATCGCCGTAGCAATAGTGGGGAAGCCCAATGTTGGCAAAAGTAGCTTGCTTAATGCAATATTAAAAGAAAAGCGTGTTGTTGTGTCTGCTATTCCCGGTACTACCAGAACCTCAATAGATACTGAAACAGAAATTAATGGCACCACATATACTTTTATAGACACAGCTGGTCTAAAAAGAAAAGATTACAAGCAGGAATTACCGGATCAATATTCTGGCTTCCAAACTTTTAAAAGCATACGGCGGAGCGATGTAGCCATACTGGTAATAAATGCTTTGGAACCTATTAGTAAACAGGATCAACATATTGCCGGTGAGATAGTCGATATGGCAAAAGGTTGTATTCTGGTGGTAAATAAAATGGATGAATTCCATGGCGATGAAGCCAGGCTTCGCGACCATGTTTCCTACCACCTGCCGTTCCTATGGTACTCCCCTTTATTTTTCACTTCCGCTGTAACTGGAGAAAATGTGGATGAAGTAATTGCAGCAATAAAACCAATTCTCGAAAATAGAAAAAAGGAAATTCCTCAGGAAGACTTAGACCGACTACT
>CAZHER010000007.1:40878-57154 GCA_964532005.1 uncultured Candidatus Saccharibacteria bacterium
ATAAATCCGCCAAAACTTTTGCGCGATCAAAGAAAGCCAAAAGTGCTGGGCCTGACCCAAATCGGAACCGAACCCCCGACTTTCGAGCTTTATGTCAATTTCCCTGCTGCCATTTCCACCCAGTACAGAAAATCTTTGCAAAAAGCCATTGCCAAATATCTGGACTTTTGGGGGACGCCGGTAGAATTAAAACTCAGGGGCAAAGACCGTTCGTAAATAAAAAAAGCTTCGGATAAATTCAAAGCTTTTTTTATTCTTGCGACTCAAACCCGCCAGCTTGGATATTCCATAACTTTTGGTAAGTGCCTGTTTTGGCTTTTACCAACTCTTCGTGCTTGCCCTCTTCTATAACCTTGCCCTTATCCAAAACCAAAATACGATCCATTTGCATAATAGTAGAGAGCCTGTGGGCAATAACAATTGTGGTTTTTCCTTTCATCAAGTTTTTCAAGGCATCTTGAATATAAAATTCGGATTCCGAATCCAGAGAAGATGTCGCCTCATCCAAAATTAAAATTGGCGCTTGCTTTAACAAAGCCCTGGCAATGGCCACGCGCTGGCGTTCGCCACCGGAAAGCTTTACCCCTCGCTCCCCGACCATGGTTGCATACCCATCGGCAAACCCACTGACGAATTCATGACAATGCGCTAGCTTAGCAACTGCAATAACCTCTTCGTCAGTCGCACTTGGCCTGGCATAGCGAATATTTTCCATAATTGGACGGTGAAACAAAATGGGGTCCTGTGGCACCATTGCAATTTGACTCCGCACACTCTCTTGGGTGAATCGAGAAATATCTTGTCCGTCGATCAAAATCTGTCCGCCTGTTAAATCGTAAAAACGGAGAAGCAGTTTAACTACTGTTGATTTTCCACCACCCGAAGTTCCCACCAAAGCAGTTTTTTGACCGGCGGGAATTTTGAGATTGAAATTACTAAAAATTTCCTTATTGCTCTTGTAATTAAAGGTTGTTTGTCTGAATTCAATTTCGCCCTTTGTAATTTTAATATCTTCCGCGCCGGCCATATTGACCACCCCGTGCGGCTTCACCAAAATTTCAGTCATCTCATTGGCATCGGCAATTGCTTCATATAAGTTGCGGATATGCCTTCCGACATGCCACAAGTTGTCAAAAATTTGCCACATATAGCCTTGTAGCAAAGCCAAATCCCCAACCGTAAATACTCCGGACTTCCAGTAATTAACCCCGATCCAAAGTATCATAACTTCCAACGCCACCATAAAAAACCCTTGGATCGCCTCAGCCAATGAGCCTAAATCCCACGTCCACTTTTGGATAACATTCCATCTTTCAGTAATGCGTGCAAAAATTCTGTATTCCTGCCTTAAAGTTGCAAACATTTTCAAATTAATATTATTGGTAATGGTGTCGGCCAACTGTCCTGTAATCTCAGTGTCCATGGCAGACCTTTGCACGTCGTACTTTAACTTATACAAGGAAAACAAATAGTTAAAGGAAATAAACAAAACCGCCCATCCGAAAACCAGCAATCCTATTTTCCAAGAATAGAAAAACAGCACCACTATTATGAGGAAAACACGCAACACCAGCACCCGGCCCAAATCGAAACAAACCTGGTCAGCAATCTGTTCAAAGGATCTGGGGTACCGACGGATTTTCGCTACCAAACTCCCCACAAAGCTATCGGTGAAAAATTGATAGGAGTGGTCATGGACATACAGATAGCATGTGTTTAACAGGTCGGCCATCACGCGGGGCTGGAACCTATTATTTACATATGTGACCAAGCGCCATATGGTCCAGTTGGCAATACTTAAACCGGCAAATACCAAAATTGCATTACGCAAGTTTGGCAGCATGTCCAAATCCTGGGTTGCTAGGGTGTCAAACAAATATTTGTACACAAAAGGAAACGCCAGTTCTATCACTGCTGATGTTAAAACACCAGTGAGCACTAAGAGAAAACGACTCTTGTAGCGCCGGACATGTTGCCAGTATATTCTTAATGTTTGCTTGGTTAAAACTTGCATCTATTTCTTAATTTATTTTAGCACGACTTACTAAACAGTAAATTTATCTTGGCTTCGCCAGAACAGTTCTGCTATACTACTGCCATGAAACTCATAGTCGGCTTGGGGAACCCAGGAAAAAAATATGAACTTACGCGACACAATGCGGGCTTTTTGGCGCTTGATAATTTTTTGACCGCTGAAGCTCAAGTTGATCCAGAACTAATATGGAGCAATGACCCGGTAGCTCGAACAGTAAACTTGACTATGGGGGAACAAAAAATTTTGTTTGCCAAGCCTCAAACTTTTATGAACAATTCTGGTGAGGCTGTATCCAAACTGGCCAACTTTTACAAAATAGAGATCCAAAAAGACCTTTTGGTTGTCCAGGATGAAATAGATCTTCCGGTTGGAACATTCAAGACTGCAGAAAACTCGTCTGCTGCGGGACACAATGGAATTTCCAATATTATTAATTTGCTCGGTACACAGCAGTTCTACAGAATTAGGATTGGGGTTGAATCCAGAGAAAACAAGCAGCACAAGCCGACCGACGCCTTTGTTTTAGAAAATTTTACAACCGAAGAGCTGAAACTGCTCCAAGAAAAGGTGTTTCCTGAAGTAAACCAAAAAATTAAGGAGTTCATCCACAAATAAACCCCTCGCCATATAAATATAGACGAGGGGTTTTTAAATTTGTATCAACTACCCCACCTACAAGTGAAAGATCCAAGACAAACGTCTTAAAATCTTTACTTGACTGCTACTAGCAAGTAATAGGAGGGATGATACCTGCTTTCGCAACTTGTAAGTAGGGTAGTTGGCGCAAAAGTTGTAAATCTACTGTATCTATAATTATACACCTAAATTGCCTTTTTGTCAAGTGAGCTTTATCTTTAAAATCAATATTAACCTATAAATAATGGAGGATTTATCATTTTTACATTACCTTAATCTCCTGCCTGAACTAGGTCCTCAGAACTTATGGAAAATAAAAAATAGTTTTGAGGAGTTCAGAAAAATTTTACACGCAGAACCAAAACAACTACTCCGTGCCGGGCTTGCACAAAAAACTGTCTCTGCTCTGCTAAACCATTGCAGACAGCCTATGCTAGAAAAAACTGTTAGCTTAGAGATGCAAAAGCTGAAACACTTGAAAATCCAAGCTTACAGCTATGGAGAACCCCACTTTCCTACTCTGCTCTCGCATATTGCAGTTCCCCCACCAATAATTTACTGTCGAGGAAAAATTTCTACTGCAAACGCAAACAATTGCATCGCTGTAGTTGGTAGTAGAAAAGCTACTAATTATGGGTTGGCAGCCACCGCAAGGATTGTAACAGAACTTTCTATTGCTGGGGTTACCGTAGTGTCGGGACTTGCTTTTGGCATTGATGCAGCAGCTCATAAATCAGCTTTGTTGAATAACGGTCCGACTGTGGCGGTGCTGGCGGGAGGGGTAGATGACAATTCCATATATCCTCAATCCCATTACCAGTTAGCACGGAAAATTATTGAAACTGGCTGTATCATTTCTGAACGACCGCCCAAAAGTCCAACCGTGCCTTTTTCGTTCCTGGCTCGCAACCGGATTATTGCAGGATTATGTCGTGGGGTATTAGTAGTTGAATCTGCGGCTAAGAGCGGGGCACTAATGACAGCCCGATACGCACGCGACGAAAACAGAAATATTTATGCAACCCCTGGATCTATTTTCAATTTGTATAGTCAAGGCCCGAATGAACTTATTGCCCAGGGCGCTACTCTGACTGTTGATGCAAAAGGAATTCTCCAAGATTTAGGAATTGCCTTACAGCCTGTGGAAACCAGTGGGCAAAAATTAACCACGCATGAAAAACTAGTGCTACAATATATTAATAGCGAACCGGCTTCACCGGATAATATAATTGTTAAATTGCCGAGGACAAATCCACTGAGCTCCGCCGCATGTATTAATATACTTACTGCACTGGAGCTTAAAGGGCTAATCCGGCGCAATGACACGGGCAAATATGCTCTCATCAAATATTAAAAAGCGATTATGAAAAAAATTTGGCAAATAATTTTAGTGATCATTTTTATTCTTGCTTTGGTTTTGGGAATAACTCGGTTCGATTCGCTAACAGGAGGTATTCAAACCAGCCAACAACCCGCAGACCAAAAGTAATATTTGACAGTTTTATTAAATACCAGTTAAAATCCGGTTTGTATCTAAATTGAACAAATGGCAAAAGACTTAATAATAGTAGAGTCCCCTACCAAGGCAAAAACAATTTCCAAATTTCTCGGCGCCAATTATATAGTGGAGGCCTCGTTTGGCCATGTCCGCGACCTGCCCAAAAGCAAGCTTTCGATTGACGTTGCCAACGACTTTGCTCCACATTACACAGTACCGGTAAAAGCCAAAGAGGTAATTGCCAAACTCAAAGCTGCTGCTGCCAAAGCAAACTCTATTATTCTGGCTACTGATGAAGATCGAGAAGGCGAAGCTATTTCTTGGCATTTAGTGCAGGCAATGGGCTTGAACAATGAAGAAGAAATTGCCGGCGGCAAAGCTGATTCCAGAATAAAACGCATAGTTTTTCATGAAATTACCGAAACAGCAATTTCCCAGGCATTGGCGAATCCGCGCGATTTGGATCTACATCTAGTCGATGCTCAGCAAGCGCGTAGAGTACTGGATCGCTTAGTTGGCTATGAACTTTCCCCTTTTCTGTGGAGGAAAATTCGATACGGGCTATCTGCCGGGCGCGTGCAGTCTGTAGCAGTAAGGTTGGTTGTTGAACGAGAAAGGGAAATAGAAAAATTCAACGCCCAAGAATACTGGTCTATAGAAGCTTTGCTGTCTAAAACTGCTGGGGGAACAAAGTTTAAAGCCAAGCTAAATAAAGCGAACGGAAAAGCTGTTGGCAAAATGGAGATCGCAAATGAAGCGGCTGCTATCAAAATTACCGATGATCTAAAAGGTGCGGAATACAAAATAGCGGAAATCGCAAAAAAGGAAGTAAAACGCAACCCTTCTCCTCCGTTTACAACCTCTACCTTGCAGCAGGAGGCGGCACGCAAACTTGGATTCTCTGCCAAGCAGACCATGGTCGTAGCACAACAGTTATACGAACGCGGGTATATTACTTATATGCGTACCGATAGTTTGAATTTGGCACAGTCCGCTCTAGAGCAGGCGCAACAAATAATTGAACAGGAATATGGAAAACAGTATTCCCTTTCCGAACCAAGGAGATACACCACGAAGAGCAAGGGTGCGCAAGAAGCGCACGAAGCAATTCGTCCAAGCGATCTTTCCAAAACCCCAGAGATCCTGTCTAAGGAGTTAGAGAGAAGCCAAATGCGAGTTTATTCTTTGATATGGAAACGGACCATTGCATCCCAAATGGCACAAGCTGTATTTGACCAAACAGCCGTAGATATCACTGCGGGTGATTACGGATTCCGGGCAAACGGTCAGGTTATAAAGTTTGATGGGTTTGTCCGAGCCTATACAGAAGGTCAGGATGAAACTTCTGAAGATGAAGCCGAAGGAGCATTGCCTGAACTCGAAGTCGGCCACATTTTGAAACTGCATGAACTTTCACCTTTGCAACACTTCACCGAACCCCCTCCGCGCTATACTGACGCTACTTTAATTAAAGCTTTGGAATCTGCGGGTGTTGGGCGTCCTTCAACATACGCACCAACTTTAGCAACAATCCAAGAGCGGGACTATGTTGAAAAGGAAGATAAAAAATATAAACCTACTGAAGTCGGTGTATTGGTAACCGATATGCTAGTAGAAAATTTTCCAGAGATTGTGGATATAAATTTTACTTCTCACATAGAAGAACAATTTGATGAAATTGCCGAAGGTAAATTGGAATGGGTACCAGTTATTAAGGAATTTTATACTCCGTTTAAAAAACACCTAACGGAGCGAGAAGCCCTGGTTGAAAAACAGATTGAGGTTTCTGAAACCCCTTGTCCCCACTGCGGCAAGCCAATGTTAATTAAGTTTGGACGCATGGGTAAATTCCTTGCTTGTCCGGAAGAAGGGAGTAAGGTAACCCAGCCAATGCCCGAGGAGGCAGCTAAAATTGCCGAACTTACTGAAAAAACTAAAGGCGAAAAATGCCCGATCTGTAATAAGCCGATGGAAGTAAAACGAGGCCGATTTGGATTCTTTCTGGGTTGTACGGACTATCCCGCTTGTAAAGGTATTTCCAAAATCTGGAACAAAACCGGTTTTAAGTGTCCGGAATGTTTAGTTTCCGCGGAACGAAAAGAAAAGCCCGGCGATATTGTAGAGAAAAAATCCCGCGGGCGGGGCAAGCCTTTCTACGCTTGTACCAAATTCCCCGATTGTACCTTAGTCATAAATAAAAAACCGGAAAGCCAAGAAGAGCTGGATACATTGTGGAAAAATTGGAAAGAAAATCCGCCAAAGTCAAAAACAGAAACCAAAAAATCAGGAAAAAGGAAAACCGCCGAATAACACGGCGGTTTTTTCTAATCGTTTTTTGAATAAATCCGGCTTTGAAACCACAGAAGCTTTGCAGCGCGCCAACTTCCTATTAATTTTCGTAGATAAATAAACCAATAAAATTTTCTGCCGGCGATAGCTAATATTCCTTTAATATACAAATGGGGTGTAATGGCTATCCCCCACTTTCCGCCAAGAGGGATAACATAACCGAAATCCTTGCATCGATAATTGGCAGGCTTTTGATTTTTGCTAATTGCTAAAATTGCCCAAGCAACATATTCGCCTTGGTCAATCGCTTGGGATGCAGTACCGGGCAAAGGCTTTCCATCGCTACCAATAAAACAGCTCTGGTCGCCTACGACAAATATGTCTTGGTGGCGCTGAACTTGAAAATATTCTGTTGTATTTATCCGCCCCCCTCTGTCTGTAGAAATATCTGGGGTAATAGGAACGGTTACTGCTTTTACTCCGGCTGTCCAAAACAAAGCATCGTAATGAATTCTCTCTCCGGTATTAAACTCAATAAAACTTTCTATCACGTTGGTAATTAAAGACTTGGTTTGCACCCGTACTCTCAACTCATCTAAACGCTGAAAAGTATCGCGGGAAACTTGTGAAGGCAGTCCGGGCATGAGTTGCGGTGAACCTTCGACAATTAATAGATCGAGCAGTTCTCTAGGATAATTGTTTTTCCAAGCAAGAAAGTCTAACAAGCCGGCCAATTCTGCTGCCAATTCAACTCCTGCAAAACTGCCGCCGGCAATAACAATTTGGATCTTGTTCCGTTTTGAAGAGAGCCTGCCTTCTTCAACCAAAAACTGGACTTTGTTGCGTATAGACAGAGCGTCATGCAACGTTTTTAAGCTAATGGCATGTTGTTCTGCACCCGGTATACCGTAATAGTTTGATGATGAGCCTAGAGCTAAAACCAAATAATCGAATTTGAGCTTGGAATTCTCCAACTGAACGGTTTTGGTTTTAGCATCCACTGAAACAACTTTTTCCTGCAAAAATTGAATTTTGGTCCCGGCAATGGCTTGAGCAATTGGAATCGATACGCTACCAGCGATATCCGTCATTCTGGCGACCTCTTCGTCACTGGAAGCAACCTCATACAAAAATGCATGAAGTGAATGATGGGCCGACTGATCAACCAAGGTAATGGAAGCATTCGGCATAATTTTCGAGAGCTGCAAAGCGCAACTTAAACCGCCAAAACCGCTGCCGCAAATTACAATTTGTTTCATAAAGGTTTGTTTTATTTATTATAACAGAGGCGGACTTGAAAAAAAACGTCGAATACGCTAATATACGCTAGTTATCTATATATACTTGTCTGGGTCGGTAGCTCAGTCGGTAGAGCAGTGGCCTTTTAAGCCATTTGTCGTGGGTTCGATCCCCACCCGACCCACCAACGAATAGTCCCAAAGAGGACTATTTTTTAAACCCATAATTCATAGTGTATAATCAACATATGAAAATATTAATTTTTTTCACCATAATTATTGGACTTGTGGTTCCGACCGGAATTTCCCAAGCAGCTATTCCCGATGCTGACAAAGACGGCTTGGCCGACTATGATGAAGCCATTTTCAAAACCAATGTCAATGATTTTGATACAGATGACGATGGGTATGGGGACGGTATTGAAGTACAACACGACTACGATCCAAATTCAGCTTCCGAACAAAAGCTTGAACGTCATATTGAAGTTAATCTGGCCACTCAACACATGAGCTGGAACATTGGTCCGTATATTATGAAAGTTGTAAGAATTTCCAGCGGCATAAAGGGCAAAGAAACTCCGAAAGGAACCTATACCGTCTTAGATAAGCTTCCGGTGGTAAACTACCGGGGGGTAGATTACAATTACCCAAACACCAAGTGGAATCTGCGCTTTAAATGGTCTCCCCTTGGCAACTATTATATTCACGGTGCTTACTGGCACAACAATTTTGGAAGGCCAATGAGTCACGGTTGTATTAATGTGTCATACAAAAATATGGAGCAGTTATACAATTGGGCTCGGGTTGGAACGATAATAAATATTTACTAGTATGCTACTGGCAACGTACGATCAACCATGGGATTTTGCCTTGTTGGACACAGGCAATGGCTACAGGCTGGAGCAGTGGGGAAAATTTCGACTCGCCAGACCAGATCCTCAAATAATTTGGGAACCGAGTTTACCAGTATCTGAATGGGAAAAAGCAAATGCTAAATTTGACGGCAAAAGTGAAAAACACCCATGGAAAACCAACTCTAGCTTCCCTGCGACCTGGGAAATCAATTTTAAATCAGCCAAGCTGAAAGCCCGACTAACCCCTTTTAAACACACGGGAATTTTTGCCGAGCAGTCTGCAAACTGGGATTGGATGGAACAGGTCTTGAGCCCTACAAAATTAGCGCAACAATGTTCGGTTCTAAACTTATTTGCATATACTGGCGCGGCAAGCGTAATTTTGTCCCAAGCCGGCCATTTTGTTACCCATGTTGATGCCAGCAAACCTGCCATTGGCTGGGCTAAGGAAAATCAAAAAATTAACAAGCTTGGTGTAAACTCAATTCGCTGGATTTTAGATGATGCCGCAAAATTTGTCCAACGCGAGCTGAAACGCGGCAAAACGTATGATGGAATTTTAATGGATCCTCCGGCTTTTGGACACTCGCCCACAGGAAAAACATGGAAGTTCAACAAAGATCTACCCCCTCTTCTACGCGACTGTATTAAACTGCTCTCTCCTCAGCCAAAATTTCTGCTCATAAATGGCTATGCCACAAATTCTTCAGCAATATCTTTGAATAATATTCTGGAAGACTCCTTGAGTGGCAGACCGGAACTAAAAGGCAAAATTGAATATGGCGAATTGTGTCTAAAACAAAAAAACCAGCGGACTATATCCACTGGAATATTCGCTCGCTGGTCTACTACATCTCGTGGCGCTCAGAAATAAACTTACCTAATAAAACAATAAAAGCAACGGGCAAAAGCAACCAAACAAAGCTTGCCGGATCGCGGATAAACATAAACTTTATCAACTCGGTAAAGTTTTCTTGTATATGGATTGGCAACATGGTCAGCACTATATTTATTAACAACCCAATTTGCAACACTGCAAATACCAGACTAAAAGGTATTGAAATTAAGTGCCTGCCGTCTGCGCCGGTTTTAAACGCATAACGGGCGAGAAAAATAAACAGAAGGAGAAACACAACCCCAAAAGCGGCCAACTGCTGTAAAGACAAAACTGTGATATTCAACTGTTTTGAAACTGCAGTACTTAAAAAAGGAGCTTCAATGACTATAAGCTTTGCCATATAAATACTGACCAGTATGCTTAAAATACGGCCGCGTCCAGCAGCAAAAGCATAGATAGAGCTGGCTACCAGCCAGAAAAGAATAATAAACAAGTCCCAAGAAGCACTGTGCCAATTAAAAGTGCTTATTAAGAACTTCAGGTGGTCAATTTGTTCCATTTGGTTTCAAAAAGCTGTTTTATATATTATACCACCAACCCGATGCGGCTCAAAACTAAAAACTCTTTTTTATCGTATCCCAGAATCCTTCATCAACCTCAATGGTTTCTCCTTGTAGCTTGCCTAATTCTTTCAAAAGTTCGGTTTCCTTCTTTGTAAGCTTGTGTGGAGTTACAACACGTATGGTCAAAAGCAAATCCCCTTTTTTCCCCGAATTTATTATTGGTATTCCTTTACCGGCAATGCGCATAACATGGCCAGATTGTGTGCCAGCGGGGATTTTAATTTCTATATTTCCATCCAGCGTAGATGTGGCAACTTTTGCACCCAATGCTGCTTGGGAAAAACTGATAGGAAGTTCTTTTAATAAGTTCGGGCCACTTCTGGTAAAATCTTTGCTTGGTTTAACCTTAATGCTCAAATATAAATCACCGGGGCTGGAGGCACGGTATCCAACTTCCCCTTCTCCGTTAACTCGAATTTTTTGACCATTGTCTATACCAGCGGGAATTTTTACTTTCAAAGTTTTTTCCTGGCGCAAAACTCCTCTACCCTCGCATTTTTTGCATGGCTTTTCGGGAATCTTTCCTTCACCATCGCATCGATCGCAAGTAGATGATGACTGCATATTGCCAAAAATTGTTCGACGAGTAGTTCGGATTTGTCCTTGCCCGTGACAGACTGGGCATGTTGATATTTTTGTACCTGGCTCTGCTCCGCTTCCAGTGCAGGTCGGGCATTTATCTTTCTTTTCCAAAGTAATACTTTTTTCCACACCATGAGCTGCTTCCTCAAAAGTCAAAGTAACCGACATTTCTAAATCAATGCCTCGAGTTCGTCTTTGGGTACGAGAAGATTGGCCTCCGAATATGTCGCTGAATATTTCTCCAAAGTCAAACTCAACACCGTTTTGCCCACCAAAACCGCCGAAGCCAAAATCGCCAAAAGGGTTTCCTTGGCCACCAAAACCGCCTGTGCCTGGACCCGGGCCATAACCGCCGTTGGCTCGAGCTTGCTCAAAAGTCTGCCCATAGGTGTCATACTGTGAGCGCTTCTCGCTATCTGATAATACTTGATAAGCTTCGTTGACTTCCTTGAACTTCGCATCATTTCCTTGACCTTTGTCAGGATGGTATTTGTGCGCCAGTTTGCGGTAAGCTTTTTTTATCTCATCCGCATTTGCAGTCTTTGCAACACCTAAAATGTCATAATAATTTTTTGCAGCCATACTTCCTTAAAAACGCTTACGCGCAGCTTAAGTTTAACTTAGGCTGCGCTTGGGCTGTTTATATTAGTTACTCTGTTCTAAAACCAAAATTACTGTGGTCCGACTCTGCGTGCTCTGGTATTGCTCCAAATTTTTCTTCGTAGCGTTTAATATTCTCCTGAATAGCAGCAGCGATCCTTTTCATATGGGCAGGACTGACAATAACTCGACTGGACACCACCCCTTGTCTCTGGGCAAATAATATGTTCATAAAGTCCAAAATGAACTCTTCCTGAACATGGCTTATTTGAGCCATATTTGAATATACTCCTTGCAAAACCTCATCAGATATTTTGATCTGAATCTGTTGCTGGGCAGCAGCAGGAACTGGATTATTTTGCGGTACTACTTGTGCCATATATTTTATTTTAAATATTAATTATTCTTTGGGAACTTCTTTGTACTCGGCATCTACGGGATTGCTGTCTGTGCCTGTAGCGTTTGAACCGTCTGTACCAGATTCCGGAGCGGGACCCTCTGAAGCAGTTCCTGCTGGTGGCTGTTCTTGTTCATACATAGCCGCACCAACTTTTTGTATTGCATCGGACAAAGCTTGCATCTTAGTGCGAATAACTTCCATATCATCCTTGTCTTTAACTTCCTTTAATTCCCCCATGGCAGTTTCCACAGCCGCCTTGTCTTCCGGTTTTGCTTTGTCTCCAGCATCCTTCAAAGTTTTTTCGGATACAGAAAGCAAAGTATCAGCCTGATTTCGTACTTCTACCGTTTCTTTGCGCTTTCGGTCTTCTTCGGCATGGCTTTCGGCTTCCTTTTTCATTCTTTCGACTTCATCTTTAGACAAGTTGGCGGAACCTTGGATCGTAATGTGCTGTTCTTTGCCGGTGGCTTTGTCCTTGGCGCGCACTGTTAATATACCGGAAGCATCTATGTCAAAAGTTACTTCGACCTGTGGTACTCCGCGAGGGGCCGGAGGTATACCGTCGAGAATGAATCTCCCCAAAGATTTGTTATCAGCCGCAAATTCTCGTTCTCCTTGCAAAACATGAATTTCTACTGAAGTCTGATTGTCTGCAGCGGTAGAGAAAGTCTGAGATTTCGAAGTCGGAATGGTGGTATTGCGGTCGATTAGAGGGGTGCGTACGCCGCCCAAAGTTTCCAGACCTAGGGTCAAAGGGGTGACGTCCAAAAGCAAAATTTCTTTACCTTGTACATCGCCGCCCAAAACACCAGCTTGAACGGCAGCACCTTTGGCCACAGCTTCCATTGGGTCTACACCGCGCTCTACCTGTTTTCCAATATAGTCTTCAACGAATTTCTGTACTGAAGGCATGCGAGTGGGACCACCGATTAAAATAATTTTATCTATTTGCTGAGGGGTAAACTTGGCATCGTTCAAAGCTTGCTCAAGCGGATGGCGCATTTTTTCAATAATTGGCTTAACCAACTCTTCCAATTTCGCGCGGGTAATTTTCATCTGCAAGTGCTTTGGTCCATTAGCATCGGCTGTAATAAAAGGCAGGTTGAGCTCGGTTTCTAAAGTAGTAGAAAGCTCAATTTTAGCTTTCTCAGCAGCTTCACGAACACGATTCATAGCCATTTTGTCAGCTGTAATATCTACACCACTCTCGCCTTTGAAAGTGTTAGTAATATAGTCGATTAGAGCTGCGTCCATATCCTTACCACCTAGCGCTGTATCTCCCGAAGTAGATTTAACTTCGAAAGTTGCTTGTCCATCCACTTCGGAAAACTCCATTATAGTTACGTCCAAAGTTCCACCTCCAAGGTCAAACACGAGAATCTTCTGATCATTGGCGCCGGTTTTGTCTAACCCGTATGCAAATGCGGCGGCAGTCGGTTCGTTGATGACACGAACAACTTCTAAACCTGCAATTTCCCCTGCTTGCTTTGTAGCTTGGCGCTGGGCATCGTCAAAATAAGCAGGAACTGTAATTACTGCTTTTTCAACCTTATCACCCAAAAAAGCTTCGGCGTCTCTTTTAATTTTTTGCAAAATAAATGCACTAATCTGTTCTGGGCTGTATTCTTTGCTATTAAGATTGTAGCGGAACGAAGTTCCCATTTTGCGCTTAGCTTCAAACACAGTTCCTTCGGGGTTGGTAACTGCCTGTCTGCGGGCTGGTTCGCCCACCAATAATTCACCTTCTTTAGTGAAAGCTACATATGACGGAAAAGCTTTTCCGCCAACACTGGCTCCTTCTGCTGCTGGAATAATTACCGGTTTGCCGGCTTCCATTACACTAGCGGCAGAGTTAGAGGTTCCTAAGTCAATTCCTATAATTTTTGGCATGTGATTTAAATTCCTTTCTTACTTATTGATACTTGGCTTGGTCTGATAACCTTGCCGTTTAATTCGTAACCTGTTACAAATTCTTGCATTACTATTCCGTCTTCCTCCCCCTTCACTTCCTGAACAGCTTCATGAAAATTCGGGTCAAACGGTTTTCCAACTGCAACAATTTTCCGGACACCCAACTCTTCTAAAACTTTGTCCAGCTGTTGTAGAGTGCTTATCATTCCATCCTTCCACTTTTCATCGGTACCTTCTGGAATATGGAGAATTGCTTGGGATAAGCTATCTAGTGTTGGAAGTAATTTTGCTATTGTAACTTCCCTGGCAAACTGCACTAGCTCCTGATTCTCATTTTCCTTGCGGCGCTTGTAGTTTTCAAAGTCAGCTTGCGAGCGCTGCCATCCGGACAAATTGGTTTGCGCCTCTTCCTTGGCTTCTGCCAGTTCCTTTTGCAGCCTCAGCAAAACTTGATGATCGTCGGAAGCATTACTGTCTTCTGTGTTAATTTCTTCAATATCTTCGTTGTGCATTAAAATTAGTTAATTAAGAAAAATATTAGCACCATAGCTCCTCCTCCGCCCATAAGTTTAGAAATGTAATCCAACAACGAAATGTTTTTTGGATATTCCATGCTCTTAGGACCAATAAGTCCGATAACCCCCTTTTTTCCTGAAGGAAGACTTAAACCGGAAACTATCATGGAGTAGTCGGAAGTTTTGGAAAGTTTTAATTCTTTGCCAATAAACGCTTGGGGCTGTTGACTGCCGTACTGGTCAACTAACATATCGGCATATTCATCTAGATGGTCAAAAAACTGGGCTATTTCCTTGGCGTCTTCGGCTGGCAGATTTTCCTGCCCTAAAATATTGGACATTCCTACTGCAGACACTTCTTCAGGAAGGATGGCAAATGAAGCTTGAGAGCTATGGCTGGCCAGCATTTTGGCCAAACGACGACCAATTTCTGCGTTGACCATCTGCAATTTTACCATTTCACGACGAAGATTTTCCTGCTCGCGAACCGTCAGCTTTACTTGACTCATAAGCTGGTTCACAAAATAGCGAAACCCTTCATCTGTTGGAATACGTCCTGCAGAAGTATGTGGCTGAGTAATATAACCTGCTTTCTCCAAAGCAGACATTTCATTGCGAATTGTGGCAGAGCTAATATCAAAATTATACTTTTCTACCAAATCCCGGCTGGCCACTGGTTGACCAGTTTCGCAGTTTAATTTGACAATGGCAGCAAGAATTTTTGCTTGCCGTGTACTTGGAGCAGGTAATTTTTCCATAAAAACATCTTATTATAAGATTAGCACTCTGTCAAGTAGAGTGCTAACATATCAATCTCCTATATAAATGCTATAATTACTGCAATATGACCAAGTGGATTTACATTATTATAGTAATGGCCCTACTGGCTGTTGGTGGGACGTATTTTATTCTGCGGTCATACTACAACCGAGCAAACAGTGACCAGAACCAAGCCCAAACGGGAGAAAATGAAGACCTGATTACCGGACAGGCTGGTCGTGTTACATTCAAAAACTTAGGACCTGCTCCAGAATTTAAAAAAATAGACAGCTGGCTGAACGGAGAAGCACAGGCTATGGGAACTTTAAAAAATAAAGTTATTCTCATCCAATTCTGGACCTACTCCTGCAACCCGTGCATCAATGCCATACCTGAGTTAAACCGCTGGACCGATACCTATAAAGAAAATGGTTTAGAGGTTATTGGTGTTCATACCCCGCAATACAACTTTGAAAAAAACCCGGAAAATGTCCAAGCAACCATAGACCGTTTTAAGATTAAATATCCTGTTGCCTTGGATAACAGTTATACAATGTGGACTGCATATAAAAACCAATTTTGGCCAGCAGCATATTTGGTGGATCGCAACGGCAATATTATGTATGCCCAATATGGCGATGGCGGAATTAAAACTACAGAAAAAGCAATTAAGCTATTGCTGGGACTGGAAACCGATCCCTTGTCCCCTATCGTCCCCGCATCGGATCCGAACCGGGTAAAATCACCAACAATGACAATAGGACTAAAGCACCTAGAATTTTTTGCTAATGAAACGATTCCTACTGACAAAGAAAAACGATACAAACTCCCCGAAGATGTAGTTCTAAATACCTTGGCATTGGGAGGAAAATGGAAAATCGAAAATGAAAAAGCTGTTCTTACTCAAGCACCTGGAACAATTAAAGTAAAATTTAACGCAGCGAAAGTGTATTTAAAAGCTAACAGCAAAGCTGCTATGAGTTTGAAAATTACTGTAGATGGCAAAACTCAGCTACCAGTTGATGTTGAGGGCAATGGCACATTTACTCTATTTGATTCAGGAGACTACGGGGAGCACATTTTGGAGATCGAAATTCCTAATGCAGGACTTGAAGTAGTACAATTGAGTTTTGGTTAAAGTTCTTGATTGTGTATACAAACCTACTAGTTCATTGAATCAACCAATTCAATGAACTGTGTGCTGCTAACTAAGTACTTATTAGAATTATCCCTATCTTTTATGATTTCGAATATTCTCTTCCAATGACTGGATGTTATGGGAGCCTTTCCTCTTTCTAAAAAAATTACTAAATAGACATTTTCGACATTAAACATTGATTTGACTCGGTTCAACTCATTCTCTGTATAATTAAACAAAAAGCTTGCATCGGTCGCCTGATTATCTTGAGCACCGCCACCAGACTTCTGTTCCTTATGGGTTCCAATAAAAATAGCTCTATCTAATTTTGATATCATATCAACTTTTTTCCCAGTTTTG
>CAZHER010000007.1:57164-58763 GCA_964532005.1 uncultured Candidatus Saccharibacteria bacterium
AACTAACCTAGTTGTGTTTTTTTCAGTTAATAGCCAATTTGTGTGATTTCTTAAAAAATCTGTAGTAATAACATTTAGATCCGTCTCAAATTTAAATTCTGCAATATTTTTCTTCAACTCACTTGCTACTAACTTAAAGACTTCTTTATCAAAGAATCCTTTTCTTCTAGAAGGCTTTATTAATTGTACAGGAGACAACAAATCACTAATTAGCACATCTGTATAAGTTTTATATTCTATAACAAGACTATTAAAACCAAAACTCAATAGAGCATTCTTTGTATTGTCCGCACTATTTGGATCTTTAATGAAAGTTTCCTTAATTTCTTCTAAACTAGTTTCTCCAAATAAGCTCCATGATATCATTTCTAACCCATTTATATTGGTTCTATGAACGGATAAATAATTTATGATTTGTTCTAAAGCTACTACTACCTTATCGATCTGACGAGCATTCAACAGATTGATAAACTTATCTACGACTTCTTTTTTATTTAAGCCATCAAATGATATATCGTTATCTATTTTGACTTTATTTAAATATGCAAAATACTTCTTCAAATTACCCACCGCGACTATATAGTCATGGTTAAGTTGTATTTCTTTACCTATATCTTCGAATAATTTTTCATAAACCGGAGTCAAAAATGCGTAATTCTTATCTACATAAGATCCATCCAAGAATTTTTTCAAACATGTTTGAGGCGTAAATTTAAGCATTGTTTATATGGATAATAACGCTTGCTGGTAGTTTATAACTTTTTCTTTGCTATCAAAATTTTTTAAATATATATAATTCAACAATCTGTAAGCAAAATCAAATCCTATCCTCTTTCTATTGTTGTCCCGAAAATTGGTCAAAAATAAAGAAAAATGTTTATCTCTAGCTTTTGCTAATTCTTTATTAAAAAGTTCTATTAATTTTTTTTGTTCCTTAATAGATAATTGTCTTTTCAGAATAAAATAAGCCATATTCCTTGATGTTTCTTTACCTACTAAACCATATACTCTATATTTTCTTATATTTTCTAACTGGATTTTTTTACCATTTTTACTATCAATTGCTCTTAAAAAAATAATATTATTCTTGATTGCATTTTTTACGACACTGTCAACTTTATGTTCTTTTATAGAATTAATATTATTAAAAGCAAGGGGTATACTAAAAGAACCCTTTTTTAAATCTTTTAAAGTAAGTCGATAGATCCCTAATACATTTCTTGCTGAATTTATTTTAGCGATAAACTCACCGCCTAATTGCCATCCATATTGTTTTTGCAATTTTACTTTAATTGTATAATTATCTGGAAAAACATGGGCGCTAAAATTTACTTCTTTTTTAGGAATCTTTTTCTTCTTATAATGAAAAGATACAACATTGTATGTAGTGTCTGAAAAAACCTGAGTGGTAAAAATATTTAATCTTGTAATTTCAAACTTTTCAAAAAAGATGTTTCTTATTTTTTTAGAATTTTCTGCTGACAAGAAATTTAAAGGTACAATAATTATTCCTTCGTTACTGTCGATTATCGCATTCAAAGAAACTTGATATAAATCTTCAAAAATAATATTAATATTATCAAAATACAAATCTTTTAT
>CAZHER010000008.1:0-3965 GCA_964532005.1 uncultured Candidatus Saccharibacteria bacterium
CCTGAGCCACTGAATAAATCGATATAAGTATATTTTTTTTGTTTTTTATTAGGCATTATAATTTTGTACTTACTCGTTTAAGAAAATTATTAAATTCACTTTTTTCAATACGAAATTCACGGCCGATCTTATAAGCTTCGAGCTTACCAGCCTTTATATAACGATAAATAGTCATTATATTTACATCAAGTATTTCTGCTAATTTCTCAGCTTTGTAGAAATCTTTTTCCTTCAACTTAGTCATATTTTATATAGTTATTATACTTTACAATACTTTACATCGCAACTTTTAGACTTTCCTTTTTATCAAATCTTTATAAGGTACATATTCAGTCAACGATTTGTCTATTTGTGAAACCCAATCACGCATTTTGTTCTTTGTAATATTCTCATTTGTTTTCTTGATATCACTGGTTATTCTATACCAAGTTCTATCATTAGACCTTTTACTAACTATACTTCTGAGTTGCCTAAGACCGCTTTCATCTTTAGCAAGAGTAATTAATCCTAGTAGATAAATAGCTTGTTTAGGTTTTAACTTTTTATTTACAGCGAATAGAGTTCTGAGCATATCTTTATTTGATGCAGCTAATGAAAAAATTCCCATACTACGTCCTTTAACTAACTTTTCCCAATAACTAGTTACAATTTTTTGACTAAGAGATGTTCTAAATACCTCTTTGAATACTGGATTTTTATTATACCCTAGGCTTGTTAAAGTTTTATTCAATTTTTGCTTATGATTTATTCGAACTTCAAATCTTATTATTTCTTGTAATTCCTTTTGTTTAATCAAAACATCGAATAAGCTTTGCTGATACTTCGTTTGATCTTTATCAATAGCTCTATTTTTACCTTTAGCTAAATCTGCAACTTTGTCATAGATTACGAGTTGATGTGAAGTTGTGTGCGCATATAAACTTTGACCGTCATTAATAAATCTAGTTTTAGCAAAATCAAAACTTTTTCTTAAATCCACTTTGTTCATTTCAGAAATTAAATGATTAGAGGTGTATCCATCTTGGAGAAGAATATTTTTCGAAAAATGAACTGAGCTTACTGAAGCATTTGCAAGAATAGATTTAAAAACTCTTATACCCATAACTTTAAGCCTATCTTGCAAAACACTAATTAATTCATCAAAATCTTTATCTTCAAGCTCGTCAAGATTATTAAGGTATAGAAGTTTGGGGGCAGAGAATTCAATGCGAACATTTGCTTCTTGATTAAAACGACCCCTATAACCCGTCAGTCTGGGAAAGTATTTGCCAGTCTCTTTTTCTGCCTTACTTGGGTTACGAATATATTTTTCGTATTGCTCTGTTTTAGAATATAATTCCCAACTTTTAGCCCCAGATGTATAAAACATTCTCTTTTTTGGTAGCAATAGACAAACTGTATCAATCATTATTTAGAACTTTATCTGTATATTGTTCAGGGTTTTGTTTTTTATCTTCTCTAATTAGCCAAGCAAAAACATCGACCAGATTTTGCTTGTCTTCTATAGATAAGGTTGCTATTCTCAAGCCATTAGTAGGCTCATTTGATAAAAAAATATCCTGCACTTGGGCAGAATATAAAATATAGAGTAGTTAGTATAATAAAGTTCTGTGTTCAGAAATTATGTGTACACACTTATTTTCTTTTGCTTAAATAAATTATCTTTGATATGTGAGCATAGTCTAAAAATTCATTAAATTCTTTGGCTACTAATGAGCCAATTTCCTTAGCTGGTAGATGCTGGTGTTTTATAATAAACTCATTGCGTTTTTTTATACTAGCTTTTTTTGAACGAAATTTACCTATTTTTATCCTTTCATCTAGATATTTCTTTTGAATAGGTTTAATTTCTCTCTCATACATTCTTTTAATGTAATCAATCAAATCTCTTTGGCTTGCATACGGACTTATTCTTAAGCTTAAAGGAAAAGCGTTGTCGTCAAGCTTCTCATTAAAATTCATTAAAGGGTCTTCTTTCATATCTATTACGTCCTGTACTTCGCATATCGTTCCCCAAGAACCTCCATCTTTCGAGTAATCATTTACAAACATCCCTACCATATCTGCCCACATATAATTCAAATTATATTTTAGGAGTAATTCATCTATTCCTCTGTGATATGGGGTAACTTTATCTAAAGTTACGTATTCAGTACCTTCTACAATACCTATCTTTTTTCTAAGCTTATTTACATCTTTTATGAATTCAGGATCTTCAAAAAGAGCTTGAACATAGTTCATTAGTTTTTTGTGGCCGCTGGTATTGGTATATATTTCTAGGTCTTCTTCTTCCATTCTTATACTTTACTGTAGTTTACAACGCTTTTCAATAAGACTAAGATTTAGAGTAGAAGTAAATTTTAAATTAAATGATATCCATCGAAGCATCAAGAAAAGCATTAGGGAAAATCGGCAAATCAATGAGCGACGAAGAAATAGAAAAACTACGTTCTGATATGTACGAGTTGGTTAATTTAGCATTGGACTCTTATGTAGAGTCCAAAAATGCAGACTCAATTTAAATTATAAAGATGCCTATTATTTCAATGAGAACATCTTCAGATAGATTAGATTTTGAAACACATCTTAAATATGTTGCTCTTTTAGCGCGGATATCTAAAGGCGTTACCGTAACTTGCACCTTAGCTCCTAAATTAGACAAGAGGAAATTACCAGATTTAAAAAATAAGCTCCAATTAATAAAACTTACCATACAATCCATTCAAGATGAATACAAAATTGTTCAAATTGATAAGGAATATTCTACAGCATCAGTTCTATGGCTACCTATTAAGACTTATTATGTTGCATATCATTTACTATGTGTAATTGCTTATATTTTAAGTAATAACCCATCTTCCTTACGAGAAGGACACGGTAAAAATATAGATGTGTTTTCAAATATGCTAAGTAGTGGTAAGTTGCAATTTAGTGAACCATTACTAAATAACGTATACGATAAATCCATCCTAAATTTCACTACTGCGTCAGGAGAACTCTTGCGATCTAGTGTTGATGATGAAACTGTTTATAAATCTTTAATGAAAAAGGTGGCTAAAGAGAAAATAGAGAAATTTAGACAAGTAAAAGGAATTAAAGATCTTAGAACCAAAAAGAGCCGAGATTTAGTAGAAAAATTTAAAAGCACGCTTTCTGTTTCAATTTTCGATTTTTTCTATTTAATGCGTTTAAGAATGAACTATCGTAACTTTAATTTTATTGATGATATCCCAGCTGAAGATACAAAGATTTACTTTGAAAAATACTATAAAGCCGCTGGTGCTTTTTATAGCATCTTTAGAAAACTTAAAGATGATTTAATATCAAAGATGTGAGCTTAGGCGAACTCCTTAACAGGAGTAGAATTATTGTAAATTAACAAATCATTTTCAATATTACGCCAGTTAAGGGTTCTGAACTCGTCTACGATACGGAGCCAACAAAAAACCACTAACTTGTTTAGCGGTTTTTTGTTATCATTTAGTTATTAGCAACTAATTTTACTTCTATGAATAAAGGAGCATATGTTGATGGTTTTGTAATATCCATCCCAAAAAAGAGTACAGCTAAATATAAGAAGATTGCCTCGGAGGCTAAAGACGTTTGGCTAAAATCTGGCGCATTAGATTATAAAGAATGCAAAATAGACGATGCCAGCCCAAAATTCGTGACTTTTACCTTTCCCAAAATGGTTAAGGCCAAGCCTGACGAAGCAGTATGGTTTTCATTCATCACTTTTAAATCTAAAATTCACCGCAATGAAGTCAATAAAAAAGTTATGGCTTATTTTGATAAAAAATATGGTCCAGAAGGCATGATGGATATGCCTTTTGATATGAAGCGCTTTTCCTACGCTGGCTTTAAAGTAGAGGTGGGCTCTTAGCTTAAGACCTCTGCTTTGTTAGTACTGAATATTCTAATCTATTCAGCATAAAAGGCAACCATAAAACACACTAAAAACTGTT
>CAZHER010000008.1:3975-33437 GCA_964532005.1 uncultured Candidatus Saccharibacteria bacterium
TTAAAATAATAATTATGGAGATAAATTATTTGGCCGTATTGGCGGCCGCGGTAGCGAGTATAATAATCGGTAGCGTTTGGTACGGTGGAATATTTAGAAAAAAATTTGCTTCTATAATGGGATTTGACAAATTGTCGCCTGAACAGCAAAGTACGATGAAAAAGAATATGGGCATGACATACTTTACTCAATTTTTAGCTAGCTTAATAATGTTTTATGTTTTGGCCAGGTTTCTGAATGACGGTGCTGTCACAAATTCAGGGGAAGGGGTAATTGTATCATTATGGGTCTGGATAGGATTTGTAGTCCCTGTAAAGTTGGGTGATGCAATTTGGGGAGGCAAAATGACGCTGTTTTGGTTAGGGGCAGGAAACATGTTAATTACTCTCATAGCCTCGGGTGCAATAATAGGTGCTTGGCAATAACCTAAGTGTAAAAAGAGTACACACAGTAAAAAAAGTTGTCCACTATTAGTATTTACAGTATCCCAACAAAATTCTATAATAAATCTATCAAATAATTAACGATTAACTTAATGAGAAACAAAACACAAAAAGGATTTACGCTGATCGAACTCTTGGTAGTTATCGCCATCATTGGCTTGTTAGCTTCCGTGGTTCTGTTAGCTTTGGGTTCCGCTCGTACCAAAGCCCGTGACGCCCGCCGTGTTGCCGACATCAGGCAATTGGCTTCTGCTCTTGAGCTTTACTTCAACGACGCTAATACCTATCCTGTGCAAGGAACTGCAGCCACCACCATCCCTGGTTTGGCTACCACCTACATTGGTGCTATTCCTGCTGCCCCAACACCGGCTGAAACTGGTTGTACAGCTGCTCAAAACTCTTACAACTACACCGGTACTGCTACCACCTATTCCATCACCTTCTGTTTGGGTAATGCTACTGGCGGTGTTGCCGCTGGTACCCACACCCTGACTCAGGCTGGGATCCAGTAATACCTAAATTAAATCAAACCGCTTCTTTATAGAAGCGGTTTTTGATTGCCTGTACAAAGCAAGATAATCGTAAACTCTGCTCTTGTTTGCTATAATTTACATAGATCTTAAATAAAAACAAAACATGTTTACACTCAGCAAAACGAGACTCGCAATATCAATACTAATAATTATTGCTGTGGCCTCTACAATTGTTAGCGCAATAACCGTTTTTAACTTAGCTCAAAACAGACAAATAAATTCCTTAAGGAGCAGGGTAAACACCTTGGCTCTGACAGTGGATGTTAAGGACATCAAACTGTTATCGGGTAGCGAGACTGACATTGGCACAACTCCATACAATAATTTAAAATCCAAGTTAATCAACTTGAAGCAGGTTAATTCTGATATTAAGTTTGTTTACCTAATGGATATACAAGATACCCAAGTAATTTTTTTGGCTGACTCAGAACTGGAAGACTCCGAAGACTACTCTCCTCCTGGGCAAGTCTACGATGAAGTCACGCCTATACTATATAACTCCTTCCGCAACCAAGGACCAATGCAAGAAGTCAGCAGTGACCGCTGGGGTAAATGGCTTTCGGTATTTGCGCCAATAACAGACCCAGAAACTGGGGAGGTAGTGGCAATTGCCGGCTTTGACATGCCTTACCAAGCATACATAACCAGTATTATTTTTGCTTCTGCCATCCCAGTTTCAATAGGTCTAATCCTTATAGTGCTGCTGGTGGGAGCTTGGATTGTTGCTAAAAAAGATGAAAATTTACTTCATCTTCGGTCGGAATACATCTCAATCGCAGCACATGATTTGAGGACTCCATTAACTGGTATTAAATGGGCAGTCAGTTCTTTAGTCAATTCCAGACCGCCAGCACCGCCACATTACCAAACTACTTTAAAACAGATCACAAAAACAGCTGATAATATGATAATTTCGGTAAACGAGCTCTTGGACGGGTCAGCGTTGGAATCGGGAAAAGTAAAAAAACTGGTGATTACTCCTTTAAAGCTGAATGATGTAATTCAGGCTGCGTTCAGGCCTCTGGAAATGAGCGCTGAAGAGAAATCTTTGGTAGTTGTATGGGACATGCCTAAAAAATCCGTCACAATACACGGCGACACGGACAAACTCCGGCGTGTTTTTGCAAATCTTTTTTCTAATGCAATCAAATATTCCAAAAATAAGGGGAAAATTTCAGTATCAATACAAGAAAAAAACAATGTAGCGGAAGTCGCGATTACAGATTCGGGCATCGGCATTCCCGCTAATGAACAAAGCGCTGTATTTGATGGCTATTTTAGAGCTAGCAATGCGAAAAAACATACTGCCCAAGGCACTGGACTGGGTCTTTATTATGTAAAAAATGTTGTTGCTTCCCACGGCGGTAGAGTCAGTCTGAATTCCAAGCCTGGCAAAGGAACAACTATAAAAGTCTTTATTCCGACAATTAAGACTACAGTTTGATCTTTTAGCCTCAATCGCTTGAACAACAAAAATTGGCAAAAAACATTGATATGGAGCTTGATCATACTGGCAGGTATGGCAATTGTTCTTTATCTAGAAGGAAGGTTGCCTTGGTGTGAATGTGGTTATATAAAATTCTGGCACGGACTGGTTGTAAGTTCAGAAAATTCACAGCATTTATTTGATTGGTACGCACTGACCCACGTACTTCATGGTTTAGGTTGGTATTTGTTGATCTGGCTCCTGGATCGAAAAAAACGACTTAGCTTTTCTGCTAAGCTTCTCATTGCAATAGGTCTTGAAGCAGGATGGGAAATACTGGAAAACTCCGACATGGTAATTAATAGGTACAGAACAGCTACAATATCTTTAGACTATTTTGGGGACAGTATTGTTAACTCAGTTGGAGATGTAATTGCCATGGTGCTTGGATTTTTGTTTGCATACAAAGCAAAAATTTGGCAAAGCATTGTGCTTGTAGTTATTATTGAACTGCTCCTGTTGTACGTAATACGAGACAATTTAACCATTAATATCATTATGCTAGTATATCCGATTGAGGCAATTAAATTATGGCAAGCGGGAATTTAATAATATGGACACTAATTATTTAGATATTACCGGGCTATTTTTACTTATGAGCGGCTTTGTCGTTGGTCTTGGTGCGGTTACTGTAATAGACCTGCATGGATTTTTAGGAAGAAAATCCTCCTATTGGACCGAAGCAACAACAAGAACTCATAAAATTACCAAACCACTAATCTGGGCTGGGGTCATATTGGCAATTTTAGGCGGGATAGTATTTTATCGAAATCAACCATTGGCTGGCATACCTTTGTATCACATGATAGTTGCCATATTATTAATCATAAATGGACTATTTTTGACTTTTTGGGTAAGTCCTAGACTAATTCAGCGTGAGCAGGAAGGACGCGCCTCAGAACTTCTACCGCAGAGCTGGCAAACAAAAATCACTATCAGCTTGCTTGTTTCAGATCTAGGCTGGTGGAGTAGTTTATTTCTTCTGGCAGTTTACCTACTTGATAGATAATTTGACACTAAAATAAAAACAACTTACGATTAAGCCATAATTAAGAAATAAAAATGGAACATCACAACGAGCACCACAATCATAATGGGTCGTCAGAGACCAGCCACTTACGTGGACTGGAGGGCATATTTGATACTTACCTAAGAATCAAAGCTCCTTTTCAACTCCCTGTAAAAGCCAGGGACTTTATTGTGCAATACGGTCCTTGGATCAGCCTGGTACTTTTGATCATAGCGGCCGTAGCAATTATCCCTTTGCTTGCTTTGGCTTTAGGTCTGACAGTAATTACCATGCCTTTCCAAGCAGCTGCTGGAACAGTGTATGTTACTACTGGCAACTATCTTCAATTGGGCATAGGACTAGTTTCCATGGTAATGCAGGGAATTGCAATTCCAGGACTTTTGAAACGCAAGTTGTCTGGATGGCATATGGCTTATTATGCTTCATTGCTTTCTGTGCTTGGAAGTTTAGTGAGCGGGCACATAGTAAGCGCAATCCTTTCTTTGTTGATTAGCATGTACATTTTGTTCCAAGTTCGATCTTACTACAAATAATTTTATTCCCAGAAGAAGCGCTGTATATCACAAGATAACAGCGCTTTTTATAATGCTATAATACTGATATGCCAGATATCAACTTCCTCATACTTGCCTATTTAGTAGCAGCTAATATTTTATCCTTTGCCCTGGTCGGTCTCGATAAAGGAAAAAGTATAAACAACAGCCTTAATAGAATTCCTGAAGTTTATCTCTTTTTTTGTGCTTTATTCCTGTCTTCGCTGGGTATTTTACTTGGCATGCTCACCTTCCGACATAAAACAAGAAAATTGTATTTTATGGTTGGAATTTCAATATTACTGCTTCAACAAACTTTGTTAATTATATATGTATTAAGAGCTATCAATGCAAGTTAAGCTAATAAACCTAAACGTATGGTTGGGAGGAAAAAATCTTTGGGAAAATATAGTTGAATTTTTGAAAAATGAAAACCCAGATATATTAATGATTCAAGAAGCTTTTGCCAAGACGGACACTGATATACCCTACTTCCAGACTGCGAAATCATTACAAAAAATTCTGGGGCACCAATTTTCCGAGCAAGCCATAGAGTGTATTTTATCCAATGGTGAAGTTTCTGCTAGTCCCGTTACCAATGCAATCTTGAGTAAATTCCCTCTTGAAAACAAGCATATTGAGTGGGTTCACGGAAGCGAACCAAAAGAGGTAGACGATAGAGAAAAAACAACGATCGCAAATTTCCCTAGAAATCTTTTGCATTGCCAATGTAAAATAAATGACAAAATTTATAATCTAATGGTTACGCATGGTGTCTGGGCATTCGACCACATAGAAACTGAAAACCAAAAAGCAATGGGCAAGAAAATTTCTTCCTACATGGAAGGAAAAGAAAACGTAATACTTTCGGGAGATTTCAACGTAAATGAAAATACGGAAACAATAGCGTCTATAGAAAAGAAATTAGTGAACATATTTAAAGGACAACGGTCATCCAGTTTCAATATGAAACAAAAAACAGAACCCGGATACGCAAAGGCTGTTGTTGACTTTGTCTTCTCCAGCCCAAACATTAAAATACTGAGTCAATATTCCCCGGATGTGAATGTATCGGACCACCAAACCCAAGTGGTAATTTTTGATTTATAATTAACCTAGATCTGATAGATCAATCACTTCATCAATTCTCACTTGCTGGACAAAGTCCGGTATGTGAGAAACCATAACCAACGCCCCTTCATACCCATCCAAAGCTTTTGCAATAATGGGCAAATGCCGAAAGTTGATATGGTTGGTAGGCTCGTCTAAAATTAACAAGCCCGGCCTCTGCAGAACCAGACGGCAAAACGACAACAAGCCTTTTTGCCCTTCGGACAAAGATTCAATCCGTCTGCTCAATATTTTGCCGTCCAATAAAAACCCTGCGGCTGTTGAGCGCAAGATATGTTCATCAAACAATTTCATCGAATCTTTTAACATATCAAAAGCTGTTTGTTCAAAATCAAAATTGCTAAAATCCTGTTTATAGTAGCCAACTGCTACTTCTGGTGCTATAACAAAATCATCAAACTTTGTTGCAACTCCTGTAGCCAGTTTTTCCAAAAAAGTACTTTTGCCTATGCCATTTGGCCCAGAAACTAAAACATGAGTATTTTTCCTTATAACTAAGCCGGGTTTTCCTAAAACAACCCTGCCTTCATGGAATGCGGAAATTGAATTTATTTGCAAAATTTTACCGTTAAAAAACGGGTCAAATTCTTGCATAGGAATTTCAAAATTTCGTATAGTCCTATCCTCCTGCCTCACTTCAACAAGATTGTCTTCTGCTTCAGAAGCGCTCTCTCGCATCCTTTTTGCTACTGCACGCAGCTTTCCGCCTTTGTGGGCGAATACTTCAGCTTGGGATTTCTTTTCCTTTATTTGAGCTTGCATGCGAGCATTTTGCAAATTTTCTCGTTCAATTCTGTTTTTGATTTCTTCTACTACATCATAATAATTTCCTGTATACTGTTCCACTTGCTTGGTGAATACGTCTAAATACAAAACACCGTCGGAAAAAGCGTTTAAGAAATCAGCATCATGGGAAATAACTATTACTGTTTTTTCATACATCATTAAAAAGCCGGTCAGGTGTTCAACACCTTGGGCATCCAAATTATTTGTTGGCTCGTCTAATAGAAGAATGTCCGGGTTTTGAATTAATGCATGGGCTAACAAAAGCCTTGCCTGTTGCCCGCCAGATAATTCTCTTACTGTTTTTTCCAGGGGTAGGTCAACATTAACAACTTGAAAAACTTCCTTTATCAATTTGTCTAAATTATATTTCTTTTCCGCAAAGGCAGTGGCAAAATAGTCACGAACAGTATGATCCAAATCTTCTTGTCTCATTACTTGTCGTGCAATGGCAATAGTTGCATCTTTAGGGGTAATAAAAATTTCTCCCTCGGTAGGCTTTAGCTCTCCGGTGACAAGCTTAAAAATTGTTGTTTTTCCAGCCCCATTCTGGCCCATCAAAGTAATTCGGCTCCCTGCCCTTACGGAAAAACTGGCCTCGTTTAATATGTACTTATCCGGCTCACGGACAAACGTTACGTCTGAGAAACGAAGTATTACATTTTCTGTGGTCATATGTAATTTCTTAAAAAAATATCCCGCTCCTGTGCGGGTACTGCCCTTTAAATATAGCTTATTCATGTGGTTAAGTCAACTAAAGATAATAGATTGATTCCTGCTATAATTAAACTATGAAACCTTTGCTCTCACTCATTTCCAATGAACAATTAACAGAATTGGCATCCCGCTCTAATTTTAGATATGGTCAAGAAATATTGAAAAATGGAAAAATTATTATCAAAAAATCCAATACCTTCAATCTCATTGCTGAAGTACAATCCAAAAATAAAAACAGTAGGACGGTAGAACTTTCATCAACACCAAAAGGTTTCAGATGGAAATGCACTTGCACAGGCAGAAAAGACCTCTTTTGCAACCACTGTGTTGCAGTTGGACTTTTTGCCATCAATGATATAATAAATAAGCAAAATAAGTAACAAATATATGATGCCAGAACAAAAAAAAAGCACCCTTATTATTAGAATAGGAGCCGTAGTCCTTCTAATTTTAATTTACGTTGGTGTTACCATGTACGTAAAAGACTCTAAACAGTCAAAACCGGAAAGCGCAGTCAATACCAATGTCAATACGGGAACTGAGCAAACCAACTCTCAACCATTAACGCCAGCAACGGCGTTCAAAAATGGAACCTACACTGCAGCCGGGGACTATATGACCCCAGGCGGAAAAGAGCAAATTACAATCACTGTTACAATTGCAAACGATACAATAGTTTCTACAACAGCTATGGCTCAAGCCAAAGCCCCAGCTTCCAAAGAGTTTATGGCTAAATTTGTTGATAATTATAAATCTCATGTAGTTGGCAAGAAAATAGCAGAAGTAAAGCTGGATAAAATTTCCGGATCCTCTTTGACTCCAAAAGGATTCAATGCCGCTTTAGAAAAAATAAAAGCCCAAGCCAAGTCCTAAAAAATGACAGGATCACAGCATCAACAGTGGCAGTATGAATTTGAAGCAATAGGAACAAAATGGGTCATAGATATTGGCACTCAGACAACAAAAATATCGCAAGAAGATCTACTCCGGAACATTCATAATAGAATTTCTAAATTCGATAAAACGTATTCACGTTTCAGAACAGATTCTTTAGTGTCGCAGATATCTAGAACAGCGGGAATATACAATTTTCCTGCTGATGCAAAACTCCTGTTTTCCGCTTACCGAAAATTTTATGAACTTAGCGGTGGTGCGGTAACTCCTCTAATCGGCAAAACCATGGAAGAGGCGGGGTATGATGCCAGCTATTCACTTAAACCAAAACTCTTAACCTCGCTCCCAGAATGGGACGAGGTTTTGTATTTTGAAAACAATCATCTTACTGTTAAACAACCCGTAATGCTGGACTTCGGTGCAGCAGGTAAAGGATACTTAGTTGATATAATTGGAGAACTAATTGAATCTTACGAGATAAACAATTTTTGTATTGATGCTGGTGGGGATATACTGCAAAAAAGTATTACCAACGACCCTATAAAAATAGGGCTGGAAAATCCAAAACAACAAGATGAAGTAATCGGAATCGCAGAAATCACAAATAAAAGCTTGTGCGGCTCTGCCGGAAACCGGAGAAAATGGGAAGGATATAACCATATTATTAATCCCGTTAATTTAAAATCTCCTGAAAATATTATCGCAGTATGGACAGTGGCCAACTGCGCTTTGTTTGCAGATGGTCTTGCAACATGCTTGTTTTTTACGGAACCGGCACAGTTAAAATCGCATTTTGATTTTGAATACCTTATAATATATAAGGACATGACCTTTGAGCATTCGGCAAATTTTCCAGCCAAAATTTACCTTAATTAAGCCAAAAATATGAAATATATAGATAATTTTTTAAACTCCATAACAATGTACAAATTGGTATTGTACAGCCTCACGATCCTTTCCCTACTTGGAGTTGCCCTATCATTTGCCGGGATTTTGCCGTTCTCAGGCTGGCACATGCTGGTATCATTATTGCTTTTGCTTTTTGGATGCGCCATGACCAATAAAACTCTGTCAACCGTTTTTCGAGTGCCAAGCAACATTGAGTCTTCATTTATCACGGCTTATATACTATTTTTAATTCTACCTCCGGTAGTTTCCGTTGCAACAGCCCTAGTTACACTGTTTGCCAGTATATTGTCAATGTCAGCAAAATACATTTTCACTGTGCAAGGCAAACATATTTTTAATCCAGCTGCATTCGGGGTAGTAATTATTGGAATAACTGGCTTGGGAGCGGCTACATGGTGGGTTGGCAGTTCGGTATTGCTAATACCGGTTACTATTATAGGTCTTTTAATGGTAAAAAAAATAAGATGGACTTGGCTATTTTTTTCATTTATGTTTTTTTCCATTGCGGGCATATCTATAATTTCAGTTTTGCAAGGATTAGATGCGGATCAGGTTCTAATGGCTTCGATTCTGTCCGGCCCACTAATATTTTTTGGAGCAATAATGTTGACTGAACCTGCTACAGCGCCGCCTACAAGAAAAAAGCAGATTATTTATGGCGCACTTGTAGGTATTTTATATAATATTCCTTTTAACATCGGGCCAATATACAACTCTCCTGAACTAAGCTTAATATTTGGGAATATTTTTTCTTACATAGTCAGTCCCAAAGGAAGACCGCTTCTTCAGCTTAAAGAAAAAATACAACTTGCCCCGTTAATTTACGATTTTGTTTTTAAGTCCGATCGGAAAATTAATTTTACTGCTGGACAGTATATGGAATGGACAATTGACGAAAAACACGGTGACAGCAGGGGGAACAGAAGGTTTTTTACAATTGCTTCTTCCCCTACCGAACATGATATAAGAATTGGCGTTAAGATTCCGGAAGAGTCGAGCAGCTTTAAAAAAGCTCTGAAAGAACTAAAGCAAGGAGATCAAATTCTTGCGGGTCATCTTGCGGGAGACTTTACCATGGCGAATTCCAGAAACCACCGATCCATTGTAGGAATAGCTGGCGGAATTGGTATTACTCCATTTCGCAGTATGATCAAAGAACTTTTGGATAGAAGCCAGAAGTCCGATACCGTACTATTTTACGCATGTAGCGATCCAAGCGAATTCGTTTATGAAGATATATTTGAAAAAGCAAAAGATTTGGGTGTTAAAACTGTATATGTACTCTCTGGCGCTAAATCCCTACCTAAAAATTGGACTGGCAAAACCGGCTATATTACTGAGGAAATGATAAAAAATGAGGTGCCAAATTACCTGAACAAAGAATATTATCTTTCAGGGCCAAATGTTATGGTAGATGCCTATAAAAAACTGTTGTTGTCAATGAAAATAAAAAGAATAAACATTCATACAGACTATTTCCCAGGATATTAGCAACAAAACCTGATTTCCCTCGTGATATACTTAATTCATGGCAACTTACTGGCATATTGAGTCACGAGCAGACTTACTTAAAAAATTTAAAAGTTCAGAGCGAGGACTAACCCCAAACCAAGTCAAGGAAAACTTGTCTATTTTTGGTGCCAACTTACTCCCGGAGACCAAAACAGATAGTATTGTTATTATATTCCTCAGGCAATTTCAGAGCCCGTTAATCTATGTCCTGTTACTGGCAGGAGTGATTATTATTTATATAAAAGAATATGTAGATGCTGGAATAGTGGCTTTCATTTTAATATTCAACGCCGTAATAGGTGCTTTCCAAGAAGGGCGGGCACAAAACACCCTGGCCTCTCTAAAAAAATATATAGAAACAAAAGCCACTGTACTAAGAGGTGGTGTGGAAGAAATCATTAGCGATACCAGCGTAGTCCCTGGAGACATACTCATTTTAGAAGAAGGCGAGAAAATCGCTGGCGACGCCAGACTTATTGAATCTTCAGGCCTCCTTGTAGATGAAAGCGCTTTAACTGGAGAATCGCAGCCTGTAGAAAAAACCTCGGGGGCTTTGCATCAACCCAACCTAGCAGTCTCAGATCAGACCAATATGGTATTTAAAGGTACTCATGTGTTGTCTGGCTCCGGCAAAGCAATTGTTGTGGCTACTGGAATTAATTCTTTTATTGGAGGGATTTCCAATACCATTGCGCATATAGAATCGGAAGATCCTCTTAAAAAAGATTTTAGGCAACTTTCTAAACTGATCATAATTACTGCGGTCACAATTTGCGGTGGCGTATTCGGATTAGGTTTGTTGGCAGGAAATAGTCTCAAAGAAATGTTTACAGTTGTTGTCTCGCTGGCAGTATCTATTATCCCGGAAGGGTTGCCAATCGTACTAACGCTAGTGCTTGCCACCGGGGTGTGGAGGATGAGCAAGAGAAACGCTTTGGTAAAGAAACTCCAAGCTGTGGAGTCGCTTGGACAGGCTAAAGTCATAGCAGTAGACAAAACAGGAACTATTACCAAAAATGAGCTAGTAGTACAGCGCGTATATACCAACGGAAAAATGTACGAGATCACGGGGAATGGATACGAACCAGACGGACAAGTCTTGCTAAATAATGTCGCAGAAAAGCCCCAAGAACACGAATCATTGATGCGTATAGCTAAATTATCAGGGCTCTCTGCAAACGGACGTGCAGTGTTTTCCGAAGAACAGCAAGTATGGCAAGTTTTTGGCGACCCGACAGAAGCTGCGCTAGTAGCATTTTCCAAAAAAACAGGCAACGATCCAGATCGCCAAATACAAGAAACCCCCAGGGTTGGCGAACTTCCTTTTTCTTATGAAAACAAGTACCATGCTGTGCTCAACG
Source organism: uncultured Candidatus Saccharibacteria bacterium (assembly GCA_964532005.1). Lineage (GTDB taxonomy): Bacteria > Patescibacteriota > Doudnabacteria > UBA920 > UBA920 > CAYQEU01. The sequence goes on from CAZHER010000008.1 coordinate 15,308, forward strand.
AAGCAAAAAACGGTTTGGAATTAACAGTAATCGGTGCTTCAGAAAAAATTCTAGAGCTTGTTGAAAATGAATGGAGCGAACAGCGACAAAAACCTTTAACAAAAATCCGCCGTGAAGAGATAAAATCCCAAATTGAAGAACTATCTAAAAGTGGTTTTAGGGTACTTGGTGTTGCAACCAAAGAACACCAAAGCAAAGCATTAACCCATAATCACATAACTGGAATGAGTCTTGTTGGTCTTATTGGAATGCGAGACGTACTAAGACCGGAAGCCAAAGAGGCCCTGCTTCGAGCAAGCGAAGCAGGAATCAAGGTTGTTATGATAACCGGGGACCATAAGTTAACGGCAGAGGCTATAGCAGCTGAAGTTGGAATATTCAAATTAGGTGATACGGTTCTGAGCGGCACCGAATTGGAAGAATTGTCAGATAATGAGTTGGCGCACAAACTCGGTACGGTAAGCGTTTTCGCCCGCGTCACCCCTGAACATAAAATGAGAATAATAGAAGCTTATAAATCTCGTCATGAGATAATTGCCATGACTGGAGACGGCGTTAACGATGCCCCTTCTCTTGTTGCTGCCGACTTAGGAGTATCAATGGGTAAAATTGGAACTGAGGTTGCCAAAGAAGCTTCTGATATAGTTCTACTGGATGATAATTTTGGTTCTATTGTCGCCGCAGTCGAAGAAGGACGAAATATATACAAAACGATTAAAAAAGTTATTTTGTATTTGGTATCTACCGGATTCGGCGAGGCATTTACAATCGCTTTTGCTTTAATTGCGGGTTTTCCTTTACCGCTGGTTGCGGCGCAAATTATCTGGCTAAATTTTGTTACCGACGGGTTCCTTACCATAGCTCTTGCAATGGAGCCGAGGGAACAAGGTTTATTGGAAAAACCAAACCAAAACGGCAGCCAAAATCTGATTGACCACCAGATGAAAATTCGTATTGTTACCATGGCCTTGACCATGGCTTTAGGATCATTGTGGATGTTTAGCCAATATCACCAAGGAGAAATAATTAAAGCTTGGAGCATATCAATGACAACTCTGGCAGTATTCCAGTGGCTGAACGCATGGAACTGTCGCCACGGCTCCCGATCCCTGTTTGCCCTCAGTCCTTTTAGCAACATATACCTGCTTGGTGCAACAATACTGGTTATTATCCTTCAAATGTTTGCCATCTATAATCCATTTTTTCAAAAGATCCTTAAGACCACAGGGCTCAGCATTAACGAATGGGTGCTTATTCTAGCAGTATCATCTTCTATAATCGTAGTTGAGGAAGTGCGCAAACTCATTCAACGCAGACGACAAAAAGCATAAATGTTATACTTCATATAAATCAAACAAATATAATGAATGTCACTTTTTATGGAGCTGCAGGTATTGTAACCGGCTCCAAACATCTAATCCAAGTTCACCACTTCAACATATTGCTCGATTGCGGAATGTACCAAGGTCCAAGATCTCAAGCAGAACACACCAATAATGCAAAACTACCTTTTGAAGCTTCTGAAGTTGGAGCATGTGTGTTATCACACGCCCACATCGATCATACAGGGATGTTGCCTATTTTAATAAAAGACGGCTTTCATGGCAGCATCTACACAACCGACGCCACAGCTGACATAACCAGATACTTACTGGCTGACGCCGCAAAAATACAGGAACAAGATGCAATATATCATAATGACAGATTAGGGGTCGGTGAAGACCCAATCTACCCACTATACACCATAGAAGACGTGGAAGCAGTTGTGCCCCACTTTAAACTTACACCATATTACCGAATCCAAAAGCAATGGCACCAAATAGCCCCAGGGGTAAAATTAAAATTTTACGCTGCTGGTCATGTGTTAGGGTCAGCTTGTCCAGTATTGGAACTCTCAGAACAGGGACGAACAACATATGTGGCTTATTCGGGAGATCTCGGACAAGATATTGCACCGCTACTCCCTCCTCCAGAGAAAATTACTGAGCCGGTGGAAACACTCATTTTAGAAGCAACTTACGGTGACAAAACCCACTCAACCTTGAACCGAACCTATGATGAGCTGGAAGAAGTCATAATCAGAACCTTTGAACGAGGCGGTAAACTAATAATTCCTGCTTTTTCCCTTGGGCGCACACAATCGCTCATTTACTTAATGCACCAAATGGAAAAGAAAGGCACTTTGCCTGATCAAAAAGTCTATATCGACAGCCCCTTAGCTGAAAAGCTCCTTACTGTTTATATTAAGCATCGTGAAGATTATGACAAAGAAACATGGCAAGATTTCCCGAAGTCTGACAAAGAAGGGCCATTTCAATTCAAAAACTTGGTTTTGGTCGGGTCTCCTGATGACTCTCGCAAACTGAATGACATGCCCGGTCCGGCAATAATTATTTCAGCTTCCGGAATGGCAGAAGGTGGTCGTATTGTCCACCATCTCAAACATCATTCCAGTAACCCAAACAACACAATTTTGTTCAGCGGATACCAAGCTGAGCATACACTAGGCAGGAAAATCCAAGACGGAGTTAGTCCAATTAGAATAATGGGGCGTGAAGTCCATATTAACGCCGAGCGAGTCAGTTTGAGCGGACTTTCTGCCCATGCCGACCGCGATGGGCTCATTAAATTCGTTGGTACAATGGAAAAAAGTTTGAGACGAATATATTTAGTACATGCCGAACCGCCGCAAGCAGACGCTTTCAAAGCCTTATTGCACGACAGATATCCGAATTTAGATGTTGTTGTGCCGCAATATGGCGAACAGTTTTCTATATAAAATTTATTAAACAACCCCATCTAGCAGATGGGGTTGTTTAATTTACTTACAATATTATTCGCTAATTTTTACTTGCTGTGTAGCGCCTAACCCGAATTGTGAGGGATTGTCCAGCAGTCTTACCATGGTTTGATCAGCCCTAAAGGTACCCGTGCTTATAACTCGGGCGTAATACTCAACTCTCATGTCTGGAACTGTGCCACAATTTGGTATCCTATTGTGCCTGTTTATAGTAAAGCTTATTTTATTTCCGTCTATCACATCTGGATAATTCACTGTTGGGGTACACAAATTATACATATTTTGAATTCCCGAATAATAAGTTGGGCTCACAGGTCTCAAACCAGAAGGCATAATGTCTGTCAATTGGAATATGTCCGAAGAGCTGACTTTTGAATTAACCCCAACTGTAATAGTGACTTTAACCAATTGACCGTCATTAAATGAATTGGTAACTTTTCCATCTACCGAATAAGAACGTTTAATTTGAACATCTAAGTTCGGTTTAATATCAGAATCGGCCGGGCCCAAATACCAAGACAATAATTCAAGATCACCTTTCACATTGGAGAATTGTAGAGTTTTCAACTCGCTTGCTAGCAATTGCATATTAAACCTATTGCCATTTTCAACCTTAAATGATCCATGGCGCTGTTCCGTTTTATAGTCAAAGCTGGCCTCTGAACGAGAAGAGTATCCCAAAGCCGATTTGACCATGAACGCCTGCTCTAAGCTAACCAAGTCTTTCTGCGGAGGGTTATTTTCCAAATAACTTGCGATCTGGTCTCTATCGGAAACAATATTCAGTTGGGCGGACAACATTCCTGCAAGAGCTGTTATTTTAGCTTGTCTTGTCTGATCAGGATCGGCAATATACAATTGGTTACTATCGGAAACTAATTTTGGCTTGATGTCAGCAAAATAAGTTGTTCGAGCATTTTCTTTATCGCCCAACAAAGCCATTGCATTTGCAACATACAACTGATCCTCAATATCCAGGGACGGCTCATCTTTGAACATTTGAATCTTAGTTAGTACCGGCTGCTTAAAAGCTGCCAACCCTAGCAAAGACTGCGAAATTCTATGGACATCGGCTTTGTCATCACGAATTGACTGCTGGAAATAAGCTACTAAATTATCTTTTGGCACCGATTCAGGAATAAGTACCGCTGTTAAAACTGAAGGTTTTAACTCAGGATCTCCGTATGAGAATAGACTAAGCCCCGACTTAGGAGCAATAGGACCAGACCCTTCTGTCATTTGTGTTTGGTAAATTGAAGGCTCAAACGGTTCAACGTCTCCGGGCATTCCAAATACATCTCTCAAAACAGTTTGCGCATAATAGGCAGACGCCCGCTGGTCTAACCTCGTACCACCTTGATAAGCGAGCATGGATACTGTACCAAACTGCCTACCCTTACCGGCATCGGTTACAACAATCTCAGTTAGACCATTTTCATCGCCGGATATATTCTGAAGTCCCTCAGAAACTTTGTAACGGGCTGTTTTGGGCACAGAAAGTCCGGACTCCAGAACTTGAACTGTCCTGACTAAACTGTCAGAAAGTTCGCCCTGACTAACTTTGGTTTCAATTTTAAATTGGCCAACCGGTAAAGATTTTAACGGGATGTAAACGGTATTACCTTTAACTTCTTTGTCAAAATTCAATCCCAATTCAGGAGAAACTACTTTGATTTTTGCAGCGCTTCCTGAATCATATTTAGTTCCAAACACCCTAACTCTAATCTGAGGCTCATCGCCTTTAACATAAACCGGGCTCATTGTCATATCTGCAAACAACGGCAATCCTGTGGCTATATTTTTTACTGCACTTCCAGCATTTATAGAATCCGGGTTAAAAGCTTGCGCGGTGATCCTCCAGGAAGTCAAGTTGTCCGGTAATTTGAAGCTGACTTTGGCCTCACCGCTGCTCAGGTCGTAACTTTGGTACAATACAGTGTCCAAGAAATTCGACCTCGGCAGTTCAGGGCCACCGCCTCCACCACCGCCGTCATTAGCAGCTTCGTTATACTGAGTCAAAGACACAGCTGGGCTTTGAAGAATATATGCGTATAAGTTCCCAAGAGTATCCACTGTTTCATCGTAACCATTAGCATCAAATACCGCTTCGTCAACCACAGACACATGAACAGTGCCACTGCCGGTTTTGCCCTTACTGTCAGTCACCTTTACAACTGCATTAACAGTTTCACCTGGACGATATTGTTCCTTATCAGTCTTAACATCAATATTATATTCAACAGTTTTAGTATTTAAGAATATTGGCACTTCCCCTGTCTCTTCAAATCCAGTAGGTCCCAAAACCACAGCTTTGTAAGCCACCATAGGACTCATACCTTGAGCGAAAGTATCTTTGTATATTAATGAACTACTGGTTGTTGCTTTCAAGATGCTGCGCTGATAAGCATAGTACAAAACTTTTGACGGCTGACTATCTTTGGCACGCTCCGGGTTGTTAAAACTAAGATTGAAATTTAAATCATCTCCAACATTAGCTTCGTAATTCCTGCTCAAATTGGAAAAATTCAATGTAGGGTGGAGTTTACTGGATCCATTAACATCGGAGCCATAAAAATATGGATTATTTGAGAACCAGTAATAGCTATTTGCTCTGGCAATTTTGCCATTGTCGTCTGCAGACTCAAAATATAACGAGTAGTGTACATTCGGTTCATAAGCAAACTTGCGGTCAAACTTCCATACTCCGGTCTTGTCTGTCGTACCGCTAAAATCTTCTACTATTGTTTCAGACTTGTCGTAAGTGTATGTCGGACGGTTAACTTTAGCAATAAAATCATAGTATTCACCGGTTTGTCTTTGGGTGAAAGTTGTTTTTTTAATTTTTGCCTGAATTTTCTGATTCGGCAAAACTGGCAAATCATCATATGCCTGTCCTCCATAATACTCCGTTATACCATCAAGCAAATCGGTACTAACCTGCCGAGCCTTTACAGTAAATGTATTAGTACCTTGGCTATCTATTTCGGTATCAGCGGACAAATAGACTTTTGGACCGACAATAATCACATTATCGGTGGCGTTGATATAGCCTTCTTCAGAACGTGAAGACGCAACGCTTACAAATAAGCTGTTCGGCCATTGTCTAGGCTGATCCATGGTGTCGTTGTCATAAGGAGCAACAACTTCAACTTTAGCCTGACCATTCCTATCAGTGGTAACAATACCAGATGCCCCAGTGGTGCTGTTATAGCTTAGATCCAATTTTGGTACAGGTGTACCATCATAAAACTTAGCACTGACGTCGAAAGTGATCTTTTCTCCTGTATAATAAGCATCTTTAAGTGCACTGATACTAATCTGGTAAGCTGGCTTGCTAAAGGTAGTGACAGCAACCGATTTACTGCTAATTACTTTTCCATCAACTTTTGTCAGTAAAGTATAAGTATCTGCGGTGAGACCAGAAAAATCTATTTTTCCTTCATATGTTGAATATCTAGAAACAGGAACATCAACGCTGGTAATTGGCTCGTCTAAAGACAAAGCACTGCCAAACATGCTGTAAGCATATCCACGATACAGCGAGATCTGAACTTTGTCGGGGGCTTTGATATTATCCCTTGGACGAACAATCCCCCAAAACTGAATTGAGTCACTTAAATGATACAGTGGTCGGTCTGTGGATAGATGGCTCCAATACTTACTTCCTTCATTCACCCTATTCCAATAACTGCTAACCTGGGTAATATAATACGGATTGTAACCACCGATCTTGGCAACCGTTACATTAGGCTTAGCACTGTAGTATCCGTGGTCTAATTCACGATTATTTTCCTTGAACTCACCGGGCGTATCAAACTGAGCCAAGCCTTCGCTGTCAGTTTGGCCAATTGACTGTCCTGCTAACAAATACAAACCCCCCTCTTTGATAGGTTGTTTTTTAGAAAAGTCGTACAACCAGACCAAGCTGCGCTCATAGCTATAGGAAGAATAATGGGCCAAAGGAGTTTTTTGGAACCAAACATAACTATGAAACCCTCCTTCCACCGCATCAAGCAAATAATAGCCATCATCAAGATCCTGGGGAATTTCGGTATAACTATTGTATCCGTTCCTACCGAAAACCATATCATACTCTAAAATTTTCTTAGCAGAATTTTTATCCAGATCTTTCGGAACTATCTCGTTGTTATAGTAAGTCCAATTGTACTGCCAGTTATCACTGTCAGCGTAGCTGGCAATAAATCCCTCTGGTCGGTCAAATTTATACAAATGACCCTTGGCCTGAACACCGTCTGCGGCATAAACTCCCAAAATTGGCTTGGATTGTATGACATCAACAAAGTCGGAATAAAAACCAAGTCCTCCAAACCCCCCAGCACTTTGAGTTTCAAAACTAAATACATAATCTGCGGACAAAGCCTCGTCGCCTTTTTGGGTAGCCAAACCTTTTTTTACTGTAATAGTGTAAACTGTTTTCATTTCAAGAGGTTTGGCAGGGCGGAACAACAACATTGTTCCGTGCTGTTCGAAAGCGCCATTCACCGAAGGGCTGATTTCAAAATATTTTTCCGGTGTCTGCAACCGCTCACGGTTAAAATTAATTTCAATGCCGGTATTAACGGGAACATCAGTACCCCGACTTCCAGGTAAAGTAGAAATAATTTGAAAATCTGCTTTAACCTGGTAAGCCCATGAGTAATCATGGTCTGCCGGACCTTCGGCAATGGTCACTTGATAAATTTCGTCTTTGCTCAAGTCGCCTTTTGGGGTCAGACGGTAACGCTTGTCTCCTAAATTTTCAACATCAAAATCAACTTCTGGATTGAACTTAACAATCTGCTTGATCTGAAAACTGGAAAGTTTTGCGGAACTGGTCAAAACAAAAGATGAAGTTGCTTCTATGCCATTTTCGGTAATCTGTTCAGCAACCAGCCCAAAAGAAGCCCTGGCTTGAGGAACACGCCAGTACTGTACATAGAATAGTCCGCCAACTAAAAGCACTATCAGAAAAGCAGGAACAGCTGCTTTAAACAAGGTGGAAAAACCACTTCGTCCAGACTTTTGAGCTTGCGTATCCGGTATTTCTAAAATCCGGGCTCGTAAGCTGTGCGGAGCCTGCTCTTTTTCTAATTTATTAAAAATTTTGTCTATTATATCCATTGTTATATTGCTTCCTGTTTGGGCAATGCTTTGAACAGCAAAGTTTTGCCCCGGTAAAAATTACTTTTTGCTGTGTTGGGTGAAATATCCAAAGTTTCACCGATCTGTTCAAAAGTCATATCTTCAAAATATTTCAAAACCATAGTTTCTGCGTATTGAGGAGGGAGCTTACTTATCTCACGCTTAACCAAGTCCAAAAGTTCTGCACTGTCCAGCTGTCTCTCCAAAGTTGGTTCATTATCCGGTACATCAAAATTATCCTCAGGATCAATCTCAGAAAAGTTAGTTGGTTTCTTGCGCTTGATGTGGTCCAAACAGTTATTACGCGCGACTTTATACAGCCAAGGCCGGACAGGCCTGGACAAATCCAGTTTATTCATATTGTTGTAGAAACTGAGAAATGTCTTTTGTACGATATCGTCGGCTTCTTCAGCATCAAATAGCATATAGCGGGCGAAATTGTAAATTTCGTCTATATGCTCGTTAACGATATCAGTGTAAACCTGCTCGTGGTGGCCCGTGATCGTGTTCGAGCCTGAAAGTATGTTCATGCTTGTAAGAGTTGGCGGAACCGTATTAGTTATTTTCATTATATCACACAAATAAAGGATTTTTCCCTTACATAAAGAAAACGAGCCGCATTTACAAATAGTTGCAAAATGGGTAATAAATCACATATGATATATTATTTGACAAAAACCGGCGAAAGATCTAGAATCTCAATAGTTTTAATGATGATATATATCATAGAAAGCATAACCTCATGTCAAACCAATCTGACCAAAAGAAAATCGGGGCTGCCATTGCCGATATCCGCGAACTCAAGGGAATGACCCAGAAAGAGCTTGCTAAAGCTTTGAAAACCAGCCAAAGCGCTGTTGCTCGCATGGAAAAAGGACAGCAGAATTTTACCACCGAAATGCTAAGTAAGATTTCTAAAGTACTAGGACAACAAATTATTACTTTAGAAGAATCACAAAGCGTTAGCATTGAAGGTGGTCGTCCTCTCTCTGGAACAGTAACTATTAATACTTCCAAAAATGCGGCTGTGAGCCTTCTGTGCGCATCTCTACTTAACCGTGGTAAAACCACCCTCAAAAATGTCCCCAAAATTGAAGAAGTCCATAGAATCATTGAAGTCCTAACATCAATAGGTGTCAGTGTGAAGTGGGTAGGAAAAAATTTGGAGATCCAGAGACCGGCAAAACTCAACCTTTCCAATATGGACAAACAAGCGGCCGTAAGGACTCGTAGCGTTCTAATGATGCTGGGACCGCTATCCCACTTGTTTTCAGAATTTACACTACCTTTGGCAGGCGGGTGCAAACTGGGAGAACGAACTGTGCGACCGCATTTGTACGCACTGGAAAAATTGGGAATCAAAATTAAAACCCACCACGACTACTATAAAGTCAGCCGGACAAAATTAAAACCGGCCACCATAGTGCTTTACGAATCCGGCGACACTGTGACTGAAAACGTTTTAATGGCAGCAAGCCGTATCCCTGGCAAAACAACCATAAAATTTGCTTCCTCAAATTATATGGTTCAAGACCTGTGCCACTTTCTCAAACTATTTGGAATCAGAATAGACGGAGTTGGCACCAACACCCTGACTGTTTACGGAAAAGCCCGCCTGGACCAAAATGTCACCTACTCTCTTTCTGAAGATCCAATTGAAGCTATGATGTTTTTGTCCCTTGCAGCAACAACCAACTCTTCTTTGCTTATTAAAAGGTGTTCCATAGATTTCTTAGAGCTGGAGTTGCTGAAGTTGGAAAAAATGGGTATGAAATTCAAGATTGGGAGACGATACAAAAGCCGCAATGGCATTACAGATTTAGTGGATATCCAAACATCGAAGTCCCGCTTAAAAGCTTTGGAAGAAAAAATATATGCCCGTCCATTTCCAGGTCTGAACATAGACAACCTTCCTTTTTTTGTTCCAATTGCTACCAGAGCCAAAGGGAAAACTTTAATCCATGATTGGGTATACGAAAATAGGGCAATCTATTATATGGAATTAGAAAAGCTTCGCGCCAATATAATTTTGGCAGATCCGCACCGAGTATATATAGAGGGGCCCACGGAACTCCGCAGTGCCGATGTAGTATGTCCGCCAGCTTTAAGGCCTGCCGCAATAATTCTGATTGCTATGCTAGCGGCCAATGGCACGTCTGTGCTGTCTAACATATATTCCATCAATCGAGGATATGAGAACTTAATCGAGCGACTCAAAGCGATCGGTGCCAAAATTGAAATAGTGTACGGAATCTAAGAAAAAACTGCCTTTCTAAAAACAGAGGGGCAGTTTTATTATTTGCAAAGATCTTCCAAGATTTTTTTGTAAAAACGGCGGTCTTTTCTAGTGCCTAGCCTGACTGCAGAAATCTTACCTTCTCTTTCCCAATTCCTTAAAGTATTAGGGTGAACTTTAATATAAGAAGCAGCTTCGCGTAAGGTCATTAGACCAGAACTTTCAAAACTTTTTGCTATTTTTGGCATTGCAGTATTATTTAATTATTTTAACTATTGTATAAAATGTTAGTTTATAGAAAGATAAAAGATTTCTAAAATCTTTCTAAAATCGTATTGTGTTGAGCAATTCTTTAATTTATAATCACCCTATTGTATAGCATCTTAACCCCCGCAACTTAATACTAATGCGGATTCTAGTAATAGAGGACGAACCAGAGCTTCAACTGTTGTTAAAAAATAACTTGGAAAACCAAGGATTTTTTGTAGACGTTGTTGCGAAGGGTGACAAGGGTTCGTATTTGGGACGCACCAATGACTATGATGTGATTCTGCTGGACTACGTTCTTCCAGGAAAACACGGGGACCAAATTTGCAAAGAAATAAGAGCTGCCGGAAAAACTTGTCCGATAATAGTCCTTTCGGTACGAGGAACGATCCCCGACAAAGTTGAACTGCTGAACATAGGAGCAGACGACTATATAACCAAGCCGTTTGCATTTGAAGAACTGTTGGCGCGACTAAGAGCTGTATTAAGAAGGCCTAAAAACTGGCAGGAATCTGTTTTATCAATAGACAATCTGTCCCTTGACCCAGTGAAATACAAAGCTATTCGCAATGAAAAAGAGCTCAAGTTGACCAGGAAAGAATTCGCTTTGTTGGAATACCTATTGCGCAATAAGGAAGCGGTTGTATCCCGAGGCGCTATTATGGAACATGTCTGGGACTTGAATGGAGATATATTTTCCAATACTATTGAAACTCACATATTGAACTTGCGAAAAAAAGTTGATACAAAAGGACAAATCAAGCTTATCCATACTGTATCCGGACGTGGTTACAAAATTGATATCAGAAAATAAGCATGAATTAATTTATGAATATTTTAGATTAAATTTAACTTTTCTTGATGTAGCTTTTGTCATAATAAGCAAAAGCATTTGTATGGACGATCAACAATCAAAGGGCTGGACGAATCAAATTTCATTCATTTACAACAAATTCCTAGCGCCTAAATCAAAACCGGAGGATATGCGCCGGCGAGAATTTATCCTGAACATCATATTGGTTTCCTCACTGTTTTTCATGGGATTTTTAATAGTCACCGCTTTGTATAACTCTCTTACGGGGAACCCATACTCCGACATTGCGGTTATAGCTTTTAGTGCAGTATTTTTAGCGTTTTTGGTAATGTATATTATTTCCAGATCAGGATTTTTTATTTTGGCAGCCTATCTATTTATTGGGGTTTATTTCATTGTTACCTCGTACAGCGCCTACCGTTGGGGAAGTTACCTTCCGTCCACATTACTAAACTACATACTACTTATAATCGTTTCCAGCATTCTCATCCGTACCCGCTTCGGTTTTTTTATTACCGGAATTGTCAGTGTACTGCTCGGAGTTCTAGGATACCGAGAAATAACACGAGGTGTTAATTTCACTCACTTTTGGCAAGATAAAACTTTTAAAGTCAATGACATTGGGGAATTTATCATTACCTTCTTTGTCATTATGGTAATTTCTTGGCTGTCTAATAGGGAGATAGAAAAATCCTTGCGCCGAGCAAAAGAATCAGAGGTAGCGCTGGCAACAGAACGGGACAATTTGGAAATCGTAGTTGAACAAAGAACTCAAAAGCTGAAACAGCTTCAAACGGAACGAGTAACAGAGCTTCATCGCTTGGCAGAGTCCGGCAGACAAGCAGCTGGATATTTCCACGACTTAATGAACCCCCTAACTGCCATTGCTGCTTCGGTCCATGACCTTAAAACTAAGGCACCGGCCATGGCGGAAAACGTGGCTACAAGCTTAGACCAAGCACTAACAGCCAGTAAAAGAATGGAAAACTTTATCGAGGCTATCCGCAGGCAATCCAAAAGCGAAGAACAAGAAACCATGTTTTCTTTAAACTCGGAAATTAAGCAGGCCATCCTACTTTTACAACACAAAGCAAAGCAAACTGGTGTGGAAATGGAGTTTATCAGTGAGTGCAATATTGAAGCCAAGGGAAAACCGTTGCACTTTTATCAAATAGTAGTCAACTTGCTGAGTAATGCTATTGAAGCTTATTCCGAAATAAGGCGGAACAAAAAGAAAGTAGAAATTAAATTAAGCTCCGACGGGAACGCAGTGATCATAAAAGTATCCGACCAGGGAAAAGGTATTCCTCAGGAAGTCCAGCGCAACATATTTGACCACTTCTTTACCACCAAGCACCAAGAAGGCATGGGCCTCGGTCTCGCTATTGCAAAAAATATCATTGAAAATGATTTTCACGGTACAATAAACGTTGTCAGCTCAGATAGCGGCTCCTGCTTTTTTGTAGTATTCCCTACTAATTCAAGTTTTAGGGTTGAGCAAACTGTAAGACAAAATAAAGACCGGCGATTCTAAAAAGCAGAATCGCCGGTCAGTTTGTATAGCCCTGCTAAAAAGCAGCAGGGCTAGGAGATGAAATTAGGTATTACGGTTCGCCTGGGGCTCCGGCTCCAAACCGGTAGCCTCGTCGGCGGTTGTGGTTGCCGTTTCGCTCGTGGATTCTTCTGTAAGCCTTATCCGCAGGGTACTCACGATCCCAAACCGAATCGGCTCAGCTTCCACCTCCTTCAAAACGCCGTCTTGAACGACAAGACGCACACCGTTTTGGCGAACTTCTACCGAAGTTTGAGAGTTCTCACCCTCACCCTTTAGTCTCGCAAAAGTGGCATTATCGTCTGCCGACATTTCGACAGGCTTGCCGTTGGTCATGATAACCAACGTCCCTTCGCCGAAAACAACGCCATTCTGAACCGGAGTATTGGTCGAGACTTGCTGATTATTACCTGCCTCCTCGGTCGGGGGTGCAATAAAAGCAATCCGATCGTCCACGAACCTAAATCCGATCCCCGGAGCATAGCTCAAGACGTTTCCGTAGCGCAGTGGGTTCCCACACGCTTGGAGAAGGAGTTGATCTCTGAGAACTCTTCCATCGCTATAATGCAAATCAGCGACGTATACAGTCTCAGTATCCAAAACCCTAGTCTGAGTTGTTCCGTTGTTGTAAGCAACAGTAATTGCCCCGCTGGCGCGACGACGGCGCAGATTCTGAACGGTAAAACTCTGTCCGTTCTGACCGTTGCCGTATTGTCTCTCGAAGGCGGCAAATGCAGTTCGATCGTCAATTCCTCTCGGCTCAAACCGGGGACCAGCGTTAGCCGCTCCACGACGATGCCGATTGAACCAATTAACGAACAACAAGTAGGCTGCGAGTGCTAACGCGCCGAGCAACATAAGCCACCAAAACAGCGTCGGCAAAATTGCCAAAAGCCCGCCGGTGTTATCCGTTTGCTGTTTCTGTGTCGGCGAAGGACTTGGTGTCGGAGTTGCGGTAGGGGTCGGTGTTGGGGTTGTCAAAACAGTTCCCGCGGGAACCCTTTTAACTCCCTTAACGTAAACGCCGACCGGCAAAATGACCACTACATCCCCCGGACCACGAACTTTCTTTTTCAAGTTAAGTCCGGGGTTCATTTGAATTATGCGGTCGTAGTATTCCTCCGCGTATCCCCACAGAGTATCTCCCAACTCCGTAAGCACCTGGTCTTCAGCCTTAAACGTCGGCTGAAAAACCGTCCTTGCCGTCATGTTCGTGTCGCTGGTGTTGCCAGCTTGTTGACCGAACGCAAACGACATACCTAATACCGTGATGACGAGCACGATCGCCATCGTCATAGTTTTCGAAGTTTTCATCTTTTTGATTTTCCTCTATTGTGTTGTCAATGGAAAGCTGTTGGTTGGTCGGAACAGGTTTATTATTCCCCGGTAGACCTAACATTTGGCTTTTCCTGAAATGTGGCAACAAAATAGACATTTTTGTCCAACTTTCAGCAAAAGTCAAAGCATAACTTTAACACTATATTATACACTATATTTGCTCTTTTGTCAAGTATATTGTGTAAAGAATTGTATATTTCCCAAAAAAGAGTATACTATATATAGATAATATCTGGCTTAAATAAAACAAATTTTACAAAAAAATGCCTGAAGAACAATATAGAACACAGCTAGAAAACGAAGGATTTTCCGATATTAGGGTTCACACCGATGGTCCAGACACCGTCTATCGCCCACACAGCCACGACACCACAGTCGCCCATATAATTTTGTCTGGCCATATGAGAATAGTTTTAGGTGGTGAAGTTATGCTCCTCTACCCTGGCGACCGTTTTGACATACCCGCAGGCGTAGAACACGAAGCAGAAATAGGTGGCGAAGGTTGCACTTATATGATCGGAGAAAAAGCATGAGGCTGGAACGCACCAGATTTGCACATGACATAGTTTGCGAATACTATCAACCAAAAAAAGAAAGCAAAAAAGTAATAATTTTTTGCAGTGGAATGCCAAGCATGATGAACAACCAAAAATTGGTTGAGTTCTATGGCAAAAAAGGCTATTGGGTTTTTTATCCTCGCTATCGAGGCACTTGGGAAAGTAGCGGGAGTTTTCTAAAAAAATCACCACATCAGGACATACTGGACATCATCGACCAGCTCCCTAAAGGGTTCGTAAATGCTTTAACCAAAAAGAGGGTCAAAGTTAAGGCAAAAAAAATATTTTTAATGGGTGGAAGTTTTGGCGGACCAGCCATTATTCTGGCGTCGCAAGATAAAAGAGTCACCAAGGCGGTGATGCGCTGTCCGGTTGTAGACTGGCAAGATGCGGGAAAGGATGAACCTTTGGATTGGTTGGAAAATTATGTTCAAAACGCCTTTGGCAATGCTTACCGTTTTACGCATAAGAATTGGGTAAAGCTTGCCGGCGGAAAATTTTATAACCCAAAAGCCGTGCAAGACAAGATAGACGGCAAAAAACTTTTAATTTTTCACGCTAAGGATGATGCCATAGTCACCTATCGCTCAGTAAAAAAATTTGCGAAACAAACTGGGAGCAAACTCGTTATATATAAAAGGGGTGGACATCTCCCTGCTAAAATGTTGATGAAACCCAGTTTGCAAAAAAGAATTACTCAATTTTTAAAAACCAATTAACTACGTAATATGAAAAAAATAACTATATTTCTGGCGGGACTAATTTTAGCTTTGTCAGTTAGTGGTCCAATTCAGGCTAAAGCTCAAACAGGAGATTTATTCAACGGCCAGGACCACAATTATTCAGTAATTTTCCGCGGCAATGGCGAGGCTGTGGTGTACGGCACTATTACTTTTACCAACACAGGAACTGACCCGGTAAAAAGCTTTGCCCTGCAAATTCCCAAGGCGCATGTTGAGGAATTTTCGGTTATTCAAAGATTTAGTCAGTATCCCATACCTCAGACTTTGGTCCCCTATATGGGTGGTGGGTATCCCGAAAAAATGATGATGCCTTATACCAACGAGCAGTACAAAAAGCTTAAATATGAAGCTGTGGGCAATCAGTACAATATCGCTCTGGCAGAAGAAATTCAGCCCGAAAAAACGGGTAGTATCTTAATAGCCTACATAGGCTCAGGTTATGTGGGAAAAAGTTTGGGAGCTTTCAAATATGAATTCGAAACTCCTAAAGTTAGTTCTAGAATCAAAAACGTAAATGTTGCTGTGAGCGTAGACAGCGAACTGGTGTTAAAAGGAAAAAAATCACAAGTCAATTATTCCAGCCAAGCTCTCAGCTCTGGTTTTGCCGAAGCGACAGGAGCAAGAAGTGATGAAAAATTCAGCTCTCCAATGTTATCTAACATTATCGGCACTATTGGTTACCAAGGCCAGTTTCAAAAAAGCGCACAGAATTTATCACCCAACGAAAGCTTGACCGTAGTAGGACAGTATGCAAAAACCTGGTGGGGACTTTACTGGTTCAGCGTGCTTTGGAAAGTTCTTGTGGGACTGGCTGTTATTGCCGGAATAATTTTTACAGTCAGATTTTTCAACAGAAAACATATAACGGATAGCACTTCAGAAAAAACCATTAGTACGGACGACTCTGCACGCTCTGTAGAAACCAATTTCCATCTCCTCCACCACCTCTACAGCATTGTTGGTGCCGGCTCCGCTATATTGAGCGGCGTAATAATATATTACACCTTCAAAATCATTACCTATTTCACTTCCTCATTCTATTACTACAACAGCTACGACTATTCACTAATAAACCTCGGACTAATGTTGGTACTGGGTATTATTATTTTGGCGTTGGCTACAGTGCCGCCAATTGTTGTTGGGATGCGTTATGGCTGGAAAGCCGGAACATCGGTTGTCGCTAACTACTTCCTTGCCGCAATCGTCATAGTAATTATTTTTATTGCCGTGGTTATTTTCGGATCAGGCTCAATGCATCCAAAGCCGGGGCCTTATATGTACTAGTAATCCCTGAGCTTGTGAATATCCACGTGCTCTTTAATGCGCTCTAGAGCTTTAGCTTCGATCTGACGGATGCGTTCACGGGTAACGCCGAATTCTTCACCAACTTCTTCTAAAGTGTGCGTAACTCCGTCTTCCAGGCCAAATCGAAGTTTTAAAATTTTCTGTTCGCGTGGGTCTAAATCCCGCAAAATTTCTTGAACGTACTCCTTTAGTAGTTGGCGACCAGCCATCTCTGTTGGTTTTGGCCTATCATCGTCTTCAATAAAGTCTGCCAGGTACGAGCCTTCTTCATCGCTCTCTTCACCAACTGGGGCATCTATGGAAACTGTTTCCTGAGAAATCTTTTTCAAATGGTAAACTTTCTCAACTTCGACACCCATCTCGGCAGCAATTTCTTCGGGAAGCGGTTCACGGCCCAAGTCTTGTACCAGCTGTCTTTCTGCCTGAGCATATTTATTCAATGTCTCCACCATATGAACCGGGATACGAATGGTTCTAGATTGGTCTGCTAAAGCACGGGTAATAGCTTGGCGAATCCACCATGTAGCATAAGTAGAGAACTTATACCCTTTGCGCCAGTCAAACTTTTCAACAGCACGGAATAAACCTAAATTGCCTTCTTGAATCAGATCCAGCAGCCCCAAATTGCGGCCCATGTACTTTTTGGCAATAGAGACCACCAAGCGCAAGTTGGCTTCGGTCAGCTTTTTGCGGGCAGCTTCATCACCTTTACCAATTCTTTTGGCTAGTTCAATTTCTTCAGCTCCGGTAATTAGTGAAACTTTTCCAATTTCTCGAAGATACATCTGAATAGAGTCATCATAAATATCCTGCAAATCAAACCCTCCCATGGTTTCCTCTTTTTTCTTCTTGCCGTCTTCAGTTTCTTCAGCTGCAATTCGTCCCTGTTCCCAAACACTAGAAACTTCTTGATCCACAATTTCAATGCCGGATTTTTCCAACTCGTCCATTACTTCTTCCAATCCAAAAATATCATCTTCCAAATGAGGGAAGGTGTGGAGTATTTCTGCTTCAGTAACAAAACCGCGAGCTTTGCCTTTCTTGATTAATTCCTTTAAGGCGGCAATATTTTCTTCGCTAGGCTCTGCGCCGGTACCTTTTTTCTTGCCTAACCTGCCTTTGCCGGATTTCGCTGCACGCTCGGAAGCTTTGGCTGTGATTTTCTTTCTTGCGCTTACAGCAAGAGTTTTGCTCTTTGCTGGTTTTAACTTTGCCTTGCTTTTTTTAGCAGGTTTAGCTTTTTGCTTTGCCGGTTTTTTGGGGGCAGCCAGTTTCTTTTTGGGCGCAGTTTTCTTAACCGGTTTTTTAGCCTTTGTCTTAACTTTTTGCTTTGCCGGTTTTTTGGGGGCAGCCAGTTTCTTTTTGGGCGCAGTTTT
>CAZHER010000008.1:33537-47920 GCA_964532005.1 uncultured Candidatus Saccharibacteria bacterium
CTTAACCGGTTTTTTCTTCGGGTTTTTTGCCATCATAAAAAATTTAAAAATCTAAAGTTGGTTTTCCAACTGAATTCTCTCAGTGGTTAAAGCAGCAAAGCGGCGGTTGTATTCGTTTAACCGCTCGGTGTCGCCGGAGCTTTGGGCTTTACTCATATGTATAGTCAGGTCCTGTAACTGACGCTTGAGGTGAGTAAGTTTGATTAAATTCGCGCTTTTTTGCAAGTCACGCAGGTAAACGTCACGATTGTCAGCTACTTCATCTAAGCCTGATTCTACCATAAATATGGCTTCTTTGGCTAGTGTATCAGAGGTGTTCTGGGCGGTAAGCTGGCCCGACAAAGATTGGGCAACAAAACCCCGCAAAGCTGGATTAAAAGCTTCAATGGGCAGACCTTGAATCTGAGCCCAATCTAAAAATTCCGGAAAAGCCAGCAACCCACCCAAAACCTGTTTTTCTGCAATGCTGACAGAAACAGTACCGGATCTGGATTCTGGCACAGAAGACACAATTATATTTTCCTTTGGCTGCCTGGCAGAATCCCTTACCACTCTTTCTGAGATACCGAACTTTTGGCTCAACTGCTTAACATAATGGTCTTGTTCAACTTCATTTTTTATATAGTAGAGCAATGGAATGACCAATTCGTTCAAATACTGTTTTTGTTCTAAAGTACCGTCCGAAAAATTCTTACTGGCTTGGCTCAAATAGTAATCTACGAACCACACGGCTTCCTTCACCATTTTTTGCCACAAGTTTGAAGAGGTTCGGATAATATCATCGGGGTCTTTGGCGCTTCCTTCCTCTGGCTTCATGACAATTACCTTTACTGCAAATCCCATTTGCAGAGCTAGCTTTCCTGCTCTTTGGGTTGCAGTCAACCCAGCCGAGTCTGCATCAAAACAAAATTTCAATTGCTTGGTGATGCGACTTAAAAAACGTAAATGATCTTCAGTCAAGGCAGTGCCACTGGTAGCCACAGTGTTGGTGAAGCCGGCTTGATGCGCTTGAATAACATCCATTTGCCCTTCTACTATAACTGCTTCGCCAGCTTTTCGAATTGCTTCCTTGGCAAAATTCAATCCGAACATCACCTTACTCTTATTGTATACCGCGGTTTCGGGGGAGTTAACATATTTTGCAGAATCAGAACTATTTCCCGGAAGGATGCGCGCGGAAAAACCAACCACATCTCCCCTATAGTCAAAAATAGGAAAAGTGATTCTGTTTCTAAACCTGTCATAGCTCTGACCACGTTCGTTTTTACTAGCAACGCCAGCGGCGACCATGCGATCAAAAGATATTTTTTTCTCAGTTAGCGCCTTTTGCAAAAAATCATAAGAGTTGGGGGCATAACCGATACGCCACAGCTCTATGGTTTGTTCCGTCAGTCCGCGATCTTTCAAATATTTTCTTGCCGGTTCAGCCGAAGTTTGGGTATTCAAGTACCTGTGATACACCTCGGCAGCAAAACTATTGATACGCAAAAGGTCATCGGTATTGTCTGCCTGCTTCTGTGGGCCCGAATAAGCGGGCAGAGCAACCCCGGCCCGTTCTGCCAATAGCTCCAAAGTTTCCCGAAAATCCAAATTTTCATACCTCATTACAAAGCCAAAAATATCGCCACCTTCACCACAGCCAAAACAATGCCAGATTTGTTTTTGCGGGGACACCATTAAACTGGCTGACCGTTCGCTATGAAACGGACAAACCGCTTTAAAATTGGTACCGCTCTTTCTCAGCTCAATATATGACCCTATGACTTCGGTAATATTGAGCCGATCTTTTATATCATTAATTATTTGATCGGCCATATGGCTTAACTGTATCAAAAAGCCGGCCTTTGAACAAAGGCCGGAAAAGTGGTGTAATGCTGATTTTTATATTGCTATTTACGGTGAATAAGCAAAAGCCTAGAGCCTGAGCCAAGAACAAACAAAACTAAAGCAATAGAAAAATGGGGCAAGTGGCCCATTAGCTCAACTGGTCCAAGAAGTGTCAGCGTAGATAGAAGAAATACGGCCAAAGCCACAGTAGTCACTCTGGTTGCGAGTCCAAGAACAAACATCAGCCCGAATAAAATTTCAGACAGTCCGGCAGCATACACAAACCAGTAATTTGAAAACCAAGAAATGCCAATCTGTTCCATAAAATTCCAATTGTAATGACTTAAAAAACTGGTTGCGAGTCCAGGATTCAAAAGTTTTTCACTAAAGCCCAACACCATTAAATTTAAACCAGCGGCAACCCGTAAAATTGGAATCCCATAATCTTTAAAGTGTTCTGTAATATAGTGAAAAGCTTTGGTGTCGCCAATTTGCCAGACTGGTCGGCCAACTATTAGGGCAAACATCCCCATTCCTAAAATTTCAAAAGCATCTAACATTTCGGCAGCACCAAACTGAGACATTGCAAACACGTACAAAGCCATGAGCAAAACTCCTGCTATTCGCACATAAAAGCCGAACAAAAGCATAAGACCGACCATAAGCTGTACCATCATCATTGCCAAACCCGCCGTACCATTTGCAGGAAAGTTGGGTGCAAATATGAAAGCATTGAGTGAAAATACAGAAAACGCTATACCAAACCCAATTGTTGCGATAGACAAAATTTTAGGTCCTTGTTTATCAGCAAATTTTTGAAACTTTTTTGGCACCTTTAAATATTTTTCAAGCAGCATGCCAACAAACACAGCAAACAAAACCAGCAATATACCAACTATGACTGGAACTTGCCCCAAACTGTATGCTGGGGCTAAAGCTACATCTTTTTCAAACCATTTCACATGTGCTGACACCACCGCGGGAATGAGCAGAGCAAAGCCCATAAGTGCGTATACTATTTGTTTTAGTTTCTTTGTCATTTTGTTTAACTTATAAATCTTACTTATATTATATGCCTTTTTGAAAATAATAAAACGGCCGAAGCCGTTAAATTTTCACTGGCGGAGAGAGGGGGATTCGAACCCCCGAAGCCTTTGACAGCTTACTCGCTTTCCAAGCGAGCGCACTAGACCACTATGCGACCTCTCCAAAAAAAATCCAAGATTGTTAAATTCAGGTGTTATTCTAGCACATTACAATAAATTTTTCCAGGGGGTGAGGCACAAAAAAAACAACGCCCGGAATTAAAACTAAATATTCCAGGCGTTGAGTCAGAAGAACCTTTGCGACCTTATTTGAGATCGCTCGGGAACGGGTTGTTGGTTAAAAACTTCTTTGCGTAGTATGTGTCATCTCTGGTATGACACTCCACACTTTTGGGAATTCTCGTTCCGAGAAGCGTTTGTTGCTCCTCGAAAGAAAGAATGAAAGCGTTGCAGAGCGGAACGAAAATATCATCTTTCCGCTCAAGAACGATGTTTTTGTTCTCCATTAACGCGTCAATGGCATTTCTGCCGCCGCTAATGAGATAAGAATATTTACACCTGTCCATCTCTTCCATAATCGCAAACACGATAGTTGTTGGAACGAGATCGAGGAGCAAAGTATCGTGTTTAGCGATCCCTTGCTTAACGTGACGTTCATGCCGGACACGTTCCCTCTCGTAGTCGTCCGCGCGGACGAACGCGAACACACCAGCGTGGTGGTTGTAAAAAATTGTGGGGGGATTGTTTTCCAACCACAGCTTTCTTTTCCGTTCACGGCGCAGGGCGTTTCTACCTTCGCGTTTTTCACGGACCCGAGCGACACTCTGTCTACCCCATCGGTATAGCAAACCGAAGGGCATTATACCGGACGAAATCCCAACTATCAGCAACACCGGCAGGAGTTGCATCCCACCGTTCTTCTTGGTGTGATTTTTTTTTGTTTCTTCTAACCCAAAGTAGAAACAAAAAAGTCCAAAGCCCAATAGCCAATAAACCGCCACGATGACGGTAACCAAAACTAACCAAAATAACATTGTATTGTCCTCTTTATTCTTGAAATTTCCCCACCGATTCTTTCTTTTGAAAGCGGCTTGTTTAGGGAGTCAGCCATTCTAGCTAACTCATAATTATATCATATTTTTATAAAAATGTCAATAGTCAATTAAACAAAACAAAAAGCGGGGTCTATATTTCAAAACCTCGCTTTTCTAAGCTTTCGCAAAACCTACCAAAAGTCAGTATGGCGCCAAACCATTTTTCCTGAGTTCCGCCAGATACGCTTTCAAACCTGCACGATCCTTTTCCGGAACTTGGTCCATTGACCACTGCGGATCGTTTGAGTTTGGAAACCACTTTGCATTGAACTCGCCCCATCCCTGATCTTTGACTGTGTTGTCTCGATATGTGCCTTGTAGTGCGTCAAAGGCAACACGACGTTCGGCATTCCGAAGCTCCAAATACATATCGCGCAAAATACTGGCAACCATATTTCGAACATGCCCTTCGTTTAAGCCTGCCCAAACTTCGTGCAGCTTAACGAACGAAGATGCTTTTGCCAAATCACTACGAGCCGGACCTCGGTCAGCATACTCGGAATTCTCGTAGTAGTCGTTTGCCTCTTCAGGATAACCCGTCACATACTTCTGACGAGCTTCGTAGTATTCATTCTGAAGCTGGGCTGCCTCCGCAGTATTACTGCCGAACGCGACTGTTGCCGGACCCCATTCGGTTTTCTTGCCAAGCAAATCGCTAGAACCGCCGATAACATACCGGACAAGTTGGTCTTTGCCGTGCTGACCGTCAATGGTCAAAACAACAGTGTCCACACTTCCGTCCGAACCGAAGTCTTCGTAATACACGTGCCTGTTGTGTGCCGACTTATCCTCATAAGTGACGCACACAATGTCTTTGCTTAGGCAAGTGTATGCCGTTTGGGTATAGCGATAGATATGCCCACGTCCCTGAGTTGACTCGTTACTGTTGTAATAAGAACAGATAGCAACCAACCAAACTAGGATACAAAAAATCCCAACCGCAACCATTAATCTGACTTTCAACAGTTGACTTTGTGCCATTGCTTCCTCCACCAATTTTCAACAGAACTTTTGTGGCTCGTTGACAGCCAGAATATTATTGACTGCTATGCAGCAATTAACAAATTATCTCATATTTAAGAGGAGAAGTCAAGGATAAATATTTAAAACAAAGAGGGCTGAGCAGGCTTTTTCTTTAAAACTTGTTTTTCTTTATCTGTATAAATTTGGATTTTGCCATATAGCCCATCGTAACCGCCTTGGATACTAACTCTGCCCTCGCGAACCCTCATTATGCTCTCGGCTAAGTCAACTCCCCCAAGTTGAGCAACCTCTTCCCGTTGCAGGTCAAGCAAAATTTCAAACTCAGTTTTTTTCGCTATCAAACTTTCATATGCTGTCGTAACTTTTTTGCTGGTAACCCCAACGCCATAAGTTTCGGCGATAACTTCTTCAAGAGGAATAACATTTTTATATGGGACTGTACGTTTGGGTTTTTGTCCGTATGCCCTGGTTGCCAAGTCATCTACCCTGCTCATAACTCCGCGGAGCAGTTTTTTCCCACAGACCGGACAAATCCCGCCGTATTTTTTTGTTTCTTCCGGCAGACAACTAAACTTATGGTCGCGATGCCCATCTAAATGATATCTTCCTTCCTCTGGAAAAAATTCTATAGTGTATAAAAACTGTTTGGGGTTTCGGTTTCGCATGGCTTGAATAATTCCTTGATAACTAAACTGAGAATCTGCCAATTCAAAAACATTGGCCTCACGCCCCATTTTATGCAAAGAGTGAGCATCGGAATTGGAAATTAAAGCTATATTGTCCAACAGTCCAACTTGCCAATTCATTCCCGGGTCGCTAGATATACCCGTCTCTACTGCAAAAATATGTTTTGTCTGGTCGCCAAAACATTCTTCTAAAGTATCAAACCCGGACAGCGAGCCAAACACCCCAAAATGTGGGGTCCAGACATGAGCTGGCACAACTTCTATTTGTTGGTCGGCATCTTTGCATATTTTTAACAATTCATCACAATGAATCCCGGTTATGGGACGGCCGTCAGATCTTAAGTTAGCACCGCGCTTTTCTAAAGCAGTAGTCAACTTTTCAACAGCCCGAAAATTCGGCGCAAAAATTAAATTATGAACTCGTCTGACCTTGTCGCCCTGCTTGTATATTGAGGCGATTTCGGTACTGAGAAAAAACCGAGCATTGGCACTCTTGCTCTTCAGTCTATATAGACCGGTTTCCGATTCTACTAAATCCTTTTGTAATTCCTCGCACCATTTTGGATGCAAAAAGTCGCCCGTGCCGACAACGGTTATACCTTTCTTGTCCGACCACAACCCAATATTCTCTGCGTTTAAGGCAACACTGCAAGCGCGGGCATAGCGGGAATGAATATGTAAATCAGCTATGACTCTCATTTAAATTTCGTAAATAAAAAACTCGTGAACACCATAGGTTTTAAAATGACTCGCTTGATTTAAGCTCTTTATAGGGAAGTCTCTCGCAATAACCTTGGTGCCCTTCTTACAGGAAGACTTTAACTTCTCTCCAACTCTGGGCATTAAAAATGGATAGAGATAACAATACACCACTGTTGCATCGGACAAGTCAGCATCGAAAAAATCTCCCCATATAATTTTAGCTTTCGATCTGGTCAAAAACTTTTTTATCCAACCGTAGATACAAACCCACAAAGTTATTTCGTAACCACGGGCTTTGCAGCCGGATAATTTTTCCATTGTAAATAAAACCTTGCCGTTGTTGCAACCCAAATCTACAAGCGTATCAGTACTGCCCAAAAAACCGTCGTTTACCAGCCTGCGAATGTCTCGAGCAGCTGTTGGGATGGGAGGTACTTTTGTTTTCACAAACCCAACGAAAGATGAAGTCACTGCAAAAAGCAAAATTAAGCTCCAAACCAGCAAAACCAAAGCTAAAATAGTTAGTAAAGGCATGATTACTATAGTATAATACATCCATGGATAAAAAACTTATTACAACTGCCATCAGAGCCGGCAAGGCAGCGAGTGAAATTCTCAGTCGGGGGTTTGGCAAAGAAGTATCAACTATTGAAAAACATTCCGGAGTAATTGCCGACATGGTCACCAAATATGACTATACCGCCCAAAAAGCAATTTTGAAAATTATAACCCAGGCCTTTCCGGAACACAGCCTCTTGTCTGAAGAAGGAATAAGTCTGGTGCAAAAATCTCCCTACCAGTGGATTGTTGACCCTTTAGACGGTACTAGCAATTTTAGCCGCGGAATTCCCCATTTTTCCAGCTCAATTGGACTGTCATACAAAAATAAGCTGGTGCTCGGGGTTATTGCTGTACCTGCAACCCAAGAACTATTTTTTGCTGCCAAAGGTTACGGAGCTTTGAGAAACAACAAAAAGATTAGAGTTAGCAAAACCGTCCAACTCCCCAAAGCACTCATTGGGGTATCGATGACTAGATCTGCCGAAGCTTTGAAAATTGGGAATAAAGCATTTCAAGCTGTTATAAAAGCCCCTGCCAAACCCAGAATTTATGGAAGCATTGCCACAGACTTAGCCAGAGTTTCTATGGGAGCTTTGGATGGAGCTATTTTTAACCACATGAACCCTTGGGATATTGCCGCGGGCATAGTCCTGGTAACCGAAGCTGGTGGTAAAGTTTCAGGAGTAGGCAAAGTTCCTTTTTCAATGAACTCCAAACAGCTGGTAGCCTCGAATAAAGCTTTGCATAATAAGCTTCTTAAACTCATATAGTTTTCCAAATCAAAAAGGCGCTGCAAGTTATTGCTAACTACAGCGCCTTTTTGGTTGGAGTTAAAGGATTGTTCGGACTTCGTCTAGGGTGGGCATTCCACCATAGCCACCAATCCCGCCAATGTTCTTTGCCGCAACGAAATTGCCCACTTCAAGGCATTTTCTAATCGGCAACTTGTTCAAAAGCCCGTAAACGAACCCGACGCTAAACGCGTCGCCCGCACCATCGGTGTCAATGACTTCAGCAGGGTAGGCATCACGATGATAATATTTCATCACCTTTGAATTACTCACCCGGCCGATGAATACACCGTTCTTGTCCTGGGTAATGATGATGCGTTTCGGACCCATACCGGCGATGATCTCAGCCATTTTTTCAAGATCGCCGTTGGCAACGTTGGTGAGCATTTCTGCTTCTTCAAGGTTGACCTGCAATATATGAGTCATTCTGAACAAAACCCGAATGCCCATCTCATTGACGCCCTGAAATAGCGAGGAGTTCGGTACAAGCAAGTTATCTGTTCTTGACCAGGTGAATAACCTAGTCATGAGGTCGACCTCAGACTGCCGAACGCCAGTCGCCAAAACAAACCGATATGACTTGTTGTTGAGCAATGACATGGCCAGTTCTGTGGGAAGAGAGTAAGGGGGTTTGTAATTAAACAGCGTAGTCATAGCGTCATCGCCATGCTCTAAACAAGCGATGGTCACAGGTGTTCCAGCTCCGCGGGGGATTTCCATGAAAGGTATACCACCCTCATTAAAACTCTCCTTAAGCTGGCTGGCAAACATATCGTTGCCAACTGCGCCCATAATCCCAGTTGACACACCAAGGCGCGTCAAGCCGTAAGCCACATTGTAAGACGACCCTGCAGATGCCGGGACGAACCCATCGTTCATATCAATGCGAAGCGGGTTGTTCCCATTCACATGAATAATGAACTGTTTATTACTGTGGTCTATGTGCAATTCGTGCACTTCGACCTTTCGACCCCGGAACTCTGCCGGAATCGTTTTTTTGTCAACGAATACCGACAGCGACGCATTCAGCGACGGTGCTGCCAAAACGTCAAAATTATTTAACTCTACCATTGTTTCCTCCGTAATATACTATAATGTGCACCGTTGTTATGAACACGGGGGTCGCCTATATGATTCAGCACCTACTGAAATATAGAAAACCTGTATATTCATAAAACAAAATCCAGTCTAAACTGGACCTACTACTATACTATTTTTTTGTATTTTTGTCCAGACAGCGGTCTAGCTTAACAAGCCATGTGCATGTTCCAAATGCTCTTTGGTATTGATCCCAAAAACTTCCTCCGGCTGGATTTCCAAAGAATAAATTTGCTCTCCGGTTCGGATGGCCACTTCTATAATATCGGTCAAATAATATTCGTGCTGGGCGTTATCGCTGGTAATTGCATCCATATGTTCCCACAACCAGACGGTATTAAACATATAAATACCTGGGTTTACTTCCCGTAGAGCCTGCTCTTCCGGCAGTGCGTCTTTGTATTCGGTAATTTTCACAATATCACCGGATTCACTGCGAATAATTCTTCCATAATGATTCATTGGCTCATATTTGCCGTCAAAATTGGGTACAGTAGTTGTGAACATTGACAGTTTGGCATTATTTTTTTGGTGAAGCTCCATCAGCTTTTTTATGCTGGCAGCTTTCACCAAAGGCATGTCGCCGTATAAAACCACTATGTCGCTTCCTGTAATCTCGGGCTTAGCGCACAACAAAGCATGCGCAGTACCAAGCTGTTCTTCCTGTAAAGCATATCTATATTTAGGACCGGCTACCGAACGCACTTGGTCGTGCTTGTACCCTACAACCAGAACTGTTGGGTCTAGCTCTACTAAATTGCTTATTTCATTCAATAAATAGGTTAATACTGGCTTTTCATGCAAAGGGGCTAATACTTTGGGAATCTCCATATCTCCCATGCGAGTACCCTTGCCTGCTGCCAATATGACAATTTGAGGGTTCATAATACTAAAAGAATTATACTCTTTTATTTAAAAAAGGGAAGCTGGGGCAAGGTGGTCAATCTTGCTCCAGCAAGTCTTGGATTGCCCTAGCCAACCGCTTAGGGTTATGCCGGGCAAATTCCGATTTCGGTTGGACAAACTGACGCTTGATTACCTGGCGACCATTCCAGGAATCAGGAACGTCAATTTCTACTGGCGTTGAGTGTTCCGCTCCGTAAGCCTCGAGTAAGTGCGCCGGCACTGACTTGTTGCACAAGACAATGTCAACTTTCCTGTTGATACGAGCTTCAATCTGAGAAACAAAACTGCTAACAGCCCAATTAGGAGTTTCCTTTGGATGTGTCGTTACATTAACCACAAACACGATCTTCTTGTCCTTCAACGCATCGCTCATCCCTTCGACGAGCAGACAAGCGATGAGTGAAGTATAGAAACTTCCTGGACCGATAACAATTAAATCAGCTTCGCGAATTGCTCCCAGGGCTTCGGGCAGTATTTTGCATGCCGGTTTCAGAAAAACCCGCACCAACTTTTCACTGTCGTCCGCTTTATTTTTCGGATCGTAGAACCATTCTTCAATGTCTCCTTCCCCGGAAATAACACGGCGATTGGTTTCTGCAAACAAGTTTGCTTCATCCAGCGAAGCCGGCAAAACAAACCCTGAACACCGAAGAAGTTCCTGCATATTTTTTATTGCCGCCAGATAGCCAATGGTTTGTGCCATACCTGTTAGCATATAATGCCCGGGAACACTGCCGTCAGTAAAACGATAATAAAGAAGCTCTTCTGCAACTTCTGGCAAATGAGAAAAAGCTAATAACAATTTCATCACATCGCCGGGAGGTAGAACACCTCGTTCGTTGCGAAGGAAACCGGAAAACCCTCCAGAATCCGCCATACTGACCACAGCAGTAACATCATGAGACTTTGTCAGCCCAATTCGTCGCAGTCCTCTGGCAAGAGTGGAAAGTCCGGTTCCTCCGCCGATTATAACTATTTTTTTCATTTTTCCTCCGGAAATGAAAGAAAGGCAGGCCGCGGGCGGACACTGCCTTTCAATCGGTTAATGTTGATGTGTTTTTAGCCGATCGGCGAAGCGGAGTCCAAAAAACTCATCCGCTCTTTTGCCAACTGGTCCACCAATTCCTGCTCCTCGCCGAACTGCTGGGGGTATGCGAACCCGCAGTCTTCGAGATTCAGGCAAACCCAAAAATTATAACCTTTGGGTCCTTGGTAGAGAGCCATGTCGCCGTCTCGACAGAAGTAGCGCGAGCAAACAGCGCACGCCTTGAACCTTCCGTCAATGCGATTAAGCACAAAACCGCTCAAGTCGAACGTGCCGTTTTCCACGACGCACGTCACGATGCGATCGCGAGTATTTTCACCCGCGGGGATTTCCAAAGTTTCTTTGTTCACTTTATATCTCCTTATATCTCTTCTTTCGAAAATTGTTCCATATCCGCGGCGGTAACTGTGTTGCTACCCCCGACCTTTGTAACAGCGATACCCGCGACAAAGGATCCAAATTTCGCCGCATCGGTCGCGGACTCGCCGGTTGCATACCGGGTCAAAAAACTTGCCAAGAATGCGTCTCCTGCGCCGGTAGCATCCACTTCGGGACCTAACATGCAAGCAGGAATATTGGCTCGTTTGCGTTTGCTGTCGCTGACAACAACGCCGTCAGCCCCACGGGTGACAATTATCACCTTGGGACCAAAACTGTGCAGTTTGTCCAGTGCTGTTTGGGTAACCAAACTTTTTCCGGCATAGGCTGCATATTCTTTTTCGTTCATGCAGACTACGTCGGTGCTTGCCAAAACAGATTGAAACAAACTTTTGTCAGCTGTCAGCTCTGCTCTTGGGTTCAACACCCTCAAACATTTTGCTGCAGTAAACGCTGCCAAAACCAATGGTATTTCTTCCGGCATAATGCCAGTCATCACCACCGCATTAAATCCATCGCTTTGAACGAGTTTGCGGACGCGGGCTTTGGGTATATGCTCATACTTACTTTTGAAAGAGTCCAAAGTTCGCTTATTCGTGCCGTTTGTTTCCAACACAACATGAGCAAACGAAGTTCCTTCGCGGCAAGGTATGGCAGTAAACTCGCCTTTTAGTCGGTCGCGAATCTGAAGCTCAAGAACATTGGCTTCAAAATCTTTGCCGACCGTGGCTGCCAAATGAACCTCTACCCCCAAGACTTCTGCCTGTAGAGCAAAGTTCACGCTCGTTCCGCCGATTCCATTGATTACCCGTTCAAGCTTTCGCTTTTCTCGGGACGAATCGCTGGTAAAGCAGGTTGTTTCCCGGTTAGCCGAAAGGCCAACCAAAAACTTAGCCATCAACATAAAATTTCTCCTCCCGAGATTTTTGTAAAAGAACTATGATTGCTGCTGAAGGAAACGATTTCCCTTCATGGGCCTGCAGGCAATTTATTGCCTGTCAGATTCACAAAGAGAATAATTTCAAATTCTTGTTATATATTTTCCCACAGAGATTTGAAAACTGTTACCTGCGTCTCATAAATCCCTTGATTCTCTACCACCACGCCCATGGGTTGCCCCTTGTCATCTAAACTAATATGAGCAACTTTACCGTCATACATTAAATCATAGGTAGCGCGAGTAGGCACCTCATTGCTAATTGAAAGCCATTTACGTTCATCCAAGCCAGCAGTATCACCACCCTTGCCCAAAGCAATGGTCTGTACGGCAATTCCAAGCTTTATCCTTTTTTTGGTGAAGTCCGGCATGGCTTCATAAACATCATCACGCAGGGAAAGGGAAGAATATACAAAATATTTTTTTTCTTTGGCAGCAGACATAGCAGTTAGGACGTCCTCTAAAATTTGCCGGATCCCCTTTACTCCTTCATACAAACGAACTTGTGGACGACCACCTTCGCGTTCAAACATTGTTTTAAGCTCTGGAAGATTTTCTTTTATTTCTTCCTGCAATTTTCCAATTTGTCTTTGACGATCTTCTAAAGCAGATACTAATTTTTCAGGAGACTCGGCAGCAAAATGCTGGTGGGTTTCGGTGTTGTAGTAGGTAATAAGACCTTGTTCCATTAAAGAACGCAAGATGTCATAGGTAGTGCCTCGGTTCACTTTGGACTTTTGTGCCAAAACACGCACAGGGGACGGACCCAGTTCAATGAGCGTTGTATAGACTGCGATTTCTTTGTCTCCTAGTCCAAAATTTTTCAACAATGTTTGAATATGCATATATTTTTAGTAATTTTTGTTTATATTAAACGCCCTTCCATCATATACTTTTTCTTTCATTTTGTCAATTTTTTTTCTACACTTTATATCATTATATAATATCTGCTTTATTTAAAAGGAAAAATATATAGTATAATATACATAAAATTTCTACAATTTCTTAAAACGAAAAACCTCTCCGGTAAAGGAGAGGTTTTTCATAAATGGGCAGCTACCTACTTTTCCACCCGCATGCACGGGAGTATCATCGGCACAAGCTCGTTTTACTGCTGAGTTCGGGAAGGGATCAGGTAGGGCCAAGCCGTAAATGCCACCCAAGCATTGCCAGCACCGAAGTGTTTCCAAAGCTTGAACGACATTTAGTTTCGCCTAACTCTAAGGTTTGACGAAACTAATTAAATTATTGCTAATGAGCATGAAGAATGCGGCTAAAGCCACAATCGACAAAGTCATAGCAACAACTTTTATTCGTTGTTTTAACATGTATTTTTTTAAGAACTTAGTTTTTAACAAAAACTAGAAAAGATAATCCTATAAAGATTATTAAACTTTCGATTGATTAGTATCGCTCGGCTCAACATATTACTATGCTTACACCTGCAACCTATAAAATCGCCGCAATTTTTAATCCAGGCAAGCCCTTCATAAAAATTACATTGATTGAAATACGCGGTAGTCTTCCGCGAATCTTCCGGGATTGCTCCCAACGAAACCTAGTTTTGTGGACAGCTTCGCGCTTATATGCTTTCAGCGCTTATCTTAACTCGACCTAGCTACCCCGCCATGCTCCTGATGGAACAACGGGTACACCAGAGGTCGATACATCTCGGTCCTCTCGTACTAGAGATGTGACCACTCAAGTTTCGTACACCCACAGCAGATAAGGACCAAACTGTCTCACGACGTTTTGAACCCAGCTCGCGTACCACTTTAATATGCGAACAGCATAACCCTTGGGAGCTTCTTCACCCCCAGGATGTGATGAGCCGACATCGTACATAATTCCAATATTTCTATTGGTGCAGACTATATCTTCTTCTTGTCAGCGGCCTTAGACCAAATGAGAAAATGCCCATTTAAATCATAGCCTGCCTGTATATTGCTATAGACAAGAGTCGGCGTATTACCTTGATTGCCAATGCAAACTTCAAAGTCTCCTCTTTCGAGTCAGTCGTTACGGGGTCAATCCACTAAACTAATAATGGACGACTTCCCACGGTATTTCCGTGTAATACATTTCTGTTGCTACCACAATATTACTTACGGGTTCACCGTTATAAGCCGAATTTATTTATCTTTCACTAATTTTATCTACAGTATCTTTCGGATACTATAAGACGGAAGAAAGACCACAGTATGAGATTACTCTCATAGCACCCCGATATGTTAAGGTGCCAAACCCTCTCGTCGATGTGGACTCTTGGAGAGGATCAGCCTGTTATCCCTAGAGTAACTTTTATCCGTTGGGCTTTGCGTCTTCCAC
>CAZHER010000009.1:0-9032 GCA_964532005.1 uncultured Candidatus Saccharibacteria bacterium
AATATTCTGTTATTCGTTTTATTTACTTTTGCATTTGATTTTTCATTGCTATCAAAATAAATAATGTAATTCGCATAACTTGTCTTTAACATCAAAGACGGATTTTTATAAATTTCAATCCCAGAAATATACTGTTCAAAAAGTGTACTGTAATCATCTAAAATAACCTCGAGTAACACTCGTAGGTTATTATTTTTTATTGAGGAAATTATAGATTTATCAAGCGTCATGATATAACCATTTTAATGTATATTTAACTTAATTTCCAGGCTGATAGAACGATTTTCAAAGCGAATTTAAAGGGTTATTTTAGCCCTGGACTTCCTTTGACCACTGCGGTACTGTTCTCACTACCTAAGTAGTAATTAAAGATTTAAAGCCAATGGAAGAACAATCAATTCAAGAGGTTTTAGGGAAGGACTCTGCGGCTATTATGGAGCCAACAAAATACTGCCTTTATGCAAGAAAGTCGACCGAACAAGATGAGCGACAAGCATTAAGCATAGATAGCCAACTTAAAGAGATGCTGGAACTAGCAAATCGGGATGGACTCAATGTGGTAGATATTAGGAAAGAAAGTCATTCGGCAAAAGCATCAAGTCAAAGACCAGTGTTTAATTCTCTCATAGAAGATATTCGATCTGGTAAATTTAATGGACTACTTACATGGGCACCAGATAGGTTATCAAGAAATGCTGGAGACCTTGGATCACTAGTGGATTTGATGGATCAAAAACTACTTCATGAGATCCGTACTAACGGTCAAAGATTCACAAACAACCCAAATGAAAAATTCCTGTTAATGATTTTATGTAGCCAAGCTAAGTTGGAGAATGATAATAAAAGCATAAATGTAAAACGAGGTTTGAAGGCTAAAATAGAGATGGGTTTGAGACCAGGGATGGCACCGACAGGATACTTAAACGAAAACCGAACTAATAGGAAAGGTTATGTTCAAGTAGATGCTCAAAGAGCCCCAACAATTATCAAAATGTTTGAGAAAGTCGCATATGAAGGGTGGACAGGACGACAAATATATCACTGGCTAAAGCATGAGTTAAAGTTCACGACAAAAAATAACAAAGCCTTAGCATTAAGTAATGTATATAGTATCCTCAAAAACAGTTTTTACTACGGTGAAGTTGAGTATCCTAAAGGAAGTGGCAAATGGCATAAAGGACAGCACAAACCTCTTATCAGCAAAGAATTGTTCCAAAAAGTAAATGGGCAATTATCTCGGGACAATATCATAAGACAAGTTACCAAAGAGTTTGCATTCACTAAACTAATGGTTTGTGGGCTGTGTGGATCTGGGATATCAGCTGAAGAAAAATATAAACCACTCAAAGATGGTACAGTGAATCGCTATATCTACTACGGATGTTCACGAGGTAGAGATCTAAATTGCAAATCAGGATATATTAGAGAAGAAGAGCTAATAAATCAACTCACGCAGATTGTTGATCAAATAGATATAAATGAACTAGGTATGAGAGCGAGGCTTGAAGAAGAAGTTAAGCGATATAAGTTTTTCCAAAATAAAGTACTTGGAGAAAAACAAAACGACGACAATGTCGCCGATAATGTAAATATACGAAACTATGCTAAGTATATTCTAAAGCAAGGATCAATTAGTGAGAAACGAGAATTACTAGGATGTTTGAAAAGTAAAATAAAAGTTGCAAACAAAAAAGTAAGTTTAAGTGTAGTTACTACTTAATTTTGATAAATTTAATTGGATTTGAAGACCCTTGTTTGATCAAATGCTTTACAGACTTATTTAAGTATAATTTACGAATTGAATAATCAGAAATTTTACCTTCAAAAAGTATTCGAGGTATTCTTTTAGGGTCAGATTTCCAGATTCGTGGAGTGTAAACTTCTCTAATAATTCCTCGGTAAACAGCACAAACAATTTTAACTTCCTTAGCTCGACTCAAACTAATTCTCCAAGAACTTCTGGTGGCATTGTACAAATCCTGAGGAGTTTTACAATTTTTGAATAGCTTGTTAATCGTAATTAATATTGCATTATGTTCGAATTTTTTAAGTGGCTCAGCTTGATATTTTAAGTCCAGATCCTGAAGGGTCATTATTCCTCGATCACTAGAACCATGACCCTTCACTAAATTGGTCAAATTCAGTTTTTGATCATAGCCTAACAAATCTATCACTGCTGATTCTATTTCAAAAGCCTCAGTTTCTGTAAGCCCATGCCGAACCACTAATAGTTCAGGACTTCTTTTAGATTTAACGATAGATTTAATAATCTTTAACTTTTCAGTAACGTTTTTAGTTGCAACTAGAGCATCAAGTTCATGATTATTAATTCGATTGCCTTTGCCTTTTCCTACATAAAAAGTTTGCTTAGTGCGAGGATCTCTAAGCAAGTACACATAGTATTTAAGTTTTTCAATTGTAGCTTGGTTTAACTTTGGCATAATATCTATTTGAGTATAACAAAAAAACCGCCCTAACGGCGATCTTTATTGACCCAACTAGGTCACACGATAATAAAGTCTTGTGGCTGGGGTACCAGGATTCGAACCTGGGAATGGCTGGACCAAAACCAGCTGCCTTACCACTTGGCTATACCCCAATATTTATGAAGTGCAGTCCGAATTATACAATATTTGACGAGTTTTGCAAAGGGGCCAAATTTTTAAAAATCTGTTATAATCGACAAAGTGTTTAGATACTAGAAAAATGAAAAAGAGGACAAAATAGGAGATTATTATGAGGAATATGGCAAAGCTAACACAGGAAACACCCCTTAGCCAGTGGTTTCGGTTTGTTACTTGTTTAATGGAAGACTTTGAAGTCGGTCGCACAGTCGGCTTCAAAATGGAAATTTTGTGCAATCCTTCAACCAGGCATGGATTGTTTCGTTCACAGGCAGAAGAGGTCGGCAAAATGTTGTCTGCAGCTTTACGAGAAAGTTGTAATGACGCAGCCGAGGACATTGCTTTAGTTCCTGTAATGACTGCCGCGGCTTGGATCGTTAACGGCGTGCTAGACAAAATTCCAATGGCACAAGTCTGCTATGTGGGAATGGAGCGAGTCAGGGTTGACGGCAAGTTTATGCCGAATGTTTACAAGAGCAATCTCGTTGGCAAGCCCGCCAAGCACGCTGTTATTGTCGAGCCAATGCTCGCCACTGGTGGCAGTGCAGTGGAAGCAATCCGCATGGCAAAGGAATGGGGTTCCCCGCGAATTACTGTTGTTAGCGTTCTTGCGGCGCCTGATGGGCTGAACGCCATCAACAAAGCTCATCCCGAAGCCAAGATCATTGTTGCTCAGATCGCCGGCGGGTTGGACAGCAATGCTTACATTATCAATCCTCGAATCGGGGATTTTGGCGACCGATGCGCCGGTATCGTTCGTCCTCATTGAGAATAACAAATCAAATTGATACGGTTGGTTGCTTAACAGTAACCAACCGTGTTTGTCTATATATGGTATAATTTAAGCACTTAACCTTGCCAAAAGGCTTATTTATGTCTGATTATTACAACCCAAAACGTACCAAATATCTTTACGAACTTAATTCTAAACAACCGTTCAGGCTGTCTCGCAGTAAGATTGAAAATTTTTTAAATTGTCCTCGTTGTTTTTACATGGATCGTCGTCTGGGAATAGGACAGCCCCCTGGTTTTCCTTTTAATCTAAACTCCGCGGTTGACCATTTACTAAAAAAAGAGTTTGATGTTCATCGTGCTCAAGGCACTCCGCACCCTTTAATGAAAAATTACGGCCTCGACGCAGTACCGCTAGGTCACGACCGTATGGATGAATGGCGCGACTCTCTGCGCCGTGGCGTATCCTATCTTCACCCAGAAACAAATTTGTTGATCACCGGAGGCGTAGATGATCTGTGGGTAAATCCCGAAGGTGAGCTTATTATTGTTGACTATAAAGCTACTGCTAAGGATGGGGAAGTCAGCCTTGATGCTGAATGGCAAGATGGGTACAAACATCAGATGGAAATTTATCAATGGTTGTTTCGTAAAAACGGGTTTAAGGTTTCAGATATAGGATACTTTGTTTATTGCAATGGCAAACGGGACAGTGAAGCGTTCGACGCAAAGCTGGAATTTGATATAAAGCTCATTCCCTATAAGGGAGATGATAGCTGGGTTGAGAAAGTCATTATTGCAGCTTATAATTGTTTGAACGGAGATCTGCCGGCACCTGGGCCTAGTTGTGATTTTTGTGCGTACCGCAATGCTGCAAAAACTATTGAACCCGAATTTTCTACAAATAATAAGAAACCGGCTGTTTCAAAAGTATTTGCCAAAAAGAAATTAAAAGCAACAAAGACAAAGCAAAAATCTGCTACTCAAAAGTCATCTTTATTCTAAAAACAAACCCTAAAACAAAAATATGCAAGAATTTTTAGTTGAAGTCATAGCGCTTCGGTATCTGACAGCGGATGTGGTTGAGCTGGAAGTACGCCTTATTGCCCCAGATATTATTGACTTTAAAGCTGGTCAATACATGTTTTTTAAGGTTGGCCAAGGGCAGCTGCGCTGTTATTCTATGGCATCGCCACCTGTACTGCACGATCCGGTATTGAGGTTTGTTATCAAGCTAGTTCCTAAAGGTCTTGGATCGGAATATATTAAATCTCTGAAAGTGGGGGATAATGTTACCATGCAAGGTCCGACCGGGGGGTTTGCCGTACCAGCGTTGGATCGTGATTTATTTTTTGTTGCCAGTGGAATTGGCATAGCGCCATTTTGCTCTATGGTTCCGGATTTACTGGCGCGGGGATTTTCACAAAGACTTCATCTTTTATTCGGCCTACATAATGAGGAAAACGTCTTCTACTACCACAAATTTAAAGAGCTGTTACCGCTTCACCCAAATTTTACTTTCATACCAATTCTGAGCCATCCACAATCGCACTGGCCGGGAGAAGTTGGTCGGGTAACCACTTACCTTAGTGTCAGTTATCAGTCTTATAAACACTCGGTGTTTTACATCTGTGGTTTGCCTGATATGGTCAAAGATACCAGGCAGATATTGTTGGCCGCAGGGCACTCAGTTCGCGATATCAAAACCGAGATTTTTACTTGAAATTTTGTTATAATTAAGAGAGAATTAATTTTAAATATATGAAAAGATATTTATCTTTTTTCGCTATCGCCATTTTGGCTTTGGCGTTTGTAGTGCCTTTTGCTGCTAGTTCGGTAAAGGCAGCCGACTTTATGGCTCCTAAGGAGGACAATGAAGAAGGCCGAATTTCCACTAACAGGGAAGATGTGTATGACAACTTCTATGTTGTTGGTGGAGATGTGACTGTTAACAGTAAAACCAACGGAGACCTTTATGCTGCCGGGGGTTGGGTTTCTGTTGAAAATACCGTAGAGCAAGATATTGTAGCTGCGGGTGGAACCGTTGTAGTTAGTGAGCCGGTCAATGGCGACGTGCGAGTTGCCGGAGGCAAGGTCACAATAAACGCTCCGGTTAAGGGAGATGTTCTTGCTGGAGCAGGGACATTGATTATTACAGACAAGGGTTCTGTAGGAGGAGAACTGCGCGCTGCAGGAGGAGTGGTTGAAGTGAACGGTCCAGTTTCGAAAGGTGTTTATATAATGGGAGAACGGGTTACCGTAAACAGTAAAATTGATGGGGAAGTTAAGGTTACTGCCACCGAGGAAATGACCTTTGGAACAAAAGCAGAACTAGCTTCGGTTTCTTATCTTGGGAAAAAAGCAGCAACTCTGCAGGATGGTGCCAAAGTAAATACTATTAATTTTACAGAACTAGAGAAGCATAATCGCGATGCAGGCAAACGAACCGGTTTTCTAGGTTTTTTGCTCGGCGGGTTTATCATAAAGTTCTTTGCAGTACTCATTGCCGGCTTAATTGCTTTGCGACTATTCCGCGGACAGCTTCAGGCTTTGACTTCCAACATGTTGGTAAAGCCTTGGCATAATTTGGCAACCGGTTTCATTACGGCAATTGTTGCTCCTGTTGCAATGGTTGTTGCCCTGATCGTAATAGTCGGTTATTATGTTGCAATTTTGGCTTTTATGGTTTATGTCCTGCTCATGATGGTAGCCGGGTTGCTGGCTGCAGTATTTCTGGGCGCTTGGCTGGTCAAGGTCTTAACCAAAAAATCTGGCTTAGTTTTGGACTGGCGAGCGATTGTTATCGGTATTGTTGTCTTAATGTTGCTGCGGTTTATTCCTGTGGTCGGATGGCTTATCTGCGCCATAGTTTTCTTAATGGCATTTGGTGCCCTTGCAAATCATTTCCGTCAGTATTTGAAGAGATCTAACTCTGAAGGTGGCGCTACTTCTGAGGGTATGGTAGAGTAGTAAAGATAATTAAGTAATATAATAGGATTTATGGGATTATTTGATAAGTTGAAAGATGTAAATGAAATGCGTAAGCAAGCCAAGCAGATAGAGTTGGCTTTGGCTGCAGAGGAGGTGACGGGGAAGTCTTCGGGGGAAAAAATCAAAATTACTATTGACGGCAATCAAAACGTAAAAAGCGTTGAAGTTAGTCCAGATATTGCCGGCGACAAATCCGAAGTAGCCCGTCACATTAGAACCGCTTTAGAAGATCTTACAAGCAAGCATAAAAAGTTGCTACAACAGAAATTCGGCAGCATGATGCAATAGCAATTGAAAACAAGAGGCCATGCTATGCTAGCCTCTTGTTTGTTTCTGGATTTGAAATCGATTTAATGGACTAAGCTGAGCAGTCTTTCGGTGACCGCTGTTGGCTTGGGTTCCAAGCAGACTCTGTGGATATGATGGATTTCCTCATGTTTCTGAGGGTTTTTGGAGAGGAAATAGATCCGTCCGTTAAACAGGTGGATTTTCTGGATAGACTTAATTTTTTCCAGAATCGCCACCAAATCTTCAATCTCATATTGGTCTGCATCTATGAACAGGGCAGCAATATGCTCAGATTCCCTGATAATGTCACCGAAATATTCCCAGTCACCGGTGGTTTGGGTAATATAGCCGTGTTGTTTGCAAAAGTCGCCGAATAAGTGCGAGCCGTCCATGAATTCGCTAAAAAGCCAGATTATGTTTTTGCTTTTTGTTTTCATTTCTACCTCCTTGAAAGAAAAAGCGTTACATTTTTATAATAAATAGTATTTACATTGAGCGCAACAAAAAACATGAAAACTTTACCAATTGTACAATTTGGTGATCCAGTATTAAGAAAAAAAACTCCGCCATTGACTATGGATCAAATTCGTAGTTCCACAATACAAAAGTTAATTCCAGTAATGTTTCGTACTATGAAGGATATTGGGGTAGGCTTGGCAGCACCTCAGGTCGGGTTGTCTTTAAGGATCGCAGTTATTGAAATTAAGTCCAGTGACCCGAGGGCCAAAGTCAAACCATTTCCAAAAACCGTTGTAATTAATCCTAAAATTTTAAGTTATTCACAAAAGCAGTCTCCGAAGTGGGAAGGATGCTTAAGTCTGCGCAACGTTGCTGCCCAAGCTATGAGAAGCGAGAACATTGTTGTCAGTTATTTAGATGAAAAAGGAAATAAACACAAACAAGAGTTTACGGGTTTTACTGCCCAAGTATTCCAGCATGAAATCGATCATTTGAATGGAACTTTGTATGTAGATAGAGTGAAAG
This sequence comes from uncultured Candidatus Saccharibacteria bacterium, assembly GCA_964532005.1. Lineage (GTDB taxonomy): Bacteria > Patescibacteriota > Doudnabacteria > UBA920 > UBA920 > CAYQEU01. The sequence goes on from CAZHER010000009.1 coordinate 7,620, forward strand.
ATATAAAAACTTTAATTTCCACTGAGGAATAAAATTTATTTCCTTTTTATATACAAAAACACGAAGATAGCTAAGTTGCAATCTCCGTGTTTTCTGCTGGGAAGGTATGAAGAACAGGCGCGTCTGTCACAGCCGATTGGGTTTGGAATGTATGAGACTCAGTCCGCCGCGACTGAGTTCTTCAGGGTGTTCGGGCGTTATTTTCCGAACCATGTCAGCTCTCATCTTACGAACGAGACCTGTCTGGTATTGGATTTTGTTTTGCTTGACACTGTTGATTCTGGGAGTGCCAACCAAAGACAAAGCAGTTGCCGCCCAACTAGTCCATTTCTCCTTGTTGATCTCGAGGCTATGCTTCCATTCGGCATGGTTGCCGCCAGGGAGGATTGAGTTTCCCAACCAGGCCTTTTGTAAGGCCTCAACTGCTTGGTTATGGATGTCTATGTAAGAATTTAGCTGGGAGATAAACTCTTCGAGAGGTAGCGTTACGATAAAGCCGATGTGTTTTGCCAACCCAGCTGCGCCGAGGATCGCTCCTCCCGAGGATATGACCATATATCCTAGAACAGCTGTCTTGCTGGTATTTGCATCGCTGACTGCCCAGATCAGGCCGCCGATGAAAATTAGAATCACACCGATCGCAGCTGCGCCAATAACATTTGTTTGCAGGCGTTTTTGGGGCAGAGTCAAGCTCAATTCGATAATTGGCGTGACCATTCCACCCTGCAAATATAAAGAATTGACTAAAGCTTTGACATTGCTTCGTTCTTCAATCTTATGACTTTCTTTCATTTGTATTGAGTCCTCCAACTCGATTTCTGGAAATAAAAATAGCCTTGAAATAAAAGGCATCTTTGTATATAATTAGATCATAAATTTTTATAAATGTCAAGAGTTGTGTTTAAAAATCAGGCAAAGAAAAAGAAAAAAGTGCTTGTCGCACTTTCGGGCGGTATTGATTCCGCAGTTTCAGCTTATTTGCTTATAAAAGCAGGGTATGAAGTAGAAGGTGTTTTTATGAAAAATTGGTCTTCTACCACCGGATTAAAGTATGACGAGTGCCCATGGCTCCAAGACAGACAGGATGCTTTGCGTGTTGCTGCTTTTTTACGTATCCCACTGCACACTGTAGATTTTGAAAAAGATTATAAACAGAACGTTCTAAACTATTTTTTTGAAGAGTATAGAGCTGGACGTACTCCAAATCCAGATGTGATGTGTAATAAAGAAATAAAATTTAAACTTTTGTATGACTGGGCTATCAAAAAACATAAATTTGATTATTTGGCGACCGGGCATTATGCACAAGTAAGGCAGAGTAAACAGGGTGGTTTTGAATTGGTAAGAAGTAAGGATGAGTTTAAAGATCAGACCTATTTTTTAGCACGACTTTCACAAGAACAACTACAAAAA
>CAZHER010000009.1:9042-46389 GCA_964532005.1 uncultured Candidatus Saccharibacteria bacterium
CCAGTTGGCGGAATGAAGAAGTCCAATGTAAAGGAATTGGCACAAAAGTTGAACCTGCCTAATGCAAATAAAAAAGAAAGCATGGGATTGTGTTTTGTTGGCCGTATCCGCTTAAAAGATTTTTTAGAACAAAAACTTAAACCGAAATCGGGCCCAATTTTGGATATGAATGGCAAGAAAATAGGGAAGCATGAAGGGTTGCATTATTACACCATTGGCCAAAGACAGGGGATTAAAGTTGGAGCTGGTGGGCCTTATTTTGTAGCGCAAAAAGATTCGGAAAGAAACATCTTGGTTGTTACCAATAATCCGAATGATAGAGTTTTAGAAGTAAAGGAATTACAAATCCATAGTGTCAATTGGATTTCAGAGCCCAAAAAATTTCCCACCAAATTGGTTGGTCGGTTTAGACACCAGGGTAAGCTGGAAGGTTTGACAATAACGAAGATTAATCACAGTCAAATCAGTAAAAAAAATGTAAACGAAGTATATACTGTCGTTTTCCATAAACCTCAGAGGGCTGTTGCCAGTGGACAGAGTTTAGTTTTATACAACAAAAAAATTTGTGTCGGCGGGGGAGTCATAGTTTGATAGTAGTACTACTCCCCCTAGCCCCCACCGTAAAAAAACCGCCCTTTTGGGCGGTTTAGTTTTGGGAATACTACTTCACGAATCTTACTAATAATAAAGCCACAATGTTGATAATTTTTATCATAGGATTAATGGCTGGACCAGCAGTGTCTTTGTATGGGTCGCCTACGGTATCTCCGGTGACAGAAGCTTTGTGAGCCTCAGAACCCTTGCCGCCGAAATTGCCCTCTTCAATATATTTTTTGGCATTGTCCCAAGCAGCACCGCCGGTAGTCATAGAAATACCGACAAACAAGCCAGTTACGATTGTTCCAACTAGCAAACCGCCTAAAGCCTCAGCTCCCAAGCTTAGTCCAACAATAATAGGAACTAATACAGGAATTAAAGCAGGAATGACCATTTGCTTAATAGCTGCTTTGGTGACAATATCAACAGCCCGAGAATAGTCTGGTTTGGCAGTGCCTTCCATAATTCCAGCAATTTCTCGGAACTGGCGACGCACCTCTTCAACGACTGCTTTAGCAGCATTACCAACAGCGGACATTGCAATAGAAGCAAATAAGTATGGAAGCAGGCCGCCGATAAGCAAGCCAACCAAAACTTTAGTGTTGCTGAGGTCAAATACTGAAATATAGTGACGGACTAAATCTAGCTCTTGGGTGTATGCGGCAAACAGGACCATTGCGGCAAGTCCGGCAGAAGCAATGGCATAACCTTTGGTAACCGCCTTAGTAGTATTTCCAACTGCATCTAATGGGTCTGTAACATTACGTACACTTTCGTCCAGACCTGCCATTTCAGCAATACCACCAGCGTTGTCGGTAATAGGTCCAAAAGCATCGATTGCAACAATAATTCCGGTTAGAGAAAGCATGCTCATTACTGCCAAGGCAATTCCATAAAGTCCAGCAAGTTCGAAGGCAGCAATAATAGCTACAACAATAACTATTACAGGAGCGGCGGTGGATTGCATCCCGATAGCCAATCCTTGAATAATATTGGTACCATGGCCAGTTGTGGAAGCTTCAGCAATTTTCTTTACTGGTTTGAATTTTCCAGCTGTATAGTATTCAGTAATTACAACAATGAAAGCTGTCACAACCAGACCAATTAAAGCTGAAATGAATAAGTCAGAAGTGGTGTACAAGCCATTGTCTTTCATCATCACTTTAGTTATGGGGTAGAAAGATACAGCAGATAGAATACCAGTTACAATTAAACTCTTATATAGAGCATTCATCACATTGTTGGATTTTCCCAAGCGGACAAACCATGTTCCAACAATTGTAGTTGCAATAGAAACGGCGCCAATTATAAGAGGGTAGGTAATAGCATTGGCAAAGTCAGGGAATACGGCATGGCCGAGCAGGATAACTGCAATTGCTGACACAGCATAAGTTTCAAAAAGGTCAGCTGCCATACCAGCACAGTCACCAACGTTGTCACCAACGTTGTCTGCAATAACACCAGGGTTTCTTGGGTCGTCTTCAGGAATTCCAGCTTCAATTTTGCCAACCATATCAGTCCCTACATCAGCACCTTTAGTGAAGATACCGCCACCTAAACGGGCGAAAACAGAAATAAGGCTTGAGCCAAAAGCAAGGCCAACTAAAGCGCTAAGATCTTTAGTAAACAGGTAAAAGCCACTTACAGAGAGCAGTCCTAGACCAACTACGAATAATCCAGTAACTGCTCCACCTTTGAAAGCTAAGCTTAACGCTGGCTTCATTCCGCTTTTTGCAGCTTCGGCAGTACGAACATTAGCACGTACAGAAATGTTCATACCAACAAAACCAGCAACAGCAGAAAGTACAGCCCCAACTATGAAGCCGAGAATTGTGTTAAATGAAAAACTAATAGTTCCCGTAAACTGAACCAAATACATGAGCAAAATTACAACCACTGCCACCATTCCAACTGTTTTATATTGGCGGGAAAGATAGGCTCTAGCCCCCGCTTGAATAGCTTGGGCAATTTCTACCATTTTCCCTTGACCTGCTGGCTTGCCGAGAATTTGGTAAATCAAAAAAGCTCCGTATAGTAGAGCAAGAACGCTGGCACCGACTGCGTACCACAAATAGGTATCTGTCATATATTGTACGAATTACTATTATTTAATAAGTTAAATTTCTGGTATAATTATAACGATTTAAGCTCAAAAGTCAAAAATATGAAAATTTTTCTAACTATTTTAAAAAGCTCCCAAAACTATGCCCGCATTGTCGGAACCATTCTTTTTGCGGTAGGATTGTTAGGCTTTGCGTTTAGAACATTCTCGTCCCTACCCACAAAATACTTACTAATATGTCTAGTCCTGGGTTTTTGGGGAATCCTAGTTAGTTTTTATAAAGAAAAATAACTTACCATAGAAAAAGCCGCCCTAAAATAGAGCGCCTTTTAGTTTAGTTTTTAAAAGCTACGGTTTTTACAATTTCCGTGAATTCCGGTAGAAGCTGTAGGTCTTGCCCGGCATCAAAAGTATAGTACATTGACCCTTGTTTAACACCGTATAACATTTCTCCAAAAGTGATTCCAGTTTTGTTACCCACTTTAGCTGTAGTTGTTTTAAGCCCAGCCATTCCTACATATTCACGATCGCTCACATAAATTCGAATTTTATCTTTGCCAATTGTTGGTGTCAAAACAATTACATCAAAATTCTCGCGAGAATAATTTTTTACTTGCCAATCAGTTGGATATTTAAAGGACATATCTAAATAGTTGTCTGCATATTGTTCCCAATTTGCGCTTGAAACTTCTCGATTCTCATTGATTTGTTTCGGCGGTTCTTGCACAAGTTCTTTTTTTTCTGGATTGACCATTGGCAATTGGATCATATTACGTTGTTCCAATTGTTGACTTAGGTAATACACAGCACCAACCAGACCCATGGCTATGAGCAGGAGAACCCCGAATGATAGAGTTGGCTTAGTTGCCTGAATCATTTTGCTGATCTAATTGCTTTGTTTGAGTTGATGCGGAATTGAAAGTTGAGTTAAGGTCTGCGCCACTACCGCAGTAGTACAGATGTTTGGTTAAGTTAACACAAAAACCTTGATTTTTCTGTACGTAAGAATATTTTGGAATAAACCAGTATAGGAACAGAGCCAAGGCTATGAGAACTAGATAAAAAAGTATTTTTAATATTTTTAACACTTTTGTTTCAATACAGAAAAGTTTTATATATTATATCATAAAATTATAATTTGTGCCAAAAAAGGTTGATTTTTTGGCTGTTTTGCAGTATAGTATCAAAGATGTTTTAAATATTGGGGTATCGCCAAGTGGTAAGGCAGAGGACTCTGAATCCTCCATTCGTAGGTTCGAATCCTACTACCCCAGCCAACTCGGGCTAGCACGAGACGCTTAGAAAACAGGCTTCTCGTGCTAGCCCAAGACAGATGAATTTAAAGAATCGCTTTTTGAGCGATTTTTTATTTGGTCGGAAATAGTTATAAATAAACATGTCTGGTTATTAAACCTTGACAACGATCAAAGAAGGGTATATAAATAGGGTATGGGGGTATTACCTATATAATTAACTAAACCAACATGGATCATTCACTAGACCCTAAACTTAAAAAGCGAGCTGTCCACAGGGCAAAGATAATCAAAGGACAGCTAGACGGCCTGATAAAGGCCATAGAAAACGAAGAATATTGCCCTACTCTTATGGAGCAGTCCTTATCTATACAAAGGTCGCTAAAAAGCCTCGATACATTTCTACTGGAAAATCACTTACGCACCCATGTTAAGCACCAGATGCAAAACAATGGCGAGAGTGAAAAAGCGGTAAAAGAACTTATCAAGGTCTACACCTTATCAAACAAATAAATTTATGCCCAAGCAAATAAAAATAATTATAACGGTAGCGGTTGGGGTTTTAGGACTCGGACTTGTCTTATTTCTAAATCAGCCAACTGAGCACGAGCAAATGCAAGGTGCCGATGCCGAACATAATGTTCTTCAATCAGATACTCAGTCGTATGACTTTGGAACGATATCAATGAAGAACGGAAAAGTTAAAACCACTTTCAAAGTTAAAAATCCCACTGCCGAAGCTTTGACATTATCTAAGCTATATACTACTTGCATGTGCACTGAGGCAAAGCTTATGGTAAACGGAACAACCGAGGGTCCATTTGGTATGCCCGGACACGGTTCCATTCCAACCTTTGAACAAAAGCTTGATCCTGACCAAGAAGCAGAGATTGAAGTCGAATATGACCCAAATGCCCACGGTCCATCAGGGGTAGGCCGAATTGAACGATCTGTCATTGTCGAAGGGCAAGGCGGTAAGCTTGCCACGCTAAATATTATCGCTAATGTGACACCATAATGAAATACAAAAATCTAATTTTATTAATACTGTTTGGGTTACTCGTATTTGGTGGCGCGTTGTTCTTCCAGAAATTTCAGGCGGGTAGCCAGTGGCTGTGGAGCGTCAGCAACGAGGGACAAACTTTGCTTCCTTTGGTTGTAGTATCATCGCTAGTCGATAGCATAAACCCATGCGCTTTCTCGATCTTGATTGTCAGTATTATATTCCTATTTGGACTCGGTAAAACCAGAGAGAATATATTCAAGTATGGAATCGCATATATTTTCGGTATTTTCCTAGTCTATTTGCTCATAGGGCTAGGTATCATGCAAGTACTCCATGTGTTTAATGTTCCGCACTTCATGTCTAAGCTCGGGGCAGGGCTGTTAATACTTTTTGGAGCAATAAATGTACTTGAGACTATCTTCCCGAATTTTCCGATTAAGTTCGCTATCCCTCACAGCGCACACGGAAAGATGAATGAGCTGGTTAAAAAAGTAAGTATTCCTGCAATGGTCGCTCTGGGTGCACTAGTAGGGCTATGTGAATTCCCATGCACTGGTGGTCCATACCTCACAGTTATCGGGTTACTCCATGATTCAAAAACCTATTGGAGCGGTACAGGATACCTATTGTTATATAACCTGATTTTCATTCTTCCGTTAGTAGTAATCCTACTTATCGCAAGCAACAGAAGCTTGGTAGATAAAGTTCAGGATTTCCAGAAATCTAACAAGAAATACATGAAGATAGTAGCTGGGTTCATAATGATTATCTTGGCATTCGTAATTCTATCCCTATGATCTATTTCTTAGCGTCAATTCTAGTTTTAACTATCGTCTTTGCGTATTTATACAAAGCGAAGATAATAATTGTTTGTCCTATTTGCGCCGGAGTAGTCATAACCTGGGTCATCGGAGTTGTGGGAATTAATACAGGGCAAGAATGGGCTAATCCATTGATTATCGCTATTCTACTTGGAGCAAGTCTTGGCGCTTTAGCCGACAAATACGGAAGCAGATTTGGTCTTATTTGGAAAACTCTAGTAGTGCTGATCGGTCTTCCTGCTGTGTACTTCATTGTTCAAGAAAAACTGTGGCTTGGTCTGGGGTTGGTCGCTGGGCTAGTTATTCTTACTTTGGTTTTTGGTAGGAATACCTCAAGCCACAAACCCCACAACAAAGATTTATTTAAAGAATGTTGCTAATAATTAATATATAAATATATGCAAGAAAAAATATTGTATGGAGTAGTAGGTCTACTCATTGGCGTTATTGCCACCTGGGCTTTCGCCAACAAAGCCGTAAACTCCCATCATCCTGGTATGATGAACATGATGGGTATGAGCCAAACCTCACAAATGATGGATAACATCGACAAACACTTTATCGAGCAGATGATTCCTCATCACGCTGATGCAATTGCTATGGGTCATTTGGCTCTTGAAAAGGCTGAGCATCAAGAGATCAAAGACTTGGGTCAAAATATCATTAGTGCTCAAAGTTCTGAAATTGATCAAATGAAAAGCTGGTACCAAGGCTGGTTTAACGCCTCAGTCCCTGATGTATTTGCAGGAACCGATCATGGCATGGGTTCAGGAATGATGCATGGAGGTATGATGAATAACGAATCTGATATCGAGAGCCTCAGGACAGCTACTCCATTCGATAAGGCTTTTATAGAGGAGATGATACCGCACCACCAAATGGCTGTTATGATGGCACAGATGCTAAAATCATCAACTACACGCCCAGAAATGAAGCAGTTGGCGGATAACATTATTGAAGCTCAAAACAAAGAAATTGAGCAAATGCGAAGCTGGTATAACCAGTGGTATAAATAATATGTACGAACACCATAATCACCACAGCATGAACCATGCACACGAAGGGCATGGCACCCCTGACAATGGCCACGACAAGCACGCCGGCCACTCGCCAGAGATGTTCCGTGACAGATTTTGGCTAAGTTTTGTTCTAACCATTCCCGTAGTTTTGTATTCACATATGATTCAGGAATGGCTAGGCTTCACTATGCCGGAATTTCCGGGTTCCGACTGGATCCCATTTGCCTTAGGGAGCATAATCTTTTTTTACGGCGGTACAGTATTTTTGAAAAGTGCTTTAGGGGAACTGAAAGCAAGATTGCCCGGTATGATGACCCTTATTTCCTTGGCGATTTTGTCCGCCTATATCTACAGCGTCGCGACCACTTTTTTCATTTCAGGTACGGAGTTCTTTTGGGAACTTGCCACGTTAATCGTCGTAATGTTGCTTGGTCACTGGATGGAAATGCGATCAGTAAGCAACGCCCAAGGTGCGCTGAAAGAACTTGCCAAACTGTTGCCGGATACAGCGGAACTTGTGAGTGGGAAAACAATGCCAGTATCAGAACTCAAAATCGGCGACGTTCTTTTAGTTCGTCCAGGAGCGAAAGTTCCAGCGGACGGAATGGTAACCGACGGCACATCAGACGTGAATGAATCAATGGTCACTGGTGAATCCAAACCAGTTAAAAAAGTAGTTGAGTCAGAAGTTATCGCTGGTACTGTGAATGGCTCTGGTAGCTTGAATGTTCAGGTAACTAGGATTGGAGAATCTACTGCTTTGGCAGGAATCATGAGGCTTGTTGCCGAAGCTCAGAATTCAAGATCAAGGGCGCAAATCCTTGCTGACAAAGCCGCTTTTTATTTGACTATTGTTGCGATTATTTCAGGTGTGGCAACGCTCACCGGTTGGCTTGTTGCAGGGCGAGGACTTGAGTTTGCCATGGAAAGAACAGTTACTGTGCTTGTCATTGCTTGTCCTCACGCATTAGGACTGGCCATACCGCTAGTGACTTCAATATCTACAACGCTCGGAGCAAGAAACGGCTTATTGGTTAAGCAACGCATGGCATTGGAATCCGCAAGAAATATCGATGTAGTTCTGTTTGATAAAACCGGAACGTTAACCAAGGGTGAGCAGGCGGTGGTTGATGTATGGACTGCTTCAGGTATTAGTGAAGAATCCATTGTTAATTTGGCTGGTTCAGTTGAAAAATTTAGCGAACATAGCTTGGGGCAAGCCATCGTCGATTATGCAAAATCAAAAAATGTTTCCTTATCCCAAGTAACAGAGTTTAACGCAATAGCTGGACACGGCGTTGAGTCTAAGTTACAAGGCAAAGATATTGCCGTAGGCGGGCCACGGCTACTTCAGTTAAAGCAAACATCAGTTCCCGAAGATTTAAAGACTAAGGCTTTCCAAGCAGATCAAGACGGCAAAACTGTTATGTATGTACTGGAGGACAATAAAGTAGTTGGAGTAATTACGGTTGCCGATGTTATTCGATATGAATCCAAAGAAGCAATTAACAAGTTAAAGGCTGAAGGAATGAAAGTTGCGATGATCACGGGCGATTCTGAGGGAGTAGCTTCATATGTAGCTAAAGAGTTGGGACTGGATCAGTATTTTGCTGAAGTTCTGCCAGAACATAAGGCCGACAAGGTTAAGCAACTACAAAAGGATGGCAGTAAGGTTGCCATGGTTGGCGACGGTGTAAACGACGCCCCTGCGCTTACCCAAGCCGATTTAGGAATTGCAGTTGGAGCTGGTACGGACGTAGCTATTGAATCAGCTGGAATTGTTCTGGTCAGAAGCAACCCATTAGATATTCCAAAGATTATAAAGCTATCTAAAGCAACATACACAAAAATGGTGCAAAATCTATTTTGGGCCACAGGTTATAACGTAGTTGCTATACCTCTGGCCGCAGGTGTGTTGGCAGGACTCGGCATATTACTTGCTCCTGCGATAGGTGCAGTGTTTATGTCTATCAGTACGATAGTAGTAGCATTTAACGCCCAACTGTTAAGAAAACTAAATCTATGATTAAGCAATCCCAAAACATCTTATATTGGCTTTGCTGGATTATCCTAGCTGGAATAATAGTTTACGCTGTAATAAAATTATTATAGATATGGACGACAAAAATCTAACTAAAGCTAAGTACTCAGAATGGCAAGCTTCGTTATTTGGAGCGTGCTTCATAGCTGTGGCTTTGGGTGTTTGGTTTTCAGACTACCTCAAATCGTTCGTTATAGGGATACTGTTAATAGGTATTATTCTGCATAGCTGGGGTATGTACAAAATTCACACAAGAAATAAATAAAAAAAGAACACCATCAGGTGTTCTTTTTAGTTATCATGGTTTTATTCATCTTTAAACTCCGGGATTAGTTTACCTTGATAACATAGTCGGATGTAACAACTTTCCCTCTCACTTGGAATTGGGTAAATATTTTGTATACTCCTTCTTCAGGGAATGTAGCAGAAAAGTCTACTGTATCCGGCTCTGGCATGTGGCCAGCGTGTTCGGCCGCTGACATGCCCTCCATTCCTTCCATATCCATCCCAACAGCGTGAGTATGAATAAAGTCCAATGAACCTTCTTTAATGATAACGCCATGTCCCATGGCTCCAAGATAAGGTTCTAACTGTGTCTGTTCGTTGGCTTTCGGATCAGATACTGTAAGTCCGTAATCTAGCTGTGCGCCTGCCATTGGTGTACTACCGAAATAGTAATCAATATCGAATCCACTAGCAGATTTAGTTGTTACAGTTTCTGCTATTACTGCTTGGGGTTTGTATTTACTTAAGTCTCCCACGTTAATATCTTGGCTCAACGTAACCGTTAGCTTTTGAGGGTTTTCGTGCGTAGGGGTAAAGTCCGGGAAAATGCGGTATGGCCCATCCGTTGGGAAAGTTACATTAACTGAGAATTCACCATTTGATGGATTGAAGTCTGGATGTAAGTGCTGGAATCCTTGCAAGTCTTTTCTAACTAAAATGAAGTGCATAATCTTTTCGTGAGCGATCGTAAAATCTTTCAGTATCTCACCTTGATTGTTTGTAATTTTGTAACTGATCTTAGTTGACTGACCCGGTCTAATATTATCAGTTGCAGATGTGAGTTGTAGATTATAACTTCTGTTGCTTTGGTCAGCTGAAGCAGGTTGTTTGATTGTGCTTTGGTCATTGTCTTTTTGCGCTGAAACAGCATAGTATATACCGCCTGCAAACAGCAGCACAGCAAGGGCAATAAGAGGCATGTATTTTTTCATAGATATAGGTTAATGATCTTATTTTTTTAACTCCCCAATATAGTACTTTTCCAAGATTTGTCGGGCATTAGCAGAATGAGGAGTACCAGAACCTTGAGGTCTTGTTTCGAAAAATTCTGTAGCATCGGTGCCACAACCATCATAAATGACGTGGCCGCCTGGGTGTGTTTCTGTAAAGCTATCGGGGATCTCGTATACTTTGTCATGAATTACCATCCAGCATGGCAGACTTGAATCCCCAGTATTCCAAGTTTCAGGACCATGCTTTCTTACTTCTTCCATTGTGTAATATTTCAGGTTGGGATCGATAGTTTGGGGACTGAAAGCATTGGAGGGTGGAGTTTCATTAGACTGAGTAACGGAACTGGTGTTGTTGGTATTTGTATTTTGCTCGGTGGAATCACCTCGGAAATAAAAAATCCCGATGATGATGACAATAGTAACTGATAACAATATAACTAACTTTTTCATTACTTGGTTTGAGGTTAATTGGCTAATGGCTCAGGTGATTTGTTTTTATTGGCCTTGATGAACTCTAAGATTTTTGCTTCGTCATAACTTTCCATCTTTTCTAATCGTGTCCATGCTGCTACTGCAATTTTACTGTCATTGGCAGCGCGAGGGGTTACAATCACACTACCAGGGTTAGCTTTACCGATTGCTTCTATCTTAGCTTTGGTCTCTTGATCAACGTCTTTATAGGAAATCCAGATCCCCCCATGTTCTAAGTTGTGTACCAACTGCTTATCAGGTAGCTCATTTTGGTATACACCCCAGTCAGCAGGATTGGCTAAATGGTCACCAGAAGTTGGTGGATTAGAGTTGTATGTATCTGGTTCTACTTGCGGCTCAATGTGTTCTCGGCCTAGGTTTTCGAAACTTTGGCCTATTTGCTCTGCAGAACTATCGCCATTAGTTTTAAGTTCACTGAGTTTTTGGTCAGGAATAGATAGCGCAATACCTATTCCGATAAAAGCTATGGCTATTGCACCAATAATAATTGGTTTTTTCATTTGCTATTTGTTTAATACTAAAACAGACGTTTGAATACGCCTAAACTTAAATATGTAAACTGCTCAGCAAAGAAGAACTTTAGAAGATTGTTTGAAGAAATAGTTGGGAGGAGGGGTATCTAGAATGAATAATGATTTATCGAGAAACTGAAAATATGTAGTTAGAAATGCAGGAGTAGTAGAGATAGCTCCGCTTTCAGAAAAGGTACTGTGATTTTTTTGGGCGCTAACATTAGTTAGGTTAACAGAATTATTGCCTTGGCAGCATGTTTCATTACCCTCATTAGTGGATATTCCTGTATGATTATGGGAATGTTTATTTGAGGCTTGAGTAGTTTGGGAAAGACAAAAATGCCCTGCTATTAGCACCAAAGCCATCACTATAATTGTCGAAATAAACTTAGTTATTTTGTTTATGGTCAGATCCATATTTTCAGTATAACAGAAAAAATAGGACTTTTTATAGGGTAAGTTTTTTATTGGATAGCTTCAATCTACTCTTAAAATTACTAAGTAATTCTCTCTTTTCTTCAATACTTCCTTGCTTCAAAATGTATTTAGCGTAGTTGCGGATATTTACCTGTGTCGAAAGATCAAAGTCCTTGTCCGTCTCTCCCAGTACTTTATTTTTAAAGAATTGAAATCGTCTAATTTCTGCTTCTAACTTATCCTGCATCCCAAACTCGTTAATTGAAACCAAGTCTATAATTTTAGACAACTGATTAATCAATTCCTCCTCTCTAATATACCCACATGTACAATTCTTATCTTTCACTTTTGTGCATCCATAATATATATAGCTATTTATCGTTCCGTTTTTAAGTTTTTTATATTTTTCATCAGCTGTAATAACCGATTCACATAACCCGCAAGTTATTAGTTTAGTAAATTCAAATTCTTTTTCTTGTCTAGTTTTTAAAACATTTCCCTTAAGTTGAGTTTGAACTTGATCGAACAATTCTTTGGTAATTATTGGTTTATGTTTTCCATTATACCAACGACCGCTGTTTTTCGGGTACTCGAAAATACCATAATAGAAATGGTTTTGGAGCAGGACATATATATTGCCGAGTGTAAGATTTTTATTTCCAGTTGCAGTTTTAAAATTTAAATCAAATTTCAGCCAGTTGTATAATTTTCGACCTGACCATTTTTCATAGGCAACTTTCTCAAACATTTGCTTGATCACTGGTGCCCGATCTGGATCTAAGATGACCTCACATTTTTTGTCGACCAACTTTTCTTTCAAATAGCCAGTTGGTGGTGGCGCTGGCCATAATCCCATTTCCACTCTCGTTTTAAGTCCACGCTTTACGTTAATGCTTTTGTTGTCGTTTTCAAGTTTTGCTTGCGAACAAAGGATCATAAGCAGAAACTTCTCATTAGGCGAATTCTTGAAATGTTGCCCGTAGGTCCTTATCTCGAGCAATTTTTTCTCGTCCATTAAATCGACAACTGATCCAAGGTCGCCAGCATTTCTGCTTAGTCGATCAGGTGCCCAAGTTAATATCCCAGTGTATCGACCAGACCGAATATCAGCCAGTATCTCTTTAAACACTGGCCTTTGACCTGATTCCTTAGCTGAATGGGATTCTCGCCTGATGTCGACAACCTCCAGCTCTTCCTTTTCGGCTATGGCCAGCATTTCCTTGACCTGTGAATCAATGGAAAGGGCTTGTCGCTCGTCTGATTCTGTAGACTTTCTGGCATATAGGCAATACTTGGTTTTGCTTGCCTGGGTTAGCGTTTCCACGCTAGGTCGGGTGGTTATGTATGTATCCATATATAATTGATGCCAGAGATCAAAGGTTTTGCTAAGCTAGCCTTGTTGGCAACTTGTAGACAACTTTTTAGCTAGATTTTAGCTATTCCACGTCAACATAATCACGGTAATACAGTACATCGTCATCGCTTGGCGTTCCTCCAACCCACATCATAATAATAGTTCCTTCGTCGGAGTGTTTATCTAGAGTGGCATTGATCAAGAGCGAGAATGCATCGGCTAAGTCGTCGTGTTTCTCAACCCCAAAGCCAACCAGCTGTTCAATGAGCTTTTCGCAACCTTGCCTTGGAAACTTAATAAGCCCCGATTTTATGGACATAGAGGTGAGCGACAAGCGTGTTCGCTTATCACCTTTGGGCTTAATCGCTTCGGCTTCGATTCCGTGGAATTCCAACATTTGCGGTAAGGCTTCCTGATAAGCCACGCTTTCCACAAAAATAGTATCTTGCGATCCTTTTAATACAGTACTCTTGATGTTCTTCATTAAGTCCACTTGAGCTGGAAAATTTAACTTTTCCATAATTGGATTTGGAAGAATATATATCCGCATTTTTTCTCTGCGACTGTAGACGTGTGCGAACACCACTGCCGTAAAGTCGGCTGTGTCTTTAGATGATATAGCTAAGTCTACTCCTGCATAAGTACCTCGGAATCCCTTGTGTTTGTCGCCTGGTAATTCGTCATAGTACTGAATCCATTCGGGGTAAATGACTTGATCATCGCTCGGAATTATCCTAAGCAAATATTCACGTTGCCATGATATCTCGCTGGCAATTTTAAGTTTTTCCTCCTCAATTTCCTTAGCTGTAGGGTACTTGCCTGGCCACAGGCAATTGTCATGTTCATCGAGTAATGGGTACTGTTTGAAAACACCTTGGGTTCTACCTTGGGCTATTTCGTCTTTAATACGCATAAGCAATGAATCTTCGTGGAGGAGATTGCCGACGATAATTAATCGGCTGTTCCGATCACCAGCTGGCAACACTTCACCACGGAGCCAGTGGTAAGTCTTTTCACGGCCTTCTCGAGTTTTGGTGGATTGAACATCCTCCACGTCATCACAAATAATCAGGTCGGGACGGTACTCATTATGGCGTAAACCTCGAATACTCTGGTCAGTGGATGCAACGGTAATTCGTGCACCGTGCTTGCTGAAGACCAAAGAGTGCGAACCCCATTCGTCGCTTTCTTCCTGAAACGGCCCTAAGTCACGTTTTAACAGGTCGTTGTCTTCAAGTTCGTTTCGAATATTCATCATGTGCTGTTTGGCCTGAGCTTTAGTTTGGCAGAATATGATGCAGAATTTCTTTTGTTGTTTACCGAGGATTGCCCAGATCGGGTAGGCTGTTGTAATCATTGTAGACTTACCTGATCCACGGAACGCCACGATATACAAATTTTCCGTAGGACTTTTTTCAAGATAATGAATGATTTCTTTTTGGAAGTCCGCAGTTTCGTACTTTACATAGTGAGCGTAGTAGAAATGGAAAAAGTACAGGAAGCTATCCTTGGTAATTGAGGTTCGGACTAAACGATCCTTCATCATTCGATTGACCAATTGGTCGTCAATTACTTTCATGGGTTTTCCTTTCGTTAATTTTCTTAATAGATTTGGATTTAGTAATTGCCGCAAGCCGTAGGGCTTGGCGGACGATTTTCGCTTGGGACGGAGTAAGAGCTTCGGATTCTTCTTTGGTGGTTACTTCGATCTTGTCTTTGTAATTGTCGTTGCGATGGCGCAGCCAAAAACTAATTGCTGGCCAGTTCTTCTCTTTAATCATGGTTAGCATTTGGCTTTCGCTCATGTCATTAACTAAAGCAACCCCTTCGGATAAAGCCTTATCCATTTTGCTGGCAAAGGTTCTATCTTCCTTGCGCCACCTGTACACGCTGTTTCTGGATACGCCGGTTTTCTCGCAAGCCACCTGAACAATTGGCACCTTAGCCAGTTCCTCAAAGAATTGATTTTGCAGTTTATTTTTCTTCATGGCGTTCGACTTTGGCCTTGATTCCGGTAAAGGCTTCAAAGCGTTTAATGATAAGGTCACAAAACCGTGGCTCAAGCTCACAGCCGTACACCTTTCGACCAAGTTGGTGTCCTGCTAGGAGTGTACTGCCAGAGCCGAGGAAACTATCGAGAATGATGTCGCCGGGCATAGTACAACGTTTAATTGCTTTTTCGTGGAGCGTTACAGGTTTTGAGGTGGCGTGTTCGTATTCTTTGGACGGAAGGCGTTTAACCGTCCAGACGTCGATAAATTCGTTTACTTGGGTTATTAGCTCGTTGCCTGTGCCCATTTCCTTATTCATTACTTCGTTTAAGTCAGTGACAGCTTCAGCAAGGTATGGTTTGCCCCGAATACCGTAAACAACCGGCTCGTAGACTTTGTTAAAGGCCACTTTCGGCACCGGGTTTTGATTGTTCTTCAACCATAGGCAAACACGCTTGTTGCTTACGCCAAGCGATCGATAGATATCTTGAATTACGCCAATGTAAACTTGGTCGCAGTAGTAAAAGACGTGAGTACTGGGGTGAGCGACCTCTAGAGCCGCTTTTAAACTGTCGCGAATGAAAGTTTTGTATTCCTCAAAGGTGCGTTTGTCTTTCACGTTACCACCGTAGTTTTGGTTGCCGCCAATACCGCCGTCATAATCAATTTCTAGGTTATACACCGGATCAGAGTAAATCATTGACACTCGTTCCGAACCAAACAGGCGGTTAAGAGTCTCTTGCTTGGTGGAATCACCGCAGATAACTTTGTGGTTGCCGAGCGTGATTATGTCACCAAGCTTGGTCTTTGGTGTTTTAATGTTCTTTAGCTCTTTTTCGACATCAAACTGATCCGGTTTAACCTCAACTTCTTCGTCCCAGAATTTAGCGAGCTGAATTTGGTCGAATCCTGAATTCAGCAGGATATCTAAGTCAAAAGATTTCAATGCCTCAAAATCCCAGTCACCGCCCAAGGCATTACTGGAGATTAGGTACTGCTTGGCTTCATCGTCGGTCAGTTTGCGGTTCGGTACCCGCACATCGATCAGCTCATTGCCACGGCCGAGGAGTTGTAAAGCTTTGATTCGCTGGTGGCCGGCTAAGATTTTTCCGTTCAAATCGATTGCCGGAATTTCCACGATATTAAATTTCTTCAAACTACGCTTGAGCTCCGACATCTGTTTGTCGGTGATGATTCGAGGGTTAACTTCTTGGGGGATCAAGTCATTGACTCGCTTTTGCACAGTGTGCCACTGTAGTTTTCGCATACATTTGTTGCTTAATTGTTTAAAATGTATGGATAAACAAAAAGCCTATTCCACACACGAAATAGCTGAAGTTAAAAACTTCGCACTATTTCTTGCGCGGAATAGGCATGGCTTTAAATGCGATACACTATTCTACTTGTTACTACGCAGAAATTTTACACTCACATATTAACTCATCGGATTATTTTTTGCAAGTCCTCGCAAAATTCGCTTGCCGTTAACGCTTGCCAAAAACTCGATCGTATCCTTACCAGCCAGTATTGGAATCTCCTTCGGGAGTTCCAGCAGTACTTTATACCCGTTTTTTTGTTCTTCCATTACCATTTTTACGAACTCCGGGTCCTTCTTTATTAAATCTAGGACCGCAGTCTGGTTTTCAGGGGAGGGCGTAGTAGCAGGTTCGGCATAGCTGATGGATCCGTAAATACGGCCAGGCTTCATGGATTTGAAAGCCTGCTTGAGCTTTTTGCCTATCGAGGTTGGCTGTTTATGGGAAGTGTGCAAGGCAATGTCCGTTATACGGATTACCTTGTATTTCCAGCCCTCTTCAGGCACGAATCGGTTTAATTGGAGTTGGTATTCCATGAATTTGGAAAATTTCCCTTGACTTTATGAGGGGTATGAGCATATACTATCAGAAAGTGAAAGTTAAGTAAACACCACTTATGCACACCCTTACCCCGAAACAAAAAATTGTCCTCCACGCCATTAAAAGCTACTTTGCTAAATACGGCCAAATGCCGTCAATTCGACAGCTTCGGAATGAAATAGTTCACCAAGGGCTAGACATTAAAAGTCCCCGAAGCGTTTTTATATACCTGAACCACCTTGAAGAAAAGGGTCTGATTAAGCGAGTATCCAAAGATCGAGGTATTCAGCTTGTAGGCGATTCAGAGACCAGCTTTATCGATATACCAGTGCTCGGCATGGCAAACGCAGGAAGCCCCACAATGGTTGCGGAAGAAAACGTCGAAGGATACCTCAAAGTGTCCAGACGGCTGTACGGTTCAAACAAACTGTTCGCTATCCGAATTTCTGGCGACTCCATGAATTCATCAAGTGTTAAAGGCAAAAATATTGGCGACGGTGATTATGTAATTGTTGATCAGGGCTATAAGGACTTCCAAAATGGCGACAAAGTTTTAGTAGTGATCGACGGACTGGCTACAGTTAAGACTTACCGCCAAGTTGAATCAGGAGTAATCGGCTTGTTTCCGGAGTCCAACAATAAAATACACCAACCAATTTATCTTACGCCTGATGATGACTTTATCATCAATGGCAAAGTAATTGATGTGCTTAAAACAGATAATTAATTAATCCTGTATGGAGAATAAAATTCGTTATTTAGAAATGATACAAGGTGTCATTAGCCGAATGGCTGGAAACCTGTTTTTGCTCAAAGGATGGGTTGTCACTTTAGTAGCAGCGCTCTTGGCTCTAATGGCCTCTAAGGATTCTGATCCACGCCTGGTTTTCGTTGTGCTTATTCCGATTTTAATCTTTTGGCTCTTGGATGGGTATTTCTTGTCGCAAGAACGTATGTATAGAAGTTTATATAACGAGGCCACTAAGGCGGATCCGGATAAAATTAACTTTTCAATGGATGCCAGCAGATTTAACAGTGGGAGGAATACTTGGTTCAGAACTTTGTTTTCCAAAACACTGATAATTTTTTACGGATTGTTATTGATTTTGTTCTTGATCATCGTTGCTTACAACTTTCACATAAAATTAACATTAACCGTAGGATAAATTTATGGCACGACGAGTATTCTTTAGTTTTCATTATAAACGCGATATCGGCCGCATCGGTCAAATTCGCAACAGCTGGGTGGTAAAGTCACCCACTGAAACAGTTGGCTTCGTTGACGCAGCCGAGTGGGAAAGCATCGAACGTCAAGGTGACGAGGGAATTAAACGCTGGATAAATTCTCAGCTTGAAGGAACCTCAGTCACAATAGTTTTAATTGGGGCTGAGACCTCTACCCGCCCGTGGGTTAAATACGAAATTGAACAAAGTCGGTCTAGAGGGAATGCAATTTTTGGAATCACTATCCACAACGTCAAGGATTTTCGAACATTACAAACCGATGTTCCAGGCCAAAATCCGTTTGAATTGATCAAAGCTGCAGATGGTACACCGCTTTCCGAAATCTATCCCGTATATGACTGGGTAAACGATAATGGCCGAGCTAATATCGAACAGTGGATCGCGGATGCTTTATCTAAGGCTGGTAAGTCAGCAGAATCAACCACTAGAACTCTGCCTCCTCTACACAAAAACCCTGTAGTAATTACACGCCCCCCGAGTAAGCCATGGCTAGCGAAATAATCGAACTATCAAAAGAAGATCAAGATTGGCTAGCCGTCAATTATCCCGGAATCAAGCTCAAAGACGTGGATGCAATTCCACGTCTTTCTGGTTCTATAGAATTCGACATGGTCTATGATCCCCAAACCAGCCAATCAATTCTAAACTCAGGCACACTCGATGGTACTAATAAATACCATATTACCGATACCTATAAAGTCGAAGTGATTTTAAATGCTGCAAAAAATTCGATACTTCCGGTAACGCAAGAAGTGGGCGGTAGGATAGAAAGCCTGGCAAAAAAACTCAACAAACCAATTATAGATTTACATACCTATCCGGATGGCAGTCTTTGCTTATGCGCCAGGCAGGCCGAGCTCTCCTATTTTCCAGAAAAATTTGAATTGCCAGTTTTTATCCAAGAGTTACTAATTCCATTTTTGTATAGTCACACTTTTTACGAACGTAATGGCGTACGGCCGTGGGGCGAACATCAACACGGGGCTTTGGGTATTTTGGAGTACTATACCGATCAACAAAAATTTGGTGATAGGGAGCTAGTTCGTAGAACTTTGAAAGCTCTGAAAGAAGACACTAATCAATACCGGATAGCTTATGTGACGTATCTAAATAGTTTTGAGATTCGCGGTCACTGGAGCTGTGTTTGCGGTTTGAAGAAAAGAATTGATAAATGTCACCCCAGCGCGCTCCTTGCCCTCCGAAAATTACGCAACGACGCTAAAGCAGTCGGATTGAATATTAATGATGATATACTTTGATCTCGTGAGTCTCAGCATCCTGAACCACGTTATCAATGATCCGTTTTTGGCCGTCAAATATCGTATCGTCTAAAGAGTATACCTGTAATTTCCGTAAACCTCGGCCCGCATACTGTAGTGTCTTGAAAAGATAGCCAGTAAAGGTCCCTGTAAATCTGTAGCACCGGATACAGCCTATAATTTTGTCATCGATATCATCACTATATCCTTTCCACTTCCATAGCACTGGGCAGAATTCGACCCATAAGTCGACCGTATATCTCAGCAATTTTACTAATTCCTGTTGAGCTCGAATATTGCCGCATTGTGCCAACCGAACCAAGTTAACGCTAATTACATTTCTAATGAGCTTGTCGTCATCGTTGGTTGGCGATATAAAAACGTACAGCTTATCTTGAAATGGTTTTAGTACTTTACGTACTTCTTGAATATTACGGTATGTTTTGATCCGCTTGGCTCGACGGTACACCCATCGCGCTTGGAACTCTCGATTTATCCGCGAAGTCACTCTGTCCCAGTCAATATCCCCAAGTTCGGTTCTGATATTAGCCCAAATGAAGCGGTACGATCTAGGCGAATGCCGGTAGATCCAGGAGCTCGTAAACTTATTCGGGTTTTGGGTTTTAAGTTGCTGGTTAATCAGCTGAATTGCTTGGTCTAAGTCCATAAAAACATTAGACCACAAAAAGGGTATCCTTATAAATAGTGACAGGTGTGTGTAACTTTAAGTCGGGATCCGTGTCACTTTTGTCACTTTGCCAGGGTGCTCGAGACCCGTCGATTCTGCTATAATGGAAAAGCTTAGAAAAGCTAAGCAGGGCTTGTCCGGGCAAAGGTTCTAGCTCGAGACGGCCAGCCACAAGACTTTATTATCGTGTGACCTAAGAGCATCAATATCTACAGTAGTTTTCTGGTAACCCACTTAGGGCGACCTATATGCGTACCCATCTAGGATATATATTAAAACGAAAATAAATCGCCCAAGGGGCGTTTTTTTGTTACACTTTGAATATGATAGAAGGCCAATTTGGAAAACCTAATATGAGCGAATTAGGACTCGACAAGGAAGAGTCTTACGAACAACCGAAAACCGAAAAACTTTTTGGACATAGTTTTGCCATTGATAGATTTGCAGAAGAAAGTTATATCCCCACGGGGGGTGATAATGTTTTCAGTCAAGAAGTTAATGTCGGTATTAAAGGTGACTTTGATAAATTCAAAGACCTATTCGACAGTAGTAATGAACTCGCAGAAAAATATAATTTAAATGATCTACAGAAATGGCTTGAAGGTTTAGGTATAGATATTTCTCCAAAATTATTTGCAAGTATTTTTGCATTCACTAAACAGTACGAGCAACTTTATCCTGATAATCCAAATAGATCTGCAGAACGTAGAAAACTATACAAAGAATTAGGCAAAGAACTGACTTTAAGCAATATTTTGGATGCTAATGCTGCAGAATGTGCAGAAATTGCTGCACTTGCACAGTTCTACCTTCAAGACAAAACACCTTCAGAATATATTAGCGGTGATGTGTTGTGGAATAAAGAACATGAATTTTCAGAAGCTCATAGTTATTTGAGAATCAAAGATGGAGAAAAATCCTATATATACGATCCTGCTAATCCGACATCTACTACTGGAGGCAATTTTCCTAGCATATATACTACTGAGGCTAACTTTGATGAAGAAATTAGAAAGAATCAGAAAAAGTTTGTTACTGCTAAAAATCTAATTGGTAACAAAGTAGCTTACTTTGGCGTGAATGATGGTACAGACATATGGGAAAAGCATATAGTCTAATCTTAACTACATTTGAAATAGAGCATCAAGGATTCGAACTAATGTTTACCCCTGTTAGAGAAAATTTTTCCGCATAATTAAGATAGTTTTGGTTCTTGACCTAACTACGTTCGAATCCTAATACCCCAGCCAAAGAAACTTTTTATCGTGGGCGACCTAAGTGGGTCAAAACACGCTAAAAGGTACATAGTTCCCATGAGCAAAAAACACCGGTTTTATGACCTGTGTTTTTTGTTAGGCCTAATTTTCACTTTGGAACGTGATATACTGAGCTTATGAAACCTATTTTTGTTGGAATCACAGGCGGAACTGGGGCGGGCAAATCTACTCTTTGTAATGCTTTACAAAAGAAGTATCCCGACAAAATTGGTCTGATACAACTAGATGACTACTTTAAACCTATTGAAGAAAAACCAAAAGTGGGAGACATTGTTAGTTCAGACCATCCGGAGTCATTGTATCTTGATAAACTGGCCGAAGATTTATTACAACTCTCCAAAGGAAATCCCGTCATAATAAACACTAAAAATGAATACCTAAATCCTGATTTTGAAAAAACCAAGATTAGAATTCCTGTTGAATTTCAGCCCAAACCCATTATGCTGGTGGAGGGGTTTTTAGTTCTCTACGATGAAAGAATAAGAAACATGCTTGCAACGTCTGTATGGCTTGAAATTGACCACGATACCCGGTGGGCCCGGAGAGTGCACTTCAAAAACCCAGAATATGAAAAGAAAGTGTTAATTCCGATGCATGCCCAATATGCGGAGCCAACCAAAAAATATGCAGAGCACGTTTTAGATGTTTCCGATCTGAGTAAAGAGCAAGTTTTTGATAAAGTGGACCACCTTCTTAATGCTATTATTTAAGATGTCTCCAGCAAACTTGTTCCAACTCTGTCCCATAATTCCAGCCACAAGACTTTTTTATCGTGTGACCTAGATACATTTAACATCAATGAAAATTCCTGATTCAAAAAGAAAAAAGGCACTTATTATTGTTGACGTTCAACCTGCATTTTTAAATGAACGTAATAGATACATTATTGACCATATTATCAAATTGATTAAACTTGTTCCTTATGATTTGTATCTAGACGCAGTATTTTACGCGGAAGCTGGATCAATCAGAGATATTCAAAGAAAATACATACTTCCAAAAGATGATAATATAAAGACAGAAAAAACAATCTCAGATACTCTAAAAACCCTAAATTCCATTAAACTCGAAAAAACTACTAGTTCTATTTTCAAAGCTGATAAATCCACGGAAAAGACGTTGAAGGAAAATGGCATAGAGGAAATCCATTTGGTTGGTCTAGATACCAATGACTGTGTTTTAGCCTCTGCTTTTGAAGCTTTTGATCTAGGGTTCATTACTTATGTTATTGAAGAATGTTGCCAGTCATCATCTTCTGACCAATTACATAATTATGGTTTAGAAATATTACGAAAACAACGTATGACAAATAATTATGTTAAAGAACCTATAGATTTCATTGAAATATAACCTGACCTATGTGCGTTATAATGCCAGTGTACAGGTGTACCAAAAACTCTTGTAAAAGCCCTTAAAGGCAAGTCTTGGACTGATCTGTACGGCCAAAGAAAATCTTATCGAGTGACCTAAGTGGGTCATTATAATCCCGCTTGTTTTTAACCAAGGATAAACCCGTCTAGGACGGTGTTTTTGTTTGCTAAGTTTATACCGAAAAGCTGTTTTCTGTACTTCACTTGCAGACTTTCTAGACCACGTTGAATTAATACAAATAATATTTAATTCTTCCAATAAGCCGATCTTTGATATAATTGATATATGGAACAGTATTTTGAATTTGCAAAGAAACTTGCCAAAGAGTCGGAAGACATCGCCTTAAAGTATTTTAGCTTTGAGACTGAAACAATTTGGAAAGATGACAATACACCACTAACAAAAGCCGATACAGAAATAAATGACTTGGTTATAACAATGGTAAATGAAACCTATCCGAGTCATAGCGTGTATGGTGAAGAACGAAGTGACATAAAAGAATCCTCTAAGTATATCTGGGTGTGCGACCCGATTGATGGAACAATAGCTTTTTCTTTAGGACTACCAATTTTTGTTTTTTCTATCGCATTGGTTGACCAGTCAGATGGTCAGCCAATTTTCGGACTAATTAATGATCCAGTTATGAAAAATATGTATTGGGCTCACAAAGGTAGCGGATCATTTAGAAATGATGAAAAGATAAAAGTATCGCATGATACCACATTAAGCAATACTTATGTTAACAGTGGCGCTACAGGAAGAAACGTTGGTTTTTCAACCTTACCTTTTATTAATCAGCTTATTGAAAAGAACTGCAAGCAGATGAAGTTACCCTCATTTATTTATGGCGGCATCCAAGTAGCCAATGGTAAGTTTGCGGGGGCAGTTTTCTATATGAAGTCTGCTCATGATGTAGCGGCGTTGAAAATTATTACTGAAGAAGCAGGTGGTAAAGTTACAGACCTAAATGGTGAGCAGAGAAGATACGATAGAGATGGTTTGGGGTGCATAGTCTCAAACGGACTGCTTCATGATGAAATATTATCCTGCGTACAAGCAGGGAAAATATGAAAACTCTTTATACTGGTAAATATTAACCCAATCGCCGAAAAAGCGGTTCTTTGTTAAACTTGACTATATGGACAAAATAAAGAAAGTCGCGGATGTATTAATCTTCAATAATCAAGCCCAATTGGCATTACAACTTCGAGCAACCCACGACAAATCTTTTCCTGCCCACTGGGATTTCTCAGCCGCAGGAGGAATAAAAGAAGGAGAGGACCCGGAAGTGGCTGTAAAAAGGGAAGCTTTTGAAGAGCTTGGAGTCAGTATAAACCCAATCCCAATAGGAATTGAAAGTCACAGTTACCGTAAATGGAATTCAGAAGATATAAAACAGGTAGAAATATATTTTTTTAAAGCCGCACACAATGGCCCCTTTAAGCCTGATCCTAAAGAAGTTGATCAAGTTTGTTTTTTCAACTTAGTTACAATAGAGGAAATGCTGAGGTCGGGCGAGAAGTTTCATCCCGAATTCGAGTGGGCGTGGGACCAAGGTATAATACATAATCAAATAAGCTTTTAGATATGAAGGATTTTTCAATAAAAGATAATCTTGGTGCTATTAGTGCTGCGTTATATGTTTCATTTCAAGTAATTTCTAACATTCTTTCGACTAAAATTGCTTTGCTCCCTTTATTGAATTGGGCAGTAGATGGCGGCACAATTTTATATCCGCTAACATTTACCTTACGCGATTTTGTTCATAAGAGTTTAGGTAAACAGAAAGCTCGACAAATTGTTGTCCTGGCCGCAATTGTGAATTTGCTCGCGGTTGGCTGTTTTATTTTAATTTCCAAATTAACTCCAGACCCGACTTGGCCGTTCCAAGAAGCTTATGAAAATATTTTGCTCCCCGTTTGGCGTATAACCTTTGCCAGTATTGTGGCTCAGGTTTTGTCAGAGCTTCTAGACACAGAAATATTTAGCCGTATTTATAAAAAGTTTAGCGACATGCCTGCTGTTATTGCTTCCAATACAATTGCTTTAATTGCGGATAGTATTATTTTTTCTTTTATTGCTTTTGTGGGGATTCTACCCGTGTCCGTTGTTTGGCAAATAATTATGACTAACATAGCAATCAAATTTATTTTCAGCATTATTTCCAGCCCCACCATTAAACTCATTCCACGTAGTGTAGATTATGACAAAATTTAAGAATACCACAAACATTATTGTGTTAAGGCTCATTGCAATTTGTGCAATATTTTTTATTACAGCAAATACGGTATTAGCTGCTCCCATAGTTCAAGACCCATCTTTACTTACTACTAGAGTAAACAAACAGGTTGGAATAGGGAACTATACACCAACTGACCTCGTTTCTTTAAGTACACTAACCAGAGGGTCTGGGTTTCAGATTCGAAAAGTGGTTGTAGACGACTTAGAAGAGCTCATGCATGATATGGAAAAAGCCGGAGTGCCAGTGAAGATTAATTCTGCATACCGTAGTTTTGCCGATCAGGAAAAGGTGTATAAAATTTCCCCATCCATTGCGGCCAAGCCAGGATTCTCAGAGCATCAACTTGGTCTGGCCGTTGACTTCGGGGCTGTTAACGCCTCGTCCGGTTTTGCCAACACCAAACAATTCGCTTGGCTGGCAGAAAATGGTTATAGATACGGGTTTGCACTAACCTATCCATCTGGACAGGAGAGCATCACTGGCTATACATATGAGCCGTGGCACTGGCGTTACATTGGCAGACCAACTGCTTATGAATGGAAACATTCCGGGCTTGTTTTAGATCAATTTTTGGCACTAAAGCCGCAAAGTTATACCAATTCGTCATTAATCGGGTCAAATGTAAAAGCTGAGGGAAGTTTAACTGTATATCACATAAGTCCAAATGGGACCAAGCGAGGATTTATAGCCTCGAACGCTTTTTTGTCATATGGATACTCTTGGGATGATATTCTAGTTGTTTCAAATTCTCAATTGGAAAATTTTCCCGAAACAAAAATGGTAAAACTCCAGGGCAATCCTACTGTATACAGGTTCAATTCCGATAAAACCAGACAAGCTGTAGCTTCTGCCGAAACTTTCAAAAATTTAAATTATGCTTGGGCTGATATTGTAGAAATAAATTCGGTGGAGCTTTCTGGCTACACTGAAGGCCCAATAATAAAATAAAAAAATCCCCAGAACAAACTTGACCAATGTCTATTCTGGGAATTTGGATTGCTGAAAGCGATGAAAAATCATTGATTACGAAAACCGCTGTTTTAGAAGTGGTTCCTCTCGCAAGATCGTTTGTTCTCGGTCCGGACCGACTGAGATCATCGCGGTCGGCATACCGCAAAGTTGTTCGATTCGCTCAATGTAGTTTCGGGCGTTTTTGGGTAGTTCCGCGTATCGCCGGATTCCAGTTGTGTCCGTTTTCCACCCCGGGAAGGTTTCGTAAACCGGCTCCAAGTCTGCCAGTTCGAGCCAGTCGGCGGGCATGGTAGATTCATGCCAGAGACTGTTGCGGTACTCTGTGCAGATCTTGATTTCGTCCAGCCCGTCGAGAACATCCAGTTTCATCAAGCACATGGCTTTAAACCGGTTTATTCTTTGACTGTGCCGCACAACCACTGAGTCAAACCAGCCGCACCGCCTGGGTCTGCCCGTAGATGCCCCAACTTCGTGACCAGTTTGTTGGATATAGGATCCGACTTGGTCTGTGAGTTCGGTGGCAAACGCCCCGCCACCGACTCGCGTGGTATATGCCTTGACGATTGCCAAAGCGCCGTCGAGCAAAAATGGCGAAATTCCTGTGCCGGTAATTGCTCCGCCGAGATTGGGACTGGAAGAGGTTACAAACGGGTAGCTGCCATGGTCAATGTCCAGCATGGTTCCTTGCGCACCCTCCAGAATTATACGGAGGTGAGCATCAGCCGCATCATTGAGAAACTGCGCCGTGTCGCAGACATAGTGACTCAATTCTGCAGCTACGGTGAGGTAGCCGTCAATATAGCTCTCAACGTTGAGTGGCTTTCCACCAAGTGCTGTTATCTCCAAGTTTGCTTCCTGGGAGTTTTCCAGAATGCGATGGCGGAGATATGTGAGGTTTTTGGTCTCACCAGCGCGAATGCCGATCCGACGCGACTTGTCTTCATAGGCAAGCCCTATGCCGCGAAGAGTAGTACCGATCGCCTTTTTGCCGAGACGTTGTTCACGGATTTTTTCCAGCTCTTCGTGGTAGGGCAGAATCAGGTGACACCGGTCAGAAACCCTGAGTTTGTCGCATTTGATTCCGTGTTTCTTCAGCTCGCGTATTTCCGCCAACAGGGCGTGCGGGTTTAGCACCACTCCGTTTCCTATTACCGGGGTAATGTGTGATTCGATCACACCTGATGGCAGAGCGTGCAAAATGTATTGCTTGCCTTCCACCACCACCGTGTGTCCTGCGTTGTGCCCGCCTTGATAGCGAGCAACAATGTCTGCCCGCTGACCAAGTAGGTCAACAACCTTGCCTTTTCCTTCGTCGCCCCATTGGGCTCCGACCACTGCTATAATCATCGCTTTTTTCCTCCGTAATCGATGGTTTTTGCTTTTTATTTTGCTTGTGCGTGCCACAAGCCAGCCACTAAGTATAGTTTATATATACAGGTTTGGCAAAGCCCTAATCAAATGCTATAATCTCATTATATTTCTATATAAATGAAACAAATTCCTCTTAAGTTAACGTTTGATGACGTACTGCTGGAGCCAAGAAGGTCTCCAGTAACAAGAAGCGGCGCGGAACTTAAAACGCATCTGACTAAAAAAATACAATTAGATATTCCTGTGCTGTCCGCTGCCATGGATACTGTCAGCGAGCTCAAAATGGCCATTGCTCTTGGAAAACTTGGCGGCATGGCCATTCTTCATAGAAGCTGTACCATTGCCAAGCAGGTAGAATGGGTTATTAAAGCAAAAAAGGCTGGGGTTTTAGTTGGGGCCGCCACCGGAACTGCAGACCTAGAACGGGCCAAGGCTTTAGCGAAAGCAGGCGCGGATGTAATAGTAGTAGATACAGCTCATGCCCATAATGAGTTTGCTATTGAAGGAATAAAGAAAATTCGTGAAGCCATTAAAACTGAACTTATGGTTGGCAATATTGCCACCGCAGAAGCGGCGCGCGATTTAGCTCCCTATGCTGATGCGTTAAAAGTCGGAATTGGACCTGGGTCAATTTGCACCACCAGAATTGTGGCTGGTATTGGCGTACCGCAATTGTCTGCCATCATTGATGTTGTAGAAATTGCCAATAAGAAAAAAATTCCAGTTATCGCAGATGGCGGCCTTAAATATTCCGGTGATGTGGTGAAGGCGCTGGCTGCCGGAGCTTCCACAGTAATGGTGGGGTCAATACTTGCTGGGACAGACGAAGCCCCAGGGAAAATTATTAAAAAAGGTGGGGTGAAGTATAAGTCGTACCGCGGCATGGGAAGTTTGGCAGTAATGGAATTGAATGAATCCTCTGACAGATATTTCCAAAAAAGTGCTAAAAAATTTGTACCCGAGGGAGTTGAGGCGGTCACTGCTTATAAAGGACCAGTTGCAAATATAATAGAACAATTGGTTGGCGGTCTGCAGAGTGGAATGGGCTATATTGGGGCAAGGTCAATTGCCGAGATGCCCAAACAAGCAAGATTCGTTCAAATTACCGGCGCCGGGCTAAAAGAGTCTCATCCGCATTCAATTACGATTGCAAAAAAAGCTCCCAACTATTAATTAACATTACATGCCACAAAAAACAAAAACTAAACGAGCTGAACTGCATACTCATTTAGGGTCTGCTGTGCACCCGTCAATCCTTTGGTCAATTGCCCACAGACAGGGGATTAGGCTTCCTAGCAAAGATTTTTGGGATTTTGAAGCTATGATTACTATGACCGGCAAACAAAAAAACAAAAACTTGGATCAGATGCACAATAATTTTTTCTATTGGACCGAATTAATCCAGTCGTCACCCGAAGCCATTACCGAATCTGTTAAAAGTGTAATTGGCGGAGGCTATAGAGCATGTAATTTAGTTTTACAAGAACTTCGTTTTAATCCAATGTTCAGAAACCGGGGAGGAGAGCGTGATCTTGACCATATTATTACTTCTGCCACTTGGGGCCTAGACCAAGCGATTTTAGAATATCCACAAGTTAAAGCTGGCCTTATTTTGATGGTGGAGCGCACCCAACCTTTAAAACTAGGCGAAATCATTTTCAATAAGGCAATTAAATACAAAGGTAAAGGAGTGGTCGGGGTAGATATTGCCGGACCTGAGCGCAAAACTTTTTCCATGAAGTCGTATAAGTTTTTGTTTGAAAAAGCAAAAAAAGCAGGATTGGGAATCACTGTTCATACAGGGGAGGCAGGTACTCTACAGGAGCTTCGTTATGTGGTTGAAGAAATAAAGCCAGACAGGATAGGGCACGGTATTTTATCAGCTAAAGACCCTAAAATAATGAAAGGCCTTGTATCTAATAATATTACTTTAGAACTTTGCCCAACTTCCAACATCCGAAACAGTGCTGTAAAAAACCTGACAGAGTTAAAGAAAATTATTAAAACTTTACTGAAAAATAAGGTCAAATTTACGATTAATACAGACGGTCCGGAAATGTATCGTACCAATATTTTTGAGGAGCAGCAGCTGCTGGTAAAAAATGGCATTCTAACCCAGAAGCAGGTTGATCAGTGCACGAAATGGGCTTTTGAGAGTTCGTTCATACAATAATTTATGAAACAAGAGATAATTTATGTTTTAGACTTTGGGTCGCAATATTCGCACCTCATTGTTCGTCGTATTCGTGAACAGGGAGTTTTTGCAGAACTTGTGCCCGCAAATTTTTCATTGCAAAAATTGTCAGAAGCACGAGGTATAATTCTTTCGGGAGGACCGCAAAATCTTTCCGAAAGCAACGCCCTCCGAGTAGATAAAAAAATTTTTTCGCTCGGTGTTCCTGTTTTGGGAATTTGCTACGGACAGCAATTAATGGCATACGAACTCGGTGGAAAGGTAAAACATTCCTCAAAACATGAATACGGTCCTGCCAAAGTATCTATTCAAAAAAAATCCAAAATCGTCACAGGACTAGCCCAAAAACAGGACGTATGGATGTCCCACGGGGACTATGTAAGCAAAGTACCTAAGGGTTTTGTTGTTGTTGCTAGTTCATCTAATTGTCCTGTTACTGCAATGGCAAATGAAAAGCTTAATCTGTTTGGCTTACAGTTTCATCCGGAAGTAGCCCATACCAAAAATGGCTCAAAGATGATTAAGAATTTTTTAAAAACTACAGGTGTGAAGAAAACTTGGTCAATGAAAGATTTTGTCAAAAAGTCTGTAGGAATTATTAAAACCCAGGTCGGTTCCGAGCACGCCATTTGCGCTCTGTCCGGCGGGGTAGATTCTGCAGTGGCTGCAGCTTTAGTCAATAAAGCAATAGGCAAGAAACTGACTTGTGTTTATGTTGATACTGGGTTTATGCGCCAAAATGAAACTGTTGAAATAAAACAAACTTTTAAGCAGTACATGAAAATGAATTTGGTCGTTGTAGATGCCAAGAAAGAATTTTTGCAAAAACTCAAAGGCATTACAGATCCAGAAAAAAAGCGAAAAGTAATTGGAGAACTGTTCATCCGAATTTTCGAGCGTGAGGCTAACAAGCTTAGTCGGAGGTTGGGTAAAATTAAATGGCTTGTTCAAGGCACTTTATATACCGACGCCATTAGTTCAGGTGTTAGTGTTGGTAAAACTGCTGCTGTTATTAAGTCCCATCACAATGTTGGAGGGCTACCTGAAAAGTTGGGCTTTAAATTAGTAGAACCATTGCGCGAGTTATATAAGGACGAAGTCAGGGAGACTGGCAGAATTTTAGGATTACCCAAAAGTGTAATATATCGGCAACCTTTCCCTGGTCCCGGACTGGCTGTGCGTATAATAGGAGAGGTAACAGAAGAAAAACTAGAATTACTTCGTAAGGCTGATGCAATTGTTTGTGAAGAGATTGTCAAAAACAAAGTAAAGGCAGACCAATATTATGCTGCGTTACCAACAATTCGATCGGTCGGGGTGCAGGGCGATAGCCGTAGCTATGGTTTTCCAATTATTATTAGAGCAATTACCACAACGGATTATATGACAGCGCATTGGGCGTTTCTGCCTCACAAGCTTCTGGAAAGGATTTCCAACAGAATTACCAATGAAGTCAAAGGTATAAACAGGGTTGTTTACGATATTACTTCAAAGCCGCCGGCCACGGTGGAGTGGGAATAAATTGTGCGGTTAAATTTCCCTAAACAAATTGCCATAAATGGAGAAATTTATGAGCATGTTGATGTTCAGCGCGGTGAACTTAGTTCAATATATAAAGGCGTAGATGTTTTTTTGCGCATCGGGGAACAAGAAAAAATTGCAAAAGATCTTGCTTTCCATAAAGAGATGGAAAAATTAGGATTTCCTGTTCCCAAGCTTCTTAACGAAGGTGAATATGCAGGAATGAGCTATTTTATCGAACAATCCTTAGGGGAAAAATGCTACGGCATTATTTTTAAGGAAGAAACAGAGCAGTTTGGGAAAATTCAAGACAGGACTTTTGCACAGTTTACGGAAAGCTGTATGCGTCTGGCAAAAGTTCAATTAGATACAGCAACAAAACAGCAAGATTGGGCGCAATTTGAAAAAGGTATTCATTTGGATGTGATTTGCCAAGAACTCCCAAATCTCAAAAAAAATATTACCAATAAGGTCAAATTGATTGAAAATAATCTGTCGCAATTTCCATTTGCTATGTCCCACGGCGACTTTACGCCATTTAATATTTATCCCGAAGGTATTATAGATTTTGAAGATGCGTTCATGGCCCCATGCTTGTATGACTCTGTGGCCATGATGGAAATCTTAAATTGGTTTCCAGAACCCGGTGATTATGAATTTTATCAATTATTTCAATATTCCCCTGAACAAAAGCAAAGCTATATGAACAGACTGGACGACATTTATAAACAGCACAATTTGCCAGCACCTTCAGAATTTCTATCCGATATAGACTTGGTAAAAGGGATATGGTTTACTGTAAACATCAGCAGATTACCAAAACTTCAAAAGTTTCGTTATGATATTATGGATAATATTTTTAAATAAATGACTTTTTATGATACGCAAAAGCAACCCCATGAACTACCAGAAGGGGAGCAGATCCACTGGCGGGTATCAGCATACGGCTTGATAGTGAACAAGGACAAACAAATACTCATGGTTACCCCGACGTGGCGATCTGAGTTAGATCTACCCGGTGGCGGGGTGGATTTAACCGAAAGCATTGAACAAGGATTAAGGCGCGAGTGCTTAGAGGAAACTGGTTATAAAGTAAAACTTTCAGACCCAAAGCCGTTTGAAATTACGGAGTCTAATTTTTTCTGGTTGAGAAATAATACTTTTTGCCATTCCGTAAATTTTTTCTATGAAGCTGAACTTGAAAGTGAAGATCAGGATTTGTCTGTTATAAATGTTGCTGAGCCAAATGAGATTGCAAAAGTTGAATGGATAGCTTTAGACAAACTAACTGAACAGAATTGCTTTTTTATGTATATGCCAGTAATAGATATGGTAAAATTAAAGTATGCAAAACAATAAAAAATCTCAATCAGCAAGCAAGAAGACAAAGTTAGCAAAAACATCAAAAAAACCTCAGATAAAAGCCATTATTTTTGACTTAGGTGGAGTAATAATGAGTGGCGGGTATCTCCCATTTTTACACCATTATTGTTTAAAATGTTTAACACCCCAAGGCAAGAAAAAAATCGATGCCCTAGAACACGCAGTTAACCTTGGCACTATTACAGAAACCCAATTTTACAAAGACATAACCAAAGTTTTTGGAGTGCATCTTACCCCCAAACAAATGCACAACGAGATAGTTAAAAAAATGCAGGTTAACAAAAAATTGATACATTTTATTCCACACATAAAAAAAGCTAAGGTTGCCCTTTTCACTAACTCTATTGGCCATATGGCAGTGGATGTTTTACGTAAAAGAGGTGTACCTATCAAAAAAACTTTTGACAAGTTGTTTGTATCCAGCAAAATTCATTTTGCGAAGCCAGATGCCAAAGCTTACCATTATGTGGTCAAGCACCTAAAAATAAAGCCTGAGCAAGCCATGATGGTAGATGACAGAAAAGAAAATATTGATGCGGCCAAGAAAATTGGGATGAGAGGTATTATTTTCAAGAACGCCGCTCAGTTTAAACGCGAGTTAAATAAGTATAATTTCAATGGGAAGTAAAATTACAATTAATGATACTTTGCAACTCACAAAAGCCCAGGGGTTTCCTGCGGAGTTGGATTTGGAGAACCATAAGAAAACCCCTTTTACAGCCGAGCAGTTCGAAGGCAGGGTATTTGAATTTATAAATAAACAGGATGCTAGAGTTTATCAACAAGTTCCAGTTCGAAATTTTTTGGTTGAGAACATAGATGGGAAATGGGTTTATTGGGGCTTGGCTCATATTCTAGAAATTACTCATGACTATGACAAGAAAACCACCTCCGGGAAGTTTAAAATAATTTACATATATAGTCCGGAGCAGATGGACCAAGCTCATGAGCTAATAGACCGCAGAGAAGATTTTAGATATCAAGAAAGAAAATGAAACACCACCCACTAGGGGTGGTGGTTTATTGATGGGTTAGATACTAGATCTAGTGGTTATTGTTTCGCTTTGTTTAGAGCGTCTTCCATCATTTTAGAGCTATCCATCATGGCAGCTATGTCTAGGAACTCTACATTAGACGGTAAAACAAACATGGAATTGTCAGCAGACCATTTTTCACAGCTGTAGTCCATTTGCTTATCATAGTCAACGCCAGATTGAGTTGGTGTATTAGTAGGTGCATTGGTTGGTTTATTGCCATCTACAGAATCCAAGGACATTTTATAGCCTTGAGTTTGGCCATCCATCCATACATAGGACATCTTTCCATCAAACATCATATGTCCTTTACTGGTACTTCCAGCAGCAGTGGTGCTAAAGTCTCCCCGTGATTTACCACCAGCTACGTACATGGTTCCTTCTGAGCCTTCGCTACTAAATGTACACTTTTGAGATGTCCCTAAAGCAATTAGGTCTTTCAGACTGCTGGCTTTGGTGACCTGCTCAGGTTCGGATTTGTCATTTTTGACAGAATTGCTGGTGGTACCGTTATTGGTAGGCTGATTACCAGTCTTTTTTGTGGACATCATCAGGTATGCCGCTACTGCCACCACAATTATGAGCCCGACCACCCATAGTACTTTGTTATTCATATTGGTTTATTTTAATTATTAACTACTTTATTATACTCCTCGTTTCTGCTGTTGGTCAAAAACAAAGCTGTAATAATGCCTAGCATAAGAAAAGCCATACCAAATGCCAAAGATTTTTTATTGGCTTCAACTGTACTTTGGCGCACAATAATGGAAATTTCGTTTTTTGTTGCCGTGTTAGCTGGACTTATTAGGTTTGCCCCTCCGCTGAATTCAACGTCAGCGTTCGGATCTTTGATTGCCTGGACAATATTTGTCTTCACTTTATCGGGAATTGTTTCACTGGCATTTGTCTTGGCAATAATATTGCCAGTTAATGACGAGATAAAAATAGAGCCGATAATTGCAGAACCTAGAGTCGCGCCAATTTGGCGGATTGTATTGTTTACTCCTGCTGCCTCACCAGATTCTTCTTCTGACACCGATGATAAAGTCAAATTGCTAACTTGAGCCATGATAAAACCCATGCCTGCTCCAAACAATATAAAACCTATTGCCAAATCCCAAAATCCGGAGTCAACTTTCAGCATATAGCTTAGGACTCCGAGTCCTGCAATGGAGAGGAAAACCCCAGCCAGCACAAGCCGTTTTGCCTCGATGTACTTGCACAAAAATGCGGAAAGAGGAGCTGAAACCAACAGGCTCGCTGACATTGGTAGTAGGTATAGTCCCGTTGTGAAAGAGTCAAAGTTTTTGGCGGCTTGGAGGAAAACCGGCATAGCAAAAATTACACCGGACTGACTCAGGAATAAAATAGCAGCAGTGAGAGTGCCAAACATAAACTGTCTGTTTTTGAACAAGTCCAAGGTAACCAATTGTGTACGACCATTTTTACCCAGATAATATTGCCACCAGATAAACATGGCAATCATGGCCAGGCCGAATGTCAGAAATAGGGGAGTTATGGAAACATTTCCCAAGTCTAGAAGATGACCAAAGAAGCTGAATGGAACTTTTTCAACAAACCAGCCGTAAGTTGAAGTTTGCAAAAAGGCAAATACAATTGTTGAAAGTCCCAAAGATGAAATTATTATCCCTATGTAGTCTAGTTTCTGTTTGCCTTCCGGTCTTTTCCCCTCTTTGATAAGAAAAGTGCCCAAGAGCAGAAATATAACCACGACTATATTTAGCCGAAAGCCCCACCGCCAAGAATAATGGGTTGCCAGCCACCCTCCCAGAACAGGGCCGATAGCAGTAGAGGCAGCAGCTAGTCCTCCCCAAATGCCGAAAGCAATGGCCCTGTCTCTTCCTTTATATGTAGAGACAAGCAAGGACGCGGTCGCTGGTAGCATTAAAGCAGCGCCAATGCCTTCAATTATAGATTCGCCTATTACCATTTCCATAATGGAACTGCTGGCCGAAGCAATGAAAGCACCAACAGCAAAAAGAATTGCTCCCAGTACAAACATTCTTTTTTTGCCAAATAAGTCTCCCAGCCTACCACCGGTGATAGTAAATGCTGCCAAGACTAAAGAGTATACAGTAATTACCCACTGCAGGTTTTCTAGGTTGGTGTTAAGGTCTTCTACAATTGGTTTCAGCGAAACGTTGAGCAGGGTCGTGTCTAATATGATGACGAACAGAGCTAGTCCGAGTATTATCAAACCACCCCATTTGTAAAATGGGGAGTGATGTATTGGAGCTTCAGGAATAGTTCCGGTAGCAGGGGACATTATGTATAAATGATACTCAATAAAACCTCTTTTTGAAAGCCGGTTTATTAACAGTCTTAGATTGACTCTAAAATTCTAAAAACCTTATAATATAGCCAGAATGTTCCGTTTAATTAAAATCATTATGTTTACTATAGTTGGCGTCGCTCTTTTGGATTTGGCTCTAGTTTTTGGCACCCCCTTAATTGAGCCTAAAATTGAACACGCGGACGCAATTATAGTTCTTGGGGCGGCCATAAATACCCCAGCTTTGGAGAACCGTACATTGGAAGGGCTTAGGCTGTATGAAGAAGGCAAGGCACCTGTTATGGTGCTATCTGGCGGTAGAATTTCCGATGCCGATATTTCCGAAGCGCAGTACATGCAAAAAATCATTAAAAAGAGTTCCAAAAATTCTGTAAATACGATTTTAGAAGACCAGTCACATAATACAATGGAAAATATTGCAAATTCTAAGGCAAAACTGCCAGATGCCAAAAGTGTGATAATTGTTTCAGATGAATTCCATTTGGCTCGAGCTGCCATAACTGCGCGCACCTCAGGTTTCAGTAAAGTATATTGGAGCCACCCTGAACCAAATTATTATTCTAAATCCGAACTCAGGAAATATTATTTGCGAGAGCTAGCTGCAATGTTGAACTATATCCCAAAATTTTTGGGGATTTCTTGGTAAACATTGCTTGTGCTCGGCAGTGGTGTGCATTGAGAATGTATTTCAGGAGACAATTTCCGGCACGGGCAAATGAAAATTCATTTACCTATATTTATTTTCAGTCAGTTTTGACAAATTAAGGCTTTGTTGGTATAATGCCTTTAATTAAATATCCCAATGACAGTTGGCCAAGGAAGCATCCTTGATAATCCGCTAAGATTTGTGCGGTAAGCCCACCGAGGAATATAAATATCGCTTATATAAGCGACATTTTTACTCGGTTCAGCCGAGTTTTATTTTTTCTCAAAATAGTAAGGGTATTTAAAAAAGCAAAGGTCGAAGCAAAGAAAGCATATTTCACATGCCAAAAACTAAGTTACAAAAAGAACAAGATTTGCAGGAATTAACCGAACGGTTAAAGAATGCCAAGTCTGTTGTGATGTCTGAATACCGCGGAACAACTGTAAAAGACATTGATTCTTTCCGTAGGGCGTTATCCAAGGAGAACGTTAAAAGTAAGGTATATAAAATTACTTTGCTTAAGAAAGCTTTGGCAGCAAACGGAATTGAATCCGAAAGTTTAGACTATAAAGCACCGGTAATACTTTCCATGTCAGACGACGAGG
The DNA here is from genome assembly GCA_964532005.1 of uncultured Candidatus Saccharibacteria bacterium. GTDB lineage: Bacteria > Patescibacteriota > Doudnabacteria > UBA920 > UBA920 > CAYQEU01. Next base: position 45,824 of record CAZHER010000009.1, read on the forward strand.
AAACAACACCGGCTCGCTTGGTTAAACAGATGTCTGGTGATATAAAAACAATACAAATTCTTAGTGGTATTGTAGACAACAAATTGGTAGACAAAGAAATGGTTTTAGCTCTGGCAGACCTGCCAAGCAAAGATCAGCTTCGTGGCCAATTGGTCGGTACCATTAACGCCCCTGTTTCAGGGTTTGTTAATGTATTGGCCGGAAATCTGCGCGGTTTGATAAATGTGCTTAACGCAGTAGCACAAAAGTAATTAGAATTAATTTTTAGAATATCTATGTCCGAAGAAAACAAGACCGTAGAAGTTCCAGAAAAGTTCAAGACTCTGGTTGACCAGATTGAAAAACTTTCCGTTTTGGAACTTTCTGAATTAGTAAAAGTATTGGAAGATAAATTTGGTGTTTCCGCAGCTGCTCCTATGATGATGGGTGCAATGCCTACAGCCGGCGGTGCCGCTGGTGGCGCAGCAGAAGAAAAGTCTGAATTCACTGTTGAACTGACTTCTGCCGGAGACAATAAGATTAACGTTATCAAAGTTTTACGGCCGCTTTCTGGATGGTCGCAGCCG
>CAZHER010000010.1:0-33546 GCA_964532005.1 uncultured Candidatus Saccharibacteria bacterium
GCCAATATGGTCTGGTAAAGAAGTCCGTGGCAATGGACACAATCACCAACAATGCGGATATTTCCCGCAAAGTGGTGGTGGTCAAGAGTCCGGTCGGCAAATACCAGAAAAGTTCGGGAATTGTTTCATGGAATCCGTTTTCAGACCCTGGGTATTTAATTACTCCGGTAATGGTGAATGGTGTCCAAGAGTCCGTTCCAGCTGGTAGCTACCGACTACTGGATGACAATCCAATTCCGGTCGGCACCACGGGCGACACTGCGATTTATGTCGGCAAGCCCAATGTCTACGGGGAAATGGCTTCGGACCCAAAGAACGCGTTCTACATCATTCTGGTTCCGGGAAAAGTTGTTCCCCAGGGGGCTAACGATAAAAACGCACAGAACGAGCCGGATGTCTCAATTTCGCTGTCAACCGCTATGGATAGTGTCTGGAGCGATTACAGCGGTAGCGAACCCGGCAACGGTGGCCCGAAAAATCTCTGGATGAGGTCGACCGGAGAGGTGTCTTTTCCTTTCGAGGTGAAAGACCTTAAAGGTTCGTCGTTGAGTTTTACCATTACCTTGTCTTCAGAACTTGGACCAGATCTGGAGCGCAAAGTGAACGGTAGTTCCGAACATTCGTCAGACGTGACGGTATTGGTGAACGGCGTTTCTGCCGGAACCCAGAACGTCATTGCTGACGACGGAGTTGGCATGAAATACACATTCACAGTTCCAGCGTCAGCCGTGAATATAGGTCCGAACAAATTGACGCTGAAAGTTGACAAGGAGGCAACAAATAGAAACGGGATGACGGTTCACACGTCAATCTCGGGGCGGTTTCTTTGACGATTCGTCAAAGGAACTCAATTCATCATAAAAGCGGTAGCAATTTCTCACATTGCCACCGCTTTTATATTTTTTAAATTTAGTTGGTATAATACTTATAATGAAATACTTGCTTGAGAGACATACCAAAAAAGAGTTGGGCATAGTTTTTGTAGTTGCTATTGTTGTGTTAACCGTTTCAACTTTGCCTTATTTGTATGGTTACTGGGTAGCTCCTAAAGACGCGGTCTTTATGGGCATGCACAAAATTAATTGGTATGACACTTATACTTATCTAGCTTGGATAGAACAGGGGCGCATGGGTAGTTTTTTCTTTGTAAACTTATTTAGCTCCGAGCCACAAGTATCTGTTTTTTTTCATCCTTTATTTCTAGTTACCGGTTTCGTCACCGCGATTTTTGACTTAACGAACATTGTAGCTTACCATGTCAGCCGTTTTTTTATTGGCGGGGCATTTTTTTTGCTGGCATATATTTTTATTTCTAAGTTTTTTACTGAAAGTTATAAAAGAATATTAGCGTTCATACTTTTAGCGACATCTTCTGGGGTTGGAATTATTGTCGGTGGAAATTCCACAGATTTGTGGTTTACCGAGACAGTTACCTTTCTCAATATTTATGAATCTCCGCTAAATACATTTTCTTTGTGTCTAATTTTGGCAATTTTTATAATCAGTCTTGATAAGTTTCATACTAAGTCAATAAAATGGTCTGCAATTGCTGCTATTTTTATGAATGTGTTGGTATTGGTTCATACTTATGACTTTATTTTTGTAGCCGCGGTTTTGGGATTTTATACTTTACTAAAGTCAATTCATAAGGATGACATTAGCTATCTTAGAAACTTATTGTATTTGTACTTGTTTTCCTTTCCAGCAATTTTATGGCAGGCCTACGTACTGAAAGAAAATGTTAGCTTGGCTTTATGGGCAACTATTCAATCCAGTGTCCCAGCATATCACCCAATAAATTATTTAACTGGCTTTGGGTTTCTTGCTGTATTTGCCACCGTGGGTTCTATTTACGCATATTATAAAAAACAGTTTCATTTTGCATTTCCCATTATATGGATTGTTATTGTTGTTATATTGCTATATTTTCCATATTTGGCTAGATTCCAACGTAAATTTACTGAGGGCTTGCATATACCAGTGGTTCTTTTAGCCACTGTAGGGATTGTGTGGTGGGTCAAATTTTTAACGGATCACAGTAAAATAACACGATATTTTTTATATTCTTTCGTTGTCTTGCATTTATCCCTGACAAACTGGTATGTGGTTTATCAAGACATTAAAGTATTTGATGAAGGGGCATACCCTTACTATTATAAAAAAAGTGAAATAGATGCAATAAAATGGTTAAAGAATAATAGTAATAAAGGGCAGGCAGTATTGTCCGGAACTAAGTTGGGTAATATCATACCTGGAATTTCGGGCAGGCCAGTTTATATGGGTTATGATACTATTACTGATAACTATTATCAGAGATATGATACGGTAAAAAATATTTTTGCTTTGCAGGAAATATCTCAAGATAAACTCAAAGATTTTTTTGAGCTCTATAACATCAGCTATTTGGTGTATGATCAAGAAATGAAAACGTACATTCAGTTTGATATAAAAAAATATGAATTTTTAAAATTGGTTTATGAAAGCCCTGATATTAAAATCTATAAGATTAATTAAATCCTCCCCCTTAAAATATTTGCTGTTTACAGCCTTGGTAGCAACATTTTTTACCATGATGCAGTTTTGGCCGTCTTCAGGCTTTGCCGATCCAGACGGCTACTACCACGCCGGCGCAGCTAACCTAATTAGAGAGGGGAGAATGACTGACTCTTTTCCGTGGGCCAATTTTTCTACCTTAAAAGACAAGTACGGCGATCAGCATTATCTTTACCACTTGCTTCTTATCCCGCTGACATCATTGGCAGGCATGCATTGGTCTGTTGTTATTTTCTCAACTCTGATGACAGTGGCATTTGTTTGGCTATTGGCAAGACTTGGGGTTAAATATGCTTTCTTCTGGGGATTTGTTATGCTCGGATCTTCTATAGATTTTCTATTTCGCATAAATGTAGTGAAAGCTAATACACTTTCTTTAGTTTTGTTGTTTATTGCGGTCTGGCTTTTAGCAAAACAAAAGTATGCCTGGTTAGCAGTGCTTTCAGCATTGTTTGTTTGGGTGTACGGCGGGTTTGTGTTTCTTCCTGTCATAGCCGGAATTTATTGTTTTAGTTATTTAGTGATAAATAAAGAATTGAAATTCCAACCATTTATGTGGGTAATTTTTGGTATTATTGCTGGGTTAGTCTTGCATCCACATTTTCCGGATTTGGCAACACATTTATACTATCAACTGTTCCAGAGCGGTCTGGGGGCAGGCTTAAAAGTACCGGTTGGCAACGAATGGAACCCCTACGGCTTTCCAGATCTTTTGACTTCAAATGGTTTGGCCGTGCTTGCTTTTATTGTATCTAGTGCAGTTTTCATTGTAGAGTTTCCAAATTTAAGACAACTGAAGTCCCGCGAAGGGGTAATGACTTTATTTTTATGGCTGACCAGTGTGTTTTTCCTCCTCCTGACCGTACGCAGCCGCAGGTTTGTGGAATATTCAGCACCTTTCCTGGTTTTGTTTTCAGCATATGCCTTAAACAAGGTGGCTAACCAGGAGCTTTTTAATCACATCAAAAAAGCGTTGCGCTATTGGCACATGAGGTTTTTCACTTTTATTCTGGCTTGGGTGCTAGTATTAGTTGTTTGTTTTAATGTCAGCCGGGTTTGGCAGTGGCTTGGTAATAGTACGGGTGCAGAGGTTTTGAGGGGCAGTGCTCAGTGGCTGGCTCAAAATACCAACCCGGGAGAAATTATTTTTAACACCAAGTGGGATGGTTTGCCTCAACTATTCTATTGGAATAACAAAAATTATTATATCATTGGCCTTGATCCAACTTTTACTTATGCATACAGTCATGATATATATGATGACTGGAGTAAAATTGCTGACAATGATCCTGAAAAATTTAACAGGTCTTATACTGAGTTAAAATCAATTTTGAGCAATTCATTCAATTCGTCATATATTATTTTAGAAAACAGCCGAGATGATGAGCTTAGAATTTTTCTTAATGAAAATAAGGATAAAGGCGCAAAACAAGTTTATACAGACGAATATTCCTCGGTGTACAAGATAGAATAAGCAGGATTTGTTGAATTTTCCGCCCTGTGCTATAATCTCTCTAGGTAATTTTTAGATAAGTGAAACAGAAACAAAAAAGAAAATATGGATAAAATGGCAAATTTGGCTTTGATTATGCAAATGATCGAAGCGGCAGAAAAAAATATTCAGTCAGCAAAACAGTTGCTCCGTGGCGGTGTAGCCACAGGTGCTGTTTCTCGCCCGGTAAATAGTGAAGCTTTTATTGAAAAAGCCCGTAGTCTTGGTATTTCCGAGGAAGGCAAGGTAATAGAAGGGGTGTTTGATGGTCAAAATATGATAGGTCCAGATAATAAGCAATATCCGGTTCCTGCGAATTATGCTTCTAAAAGCAAACTTGTCGAGGGAGACGTGTTAAAGCTGACAATTGCAGATGATGGATCATTTATTTATAAGCAAATTGCTCCCGTGGAGCGCAAGAAACTTTTGGGTTTGCTCATTCAAGATGACAAGGGAGATTACCAGGTAGTTGCAGAAGGAAAGCCTTTTAAAGTTTTGTTGGCTTCTTTAACTTATTTTAAAGCTGAAGCAGGGGATGAAGTTACAATAGTTGTTCCGGAAGCTGGCGATCCTCAATGGGCTGCAGTTGAAAATGTTATAAAAGCGGGTTCAAGCGGGGAAGCTGAGCTGTCTGCTGTAGATGATTCAGGTTCTGAGAGAATGCGCCCTGAGGACGAGGAATTTTAAATTATGCCAACAGCAAAACAGTCCCAAGCCGTACCTACTTCAAGCCAGTCTGGTTTGGAGCAATTTTTGGCGTCACGACCCGTAGTTCTCCAGCTACTCAGATTTATTGCCATAGGTGCAATTAATACAACTTTAGATTTCATAATTTTTAACGCTGTATCAAAATTTTTGGGAATTCAGTCTGGTTTTCAGCTAGGATTGATCAATATAGTGGGTTTTGCAGCGGCAATGACACAAAGCTATTTTTGGAATAAGTATTGGGCTTTTGGCGCAGGTAAGGATGGTATGCCAAAACTCTCTGCTATCACTGAGTTTTTGCGATTAGTTCTAGTGGGAGGGTTGGGAGGCTCCGCATTTGTAGTGGTTTTGATGGGGGCTAGGTATGAGATGGACGCCATGTTTTATATTGTTACCTTGGCTTTGTTTTTAGGTATTGAACTGATATTATGGTTGATGTTCGGACTAAAAAATCAAGCTGATGAACACAGCACTCATTTTTTAGTTTTTACCATTGTTAGTATTATTGGCCTACTTATCAATATCGGGATTGTTGCCATTGTCTCCAGCTATCTGGTATCTGGATCTTGGCCTGGGCTTAATGTCGATTTGTTAAAAAATGCAGCTAAAATTCTTGCCACCATTGTTTCTTTGATCTGGAACTTCATCGGTTATAAACTGATTGTATTTAGAAAGTAAAATTGCTCTTAAATAAAACAATTTTAAGCCCAAACGGGCTTTTTTATTTTGGTGTATAATAACTAATATGGCTGTATTTTATAGAACTTACAGACCTCAAGTTTTTGAGGATGTAGTCGGGCAGGACCCAATAGTTACTACTTTGAAAAATGCTGTTAAAAACAGCAGTGTTGCCCATGCCTATTTGTTCACTGGGAGTAGGGGAGTTGGTAAAACCACAATTGCGCGACTGCTCGCCAAAGCGGTGAACTGTAAAAAACAGAAGAATGGCGAACCTTGCGGGGTATGCGAAGTATGTGAAGCAATCAGAAAAAATTTGTTCATTGATTTGGTAGAAATTGACGCTGCTTCGAATACCGGAGTAGACAATGTGCGTGAGTTAATTGAACATATAAAATTCAAGCCCACAAGCGCCAAATATAAAGTTTTCATAATTGATGAAGTTCACATGCTCTCTAAGGCAGCGTTTAATGCTTTGCTGAAAACTTTGGAGGAGCCACCGGAACACGCAATTTTTATCTTGGCTACCACAGATGTTCATAAAGTGCCGGCTACAATTATTTCTCGAACCCAGCGTTTTGATTTTTCTAGAATTACTGCAAAGGATATAGTAGCGCAGTTGGGCAAGGTCGCAAAGGAAGAAAAAGTAAAAGTAGACGAAGCAGTTTTGAGTATAATTGCGAGGCAAGCGCAAGGTTCAATGCGCGACGCATTATCTTTGCTGAATAAAATAGCGGGCAGCGGGTCGAAAATTTCTATACAGGAAGCAGAAATTACCTTGGGGACGACCAGTTTGGCTCACTCTCATAGACTTATTGAACTGCTTTCTTCTGCTGATGCCGGGAAAATCCCGTCTTACTTTACGGAATTAGAGCAGGCTGGTATTGACTTTAATATATTTAACCGAAACTTTTTGGAATATTTAAGAGCATTGTTGGTTTTTAAAGTGACAGGCGATGCTCCAGCCGAGTTCTTAGAAGATGAAAAGAAGTTAATGCAAAGCCAAGTGTCTAATATTCAAGCTGGGCAAATAATTTTGTGGATGAGGTTATTTTTGAGAGCGTATAAGGATTTAGCCATAGCACCTGACCCAAGTTTGGCGATGCTTTTAGCTAGTATGGAAGCTGTAATGAAGACGGGGACTAATGTTAGCAATTCTTCAGATTCTGGAAGCAAAACAGCAATGCCGGCAACAATTAAAAAAGCAGAAATTGAGTCTAAAGTAGAATCTCAGACATCTGAAATTAAAGAGAGCTCTCAAGAACTGGAGAACACTATTCAATCAGAAGAAAACCCCTATACGCTAGAAGAAGTGAAAGAGTTTTGGCCTCAGGTACTGGATCGGTTAAAGTTAATTAATAGTCCCCTGGCAACTTTGGTAAAAAATTCTCCAATTATTGCTGTGAATGGGAATCAGATATCCTTGAGTGTAAAATACTTGTTTCATAAAGAGCATTTAGAAAGCAAAAAAGTGCATAGCTTACTACAAAGTACAATTACGGATTTGGGCGGAAAGCCAAGCAGATTAAGGATAGAGATCCAACAAGACAAAAATGATGATAGTCCAACAGGTGCAGATGCGATCAGTGAAGTTTTAAGGGTTTTTGGTGGGGAGTTGGTTGAGTAGGTAGGCTAAAAGTGCTATAATATCAATATAAAATTAGCTTAAAAGAAACAAAAAACCATGGATATAAACAATATTCCAAAAAAATACTTCCTTGGAATCATCGGTTTCTTGGTGGTTGTTTTGCTGGTTGTGACTTTTGTCCAGCCGGGAAATTTTAGATACACCGAGCAAGGCGTAACCAAAGAAGATCAGGCCAAAGCAGAGGCTTTGCGCAAGCAGTACGCAGAATACCTGGCTTCTATAAAACCAGATCCAGAGGCCAGTAAAAAACTATTTCGGGAACTGATCGACGAAAAGCAACTGGAAAAGCAGGTAGCAGCAGAGTTGAAAACAAACCAAAAAATAACCATTCCTGAGGTTGCAAATACAAAATTAAATATTGTTCAAGAAACAGGGCAAGCTCCTGTAGACACCTATTTTAGAGCTGTTGAGCCCGTGGTGAAGCAGTATGCTTTAAATACAGGCGCAGCTGCGCCAAGGTTGTTCAACGATGCAGATCCAGATCAAGTTGCAATAGATACCAATGCTGCTTTAGAACAATTGTACAAAGCGCCGGTGCCTCAAGATGTTCTGGCTTTTCATAAAGCTGAAATTGGAACAATGGAACAAATCGTAGCTTTGGCCAACACTGCAGAAATTGTAGATGAGCCAAAAGCCGAACCGTGGCCTAAAGTGTACGAACAATACGCAGTTATAAATGATCAGACAAAAGTTTTAAAAGATGAATTTAACAGGCTTGATCAAAAATATGCTCTGACAACTCCGCGAGGTGAAGGACAAAAATCAGTTGTTGACCGCAGTGTGTTTATGGTAAAAAGTGCAGAAGCATTTGTTGGTGGACCAGTTGTGGTGGTAGATGATGTTTGGGCTACTGTAGAAAAAATTGCTCGTGAAGCTTTAGCATCGGCTTTTGCAAATTTCATGAACAAATTCTTGGATAAACTGATTACTGATATCCAAGAAAATTACTATGTCGCAAACTTTTTGTATTATACAGATGCGCTTGTACGCGGGCAGTATATCGATGACTATTTGAATAAATATATTACCGATGCTGTTGACCAACAGTTGATAACAAGATTTATTCCTCAATTCAATTGTGCCGATAACAAAGAAGACCTGGCTCCAATATTTATTGCCAAAGCCCGGGAGTACTTAGGATTTGACCCATCAACTATTGATCCTGGTTCTTCGGACTTCTATTCCAAGATGGGTAGGTTGCCTGACCTATTCCCAGAAGAACAAGAGCTTAACTTCCGCGGCGCTGCCCAAACGGCAATGATTCGCGCCAACGAGTCTGCAATAATTGAGCAGTTGACCCCAACCGGAACTAAATTGCCGAGGAGCGATGTGCTGGGCAAGCAAATTACCACCACTGTAGCTTCTATTAACGCACAGCTGCAAGCAGCGTTTAATGCAAAACTAGGCCTTGGTACCAATAACACCCAGAGTGTGGTAAGTCAGTTGGTATCTTCCACAATAAATCAATTTGTTGATAAGTACGTATTCAAAGGTGTGGTTTTGAAAGAACAAGAAACTTGTATTCAACTTCCACAACTTAAGCCGATTGTTCCAGGGATCGACCCGGGAACAACCCCACCATTTAACCCCAATTCTTAATTAATGCCCAAATCAGAAATTTTAAACGATAAACAAGAACAGCCAGCTGCTCCGGACAAGAAATTCAACCTCAATCGTCACTCGTTGGCGGTTGTGGTTTTGGCATCAATTTTTGCTGGGTTTTTAGGCGGGTTTGCATCTACAACCTTCCTTTCGTCACGCCCAGGCCTGCAAAAAAGTTTGACTAGCGGTGGGCTGGCCACAAATCAAAAAGTTATTTATGAGGAAGATTCGGCAATTATAGATGTGGTTGAAAAAGCAAGCCCAGCAGTGGTTTCAATTGTGGTTTCCAAGGATTTGAGCCAGATGAAAAGATATTTTTCTCCTTACGGAAATTTTTTTGATGTTTATGGTGGGCCGCAAAATAATCAAAAATCCGCTCCCAATATACAGCAAGTAGGAGCTGGGAGTGGGTTCTTTGTTTCTTCTGACGGTTTAATTCTCACAAATCGACATGTGGTTGCAGACACAACAGCCACTTACAGCATTGTGACCAACAATGGAAAAACTTACGATGCCAAAGTTCTGTCTAGAGACAGTAGAAATGATCTGGCTTTAATCAAAGTGGAAATTTCTAATGCGCCTGTTTTACCTTTTGCAGATTCAGATTCCGTTCAAATTGGACAGCAGGTCTTGGCAATAGGCAATTCATTGGGACAGTACCAAAACACTGTGACAAGCGGAATTGTCTCGGGGATTGGAAGGAGTGTTGTTGCTGGGGACGGGTCCGATTCTGAGCAGCTCGAGGGTGTTATTCAAACAGATGCTGCAATTAATCCAGGTAATTCCGGCGGGCCATTGCTAAATCTAGGCGGACAAGTAATCGGCATTAATACCGCAATTGATCAGCAGGGTCAGTTAGTTGGTTTTGCTATTCCTGCAGGAGATGCACAAAAGGCAATTGAAAGTTTTAAAAAAAGCGGAAAAATTTCTTATCCTTTCTTAGGGGTGAGGTACTTAATGCTGGATGATCGGATTGCCAAAGCTCATAATCTTTCCGTTACTGAAGGTGCTTTGATTCTAGGGGGAGAAGAGGTAGGGGAGGATGGTGTTCTCGCCGGAAGTCCTGCTGACAAAGCAGGTTTTAAGGAAAAAGATGTGATTATCGAAGTCGAAGGCCACAGGATTAATTCGCAAAATAGTCTGGCTCGAGAATTGAAAAATTATAATGTCGGGCAGAAACTTGAAATCAAAGTAAATAGAGAAGGCAAAGAGCAGATACTTACTCCTACGTTAGAGGAGTCGAAATAGCAATGGCTAAGGTTTTAGGTTTGGATTACGGTACTAAACGTATCGGCGTAGCAGTTTCAGATGAATTAGGGATGCTTGCCCGTGAAGTTGGGGTTTGGGAAGCACAAGGCTTTGAGTCAGAATTAGAAAGTTTTTTAAAAGAGAATTCTGAAGTGGAGTCTATAGTTGTAGGTTTACCATTAAATATGGATGGTCAAGACACTGAGAAAACCCAAGAAGCAAGGGATTTTGCTGTCAACGTCGAGCAATTATCAAAAGTCCCCGTATATTTAGTAGACGAGCGTTTGAGTTCAGATATGGCTCGAAATTTGGTCGGAAGGAAGGAATTTGTAGATGGGGTAGCAGCACAGATAATTTTGCAAACTTATTTGGATAAACAAAAATCATGAGCGAACTTCGACAAAATCCAATAACAAAACAATGGGTCTTGATAGCACCAAAACGTTCAAAGCGCCCAGAAGATTTTAAAGTTGATACAGAGATAGATGACCTGCCAGAATTGGATCGGGATTGTGTTTTTTGTCCAGGCAATGAGAGTATGAACCCTGACTTGTGCGACGACGTTTGTAGGATACCAAATTCCAGCAAATGGGATTTGCGTGTCATTCAAAACAAATTTCAGGCTTTAGAAAAAACCACCGCTTATAGGCACAAAGAGTTTTATATGTCTATGGGAGGCTATGGTGAACATGAAGTGATAATCACAAGAAAGCACAATGAAACTGTTGGCATGCAACCGCAAAAATTGGTTCAGTTGACATTGCAAACTTTTGCAGACAGAATAAACGCTTTAAAAAAAGATCCCAAGATTGCTTACGTTCAAGTTTTTCACAATCACGGGAGAGAAGCTGGAGCTACCGCCATCCATCCGCATCATCAAATTTTGGCAACACCCTTAGTTCCACCGCATATTCATGCCGAAATGCAAGGCTGCCATCATTATTGGCATACAAATAAATCTTGCATTTATTGCGATATTTTAAAAGAAGAGCTGCAGGTCAAAGATAGAGTAGTATACGAAGACAGCAATTTTGCAGTAGTGTCTGCTTACGCTTCGCGCAAAGCTTTTGAAACATGGATTGTCCCCAAAAAACATAGCGCTAGATTTGAGGATTTGGACAGTTCAGCAATGAAAAATCTTAGTGTGGTGTTAAAAATGGTTTTAGGGCAGTTGAGCGCAAAATTGGGTGACCCTGCACTAAATTTTTATATTCATACCATGCCTATTGCCCGGGACCGGCATACCTTGAGTGAAGAGCGTAGTTACCACTGGCATATTACTGTTTTCCCACATATAACTACTTGGGGAGGATTTGAGTATGCGACCGGTATTCCTATTAACCCAGTAGCCCCAGAAGAAACAGCTAAATTTTTGAGAGGAGCATAAAATGTCTAAATTAATTGTTGCTAATTGGAAACTTAATCCACTGACACTGCAAGAAGCAGTAAATTTGGCAGAAAAAGTCAACCAAAATTCTAAAAATCAAGCTGTTTTATGCCCGCCCACTGTATTTCTGTCAAAGATTGATTTTCCCTATTTGGGAGCCCAAGATGTATTTTGGAAGCTTAAAGGGGCTTATACAGGGCAAACTTCTGCGGCGTCATTGAAGAGTTTGGGTATAAAGTATTGCATTGTCGGACATAGTGAGAGGAGAGGGTTGGGTGAAACGGACACCGAGATCCATGATAAAATTTTGGTTTTGCAGGAAAGCGGTATTATCCCAATATTGTGCATTGGTTACGGTACTACCGTTGAGCAAGACGACCTTGAGGTTATCGATATTTTAAAATTACAATTAGATTCCGGGCTCCAAGACGTTGACCGAAAAAAGATAGTCGTGGCATATGAGCCGGTTTGGGCCATTAGTACTGGCAACCCATATGAAACAAAAAAGGTTGCCACCCCAGAGCATGCCGAAAAAATTGCTTTGTTTATTAAGACTAAATATCAAATAGGGGTTGTGCTTTATGGTGGAAGTGTTACTTCGGTAAATGCCGGAGAATTTCTGGCACAAAACAATATTGGAGGGTTGTTGGTTGGAGGCGCCAGTCTTCTCCCCGAAGATTTTAATAAAATTATTAATTCATAGAATATGCTTTTTATTGGATCCGATCACGGCGGATATCGTTTGAAGGAAAATTTAAAAAAATTTTTAAAAAAAGAAAATGTTGAGTTTTTAGATTTAGGCCCTGCGAAGTTGAACCTTAAAGATGACTATGTTGATTATGCAGTCAAAGTTTCTAGCAAAGTCTCTAAAAAGCCCGACAGTAATGTTGGTATTTTAATATGTAGAAGTGGTCAGGGAGTTTGCATTACAGCCAACAAGTTCAGGAATGTTAGAGCTGCCTTGGTGTGGAATAATGGAGAAGCGAAGGCAAGCAGGAATGACGACATGAGCAATGTTTTGTGTTTGCCCGCTGATTATGTTAATAATGTGACAGCGCAAAAACTTGTTAAAACATGGTTATCAACAAAGTATTCTAAGGCGGCACGCCATGTGCGCCGGGTCAAAAAAATCAGCGCACTGGAGAAAGGTAAATAATGTCCAGTATTGTCCCAGCAATTTTTGAGCAGGACAGAGAAGCTTTTGACGGCAAGAATTTTGTCATTGAGCGGATACCAGGGGTAGAGCGGATACATGTTGATATTGCTGATAGTATATTTGTTAACGGTCGAACAATAACCGTTGCCGATTTGGATGTGCTGAACCCGGCTTTTCATTATGAAGCACATTTAATGGTGGAAAATCCTTCAGATTTTGTAGATTATAACATTGCCGGTTTTAAAACAGTTATTGTTCATTATGAAGCTTTTGCTAAAGAAGAGATGGTAGACGAGGCAGCGTCAAGTATTAGCAAACTCGGCATGAGCCCAGCAGTGGCAATAAATCCGGAAACCCCGGTGTCGGTGTTGAGATATTTCGGAGACACTATTGGTCATTTTTTAATAATGAGTGTTCACCCAGGAGCACAAGGCAAACCTTTTATTAATACAACTTTTGACCGAGTGTCTGAATTGAGACAGATGTTGCCGCATGCTACAATAGAAGTAGACGGGGGGCTTAGTTCCAGCAATGCGCATGCTTTAATTTCTGCTGGGGCAGATTTGTTGGTAGTTGGGTCGGCAATTGTTAAGTCGTCCGATCCTGCGGCAAGTTTTGCCGAAATAGAAAGCTCGATACTTACAGAAACTAAAAAATAATTCATGTTTGTTCAGTCCAGCATAAAAGATCTGCAGTTAAAGGCGAATGAAATCCGGATGGATATCATAGATTCTTTATTGGCCGCAGGTTCCGGCCATTCTGCAGGCCCTTTAGATTTGGCAGAAATTTTCACTGCTCTATATTTTGGAGTAATGAAACATGATCCAGAAAATCCGGAATGGGAAGAACGTGATCGGTTGGTATTGTCTTGTGGGCATGTTTGTCCAGTCTTGTATGCAACCTTAGCTGAATCCGGGTATTTTCCCAAAAAAGAGTTGAAAACTTTACGAAAGTTGGGAAGCAGACTGCAGGGACATCCTCACAATCTTGCTTTGCCTGGACTGGAAACTACTTCGGGTCCATTGGCTCAAGGGAGCTCACAAGCAGTGGGGATTGCTTTAGCTTTGCGTTTAGACAGGTCCAAAAGCCGAGTTTATCTTGTTATGTCTGATGGAGAGCAACAGGAGGGACAGATTTGGGAAGCAGTAATGTTAGCAGGGAAAAACAAGCTGCACAACCTTACCGCAATTATTGATCGGAACAATATCCAGATTGATGGATTTACAGAGGATGTAATGCCCCTTGAAGGATTGCGTGCAAAATATGAAGCTTTTAACTGGCATGTTTTAGAAGTTGATGGGCACAATATTAGAGATATAATTGATGCATGCAATGAAGCAAAAGCAATTTATGAGAAGCCAACTGTGATCATAGCCCACACTATTCCTGGCAAGGGGGTAGATTTTATGGAAGGGAAGTATGAATGGCATGGCAAGCCCCCAAGTGCGGAAGAAGCCAAAGAAGCGATTCACGAACTGCGAACTTTGCAAGGTCAAATTAAGGGAGAGCATGAATAAATCATTAACCCAAAATATATGGGAATAATCACATTTTTGGTTTTAATAGGGATTTTGTTCTATTTGTATTCCATGAGTAAGCGCATTGAGCGTTTGGAGCAGGGTAGGCAATTTACCCCAAGTGTTCCAAAAGCATCTGCTGCACCCAGGGCTTCAGTTTCTAAACCTGCTGCGAAAACATTATCTGTATCCGCAGCGAAAACTGAGTCAGCATTTTCTCGTCCAATGGATAGCGCTAACTTCATTAATATGCTCCCTAAAATCGGCGTTGTTGCCTTGGTTTTTGGGTTGGCATTTTTTCTAAAGTATGCCATAGACCAAGGCTGGGTTAGTGTAAACTTGCGTTTGATGATCGGAGTAAGCATAGGCTCTTTATTGTTAATTCTGTTTTATTTGTGGCGGGAGAAATATTCCAAATACGCAATGGTACTTGCCGGAGGCGGATTAGCTGTTTGGTATTTGACTGTTTTTGCCGCAGTTCATTTGTATGACGTAATGACTGTTGACGGAGGGTTTGCAGTGTTAATTTTAGTTACCGGCATTGGTCTATTGCTTGCTTACAAAACTAACTCAAGAGTTCTAGCTGCAATGTCATGGGGAGGAGCTTACTTAGTACCAATAATTTTATCTGTGTCTCAAGAAAGTTATATTTTACTGTTGGTGTATTTAACCATGATCACAGGTTCGCTGCTGTTAAGTGTGTTTTATAACCAAGCAAGGTATTTGTTCGTACTGGCGTTGGCCGGGAGCGCCCTGAACCTACTGACTGCATCTTTCTCCGTCTCAACCAGTGAAAATTTCAATCTTCACACGTTACTGTTTTTGCTGGCCAATATTTTTATGCATACAATCATGCTTGCATTTGCGATCCGCAAAGAGGATCCCGCCAAGCTTCATGCTAACGAACGGGAATACGCCTTGCTTTTCGGGTTGACTTATCTTCTTTTAGGGATACCTCTTGCAGTATTGGCTTATTCTGAGTTTCGTGATTTGGCAGCGATGATAATGGTTGCCTTGGGTGCTTGGACATTCTTAACTTATGCATTCATCGATCGTCTAGAATTTATCAAAGTGAATTATTTGGTTTCCGGTATGGGTGCTGTAGTTTTGAGCACAGCTATTTTTTGGCAGTTTGATACAAGTTTGCAAGTGGTCATGCTTTACGTGCTAGGCTTAGTAGGCCTGATAGTCGGCCATGTCCAGCATCGTGCAGAACTCCGAGTCTGGGGTTTTATAGTTGTATTGTTTGGGATTATTGCTACACTGCTCGTAAATTACACCTCCAGTATCCCAACATTGCTGGTTAATGAAAAATTTGGCTTAGAGTTTCTTGGTCTTGCTAGTTTGCTTGTTGCTCATCATATATTTCCGAAAGAAAATCTTACCGAATTCGAAAATAATGTTCACGACGCCATTCAATATATAATTGCTGTGCTATTCTGGCTATTTGTATCTTGGGACTTAGCCAATTATTATGGCTTATATGACCAGGAAAACCAACGTAATTTAGCTCTAAGTTTATGGTGGATAGTTTATGCTGTAGTTTTAGTGGCGGTCTCCGCCGCAACCAGACTCAAATCGCTCCGCAGACTCGGGTTTCTACTGTTCGGTTTGGTTATATTAAAAGTTTTCTTATACGACCTTCAAAGTTTGGAAACTGTTTATAGAATTATTTCCTTCATTAGTTTGGGCGTAATATTGCTGATTGTTTCTTTTGTTTATCAAAAGAATAAAGAACAGATTAAAGATTATCTTGAATTGTAATTCGTATGTTATAGCAAAATCGTATGTATAAAAAGCGCAATTTCCTATTGTTGACAATTATTGTTAGCCTGCTGGTTGCAGTGACTGCATATACATTATTGGTATCGGTTTATGGTTGTCCTCCATGCCCTGAAGGTGTTTTATGTGAACCTTGTCCGAGGTCACCAAGTATGGTTATGTTGTTTAGTTATGTCGCAGTAATTTTACTTTCTATGCTCACTTTTATCTGGGCTTCAATAACATTCTTAATTCGCTTCATAAATAAGATCAAACTGAAGAATCACCAAAGATGATAAACCAACACGCAAAACTTAATCCGAAGTTAGGACGAGACGATATAGAGCAAAAAGCTACACGTGATGGTTATGGCGATGCTTTGCTCGAACTTGGCCAAAGAGACGAGAATATTATGGCTTTAACAGGAGATTTAGCCGACTCTACGCGTGTGGCAGAATTTGCTAAAAAGTTTCCAGATCGGTTTGTTGAATGCGGTGTTGCCGAACAAAATATGATGGGTGTGGCAGCGGGACTTGCTTTGGCAGGCAAAACTCCTTTTGTTTCATCTTACGCGGTGTTTTCTCCCGGCAGGTCTTGGGATCAGCTTCGAGTATCTGTTGCCTACAGCCAAGCTAACGTAAAAGTTGCCGGCGCTCATACTGGAATTTCGGTGGGCCCTGATGGAGCCACGCACCAAGCTTTGGAAGACATTGCCATTACAAGAGTTATTCCAAACATGACGGTAGTGGTACCTTGTGATTATTGGGAAACAAAAAAAGCAACTTTGGCTTTAGGAGAGACTAAAGGACCGGCATATTTTCGTTTCGGTAGAGAAAAAACCCCAATTATTACAAGTGCAGAGACAGTATTTCAGGTTGGCAAAGCCGAGATTTTTAAAGAGGGAACACACGTCGCCCTTATAGGATGCGGTTCTATACTGTATAATGGAATTATGGCAGCACTGGAGCTGGAAAAAGAAGGCATCAGTGTTTTGGTCATAAATAACCACACCATTAAGCCAATTGATGTGGATACTATTGTTTGGGCCGCAAAATTAACCGGCGCAGTTGTGACGTTAGAGGAACATCAGATTATGGGCGGAGCTGGTTCGGCGGTTGCCGAAGTATTAGCACAACATTACCCGGTGCCAATTGAAATGGTTGGTATGCAGAACACTTTCGGAGAAAGTGGCGAACCTGCTGAACTTATTGAAAAGTATGGTATGGGTATAGATGCAGTCAAAGCAGCTGTTAAAAAAGTTTTATCTAGAAAAAGCAAGAATTAATTTTTATAAATGAAAACCAAACACGACATTATCTCAATAGGAGATCCGGTAATCGATTCGTTCTTATTCATCCATGACATTAAAATAATCAAAGAAAAAGGGAAGCAAAAAGCTGTTATTAGTTGGGCAGACAAGCTACCCGTGGACAAGTTTTACAAAAGCGTTGCAGGCAATGCAACAAATAATGCTGTTGGGTCTGCCAGGTTGGGCTTAAAAACTGCTTATTGTTGTGTTGTTGCCCATGATTCAGGCGGCCGAGAAATTATTCATAAAATGAAGAAAGAAAAAGTGGCGACGGATTACATTCAGATCGATGATGAGCACGGGACCAACTATCATACCGTCTTGTCTTACAAAGGTGAGCGCACTATTTTTGTGTTTCACGAGCACAGAAAATGGAAACTCCCAAAATTTGCTCCGAGCAAGTGGGTATATTTGACTTCCATGCCAGAAGGGTTTCAAAAGATATATAAAGACCTGGCAGTTTATCTGGACAAATATAATGTGAAGTTGGGTTTTAACCCCGGCACATACCAGCTTCGAGCCGGTGTAAAAGTTAATGCACCGATGTTAAAGAGAACTGACTTGCTATCGGTAAATAAAGAAGAGGCGCAAAGTTGGGTAGGAAACATTGATGATCCAGAGGAGCTGTGTAAGCGCTTAAGGAAGCTCGGACCCAAAGCAATAGCTCTTACCGACGGTCGCAAAGGGGCTTACAGTTACAGCGACGAAGGGTTTTTCTATATTCCAGAGTTTCCCGGTCCACGCATTGAAGCCACCGGAGCAGGAGACAGTTTT
Organism: uncultured Candidatus Saccharibacteria bacterium; assembly: GCA_964532005.1. Classification (GTDB taxonomy): domain Bacteria; phylum Patescibacteriota; class Doudnabacteria; order UBA920; family UBA920; genus CAYQEU01. Next base: position 17,831 of record CAZHER010000010.1, read on the forward strand.
ACCACTGCTTATATTGCGGCCTTGGCTTATGGTAGGAAGCATTCTGAGGCTTTGCAGTGGGGACCGATAAATGCCGGAAGCGTGGTAATGAAGGTTGGTCCGATAGACGGATTACTAACAAAAAAAGAGATTGAATCTAAATTGACGAAAATGAAAACTTTCCGTTCAATAAACATAAATTCCCCAGCTGTAAAAGACAAAGTCACCAAAATGGTGTCCAAGAAAAAAGATTAACATATGCCGGTCGCAGGATCAAAAACAAAAGACCCAAATTTTCGTTTAAGAGTTTTGCTAATTCTTCTTGTTGGAATTGCTTGTTTCGGGGTAATTATATATTGGCGCACCGAACTATTTGCCAGTCAAGAATATATTGAGTTTCCAGTCAAAAAAGTTACCAAAGTAAGCAATAACCAAAATCAACCTACAAATAAAGCGCCACGGGTGCGCAAAGACCTGCAGGGCTACGAGGATTTATATTAACGAAATTAAAACACAAAATTATGTCGGAAAATGGGAAAATTAAAATGGCAATTAATGGATTTGGACGCATTGGGCGCCAGGCGTTTAAAATTGCTTTGGATAAGCCAGAAATTGAAGTGGTGGGGATAAATGATTTAACTTCTCCGGAAGTTCTCGCGCAACTACTCAAATTTGACAGCAATTATGGCCCGTATCACAAAGACGTCAGCGCTGACCAATCCAATATCATAATTGACGGTATGAAATATCCGGTTTCAGCAGAAAAAGATCCCGCTAATCTGCCATGGGGTAAGCTGGGGGTTGATGTTGTTATTGAATGCACCGGCCGATTTACTGACAGCGAAAAAGCTTCAGCTCATCTGAAAGCTGGAGCAAAAAAAGTGGTTATCTCCGCTCCGGCTAAAGACGAAGGCGTTACCAAAACTTTTGTTCTTGGCGTAAACGACCATCAGTATAATGGAGAAGAAATAGTCAGCAACGCGTCTTGCACCACTAACTGCATTACTCCTGTTGCCGCTGTTTTGCATAATGCATTCGGCATAGAAAAAATAATGATGACCACCATACACAGCTATACCGCAGAGCAGAATCTAATAGACGGCCCTCCTCCCGGAGGCCATGCCAATGATATGCGCCGTGCCCGCGCTGCTGCAGTGAATATTGTCCCTACCACCACAGGCGCGGCAATTTCTGCAGGGCAGGTGATTCCTGAATTGAAAGGATTATTCAATGGGTTGTCCATTCGAGTTCCTACTCCAGTGGGATCTCTTTCCGACTTTGCCGCTTTGTTAAAACGAGACACAACAGTTGAAGAAATTAATCAAGCTTTTATAGATGCAAGTAAAAGCCCGGTATACCAAGGAAAGCTTACTGTTACAGACGAACCGGTTGTTTCTTCCGATATTGTAGGAAACCCAGCTTCGGCAATTGTGGATTTGTCTTTAACCCAAGTAGTTGACGGCAATTTTGTAAAAATCGTTGCTTGGTATGACAATGAGTGCGGTTATTCCAATCGCTTGGTTGAAGAAGTAATCTTAGTAGGAAAGCATAAATAAAAAGCCGAGTGCGCTGTGGTGAGGCGCAAACGGCAGAGAGCGGAACTTTGTAGTTATTCCACTACGTCCCGTTCCGACAGGGACTGATAATGGGCCAACGCCTGGCTGGCAACATAGATATTCAAAGCGGCTATGGCGATCAGGCCGGCAAAAGCAAATAGGTTTCCTTTTCCAAAGAGGAACCAAAGTGCAATCACCAGGATAGCAAGGGATGTGAGAGTAAGTATAATCCCAACCACCAGCCACAAGAACACCTCTAGTACGCGAACTATAGCGTTCATAGCTCCTCCAATTGCTTAGATGCAGATACAATTATAGCATAAATATATAATTTTGTCAATTAAACCCTCTTATATAAGGCATAAATAGCAAGAATAAATGGCAATAAAGTTTATAAAAAATTTAAAATTATTCCATGGCAAAACAGTTTTCTTAAGACTAGATCTTAACGAAGCTGTGGAAAACGGCAAATTGACTGATGATTTTCGGCTAAAATCTATCTTGCCAACCATCCATCTGTTGGTGGAACAGAACTGCCGAATAATTATTGGTAGCCACATGGGCAGACCTGAAGGTAAGTGGCAGAAGAAACTGAGCCTAGAACCAGCAGCCAAAGACTTGGCTAGGCTTTTACGCCGCCAGTTTGTTGTGGTTGAAAAAGAATTTCCCAAAGCCCCGGGGAGTAAAGTTGTATTTTTTCGCGGCGACATTAGCGAACACAAAAATCGCGAAATGCTAAAAGAGGCTACTGCCAGCAGGATAGTTGTTTTGGAGAATTTGCGTTTTTACAAAGCCGAGGAAGATAATGGGGTTTTATTTTCCGAGCAGCTGGCAGGCATGGCAGATTTTTACGTCAATGATGCATTTGCAGTTTCGCATCGTGGTGCCGCATCCTTGGTCGGAATTACACAACACCTGCCTTCTTATGGCGGTTTATTATTGCAAAAAGAAATTTCGTCCTTAACCCGTGTTATGACTAAGCCAGTTTCACCATTTGTTTTGATAATGGGTGGAATAAAGATTTCTGATAAAGCCGAAACTTTGAAACATTTGGGTCGAAAAGCTGATTATATTTTATTGGGAGGAGGACTGGCAAACCTTTTATTGAAAGCTCAGGGTTTTGAAATAGGAAAGTCGGCCAGTGAAGACAATCCCGAAAGTAAAAAAGCTGTTGATTATATTTTGCGTAACTTCAAGAAAAAAATTATTTTGCCCAAAGATGTGGTGGTGGCGAAATCTTTGCGTAGAAAACCGGTTCGAGCAGTGCTGTCTTACCAGGTGCAGAGCGACGATACGATTTTTGACTTGGGCCCCAAAACAATTTTAGAGTTTGCTGGATATATTAAGAAAGCCAGAACTGTTGTTTGGAACGGTCCGCTGGGACACTTTGAAGTTAAGCCATTCCACACAGCGACGATGGCTCTGGCACGGGTGGTCGGCGGACGGTCTCAGCGAAAAAGCTTTGCTGTTGTCGGAGGAGGAGAAACTGTTACAGCTGTTCACGAAGCTGGTCAGGGAAGCCATATTGACCATGTTTCAACTGGCGGCGGGGCAATGTTGGAATTTTTGTCAGGCACAGAACTGCCCGCGCTAAAAGCTTTAGACAAGAATAATGGATCATAAAACATATAAAAAAGCTGTCCTGGTTATTTTGGATGGGTTTGGAGTAGCCTCCTACAGCCATGGAAACGCCATAGCTCAAGCTCAGCCAGAAACTTTGGATTACATTGTAGCCCACTATCCCAGCATGACCCTGCAGGCCTCTGGTCCTTTGGTTGGCTTGCCTTGGGGCGAAATGGGAAATTCTGAAGTTGGACATTTGAATATCGGGGCTGGTCGCATTGTTGGCCAAGACTTACCGCGCATTAATAGCGCAATTCAAGATCGCGATTTCTTCAGCAACGAAGCTTTTCTGAAAGCATGCGACCATGTTAAGAAAAATAATTCCGCCCTGCATTTGGCAGGCATGATCTCTGGCGGCAATGTTCATAGTTCTGACGAGCATTTGTACGCTTTGTTAGGACTTGCGGCTGAGCAGGGTTTGAAAAAGGTTTACATTCACATGTTTACCGACGGTAGAGATACCGGCGAAAAGGTTGCTTTGGAAAGTTTGCAGAAGTTGAATATGAAGATTGCTGAAATTGGAGTAGGGCAAATTGCAACGATGGCCGGCCGGTTCTATGCCATGGACCGAGGCCGGCATTGGGATCAGACAGAGATGACATACCAAGCTATGGTTAACGGAGTCGGAGCGTCTGCTTACAGCGCAGAAGATGCAGTTTTAAATTCTTATAATCAAGGAATCTATGATGAGATGATCCATCCAACTGTAATAGTGAGACATGACGACGCGGACGGCGAATTGTACCCCATTGGCAAAATTGACGAGCACGACGCTTTAATATTTTTTAACTTTCGCCCTGATCGGGCAATGCAGTTGGTGCAAGCTTTTGTTTCCCCGGAAATTATGGGAATCGTTTCCCATCACGAAGCCCCTCAGGATTTGTTTATAGTAACGATGACGGAATATTTTTTTGGTCTTCCAGTAACAGTTGCGTTTCCAACTCAGAACTTAGCCAATAATTTGGCCGAAGCAGTTTCTAAAGCTGGCTTGAAGCAATTTCATATTGCCGAAAGTGAAAAGTTTGCCCACGTCACATCTTTTTTTAACGGTGGAATTAGCGAGGCTTTGGAAGGCGAGGAGCGGCATATTGTTAAAAGTCCCACCGATAACTCCAGCAATTATGTGGATCGTCCGGAAATGTCCGGCATGGAGATTACAGATATTTTGGTTGATAAAATACTGAATTCGGATTTCAATTTTTTACTGGCCAATTTTGCCAATGCAGACATGGTTGGCCATACCGGAAATTTGGAAGCAGGAATAAAAGCAGTTAAATACCTTGACCATTTTATAGAGAAAATTATGGAAGCCTGCTTGAAGGCTGGGGCGGTTTTGGTTATCAGTGCAGACCATGGAAATATTGAACAGATGATAAATATGAAGACCGGGGAAATAGACAAGGATCATACCACCAACCCCGTTCCGTTTTTGCTCATAGCAAATGAGTTTTGTTTTGAATTGGCAAAAACCAGAGACTATCTGTCTTTATCGTCAAAAGTTCCCGGCGGGGTCATTAGCGATATTGCCCCAACTGTTCTGGCCTTAATGGGTTTAGCAAAGCCGAACGAAATGACGGGAATAAACCTTTTAGGCGAGCTTGAGCTGAATTGTTGACAGTGGTAAGAAAGTGGTAAAATGAGGAATGGCTAAACAATGGCTTATTGCCCCAGCTCTTCCCGATGAATATTTAGAGCAGTTTCCCGAGCAGAATCGGTTGATTTTACAGTTGCTGTATAATCGGGGCGTTGAGCCTATAAACGTTGAACATTTTCTCCAGCCAGAATATTCCAATTTGTACAGCCCGTTTTTGTTTCAGGAAATGGAAAAAGCTGTTGAGCGGATTTGGCAAGCAATTGAAAACAAAGAAAAAATCTATATTTACGGGGACTACGATGCTGATGCGGTTACAGCTAACGCTGTATTGCAGCAAACGTTTAGGTATTTAGGGACTGAAGTATCCAGCTATATTCCGGACCGCTTTAGTGAAGGTTATGGTTTGAATGTCGAAGCATTCGAAAGACTAAAAGAACAAGGCGCGCAGTTAATAATCACTGTAGACTGCGGCACTAATTCTGTGATCGAAGCGGAGTTTTGTCGTCAAAATGGGATTGACTTAATTATTACTGACCATCATGAAATTACCGGGGATACACCCCAAGCTTACGCTTTAATTAACCCTAAAAATCCTGCGGATCTTTATCCTGACAGCCAGATTACCGGAGTGGGTGTGGCATACAAGCTGGCTGTTGCGCTTCTTTCAAACCAAACAAAAGTTTGTGCTATGAAAGGCATTGCAGAAGAGGAATATGTCCCTGAATGGGATAAGTGGTTTTTGGATCTGGTAGCAATTGGTACGGTGGCAGACGTGCATTCGCTCTTGGGAGAAAATAGGATTCTGGTACGGTTTGGTCTAAAAGTTTTGGCAAAAACAAAATGGATAGGCTTACGCCAGTTGCTGGACAATGCCGGGATTGATCGTGTACATGAAGTTTTTGATACCAGAACCCTGGGCTTTGTTGTAGCCCCTAGAATTAATGCCGCAGGCCGTTTGGAGCATGCTGATATTGCTTTGAGCTTACTAGTTTCAAGAGATTTTGCAGAAGCTATAGAGCTATCCAATCAATTGGAAAATATCAACAGACGTCGCAAGGATATGACAGCGCGAATCGTTTCAGAAGCTAAAAGTGAAGCAGAGTTTATTTTAGATCGCCGGGTGTTGATGTTGGCCAATTCCAGTTGGCCGAAAGGTTTGGTTGGGATAGTTGCGGGTAAATTGGTGGATCATTACAAAAAACCGGTTTTGGTTTTAGAAAAAGGGGAAATGCATTCAACAGGTTCGGCGCGCAGTTTTGGAAATTTTAATATCGTTGAGTGCCTGAAAATAAATTCACATTTACTTGTTAAGTACGGAGGTCATAAGCAAGCAGCAGGGTTGACCGTTGCCAGCGAAAATTTAGAAGTTTTGTACCAAGAAATATTGCGTTTTGCAGATTCCCAGCCCGAGCCCGAGGATAAAAGAGAGACATTGAACATAGAGGCAGAGCTGTTTGCTGGTGATATAAGAATGGAAACAGCAGAGGATATTGCCAGACTAGAACCTTACGGTGAAGGAAATCCAGTGCCGGTGTTTTCTGTTAGGGGTGCGGAATTAATAAATTTTCGGTTGGTGGGAGCAAAGCAGCAACATATTCAGTTGACCGTGAGATTGGAAGATGTTTCTTTGGATTGCATTGGGTTTAATTTGGGTTATATTGCTCCGAGACTAAACTCTGGAACAAAGTTGGATTTGGCCGGAGAATTAATTACCGATTCCTGGCAGGGGATGAAAAAGTTAAAAATGAAGCTTGTTGATATTAAAATAGAAGACCATGCCCAAGAGATTAGTGATTAATACTGACGGGGGTTCTAGGGGGAACCCTGGTCCTGCAGCCATAGGAGTTTTTATTAAAGATGCTGACAGCAGTGAGGTTGTGTTTGAGCACGGGGGGTACATTGGTGAAACCACCAACAATATTGCCGAGTATAAAGCGCTTTTAAAAGCTGTGGAAACAGCTCGCGACATGGGAGCAGTTGAAATTCAGGTCAATATGGATTCTGAATTGATAGTCAGACAGATGCTCGGACAATACAAAATAAAACAACCAGCTCTGCAAGAGTTGGCCGGGCAAGTTGTAAAAATTTTAAAATCTTTTAAAAAATATAGTTTTACCCATGTCAGGCGCGAATTCAACAAGGAGGCTGATGCTTTGGTGAACCAGGCGCTTGACGCTCAGATAATGTGACCTTAGCGCAAACGGAAAAACTTTAAGGTGTTACCATCTAAGAAATATACCCAGCTGTGCGAAGGGTCCGTGGCATATTTTTCTATGCTTGTTCCCGAGCCTATTAAATAATTGTTGATCTGGTCGCGATTGTCCATCTCCGCAGCATGTATGCTATTTTCCGACAAATACAACACATAGCCAATATCGGTTTTGCCTTGAGGTTGCTTGATCGATTCTCCTTGCCGGATTATTAGGTCTCCGGAAGCCCTGCTAAAATCATATACATAAAGCTCGTTTCCGGTAGTGTAAGTTAAGGCTGGCGCTTCTGCATCAAAACCGATTTCTGTTATTCCTGACAATAACATTTCCAAGCTCTCATTGATTCTATAAAGAGTTCCATCTCCAAGGACAAAAGCCTCTTTTGGTCTGGAGATAAATAGGCGAGAATTTGTAAACAAAGGGAGGTTGTCTATTAGAGTCTGTGTTTGAGCAGGACTATACAATGGGCTGTATACCAATGTTTGCGTGGCAGAGCCAGTTTTTAACTGGTACAAAGAATTTCCCTGAAATGCAAAGGCAGAAACATTTTCGGAAATTGCTTGCTGTTTACCATTTTCAGTGTTGGTTTTGTATAGTATCCCTGCGTTGATATGGTACAGCGAATCTTCTGGGCCAAAAGAATAATTTTGCCCGTCTGACAAGGTGATGGGTTTTTGGGAAAGATCGATCTGGTCGTAAACAAATCTCTTATCTCCGCATACGAGCATAACAAGATTTTGGGTAGGACTGGCAGTTACATTTTGGCATTTTTGTTCTAGTTTTATAGAGTCAGTAATTGCAGTTTCTGCTAGATCAGTTTTAACGAGTTCGTGGTCCGTGAGAAGTAACGTAAAATCATTACCAACAAAAAAATCTAGTATTCCAGAAAAAACTATAACTGGTGCCGGATCTTTTTTTATTAGATGAAGTTCCGGAAGTCGACTGCTGGTCCACGTTACCTTACCGGATTTGATTTCTAGTTTTTTGTTCCAGTCAAAATAGCCTTCTTTACGTATGGAAACTTGGTATTCTTTGGCATCCAAAAAACGAATACTGGCTGGCGATGTGCCGTTGTCTTCATTGTCAAGAAAAATTTCTGCTTTGCTGGGTTCTGTTTTCACAGAAAGTAAACCAGTAGAAGTCAGACTATCTTTGTCCCAATCATAGCTAAACCCGCTCACGTAAAATACTATGAGCGGGGAAATAATCCCGAAAACTACAAATCCTAAACCGATAAATAAGTAGCGCGTTCGCCTTTTCATAAAGTAGCCTTATTTTACAGTAAAATAGGGGTTTTTACTAGTCCTGACAATACGGCGGGTTTTTGATATAATTAGGTATAAAATGTTTCAAGCAAAGATAGGAATTGATCTAGGTACGGCAAACACTTTAGTGCATTTGCCTAAAAAGGGGATCGTTATAAACGAGCCTACTGTTGTTGCCATTTCCCTTGAAGATAACCGTATTTTGGCTGTTGGTCAGGAGGCTAAAGAAATGCTTGGACGAACACCCGAAACTATTGTGGCTAACCGGCCGATGAAAGATGGGGTCATTGCTGATTACAGGGTTACAGAAGCAATGTTGCGTTATTTTATAAATAAAGCTTTGGGTAGAGTTCGTTTTTTTCGTCCCGAAGTTATGATTTCAGTTCCCGGTGGAATTACTTCCACCGAAAGGCGAGCGGTAATAGAAGCTGCTCAAGCTGCAGGTGCAAAATCCGCTTTTGTGATTAAGGAAACTGTTGCGGCTGCTATTGGAGCAGGTATTCCAATTTCTTCCGCATCCGGCAATTTAATTATAGATATGGGTGGCGGAACTACTGACGTTGCGGTATTAAGTCTCGGCGGTATTGTTAACTCGACTTCTGTCCGAGTTGCCGGAAACCGATTGGACCAGGCGATAGTTGATTTTGTCCGCAAGAAGCACGGGCTGGCTATTGGAGACAGAACCGCAGAAGAAATTAAAATTACTATCGGCTCTGCGATGCTTCTCCCGGAAGAAGAAGTCATGGAAGTAAAAGGACGTGACATGATTACCGGCCTTCCTAAAACCGTTACCGTTTCCACCAATGAAGTTGTGGAAGCGATTTCAGAGGAGCTCAAAGAAATTGTAAAAGCGGTAAAGATAGTTTTACAGGATACCCCACCAGAATTGGCCAGCGATATCATAGACAAAGGAATGATTATGACGGGCGGTACGGCACAGCTTCGCAATTTAGATCATTACATAGCCCAGGAGGTTGGGGTACCGTGTTATTTGGCAGAAGATGCACTGCTGTGCGTAGCTCGCGGCACCGGAGTCGCATTGGACAATTTAGACAGTTATAAAAAAAGTATTCTCAGTATTAAGTAAATGATCCTATATTTAGCCCGACACGGTGAGACTGATGTTAATAAGGAAAAAAGAGCCTGCGGCAGGATCGATGCCCCCATTAACAGCCTAGGGGTTTCTCAAGCAGAAGAAATGGCACTGGCGGTGCCAAAAGATATTGTCGCGATCTATTGTTCATCATTGCAACGCACAAAACAAACGGCAGAGATAGTTAATAAAAATTTGAATTTACCAATTTATGTTGCAGATCAATTGACTGAGCGCGACTTTGGGTCTTTGTCAGGTAAACTGTGGGATGACTGGGATCAGGATTTGAGAAAGCTGGATAAAGCGCAGCAGTATAATTATCAACCATATGGCGGGGAATCAGTGGATGATGTAAAAGTAAGGTTAACTGTTTTTCTCAACGATATTCAAGCAAAGTATGAATCTCCGGTCTTAGGTATTACGTCCGGAGGTATTATTAGACTACTGCATCATATGTTGCACAGTGAATCACATGGACATATACCGAATGGGTCAATTCATAAATTTGAGGTTTAATTTGTTCATATCTGATAATTGTCGTATAATAGAAGAAAGTTAAGAGTATAGAAACGAAACAAAAATGAAGAAGAAACTTTATGTATTGCTATGCATGGTGTTGGGTCTGGCATTAATGCTTATCATTCAACGTTCAGGCGTGGCAATCTACACTATCGTGTCAGATAGCTACCCTGCTTATGATCTCCTTACCATAACGCAGTTTCAGGTTGCAAATTGGACAACTTTGACTTTGGCAATTTTAGTAGGACTGGTTTATGGAAATTTTTTAGGACACCACTGGTATCCGTTGGTGTATAAAGAAGAAAATTCGGATCAGAATATCAAAGCCAATGTTTCCAAGTCTCAGGAAGACATGAGACAGAAAACAGTGACTATAAAACCGGTCAGAGCTGTGCCCGCAAAAGTTAAACTGCGTAGCGAGGTAAGAAATCAGAGTTGGGATTTTGACGATTTATTGAACAGAGATGCTCCTGCAGTGGACAGTATGGCAAGCTCTGGACCAACAGTCGCATCAGCTATCAGCTTGGGAGAAATTTCGCCTAAAACCAAAACAGTGGTTAAACGTTCTGCGAAAACTGTCGCAGCAAAGAATATTTCTGTGAAAGACAAGTCTGGGAAAACGGCAAAGCCTGCGGTGAAGAAAACCGCAGCCAAAGCGGCTGCTAAGTCAGTTGTCAAAAATCGAGTCAAAAAAACTGCTATCAAAGTCAAAACTTAAAATATAGTCATGACAGCAAAAAGTCTCATACTTAGTACAATCGGTCTGTTAGTACTTTTAGGTTTGGTCAAAGTATTTTTTATCCTGCTGTTTAATATGGATCCCTGGTATATGACCGCTATATTTTTAGCAGTTATTGTCTTGGTTACTACGGGTATAGTGAGAAGGGCAGGAGTGCTAAATAACTTTGAAGTTTTAATAGCGATTATTTTTTGGACTCCAGTAATACTGCTTTGGGATTTTATAGTACTTGGACCAATTCTGGGTTTGAAAATATATTATACTTTGTATTTTTGGCTTAATTATATAGCTATGCTCGTGGCTATAGTACTTTTCCACAAGTGGGCGCCTTTAGATAAAGGGTAACCGGCAAATAGCCGGTTTTATTTTGTTGACCTATGGTATACGATCGTATACCATATTATTATGTCCAGAATTATTATGCATATCGACATGAACAGTTATTTTGCTTCCTGTGAACAACAGGAAAATGTCTCTTGGCGTGGTAAGCCGGTCGGAGTATGTGAACATTTAGGAGGCATAATTATTGCTCCCAGCATAGAAGCAAAAAAATGGGGAATTAAAACTGGTACTCCGGTTTGGGAAGCAAAGAGAATATATCCAAAAATTATTTTAACCCCAACACATCCAGACATTTACCGTAAATATACAAGGAGATTTATGAAGGTTTTAGAAGATTATACGGAGCAGGTGGAGAAATATAGCATAGATGAAGCTTTTGTGGATTTGTCCAAAGCCTGCAATATTAGAAAGCCGGACAAAGACCAAGTACTGGTTAAAACTGATCCTTGGCAGGAAGCAGAACGAATTGCTCAAGAGATTAAAGTTCGCATTACCAAAGAAGTAGGAGATTGGCTGCAGGTTTCTGTTGGAATAGGGGATAACAAATTAGTTGCCAAAATAGCTTCGGATTTGCGAAAACCAAATGGACTGGTTGTTGTGCAGCCACAAAATAAGCACAAGCTGTACGACCAATTAAAGCTGACCGATATTCCCGGTATAGCTACTCGGATGGAAAAAAGGCTTAATAGCTTGGGGGTGAGAACCTTAAAGAATCTTCGCGACTATCCTTTATCAAAGTTGGTGAGTAGGTTTGGAATCGCGGGATATCATTTGTATAGCATGGGACAGTTGCAGGGAAGCTGGAAAGAAAATTTTTCTACAGTAGAAGACGACCCGTTAAAATCGATTGGGCACGTGTACACCATTTCCAAAGAGTTTCGATCCAGCTCGTCTTTAGAGCCAGTTCTGTTCAAGTTGTCGGAAATGGTAGCTACGCGATTGCGAACAAATAAGCTTTTTGGCAACGTATTGTCTGTGCATTTGCATGATAGTAATAGGAGCTGTTCAGGAAAAAGCAGAAAACTTGGTTACTATATCAATGATGGCAGGGAGATTTATTTGGAATGTATGGATCTGTTAAAGAAAAGCAATGTAAGTCTAGAAAATATTAGGAAAAATTTATATCTGGTAGGAGTAACGGTATCTGGGTTAAGAAAGTTTTTTAATCAACAAGGGCTGTTTCCTATAGTTGCAAAAACTGGTCGTTTAGCAAAAGCTTTGGATAAAATTAACCATAAGTATGACGATTTTACAATTGCCAGAGTTCCTGTATGGCAAGCTCGTCATATTATTCGAGACTCAATAGGTTTTGGCAGGATGAAAGAATTTAAAACCAGCAGCACCAGAGGTTTTCATGGCAGGCAGCAATAGTGTTTAATTTTAAACAAATATGGTATAATAAAGGCGAATTTAGAGGCTTATTTAGCCGAAATTTGGTTATGATACCAACACAAAAATACAAAATGTTTCTGTCGGAACTTATTAGACGACATATGCTCGTCTTGGGCCCCAACATTGCTCGAGATGTGGCTTTTGGGGTGGACGGTTTGACTGTAGATAATAGCGGTGAAGTTAGCGATATCCAAGGGGACAACCTTTTAATAATGAAAGATTTAATTGCTGGATATAATAATTTATGTGAACCCGTAACTCAACTGGTGGCGTATCAGCTGTTAGAGCAATATCCAGATGTGCGCGCCGAATACAACGACCCGATTACCGAAATTAATTTGACTTGTTCTTTGACCGAACAAACAAAAGAGGTTGTTAAATGATTGCCAATCTTCTGCTTTTTGCTGATTTTCTTTTGTTGGGATTGGTTTTTTTCTTTTACATCCGCAGAGTTCTAAAGGAACGTTCCAGGCTTCAAGGCGTGGCCAGCCAGTCTTTCGAACTCCAACAAAAAATGTATCAGATTCAGGTTTTGAGAGAAATTGGCGGGCGCATTGGCTATTCTTTGGATACTAGCAAAATTACAGAAATTATTACCAGTAGTATCGGTAGTCTTTTGGATTATGACACAGTATCATATGTCCTATTTGATAATGTTGACGAAGTGATCTTCAAAACACATGTTCACCAAACGGTAAATAGAATTTTTCTTGATGAAGTAAGAAACCATCTAGTGCAGTCAATTTCAGCCATCTGTGGCAAAGGGCCAGATTTGAGCAAAGCAGACGCACGTGTCACCGGAACAATCTTAGACGATAATTTGAAAGTTCGAGTCGAGTCTTATATAAATATTCCTGTAATTGTCGACAACAGGCTGCTGGGCATGATCAACGTCGCTTCTTCTAAACCGGGATTATATGATCAATCGCAAGCAGGTAGTTTATATAGTATTACCAATGAAGCTGGTACAGCAGTTTCTCAGTTACAGACATTGCTAGACAATGAGCAGGGTAAATTGCGCGGTGTGATTTACTCTATGACCGACGGCGTTCTGATGGTGGACAATAGGAATCAACTTTTAGTTTCCAACCCCGCCGTAAAAAATTTATTGCAATTGCCGGCGGATCATGACATAACTATGTTTGATGTCATTAATGCTTTGGCGGGGAAAGTAGATTTGCGCACCAAGATCGAGGAGTCTATTTCTAAAGATACAGCCATCAAAGTTCCGGAACTATTTCTCAAAGATCGAGCTTTGGAGCTTACTATTACACCTGCTAAAGATCAGAACCAGGAAATTATGGGAGTCTCGGTTATTCTGCATGATGTAACAGCAGATAAGTCATTGGAGAAGCTGCGCCAAGAGTTCACAGCTATGATGGTTCACGAACTTCGCGCCCCTTTAACTGCGGTGCGCTGGTCCAGCGAATCTTTGTTAAAAGGGGTTAGTGATCCAGCTCACGCGGTGGAAGCACAGAAAGTCAAAGACGGCATTGTTACCATAGAAAGCGCTGCTGCCAATATGCTGGATTTGGTAAATGATCTTTTGGATGTTGCAAAAATTGAAGCCGGTAAGTTTGACCTTAATCTTCAAGATTATGACTTGGTAGAAATTATTACAGGACAGGTTAAAACTTTTGAAGCTCAGGCAGAAATGAAACATTTGAAATTAAATCTAATTTCTGTGGACCGATGCATTCTAAAATGCGACAAAGTCCGTATTTCCCAAGTGATGGACAACCTTATCAGTAATGCGATAAAATATACTGACAGTGGCCAAATTGACATCAACGTGGCTGTGGATAAGTCAGCCAGCCAAGCTGTTGTGTCTATTAAGGATTCCGGCGTGGGCGTGAGCCGAGAAGATCTGAACCAGCTATTTTCCAAATTCAAACAACTAACTTCTACCGACCGTTCTCGTAAAGGAACCGGCCTTGGCCTGGTTGTAAGTAAAGGGATTGTAGAAGCCCACGGTGGTAGAATTTGGGCTGAAAGTGCGGGGGAAAACATGGGAAGCACATTTTCTTTTTCTATACCTATTAAGTCATAAACATATGCCAAAAATAGTAATTGCAGAAGACGACCAGCTAATAAACGCATCTTTGGTGCAAGGTTTTACAGATGCAGGTTATGAAGTTATTTCTGCCCCAGATGGGGAAGAGGCGGTTGCAAAAATTAAGGAGACCAAACCGGAAGTGGTAGTGTTGGACATCATGATGCCCAAACTAGACGGTATTGGTGTTTTATGGGAAATGAAAGCAGATCCTGCAACCGAAAAGATACCCGCTGTCATGCTTACCAATCTAAGCGATGCTGAGACTGTCAGCAAGATTTTGGAAGCCGGGGCCGCTGACTATCTGTTAAAGAGCGACCAGTCAATTGAACAAGTGGTCCAGAAAGTCAGAGAGGTTTTAGAGCGTTCCGTAAAGCTTTAGATTATCCATGAATAATAAGGGTTCAAAAAAAAAGCTCATGCCGGACTTTTTGGTAATGGCGCATAATATTCGATCTTTACATAATGTAGGGTCGATTTTTCGTACTGCTGATAGTCTGGGTGTGAGCAAAATAATTCTGACTGGGTACACGGGAACGCCGCCTGATTCTCGGTTGGCTAAAGTTGCTTTAGGTGCCGAAAATTTTGTCCCATGGGAATATAACAAATCGGCTGTTAGGGCAATAAAAAAACTTAGACAAGAAAAACCTGGAATTACAATAGCAGGTTTGGAAAATAATATTTCGGGACTTCGTCCGAAACAATTGAATGAATTTATTCCTAGGTTTCCTATGGTATTAATAGTTGGCGAAGAAACTAAAGGGATCCCTAAAAAAATATTGGAGCTGTGTGATGTTCTTGTAGAAATCCCAATGAAGGGCCAGAAAGAAAGCCTAAATGTATCTGTGGCTTTTGGAATTGCAGCGTATCAAATACTTGCCAAATAAATCAGAAATAAGCATACTGACGTAGCAAAACACCTTTTGTTACACCTCTAACAAAACAGGCTGTGGATTACTAAAAATGGCAAATAATAAATTTTAAATAATTGCTATTTTCTCTCATATTAATGAGGGATTTTATATATGGGAAACTTTGGTGAAACATTTTGACCGTTCCCATTAAGTGGAGTATAATTCTTATGTAATGGCAAAAAGTGGATAAAAGTGGGGATAAGTGGGAAACCTCGAATGATCCTTAAAAAAGCCAAAAAATCCTAATTTACTGACTGAAAAATGTTTATTGGTGAGTTCACAGCCACAATTGATGATAAGGGGAGGATTTCCATTCCGGCTAAATTCCGCACCCAACTTAAGTCCAAGGTAGTTGTTACCAGGGGTCTTGATAATTCGTTATTTCTGTATACATTAGACGAGTGGAAAAAGCTCGCAGAAAAATTGGCTAGTCTCCC
>CAZHER010000011.1:0-21767 GCA_964532005.1 uncultured Candidatus Saccharibacteria bacterium
CAGCTCCTTTCAGCTTCAGGGTTAGTTCAAGCTGCAGAAGCTTCCTTAGAAAGCACTGTTATTCGAGCCCCGGCCAATGGCACAATTACTACAGTGAACATAAAAGTGGGCGAGCAAGCTGAAATTGGTAAGACGGCCATTGTACTTCAAGATGTAGATAGTCTCCATCTGGAAGCCAACATTAGCGAGGCTAATATTGCCAGTATTAAAATTGACCAAGAAGTTGAGCTCACTTTTGATGCACTTGGGGCAGACCGTAAGTTCAAAGGCAAGGTACAGCTCATAGATCCGGCTTCAACAGTTGTGTCGGGTGTTGTAAATTATAAGGTCACAGCTTCTGTTGAAAAACTTCCAGAAATTAAACCTGGTATGACTGCAAACATGACAGTTGGTGTAGGAAGCAAGGATAATGTTTTGGCTGTGCCAAGTAGGGCTGTTATTGGACATGATGGCAAAAAGTTTGTTCGGGTGATTACTGACTCAAAGAAGAGGAGCTACAAAGAAGTTGAAGTCATAACTGGCATGGAAGCCGATGGTGGCTTAGTTGAGATAATCTCAGGTCTTGAAGCTGGGCAGGAGATAGTGTCCTTTATCAACAAAAAATAGCACCATGTCTTTGATAAAAATCGAAGATCTCAAAAAAGATTACATTAATGACGATGTAATCACCCCTGTTCTTAAGGGGGTCAGCCTTACTATTGAGCAAGGAGAATTTGTGGCAATTATGGGTCCTTCCGGAAGCGGTAAATCTACCTTAATGCATATTTTGGGTTTTTTGGATCGGGCTACATCTGGTAAATTTGAGTTTGAAGGACAAGACGCTACAACTTTTGATGATGATCAACTGGCCCAAATTCGCAACGAGAGAATAGGTTTTGTGTTTCAAGCTTTCAATTTATTGCCTCGCACCACTGTTCTGGAAAATGTTAAGCTTCCGTTAGTCTATGGCAAAAAGAAAAATCAGATTGAGCTGGCAAAAAAAGCTTTGGCTGCAGTTGGTTTGGCAGATCGGATGAATTATTTGAGTAACCAGATTTCTGGTGGTCAGAAACAGCGTGTTGCCATTGCTCGCGCTTTGGTATGCGACCCTGCAGTAATTTTTGCAGATGAGCCCACAGGCAATCTGGATTCGAAATCCGGCAACACTGTGATGAAGATTTTACAGGATATGAACAAGGAGGGTAGGACTATAATATTGGTTACTCATGAGCAGGATACAGCTGAGCATGCCAAAAGAATAGTGCGTATTAGAGATGGTATGATAGTGTCCGATGAAAAGGTAATTAAGCGTCAGTTTGCCGAAGATTCAGGCGAATTAGGCAAATAAATGAATTTTTATACTGAACTAAAAATGGTTGTGGCTGGTTTGCGCGCTCGCGCAGGGCGGTCTTTTTTAACTATTTTGGGAATAGTTATTGGAGTAGCGGGGGTGGTTGTAATTATTGCTTTAGGAGCAGGGGCACAAAGTTTAGTTTTGGGTCAGATTAATAAAATTGGATCAAATTTGATAGCAGTTTTGCCCGGCAAAAGTAACGAAAATGGACCACCTGCTGCTGTGTTTGGGATCAATGTCACAACCCTTACAACCCAGGATGCAGAAGCAATGGCAGACAAAACTCGTTTTCCCCACATTGTTGCAGTTTCCAGTATTGTTCAAGGACAGGGAACAGTAGTGTGGCGCAATGAAAGTATAGACACCCAATATACAGGAACGGATGCGGATCGCACCATTGTGCAGAATATTCCCATTGAAACCGGCAGATTCTTCGATGAAAAGGAAGAATTGTCGGGAAACGTTGTCGTCTTAGGATATGACGTCAAGCAACAACTATTCGGTGAAACTGATCCGATCGGCGAAGTTGTAAAAATAAAGGATGTACCGTTTAAGGTTATTGGTGTGCAGGCCAAGCAGGGGACCGTTGCTTTTCAGAATCAAGACGACCAAGTATATATACCACTTGCGGTGGCACAACAACAACTGCTCGGTATTCGGCATTTGCAGGCAATAAATGCTAAAATTGACACTGCCGAAAATGTTCAACCGACCATTGAAGATGTAAGGCAAATTTTAAGAGAGCGGCATAACATAGATCCTAACGAGGATGACGACTTCTCGGTTCGCGACCTGGCAGGGGCTATTGCATTACTTACTACCATTACCGATGCTTTACGTTTATTTTTAGTGGCCATGGCAGGGTTGTCATTGGTGGTGGGAGGTATAGGTATTATGAACATTATGCTTGTTACAGTGGCTGAGCGTACTCGTGAGATTGGTCTGCGCAAAGCTGTCGGAGCAACCAACTCTGCCGTCCGAAATCAGTTCTTGCTAGAGTCCAGCATAACCACTGTTATTGGCGGCATACTGGGAATTGTTATGGGAGCGGGGCTGGCTTATTTAATCGCGTTCGCAGCCAGATACGCAGGCTACAACGACTGGGCGTTTGTGATTTCGCCAACTTCTATTATTTTGGCTTTAGGGGTTTCTGCATTTACCGGCATTTTATTCGGGCTTTATCCTGCTCTAAAAGCTGCCAAATTGAACCCTATTGATGCATTAAGATACGAGTAATATTATGCTAACCGCTTTTCAACAAGCTGTAAGGGGGCTTACTAGTAATAAAACTAGAACTGCGCTGACTACGCTTGGTATTGTTATTGGTATTGCCACCGTAATTGTTGTTCTTTCGGCAGGAGCAGGTTTTAATAGCTTCATTAATGCTCAACTACAATCTCTGGGTACTAATTCTATAACTGTAGAAACCAGGGTACCACCGACTACCAAAGCACGAAGCGGTGGAAGCAGCGGTAGTGAGGCTGGCAATTTAGTAACACCTATCACTACTTTGAAAAATAAAGACGTAGATGACATAAAGCGGCTACCTAATATTGTTAATGCCTACGGAGCAGTGATTGGGCAAAAAGTCGCTGCTTATAAAAATATTTCTAAGAACGCTATGATTTTCGGGGCGGATGCTGCACGGTTTGATATAGATGAATCGGTTGTTGAAAAGGGGAGGGCGTATACGGAGCAGGAAGACACTGCTGCTGCTCAGGTCGCGGTATTAGGCGCAACCATTGCTTCTGACTTGTTTGGCGAAGAAAATCCGATCGGAAAAACTATAAGAATCGGTACTTACAATTTTACCGTAGTGGGAGTCTATGAGAAAAAGGCATTAAGTTTAGACAGTTCCGCTGAGCAAATATTTGTTCCTTTGGAGACTGCCCAAAAAAAACTTTTGGGTATTGATTATTTGTTTTATGTATTGGCGGAAGCCAAGGATAACTCAATCGCCGAAGGAACTGCTGAGGACATGAGAATAATATTGCGTCAAAATCATGATATAGATGATCCCGCCAAAGATGATTTCGCAGTGAATACTCAAGCAGGAAATTTGAGCACCTTTAATACCATATTGACAGGAATAACCTTTTTGCTCATCGCAGTTGCAGCCATTTCTTTATTGGTAGGAGGCGTTGGAATTATGAATATAATGTATGTTGTAGTCACAGAACGCATTGCAGAGATTGGATTGAAAAAATCTTTAGGCGCTAAGTATTCCGATATATTGTCAGAGTTTCTAATTGAAGCAATAGTGTTAACAGCAGCTGGAGGTGTATTTGGTATTATATTGGGAGCGTTGGTTTCTTATTTAATTTCCTTAATAGCGAATAATTTCGGGTTTGATTGGAAATTTACTGTACCATTTTCCGGCATTTTGCTCGGCGTCGGGGTGTCCAGTGCAATAGGTTTAATTTTTGGAGTATTCCCAGCCAGGCGCGCTGCCAAAATGGATCCCATAGAAGCTTTAAGACATGAATAAAACTTCGTAAACTAGCTATTTTGTGTTATAATTTAGGCAAAGTTCAGTGTTTTTGAAATAAAAAACCTAACAAAACATGTCTAATTTAGAGCTAAATAGTTTACTGAAACAAAAGAAGATTTTTACTGATGCCAAACTGGGCGAACTACAGCAAGGTTGGCATGCACTCAAGACCCCAACCCCATGGGAGGATTTTTTGGTCGACCAGAAAGTAATCACTGAAAAGGATTTACTTGAATACAAATCAACAAAACTAAAAGTTCCTGTAGTAGATTTGTTGAATGAAAAGATTGAGCCCGATGTTTTGAGTTTAGTGCCAGAGCCGATTGCCCACCGTCATAAAATTATTTCTTTTGCTAAGACTGACTCCGAGCTTTCTTTGGCCATGGTTGATCCGACTGATCTGCAAACCAAAGAGTTTATTCAAAAGAAAACTGGGTTGACTATCAATGTCTTCCTTATAGGAAAAACATCTTTAGAATTCGGATTGTCCAAATATCACACCAACTTGGAGGGAGAAATAGGAAATTTGGTCACTGAAGGACAGAAAGAGGGGGAAGCAAAAGACGGCAAAGAGTCGGATACTGGAGATGATCTTTCCAAAATGGCTGCCGAAATCCCTGTTATTCGGGTAGTAGACACTTTGTTGGAATATGCAGTTATAGAAAAGGCATCAGATATTCATATTGAGCCACAGGAAAACAGCGTCATCGTCAGATATCGTATAGACGGCGTTTTGCATGATGTTATGACCTTGCCCAAAATCATTCAGGCTGCCCTGGTCGCTCGAGTAAAGGTACTTTCCAACTTGAAAATCGACGAACACAGGCTGCCTCAAGACGGACGTTTCAAAATTGACAAAGATGGTTACAAATTTTCTTTGCGCGTTTCAACAATTCCAATTTTTGACGGAGAAAAAGTTGTTATTCGTTTGCTAGATGAGTCCAGTAAAGCAATGAGTCTAGAACAGCTTGGGTTCTTGCCGAGCCAACTTGAAATCGTGACACGGAACATTAAGAAACCCCACGGAATGCTTTTGGTCACAGGGCCTACCGGAAGCGGTAAGTCCACCTCTTTGTATGCTATTTTAAGCATCTTAAACACCAAAGCAGTTAATATATCTACCATTGAAGATCCGGTTGAATACCGTATTGTAGGAGCAAACCAAATGCAGGTTAGCCCAAAAATTGGCCTTACTTTTGCTCTAGGACTTCGGGCTCTTCTCCGCCAAGATCCTAATATAATTATGATTGGAGAAATTCGAGACCGCGAAACTGCGGAAGAAGCTATGCATGCCGCCATGACCGGTCACATCGTTCTCTCCACTTTGCATACCAACAGTGCAGCGGGTGCTCTCCCACGACTTATAGACATTGGGTTGGAGAGCTATCTCATTGCTTCCACAGTCAATGCTGTCATGGGACAGCGCCTGGTTCGTGTAATTTGCCCAGATTGCAGTAACCCAGACAAACCCGACGCAGGAGTTATTGAAACTTTGAAAAAGCAGTTTAATCTGGAAAAACTCATGACAGTAATAAAAAGGGAGAATCCCAAGATTAAAGCTAAAGAATTTGAAGAATTGCCATTTTTTCGAGGCCATGGATGTGATAAGTGTAATAACAGCGGGTATAAGGGGCGTATCGGTATACACGAAATTTTGGAAGTTACTCCTGATGTCGGACAAATGATAGTCAGTCACGCAACCACCCAAGAAATACAGGAAAAAGCTGAGCAAGAAGGAATGATTTTGATGTGGGAAGACGGATTTTTGAAAGCAATCCAAGGCGTAACAACAATTGAAGAAGTGTTGCGTGTAAGCAAAGAATAATTTCTCATGGCAACTTTTACTTATACAGCAGTAAACAAAGATGGAGCTAGGCAAACCGCAACCATTGAAGCGGGGAGCTTGCTTTCCGCTGGACACCAACTAAAGGAGCAGGGGCTAATTCCTATTGAACTGGAAGAAAAGCACGAACAAAAGTTCTGGGCTTGGATCAAAAATGTTTCCTCGGTTCCTTTAAAAGAAAAAATTGTTTTTATAGAAAATTTACATTTGATGCTAAAGGCGGGGATTGCTGTACCCAGAGCATTGCGTATTATTACAAAACAAAGTCGCAATAGAAAGTTTAAAGGCGTATTAGAGCAAATGGCTAATTCGGTTGAGTCAGGAAAAAGTTTGAACGAGACTTTGGCTGATTATCCTAAGTTATTTTCCCATATTTTTGTTTCCATGATAAAAGTTGGAGAGATGTCTGGTGATTTGGAAAAAAGTTTGGAGTATCTCAGTATCCAGCTTGAGCGAGAACACGATTTAAAATCGAAAACTAGGGGAGCCATGATGTACCCAGCTGTCATCGTTTCTGCCATGGTTATCATCGGGATAGTATTGTCTATTTTTGTACTGCCTAAACTAACCGCTACTTTTAAAGAATTTGACGCCGAACTTCCATTGACCACCAGAATGGTTGTTAGCTTCACCGACTTTACTTCTACTCATCCGGTAATAATTTTATTTCTTTTAATAGCTGCCATAGTTTCATTTATAATGGGGCTGCGGACAGAGCCTGGCAAGCGAGCTTTTAACTGGTTTTTACTTCACATGCCACTTATCAATCCAATAGTAAAAAAGATAAATTTAGCCAGGTTTGCCAGGATTTTAAGCTCAATGATGAAGTCTGGCATTTCAGTAGTCGAAGGACTACAGGTCACAGCTGAGTCCATGGATAATGTATACTATAGAGAAGTTCTAATAGAAACCTCGGCCAATGTAAAAGTTGGCAAACCTTTGACTCAAGCATTGAGCCAGCATGAAAAATTGTTCCCTGTTATTGTCACTCAAATGCTTGAAGTAGGGGAAGAAACGGGAAATATTGAAACTATTTTACAGCAATTGGCAGAATCTTTTGAAGCCGAGATAGATAATACCATGAAAAACTTGTCATCTATTATTGAGCCTTTGCTCCTGCTGGTTATTGGAGGAGTGGTCGGTTTTCTAGCGCTGGCCTTAATCAGTCCTATTTATAATATTGGTCAAAATATAAATTAAGCTTGATGAACTTGAATCTGTTTAAACTATTTGAAAAAAAGCAAGAATTCTTTGGTCTCCATCTCAATGGTACGGCTTTAAAATTCATTCAGTTTGAATCGGTTGGTGTAAAGCAGCGAATCGTGGGTTTTTCCAATGTTCCACTTCCTCCTAACTTGATTGCAAATGAGGAGGTAATAGATCACAAAGGGTTGGTAAGGCTGATAGAAAAAAATTTACTTCATCCCGAGTATGGCAAATTAACAACCAAAAATGTTGTTTTCAGTGTTCCTGAGTCAAAGTCTTTCGTCCGTGTTATCCGAATGAATTCTATGTCAGAACACGAACTGGCCAATGCAGTAATATTTGAAGCAGAAGCCTATATTCCGCTTCCAATGGACCAGGTTTATTTTGATTGGCAAATTTTGCGCAGTGACCCTACTGGTATGGATGTATTGCTAATAGCCTCTCCAAAAGATTTTGTAGATAAATATATTGCAATTCTGGAAGAAGCTCATTTAAAAATTGTTGCTATTGAGGTTGAATCCCAAAGTGTTGTCAGGACTCTTGTTCCAAAAGGGGACTTTTCTAACATGCTGATAGCAGATTTAGATGCTTATAAAACAGCCTTGGTCATGGTTGTTAAAGGTAATTTACAATTTACGTCCTCAATGCCGATTGCTGGCAACGTTTTTACTGATCGAATTGCCCAAGGACTTGGAGTGTCCCAAGAAAAGGCAGAGGCCATCAAGCGGGAATATGGAGTTGCCAACTCCGAAGAGTACCCTAAAATGGAAACTTACTTATTGCCCGTGGTAAATGATTTAGGAGCAGAAATAAAGAACATCATGAACTTCCATTATGAACATTCCAAAGAGAAGGTTGAGCAGTTAGTTCTTTCTGGCGGCACAGCAAAATTAAAACATATGAAAGAATTTTTGGCCAAGGGGCTTAGCGACATACCCGAATTGAAAGTTGAAGTGGCAGATCCTTGGAAACATATCGTATTAGATAATCCCGAGGTGCTCAGCTCTTATGAAGCTTTAAGTTTTACCAACGCAATAGGGCTGGCCATAAGGGGTATGTCGGACAAATAAAGCAATGAAAATAATTAATCTTTTACCCAAGTCAAAACAGAAAGAATTGCAATATGAAAATTTATTTCATAGTGTATTCACTGCGGCCATCATTGGGGCAGCGTCCTTGCTTCTGGTGGTGCTTTTAGAAGTTGGATTGGGTGTTTATTTACAAAGACAGCATACTGTTATAACTCAGCAAATTGAACAAACAAAAAAGTTGTCCAATAAAGAGGAAAATGCTCAGTTAAAAATTGTTGTTGATGGGATAAATGCTCAGTTGAAAGATTATCAGGAGTTGTCTGCAGCGTCTCCATTGTGGTCTAAAGCATTGCGCAGTTTTACAGAGAACGTACCAGAAGAGGTAATTATTACCACGTTCAATGCTGATTCCTCAAAAAAACAGGTTGACATTAGCGGTTATGCACCGACCAGAGAACAAGTAATATCTTTATATAACAGGATAAATAGCGATAAAAAGCATTTTCGCGACATTGACTATCCTTTGGAAAATGTTGCCAGAGCAACAGATGTAGATTTTCATTTTACTTTTTTTGTACAAGACGACGTATTAAAACCTGTGGTGGAGGATCAGAAATGAAATATAAATCGAAAATCGTAATTTTGGTAGTATTATTTGTGTTCTTAACTGCGACTATGTTTTTATTTGTTTTTGGCAAACTACAGAATAGAAATTTAAGGTTGAGCACTGATGTTGCAACACAAAGGAGAGCATTGGAACAACTTCAGCAGGAGCAGAAAAGCTTTGAGCAAGGCAAAAAGGATTTGGAGAATTTACAATCTCGCACGGTCCAACCAGAAGATTTGTTCAGCCGTGATACGCGAGTTGTTAAAGAAATTAAAACTTTGGAAGATCTTAGCGCAGTGCATTCGTTGGAAATGAACTTGCAGGTAGCGGGGACCGCAAAAGATGCGCAAAAAGTAAAATCGTCAACACAAGTCCTGTTTATTCCTTATACTATCACAGTAACAGGTCCTTTTGATAAAGTCCTTGCTTTTATGGATACTATGGAAAATTTGAGTTTTATCAGTCCAGTGAAGAATGTAGCCATGGTGGCTGAGAAAACCGGAGTAGTGAAAACAACAATAAGTGCCGATTTTTATATAAAGAAATGAAAATGAACTTAAATATTAAATTTAGCTTTGCCGGAGTTTATAGTAAGGCCAAACAGAATATAAGTATTGTTTTGGTTTTGGTTTTAGCAATGTTATTGTTGTTGGAAATTTGGACTGTAAAGGGTTCTTGGGGAGTATTGGTGGCTTCCAAAGACAACACTTTAATTATTCCGCCAAAACTTATCAGGGTTAATTTTAGCGCTTACAATTCAATACTAAGCCGTATGGAAAATGCGGCCGCATATGATCCGGAGCCACTCATTCAAAGAAATCCGTTTGGAGTCCACGAAAAAGGGAATACAACTGATAAAACAAATTAAAACCACCTGCGCATTAAGCCAGGTGGTTCTTTAAAAATTGATTTTACAGATATGATGCTGTCAGTGCGGCAATCATGCCTAGTATGCTTAGAGTAGTTATAAGCTTTCCCACATAAGTAAGCCATCGGCCTCCGGCTGAAAGCATTAAACAATAGCCGGCTATCATCATTCCTACTACTCCTACTCCAAACCCAACACTAACCCAGTATTCTAAAGTTGAGCCTTGAGATATATTTGGACTTACCGGCAGTAAATAGTGTACTAGCTGCGCAATGGTATATGATAAATTGACTAAGATAATACCAATAGCTATGGTTTTGGCCCCGTGTACTACAGCCATTAGCTCATGATCGTCTTTGTCATGTTTTTTCTTGGGTCCTTGTTTGGCCATGGCTTTAAGCCATCTATGGTTTCGAAATCCGAAATGGACAAGTCCAAACATCAACACCACCCAAAAATCGGATAGTAGGGTGACAATGACTGGGACAAATCCGGCTGCGTCGTTAGTTTGCATATTTGTTTCGTTAATTTTTTATGGCAATTGTACTGCCTGTTTGTGTAGTATTATTATACCAAAATAATCAATTTTGGGCCTGTTTTTCAGGTTGGTACAGATAAGCTTCGAAAAAGCTTTTGAATCCAGCTTTGGAGAGCATCATTCTCAGGGAATTGATATTTTTTAAAAGTAAAGTTAGGTTGAGAGGTACTTCAACCCCTTCTTGTTTTAATTTAATTATTGATCCTCTGGCAGAGTTCCATTTTTTATTCATTGTAAGCTCTACCAGCCTGTCAACTTCTTGCTTTAATGATTCAGCTTTGGGTGATTCATCACTGATTTTGAAATAGGAAAGAAGGTTCTTTTTACGCGACTCTGCGGAGGCGAAGGGGTTTACCATGGACGATATCAATTCTTTTTCTTGATCTGTTATCTCCAAAAAATAATTTCTGTCTAAAATCGCAACCTCCTTATTTGGTGTAACACGGAAGTTACCAATGTGAACGTCAGAATGAGCTCGTCCGGACATAATCTGATCAATATAATTTTTAAACAATAGACTAGTGACTTGTTTCATATCATGGCCCTCCTTTACCAATGCATCCCACTCAGTCAAATTCTTTCCCTCTACAAATTCCTCAATTGTAAAGTAAGGATTTTCTGGTGATTCAGATTTCGGGATTTTTATTTTGTAATCATATCCTGTTTTTGATGAGCCATTATGACGATTATAAAACGCTTGGTCCTTTTCTAAAAATCCTTGGAAATTTATATCCGCCGAGATCCACTCTTTAATATCGTTTAATGCGGACTGAGCAGCTTCGTAATTGGTCCCGTGCTTTTTTGCTAGACCACCTAGAACCAAAGAAGCAAAACGATAAGTTTCCGAAAGATGGTATTCAATGTTGGGATTCCGGACTTTTAATACTTTCACCTCGCCTTCACGGGTTTTAGCTTTATAGACTGTAACAGCTGAACCCCCGCCGATTCTATCTTCAACTTCTGCTATTACGTCCCACATATCTTTCCATTCTCGTTCTAATACAGATAAAGCAGCCATCTTTGATTGACCTTTTACACTGTCATATATAGCAGAAAACTGTCTTTCGTACTCTTGCGATATCGGTACAAATTGAGGCATAACCTGCAAAAATCTTACACCTGGCGCTCCTGTTTTACTAATAACTTCTTTCACAAATTCTACAGGCGTAAATTCCTGTTGTTCTAGTGACGACCGTAAGTATTTTTTTCGTCCCAAGCTTTCTCTTAATCTGTCCATAGAAACATTAACGTATCGCTCGGGATATTTAAATGGGCGCTTTTCCACTGCCAGAGGTATGTTAGATTTTTCAAGTTCAGAGAAAACCTTTTTAATTTTGGCCGGATTAACCCCTGCCCCTTCCAAGTCTGCTTCCGGCTCGTACATATCAGACCAGGGGATTGACCTTCTATTGTCAGGGGGAACAGCAATTTTGTCTCTTAGCGCGTTTTGTAGAGCGAAATAAAGGAGCTCCCATTCTTCAATTGTCTCCAATTCCTCGCAAACCTTAGATAGCACATCTTTAATATCTTTTTGCGACTCATTTTCCACCACCCATTCCTTAAAAAGAAATCTTAAAAATTTCGGTCTTTTTTCTTTATTCGATAAGGCTCCATTCTCTGAAGTCAAAAGTGATCTAAGTAGAATTTGTCGCCCGTAGTTGTCTAGTGTATATAGCGATCGGAGTAAAGAGTTGGCGCTTTTAATTTTATCAGCTACTTCTATGCTTTTACTGTCGTCAAAGTCTAAGGGTGATAAATTTTTAGTAAGACCATCGTAGATAATACGTTTTAGTTCTCGATCGTTCTGGGAGCTGTTCAATAGTGCAGATATGAATTTTGTAACGTCAATATATTTAAAATTTATGGAACTCATCAGAACTGCTATTCCTGCCTGCTCGTTTCCTTCGCTAGTGAGGTTGTCTATTTTTTCCGCTATTCTTTTTTTTACGACGTCATAGTGTTCTTTTGATCTAATTTCAGTTTCTATAAACTCCTCTTGCACACGGGGATCATCGACGCTGAATTTGTCATGGTCAGGAAAAACCAAGCTTAGTTTTTGTTCAAAGTTTAGGTTATCCCAATGTAAATCTTTGGAATAGCGTTGGAAAGAGTTTCGCAGTATCGGGTCAGCTATCCATCTGCTGACTGTCAAAAGCTTCTCCAGACTGAATTTTTCCAAACCTTTGTTATTTATAAGGTATACTAAGTTCGAAACCATAGGACCGCATAATTCGGGAAATTTTGCTAGCAGGTCATATATTGGAATTCCCTCCTTTTCTATTTCATCACACAAATTAATTGAATTATCCATATTTTGATGGGAAAACCAGCTGGTAAAATATGATACAAACACCTTTTCTCTTTCGTATAAGTTGGAAGTTTCGTAATTATCTTCGCCCGTAGTTGGATTTATATGAGCAAGCCCGAAGGTATCTCGTAAATATGTTGGGTTAGCTAGATAATCGTAAATTGTTTTAAGCTTATCGCGACCGTTAGCAATACTTAATTCTAATATTTTATTTCGGTTTAAAATTTTACGCCCAAATTCAATCTCGTCTTCCATATATAACCGTTCTTCGCGTGTGAAATCTGCAGTTGGATCGGCTTTTTCCATTGTTTCTTCAAGTCTGGCTCGCCGAACTAAGTTTGCTTCTTCTGAAGCAATGGTGCCATTATAGGCTGATAAATCGCGGTCAATATCCATTCTTTTAGCTACCCCCCAAAAAATGATATCCAAGTCTTGTTTAGGCAAGGACTTAAAGGGCTCTATGTGGTTCAGAGTATGTCTAAATATCTTAAAAACTTGAATTCTTATCGAATGCAGGGTTGTTTGAAAAACAATTTTTACTATTTCATTTTTGTCCTTAGCATCGTTAGTTGTAAAGGTCATAGCTTGACGATACTCAGCCCCGTCTCGAATTTCCATTAAAGTAGGACCCAGTTCGGCTATATTTTTGTTTTGCATTTCGTTCGCAAAATTTTCTGCGATTTTTTTTGATTTTTCAGCAAACTCTTTACAACCTTTTGTGGCTCCTAGATCCAAACCATCTTTGTAATGGGGGCTTTGTAGTTTTTCTTTGAGATTCGTTTGGATACCCAAAGCTTCAGCCAGCTCAGGCTTAACTTCTGTATGTGCAATATTAATAAATTGCGAAGCAATGATTTCTCTGATTGACTCTTCAGTTTCGGGTTTTGCTGGACTATATTTTTCTTGGATCGACAGTATTAAAGCAGTATACCGATCTGCAAACTCTTTAATACCATTTAAATCCCATTCATCCGTATTTTTAAAGACTTTTTGTGCGTTTACATTTTTTATTATTTCATAGATAATCCCTGGTCCAGTTGATGAATAGTTTAGTTCCACCGTGCTTAGATAATCTGCAAGTACTTCTTCTGTATGTTTTAGAGACTCCTGAGATTCAACAATCGTTTGTATATCTAAATAGTCGTCAGAGAGATAGTATTTTTGTTCATTGGGCGGTAGTTTACAAAACAGGCTAAGAGCAAAAAGTTTAACTATTTTCCGATCCGTATTTTGGAACCGTTCTGGTATGAGAGTTTCGTCAAACCTTTTTATAAGTTTATGAAAAGCAGCGCTGTCATCCGGATCTTCGTCTTTGTTTTTTTTGTGGAGATCTAGATAGGTTTTAACAAACTGCATGGCCAAAGGTATTTCTTGGGCAGGTATTTGTTCAACCATAGCTGCTCTTTTGTCGCGGGCTTGCTGTATTCGTTCAGGAGTGGTCTCGGCACTGGCCGGCCTTCTGATTATAGCCCTTCTCGAGTATTGGAATTTCATTTCAGTTAGCTGGTCTGTGATTGGGGTTTCAATTGGGTGCAAATCTTGAGCAATTGATCTTAAATCCACCATATGGACTGCGCTGGAAATGTTTAAAGCCCTGTCCATACTTGAACCGTGAGTGATCCCATATCCACCAGTATCTAGTTTGTATAATTTCTCAAGAAAAATTTTGTATCCCAATGGGTTTAGATTGGCTTCTTCCATATCTACAAGGGCACCTCTTAAGTCTGCTTCGTATTCATGTGCCCTGGCAATGCTAATTTGTCTAAGACCAGCTTTGATAGAATCCAGTGTTAGCCCGTTTCTTTGTTTTTGATGATGCTCACGTTCATTATGCACTTTTTCATGTGCTAAAACCCCAATAAGAGCTTCTTCTGTTTCTGCTTCTTTAATTAGTCCAGAACTTATCATTATTGTCCCATCCGGCATGGCGCTGGCATTGGGCTCGTGCCAGTCGGGGCATATCAAAATTTCTTTAATTTGTCCTTGTTTGTTGGGCAATCTAGCAAATAACCGCTTAACATACTGGCTGACAGGATGATCCTGCTCCAGTTTCCCATATTCAAAAACATGCATATCCTTGGTAAGTTCAATGGCACGCAATTCGTGGGGCTTGAGCTCAGACTTTTCTCTTTCTGATTCAGTTTCTACAGAATTAAGAAAAGAACTGTCTCCAGATTCTAAGTTAGGTCTTTTAGAAGCCATAGGTATATATGTAATTTTAACATAAATAAAAAAACTGCCTAAGCAGTTTTTTGGTGGATTTAATTATAGTGAATGAAAATCATTTATGGAATTGGGCTAGAAGCTTTATCTTTATTATGCCCACTGCTTATTATATAAATTAGGCTCAAAATTAGTATCCAGCTGATTATATTAAATAGCAAGGTAGATTTATTAAAAAAAGTGCCAAATCCGCAACCCGGTGAAATTTCGCTGTTCCCATAAAATGCAAAAGGAAATCCTTTTACCTTTTCACTTGTAATCTCATAAGGTGCGCATCTTATATTGCTATCAGGACCAACTACTGTTATATAGTCCCATGAGTTTTGAGATACAACCATACCTCGCCAAAATAAATTGGCGATTATTAAGATAAGAGCTGTAAAAATAAGAGTATATATTTTATTCATTAGCAGTTTTTTGGTGGATCGGGTGGGACTCGAACCCACGACCGAGTGCTTAAGAGGCACCTGCTCTACCAACTGAGCTACCGATCCTCGGCATTAAAATACTTTGCTATTCTAGCGGAATTTCCGCTTGATGAAAACTGGTGCGCCCGGCAGGAGTTGAACCTACTACCTTCTGGTTCGAAGCCAGACGCTCTATCCAGATGAGCTACGGGCGCAAAAATTCTAAATCCCATTTATTCTAGCTTATTTTGGCTTATTTTTCAACCCTTATGCGACCTGCTACAATAGAACTTATGATTAGAATTTTTTATGGAGCCGACACGTTTTCTAAAGAGCAGGAGTTGAATAGTCTGGTTAAAATTTCAGAGGCAGAGTCTTTTCGAATTTTAGAAAATGGCCCTTTTCCTGAATTGGAGAAATTGAATGGAACGGTTTTGTTTGGGCCGTCTCAAATATTTATTTTTGATAACTCAATAGCCAAAAGCGGCCTTCTGGAGAACGTAGCACAGCTTCTGAACGCGACAGCGGAAATAGTAATTTTGGAAAATTCGCTGCCAAAGAAAACTGGGAGTTTGGCCGAGTTGTCTAAAAGCGAATTAGTGAAAATAAAAATTTTTGATCCCCCAGAACTCTCTCAAATCCCAGCATGGATTGAAAAACGTGCCCAGATTCATGGCGCGACCATTAGCAAGCCTGCGACAGAACTAATGCTAGAAGTATTAGTCCCAGAGCCAGCAGCTTATTGGGAGAAGCCAGTAGTAGATCTAACACTGTTGGACAATGAATTGCAAAAATTGGTTGCTTACTGCGATGGGAGAGAGATTTCCGAGGATGCAGTAAGTCTGTTGGTGAAAAAAAATAATTCCATAGACGTATGGCATGTCATAAATGCAATAGCGGACAAGAACAGCAAAAAAGTTTTTACTGCTTTGGATAAATTTATGACAGAGAACGACTCGGCAGGGGATGACAAAGCAAAACTTATTATGCTCAATGCTTTGATGGCCGATCAATTTAGAAATATCTTGATTATGCAGGATTTCCAAACCCGTCGTACCTCAGACCAAGAAGTATTATTACAAACTGGCTGGAAAAGCGGACGGCTTTACCAGTTAAGGAAAATTTGTTCCAGGTTTACAGGGGAAAAAGTGAAAGTTATATTAAAGCGGCTAGAAGATATGGATATAGAGCTAAAAACCTCATCAACGCCTGCTAGGCCGATAATGGACCTCATTTTGGCCCAGATTTTATAGGGTAAATCTACATCTCTTGTAAAAAAGTGAAATTTGTGCTATACTATATATAAGAAATTAAGTTCTGGAGGGCAACAGTAAATTACTTATGAAAAATCGAACAGTTCGTATAGTAACAATTGTTGCTATCATTTTAGCCTTATTGGCGCCAATGGCCGCTTTCATGTAAAAACGACCACTTAGAGATTTCCAAAACTCCCCAAAAGGGGAGTTTTTAGTTTAGTTTCGCCCGGCACGTTTTCGTTCCACTGCTGACAAAAGTCTTTTTCTAATTCGTACGCTCTGGGGAGTTACTTCTACCAGTTCGTCGGGACCAATATATTCTAGCGCAAAGTCTAAAGTTACTTCTTTTGGCGGGGTTAAGATTAGAGCTTCATCGGCGCCTGAGGAACGCATGTTGGTAAGTTTTTTGGTTTTGCAAACATTTACTTCCAGGTCTGCATCTAAAGCATTTTTTCCAACAACCATTCCTTCATAGACATCCACAGCAGGACCGATAAACATTACTCCTCGTTCTTGGGCATTATTCAAGCCATAAGCATTGGAAGTCCCTGCTTCGGAAGCGATAATTGAACCGTGTTCGTTACCGCGCAAGTCAATATCATGGACTGGTTTATACGAATCAAACAAGTTGTTAATGATGGCTGTACCGCGGGTACGAGTAAGTAACAGGTTTTTCAGTCCAATCAGTCCGCGGGTTGGTATGAGGTACTCTGCGTGCAGTTCTCCATTGGCATCGGAGTCCATATGTTGTAGCTCTCCGCCACGGCGCCCAATTTCTTCGATTACAACACCTTGGTGCTCTCCAGGGACATCTACAGTAAGAATTTCATATGGCTCCATTTTTTGGCCATCCTCTTCATGAAAAATAACTTGAGGCTGGGAGACTTGGAGTTCAAATCCCTCGCGCCTCATGGTTTCAATTAGAACTCCCAAGTGCAACTCGCCACGCCCGGACACCAGAAAACTGTCACCAGTAGCTTCTTCAACTTTTAAGGCCACATTAGTCTCCAACTCTTTAAATAAACGGTCACGGATATTTCTAGAAGTAACCAATTTTCCTTCCCGGCCTGCAAATGGGGAGGTGTTAACTCCGAAAGTCATTTTAATAGTCGGCTGTTCGATTTCTACTGGAGGGATTTGAGTTGGATTGGCAGAGTCGGCAATAGTATCACCAATTTGCACATCGTCGAATCCGGCCAAAGCCACGATATCTCCAGCAACAGCTTCATCTACTTCTGTTGGTACAAGCCCTCGGTACATTTGCAGGGTTGAAATTTTGCCCGATGTCTGTTTGCCATCACGGTCGATTTTTACCACTGACTGGCTTTTCTTGACTGAACCAGATTGAATTTTTCCAATCCCGATCTTCCCCTTATAGTTATCTGAGCGAAGTGCAAGAATTAGAACGGCAAATGGGTCGTCCATAGCAACTTCAGGAGCTGGTACATGCTCTATTATGGCATCGAATATCGGGGTAATATTAGAGTTTTCATTGGGTATGTCCACACCAGAATTTAAAGCTGAAAGCACTTCATCCAAATTTTTTGAAGCCAGTCCTTTAGCTCCGCTAGCGTATATAATAGGGAAGTCCAACTGTTGGTCGGTAGCATGCAAGGAGACAAACAGATCAAAAGTTTTGTTAATAACTTCATCAGGCTGGGCATCCGGTTTGTCTACTTTATTTATGACGACAATTGCACGGTGCCCCAATTCTAAAGCTTTTTTCAGAACAAATTTAGTTTGTGGCATTGGCCCTTCTTTGGCATCTACTAAGAGCAAAACCCCATCTGCCATTTTCAAAGTACGCTCAACTTCTCCACCGAAGTCCGCGTGACCAGGAGTATCAACAATATTTACCCGAACCCCCTTATATTCTAATGAGGCATTCTTGGCTGTAATAGTAATGCCGCGCTCGCGTTCAAGATCTCCCGAGTCCATTATTAAATCGCCGCCATCGTTTTTTACAGTGTCGGTTTGCTTGAGCATGGCATCAACTAATGTGGTTTTACCATGGTCAACGTGGGCAATAATTGCAACGTTTCTGATATTGTCTCTTTTCATACAGTTTTTAATATGGGGTTAGGGGAGTTTTCAAAAAAAAATAGCCGCTGTGCGAACTGTCAGGCGACTAGTCTTAAACAAAACTATACCGGAAACCTGCGAAAAATGCAAGTCCCCGGCAAATTATGAAAACACAAAGTTCTAACATACTAGCATTTGACCTTCGTGTCTTATAAAAATCAACCCTTGTTTACTTTGGCTGAAACGGATTTCGACAACATCTCCGGTTTCTATTTGCCTAGTGGCAACAAGGTTGGACAGAGGATATACGATAAATCGTTCGATTGACCTTTTGAGGTGACGGGCACCGTACTGTGGATCTGTGCCTTCTTTCAGCAAGAAGTTCAAAGCGTCATCCGAGCATTTAAAAACAAATTTGGTTTCGACGTTTTCTGTGATCCGTTTTTGTACTGCCCCAAGTTCGAGGTAGAGTATGTCTTGCAAATGCTCGGTCCGAAGACTTCTGAACACCACGGTTTTGTCTATGCGGTTCATAAACTCTGGAGAGAAAGTTTTTTTGGCCGCTTCAACTGCAACCTGGTAGATCTTTTGGTCAGTTTCGGAATCGTTCTTGTTCTTTTTGCTGGGAGCAAAGCCAACCCCGCCGTTTATCAGTTCGCTCATTTGCCGTGCGCCAAGATTGGAAGTCATTACAATTATGCACTTAGAGAAGTTAACTTTTCTGTTGTCTCCTAGAGACAAAGTTGCTTTATCTAAGATGCCAAGCAGCAGTTGCCAGAGCGCATAGCTGGATTTCTCAATTTCATCAAACAGTAGAAAGGTTAGTTTGTGTTCGTCATTGTGATGCCAGTCCAGGTTTTCTTGGGTCAGTATTGGAGTAGTACTTCTATGTCCCAGAAATCCTGGCGGAGACCCGACGAGCTTCGCAATGTCGTCAGAATGGGCATATTCGGCGCAGTCAATTCTCACAACACTATTTGAAAAACCGAGCAGTATTTCTGCTGCAGCCTCTACCGTTTTGGTTTTCCCTGATCCAGTCGGACCAAGAAACAGTAAATTGCCTATTGGTCGGTTTGGGCCGCTCATGCCGGCTAAAAAGATTTGGTATAGTCCACTCATTTGGCGGACTGCTCTTTCTTGACCAACAACCATGCTGCTGAGTTTGTTTTCGAATTCAGAGACCCTTGGACTTTTTTTGTCCGGATCCAGCCTTATGAATTCTGGTTGTGCAGCAACAGCACCGCCACTTATCATGTCCATGATGTATGAATCCTCCCGGTTTGTTTTATTGCTAAAGTCTTTGCCCCTTGCAAAGATTTATATACAATTATATGACAACCGCGAAGTTTTTGCTATACTAGAAATACCTAAAAATAGCTTAAATATGCCATACAAAAGACTTCAAATTATCTCATTTTTTGTTTTCCTTTTCATTTTAATTGTGCTTGTAGCTTTTGTTTTACAGCCGTTCGTTAGTATTTTGGCGTCCAGTATAATTTTGGCTATCCTAATCGATCCTTTGCACAAGCGAATTTCTGCTTTGGTAAAATCTCCGACAGTTTCAGCGCTCTTGGCAATTATTATTGTTGCATCAATTATTATTCTTATTTTTACAATTGCGGGTCGGCTTTTGGTAGGGGAGATTTCTGGATTGGTTGACCGTCTCCAGTCTGGCGATTTGGTTATAGATAAAGACCATATCATAGAAAGTATTCCGTTTGAGCTGCGCAGCGTAGTGGAAAACGCCACCAAAGATTTAAGTAGTATTATTAGCAAATTTACTTCCAGTGCGTTCAATTCTGTTTCGTTGATTGTTTCTAATGTTGCCAGTTTCTTTTTGGCAATATTTCTGGTTTTATTCACCACGTTCTATCTTCTTCGTGATGGCGCACAAATAAAAAAATTGTTTTTGGATCTTTCCCCAATGGCTACAAAACAGGAAGATATTTTATTTGGAAGAATTGTTCAGGCGGTAAATGGAGTAATTAAAGGTCAATTTCTTACTGCAATTGCGCAGGGCGTGATCGCAACAACAGGATTTTTTATTTTTGGTGTTCCAAACCCGGTGTTGTGGGGGTTCTTTACTATTCTGGCTGCACTTGTACCGACAATAGGAACAGCTATCTCACTGGTGCCAGCTGTAGCGTACTTGATTATTACAGGGCAGTTCCCTCAAGCTTTAGGGTTGTCAATTTGGGGTTTCTTCGCAGTTGGTTTAATTGATAATTTTCTTGGACCTAAGTTGGTCGGTTCAGAAACCAAGCTCCATCCTTTGTTAGTTTTGTTGAGCGTAATCGGTGGGTTGGAATTTTTTGGAATTCTCGGATTTTTAATAGGGCCAATACTTATGGCTATTTTCGTCGCCACAGTTGATATATACAGAAGCGACTTTAAAGATTACTTTTTTGGTTAATCGTATGTCCTACTTATTTGCTCTAACTTTGCTTTTGGCGCCATTGTATGTTTGGCGCTTTAACATTTTGGGGTTACCGCTCAATTTTTTGATGGTGTGGCTCGGTGTGGTTATTGTCGTAGCCATTGTCTGGATTAGTTACAAAAATCGATTAAAAGACTTTTTGGAATTTTCCTATACCAGGGACAGGATTTTATTTTGGCTGGCCACACTCTTTTTTATTGCTGGATTTCTAAGCTTGTTTATTGGAGGCTTTAGTATGCCGAAAGCAGGGCAGTTTATTGTTTTATTTGCCCAGCCTATAGCTGTATTCTTTCTACTTAGATATATTTCGGCCAATAGTTCAAAAGTTCATGCAGGTATGCAAACTGCTATGTATGTTTTTGCTGCTGCTTGCGGCATTCTCGCTATTGTCCAGTACACAACTTTACTCAGTCTTCCTCCTGATTGGCTAGGGAATGCCGCAGAGCCTAAAAGAGCCATTGGATTTTTTGTGCATCCCAATGGATTAGCATTATTTTTGACCCCAATTCTGGCATTTCTTATTCCTGATCTGTTTCGAAAATTAGAATTGAGTCAATCATGGCTTAACAAACAAATTTTATTGACTTCAATGGCATGGATTTTAGGCGTTATAGGGCTGTTTTTGTCTTTGTCACGTGGGGGGTGGATCGGTTTTGCCGCTGCCGCAGTTGTTTACGGGATTTTTATGGCCAGTAAAAAATTTCTTTATGCTACTTTGGTCGGGATAGTTGTTTGTGCAATAGTAGTATTTTCAATTCCTAACTTGCGCTACCGCATTATACTCCCTTTTTATGGCGAGAAGTCAGCAGTGGCCCGATTTAGCTTGTGGGAAACCGGAGTTAAGATGATTAGTGACAGTCCTGTGTTGGGTAAAGGTCTTCTAGGATTTGGTGGCAATTGGGATCGATACAACACAGACCCAAATCTGGATCATTATAATTCTCCTCATAACATTATTTTGAATTTTTGGACTGATACAGGACTCCTTGGATTAGCGAGCTTTTTGGGACTAGCTGGGTATGGTTTGTATAAAAGTTTTCGCAGTCGTCGAGATGTATGGAAAGCAGGATTGGTCTTATTCTTAATAGCAATAATTCTCCACGGCCTTATTGACACCCCTTATTTTAAAAATGACTTAGCTTTAGTGTTCTGGATAGTCTACGCCTTGGTATTTATATAGAAAATAAAAAAACTGCT
>CAZHER010000011.1:21777-26397 GCA_964532005.1 uncultured Candidatus Saccharibacteria bacterium
AAACTGCTGGCTTTATGCCAGCAGTTTTTTGTTAGTACTAATTAGGATAATATCGCAATCCGATTGGTGATCCTATAGGCAACTGTTTGTCTGCTGTATTCATTAGTACAACCCTGCTAAAGTCATTGTCGAAAGTGTGCCAAGAATTATAAGCAGCAATACTTTCATAATCTCTCAGCTTCCCGTTGTCTATATAGTATACTCTGCCGTTAGTATCCATGACGTCTGTTCCGTCTGTATGGCGTCCTACATTAAAGATTGCTTGTCCTACTTCATAACTGGACAGTATACCCGTGCTAACACTCCAAACCATATCGGCTTTGTAACCCATTTGAATGAATACATCGTATGTTGCAAATGGTCTGACAGTTTTTTCATCAACTACCAGATAAATTGTTCGTGAGGCTTGGAAGTCAGCCCCTTGGTTTGGTTTTATAAGGCTTCCTGGAGCAAATCTTATCCCTCCCAGAATAGGGAGTTGTTGGTCTTGCAGACTGCTGGGTACAAGTTTGTTCCACTTGTATCCATGAGACATAAATACAGGTTCGCTGGGGAAAGCCATCCGTCCAAGAGTTCCGTCTTTTTTCGTAATTAAGAATACCGAAGTCGGATCATTTTCAGATCCCAAAATAATGCTCCCCTCGGGGTGTGCTGCCGTGGGTTGAGCTTCTATATACCAAGAGTACAGTTTGCTGGTACTGCGACCCTCGCTATCCTTTACATTAACTGTGACATACCAGAGTCCCGGCATGGTAGGGGAGGCGAAGAATCTTCCGGTCAACTCGTTCATGGAATATGTCACCCGGCTTTGGGTAATAGAAGCAGACCAATAATATGGAGCTGTGCCACCAGTGGCGGTAAAGTATTGTTCATAGTTTTGGTTCGCAGATCCATTTGGCATGCTCGCAGGGGAAATAGATAATGTCTTTATATCTTTGCTGGAAATTGCAAATTCACCGCTAGTACCCGTAGCGTTTGTATTAATGTCCTCTACTAAAATTTTTACATTTCCAAAATACATGCTATCTAGATCTTTTGGAATTTTCCAAGTGTATTTACCTGTATTGCGAGTTTTATATGTTATTACATAAGGCTCTGGAGTAGGGCGCAAGCAATTAACAACATCATTTGTAGAACTGGACATCGGTGTTTCTAAACAACTTACAGAACTGACCAAGCTAATTTTTACAAATCTGCCCATATTCAGAGGGCTGCCCGTGTAGTCCCATTTAATTGGCAGGCGCTCTCTTAATTTGTATTCACTGCCAGCTTTAGGACTGGTGACATTTATCCCATCAGTTGTTTGAGGCGTGCCAGCAATTTTGAAATTGCCGCTGTTAGCAGATTTTCCAGTAGAATATACGTAAACTGTAATTTTTACATCTCTGTCCTTGAACATGGCGCCAAGGTTGGATGGAATCTCCCAATTATACTCCCCATTATTTCGTGCCTGCTCGGCAATTACATAAGGGGCTACATCTGCCGCAGGGCAGGTAACTGCTGGCCCACCAACGCATGCCCAGTCAGGGCTCAAAGTTATGGTGACATAGTTTGTCAAAGGAGGAATTTTTGTGCGGGAACTAGAAGGTGCCCAGCGAATTGGAATTGTGTTTTTAGAATTATATCCATACACAGATCCGGCCTTAGGGCTGGTTACGGTAAGAGGTTTGGTTGTGTCTGAACTGGAAATAAAGAATGGAGAGCTGGTTGCAGATCTGCCGAGGCCCGGGAAATAAACAGATATTTCAACTTTTTTATCTAGAAAACTATTGCTAAGTGTTTCTGGTATTTCCCAAACATACAAACCATTATTTTTTACTGGTCCAGCAATATATTGAACTGTAGGATCTATTATTGAGCTTGTTGTAGCAAACTGCAACATAATATATGCCGTGTCTCCGTATTCGGAGTAGTTGGTCCAAGCTATTTTGTATTTTTTGCCAACTTTCCAAGTTTCTCCTTTTTCAGGCGAGATAATATTCGCTTCATAACATGGTGCGACCAAACAGTTGACTGGTGCTGTTCCTTCGTCGCTAGTTGTGCTTCCAGTGGCAGCAGAAGCATAATTACCGGTAAATCCAACACCAGCCATTATTACAATGGCTAGAAGGGCAGCAATTTTCCGGCTGAGTTCATTGAATTTTTGCATTGTTAAGCCTTTCTAAAATAAATAAAAGATATAAATACTTCTATTTAAATTAACGATTTTAGTTGTTATTTTGTTTCAAATATATAAATAATAAGCTATTTAGGCTCTTTATTTTGTTTATTGTGTATATATTATAGCACAATTTGTGAAAAATTGCAAGAGTCAGTCCAAAATTCAAAAATACTATTTTGAATTTAAATAAGTAATAGTTGTCTGCAGGACAGTAGCAAAAGTTACCCACAGTAAGTAGGGGATACTGGCAAGAGCTACGGTTCTAGAAAAAGGAAAAATTGCTATAATTGCCCATACTAAAGTTGCCAGTACCAGAAAAATATCTAATGTAGCAAGGGGTAGATTTTTCAATC
Source organism: uncultured Candidatus Saccharibacteria bacterium (assembly GCA_964532005.1). Taxonomy (GTDB): domain Bacteria; phylum Patescibacteriota; class Doudnabacteria; order UBA920; family UBA920; genus CAYQEU01. Next base: position 24,292 of record CAZHER010000011.1, read on the forward strand.
CAAACTGAATTGGGGTGAAAATTAAATTAAAAATAACGTTTAAAATAAAAGGAAGAAAAACAATAAAAGAAATCTTTCCTTTAAAGTAAGAAAGTGTAACATACCCAAAGGTTAAAACGATTATCAGGTATAACACAGTCCAAACAGGGCCGAACAGCCATGCTGGAGGTGCCCACTCAGGTTTTATCAGTTCTGCGTACCATTGGTATGAATTCATATATTAATGATAGCAGAATTTTATAACTTGAAAAAACGTTTGAAATGTGATATAATATATATAAGTTAATAATTAACAGGAAACAAAAATGAATTTTTTCCAAAAGTTCGTAGTTGTAGTGATGATGTTTGGGCTTATTGTTCCAACAGCTGCGCTTCGTGCAGAAGCCAGCACAAACAGTTCTACAACAGACACAGTAGCTTGCAAGCAAGCAAAAAGGGAAGCCAATAAAACTTTCAACGAAGCTGTAAGAGAAGCGGAAAAGAAGTTTCGTGAAGATATACGTACAGCCAACGAAGCTTTTCGTGAAGCTATAAAGTCTGGCGGCGATAAAGACGCAGCCAAAGCAGCTTTCAAAGATGCTCGCGAAGCAGCTGTTGCAGCAAGAAAGGCTGCGGTTAAAGCTGCTAAAGATGCTCGCGAAGCTGCAGAAACTGGAGATTGTAACTCAGGCGACCTGCCTAAGCCAAATGCAAAAGAAGTAAAAGCATGTGTTAAAGAATCAAAAGCTGCTACTAAGGAAGCTGTAAAAAAAGCTAAAGCAGATTTTGAAGCTGTCAAAGATAGCGACGCTACTCGTGAAGAAGTTAAAGCCGCCAAGAAGGCAATGAAAGAAGCTGTTAAAGCCGCCAAGAAAGATGGCAAGCAAGATAAAAAGGATTGTCGTACTAAAAAAGTTGACGACGATGATTCAGATGAAGATGAATCCGGCGACGATCATGGTCAGCATGAAGAAGGTCATGACGACAATGATACCGAATCCGGCGATGATAACTAAATTTTAGTTTTCAAAAAGACCCTGCCATACAGGGTCTTTTTGTTTTATAAATTTTCTGTGGTGCTGCCGTCAAAATGTTCAGTATCTGCTGCGGCATCGGTTTTGTTTTCGTGTACAGTGCCATCCTGGTGGTGCGGAGGGCAGTATAAGGTGTAAAGTTTCAATGGGCTTGTGTCTGATGTATTGATGACATTATGTTTGCTGCCAGCCGGAATAATAACTGCATCACCATTGCCCACGGTATATTCAGTTTCGTCTATGACAACTTTTCCCGATCCTTGTTCGAATCTGAAAAATTGGTCAACATCGTGTATTTCGAATCCGATTTCCTCTTTGGGTTTTAGGCTCATTACTACCAATTGGCTGAATTTTGCAGTGTAAACTACTTTGCGAAAGTTTTCATTTTCTAGAACCAAACTTTCAATATTGTTTTTAAAGCCGTTCATATAATTAAAATTTATTTGAGCGTACGGGATTTAACCCAAGAACGTACCTAAATAGTACGGCCAGATAATTATGGCCAGGACACCTTTCCAAAAGCTAAGGTGTAAGAAACCTATGGTAAACAGCCAGCCTATTATCCATATGGCTCCAGGAAAAGTTTGGTGCTCCACTTTGATTTTCATATTTTTTAAGTTTACTTGTCTATAGATAATATAGCAAAAAGCATCTCGGTTTGCGAGATGCTTTTTGCTGGGGTGCCTAACGGGGATCGAACCCGTGACCACGCTGCCACAGAGCGTCGTGTTACCACTACACCATAGGCACCATATACAATAAAATCCTACACAGATAATGTAGGAAACTCCGTACCTGCTGTGTCAGGTAGGACTGCAAAGTCCTTGGATAATATAGCAAAGTTTGCAGTATAGGTCAATGTCAATACCTCAATAATTGACAGGTCTTGCTGGTTTTTGAGTTTGGGTGTAGAATTGTTCCTAGTTTTGCTAAGGTTGTATCTAATTTTTATGGACTCTTCCTCCGGTTCTGAGCCTTCCCCCGAATCCTCAAAATCTATAATTCAAAAACTAAAAGAAATAGAGCAGGCAGTATGGAAACGTCGACCAATTTTGGAAGAGGTTGTTTCGAAGCGTTCTGACAAAAGTTTGTA
>CAZHER010000012.1:0-21561 GCA_964532005.1 uncultured Candidatus Saccharibacteria bacterium
ACTTCGTTTGTCAGACTTTTTCCAGTCCCCTGTTGTTGATAGTCTGCAGTTGCTCGCTTTAGATGCTTCCCCGAAAGTCCTGTTGATACGTATTGGCTCATGGGATCCACCTTAACCGTGCCGCTTTCGTCTACGGTTGCTTTTGGTTCGGCGTTTTCATCAAACAGGCGGAATTCTACGAATGGAGTTTGGCCAATTTCCTTGATGGCTTCATCAATATTTTTAATCCCTGGTAACTCTACAACGATTTTGTCCTGACCCTCAACTTGAACAAGAGGTTCAGAAACCCCAAATCTATTTACTCTTTTTTCAATTGTGTTTTTAGCCGCTGACATGGCTTCACGGCGCTGTTCCGTTGGAATGTCTCCAAAGTCCGCTTTATAAACTAAGTGAGACCCGCCCTGCAAGTCTAGTCCCAGCCGGGTATAGAAGGTTTGGTGGAAAGGGCCGCCGTTTGGTGCCAGCATTATCCTGCTGCCTTTTGGCCAAACTATCCAAGATGCACCGGCTGCAAGAACCAAAATTAGAAATAGAAAAATTAAGTTTTTGAAAATTTGTCTCATGACAAGAAGTATAAGGAGTTTTTGCTATTTTGCCAAGCCTTGCAAAAGTTAGGTTTTAATACTATTTATGTACTTTGAAACCTTGGCCAGATCACGACTATGCCAGCTTGCCTGTATCCTAATCTCTTCGATAGCTTGCTGAATTGTGCGTTCGGCGCCTGGCGCCTTTGCAGTTTTGAAAAATTTACTTACCATTCTAGCTTGTTTTTCAGAGACAAAGTTGCCCATAGGGTCAACCAGCCTTACCAAAAGATGCCCGCCGTCGCCATACCGTTTCAGCAACTCTTTCCAATTTTTTACCAGAAACTTCCAGACTATTTCCCCAGACATTTTATTGTTCCACGCCATTGCTATAAGCAACGGTGCATCCTGCATTCGAACTTCTTTGGATATTGCGAAATTTAAGAATTTTTTGAGCAGTTTTTCATTGGGAAATAGCGCCATGGCCCGGGCAATTCTGTTTTTTTCCTCTTGCAATGTCTGTTTGCGATAGAGCTTGTGCAAATTGTTATATTCTTCTATGGAACCATTTTCCGCAACTAGATTATAAACAACCGATCTTAGATCTGCTGGTATTGCAATTTTTTTGTTTAAAAAATTCAAGAATAACTTTTGAGCCTTTTGTATCACTTCCTCATTGCCATAATGGCCGGCTCTATATAAAGCAAAGCTTCTGAGCAATCCAGTACTGGTTGGTTCATCAGGTAAGGCTTCCCAGCCGAGCTGGTTTGTTATAGGAGTAAAAATTTCTTTTGTGAACGCTCTTAGTTTTTCACCAAATCTTTCATTTTTGTAAATATGGTTTATTTGTCCCAGAGTCGCACCAATTTCCATCCACACAGTGTATTTTTGTTCATTCTTATAACCTAACACTAAATCCAGAACCCTGTCCGTGGATATTTCCCCAGCTCTGGCTAATGCAATGTAATCGCGCAATATGCCAAGCCTATCAGCCGGAGGAATGGCTTGTTTTGCTATGGCTGGTACTAGATTTTTTAATAGTCCCGGACCGTATTTGGTTCTGTACATCCCAACTTCTCCAAAATTAAACTTGGTGTAAGTCCCTTTTGGCTTTGATATTAAAGCTTTCTTGTTGTTTAAAACTATTTTTAATTTTGTTTTTTCAGTAGAAATACTTATTGGTACCGACCACATTACTTTGTTATCAGCCCTTTGTTTTTTATCGGCTAGATATCTTTTTTGCGAGATAACAAGTTTATTCTTTTGTTCCGTGACAGACAAAAGCGGGTATCCCTCACAAGTTATCCAATTATTCATTATTTTCCTAACCGGCTTTCGCGAAACCGTTTCTAGTGATTGCCACAAATTTTCTGTGGATGCATTGTTGTACTGATACTTTTTTAAGTAATGTCTTAACCCGTCACGAAATTTGATTTCCCCCAAATAATCTGCAAGCATTCGTAAAACAGTCGCACCTTTGGCATAGCTCACCTCATCGAAAATTTCATTTATTTCATTTGTGTTATAAACCTCGACTTGGATAGGGTGGGTATTCTTCAGGCTGTCCAACTGCAACGCTGGACCTAATTCAGAATTGGCAAATTGGCTCCACATATTCCATTCTGGATACAAATGATCGACGGCGTAATAAGAAATAAAACTGGCAAACCCCTCGTTCAGCCATAAGTGGGTCCACCATTTCATTGTAACCAGATTACCAAACCATTGATGAGCCAACTCATGCGCAATTACTAAGCCGACCCATTGCTTAGTTAATGTAGAAGTATTTTTGGGATCAACCAAAATTGCAGTTTCTCTAAAAGTAACAGCTCCCCAGTTTTCCATTGCTCCTGCAGCAAAATCCGGAATTGCAACCAGATCAAGGGTAGGCAAAGGGTATTTGATCTTAAAATATCTATTGAAGTATGTAAGAACACCTTTGGCTGTTTCTAATGCAAATTTGGCTTGGAATTTTTTACCCGGAGTGGTCCATACTCTAACAGTAATACCGTCATCGCTTAGATCCTCTATAAATTCGAATTTGCCAACAACAAGAGCTAGAAGATACGTAGACATTACAGGGGTAGAGGAAAATTTAACTTTAATTAAGCCATTTTTTTGTCTAATTTTGCTTGTAATGGTTGTATTAGAAATAGCCTCCATTCCAGAAGGCACTATTGTCTCCAGCGAGAAAGAAGCTTTCATTGCTGGTTCGTCAAAACATGGAAAAGCTTTTCTGGCATCAGTTGGTTCAAATTGAGTTACCGCAATATGTTCCGTTTTACCGTTGTTTAAATATTCACTGCGGTAAAACCCTCTCATTTTGTTATCGAGAACACCAGCAAATGTTAGATACAAATTATATGCACCTTTGGGGAGCAGTTGTGTAAAGTTTAGAATAACCAAGTCATCGTCTTTATCAAAACTAACTTTAGCAGGCCAATCTTTTTCACCATCTGTAATAAAGACTTCTTTTATGATTAGATCTTTTGAGTGGAGTAATATTTTAGAATCAGGTTTTTTCAGTTCAAGCGTTATTGTCTCCTGGCCTGTAAAGGTGAAGTTGGCAAAGTTGGGAACCAAAGAAAGCCAGTAGTGTTCTGGCTTTATGTGTAACGGCAATCTAATTGAAGTGTTGTTTCTTTTTGTGCTACCCATTAGTTATTTTTCTTGTTCTGTTTTAGGTTCTTGAGCTTGTTCTTTCTTTTTGTCTTGCTCAGCTTTTTCAATTTCCGCAATTGCTTGATTAATCTTGTCACTATACTCTTTTATTTTATCATGTCCTGTTGTAAGGTACTCTGCAACTTTTTTTGGGTCAATATTTTGCATTAAAGCAACTGCTGCTATAAAAGCGGAGTTAGTAGCAGTACTGCGGTCCATTGATTGCTGGTGCATTGCTAGCTCAAAAATCATTTTTTCGTTTTTTGTTGGTTCTTTTCTTTGAAAATCTTTCATCTCGTCATGGTTAATTAATTCTTAAAATTCATTTTGCCTTATCTGTGCTATAAAATCAACCCCCAGAAGGTAACAAAATGATTTCCTTCACAACTGGTCATAAGTCTGCCAAAGGGAAACATCTTTACTTCATAATTGCATAGAGCTTCCCCTTGTTGATTTATAGTGCCATCTTGCCTGGCTATTCCCGACTCAATAATTTTATCTCTTAAAACATTATCATCCATCCACGGGGCCCATGTAAGCAAGATAATTATGGCTACTATTATTATTCCTGTTTTCATTTATTGTTTTACCATGTTTTGCTGGTGTTCAGGCGAGTTGATTAACCCACACTTTTTATACTTCTTGCCACTTCCACAAGGGCATGGGTCATTCCTTCCTATGCTGGAGGCTGATGGGTCAGAAACAGAAGTCTGGGTGCTTTGTTGCCCAGGAGCGCTTAAGGTCACATTTGAAGGTAGTTCAGAAGGCTGTGGTTGTGCCTGAACTGTAACTTTTAAAACCGTAAAAGCTATTTGTCTATTAATATCTGACAGCAATCTTTGGAACATAATATGACCCTCCTTCTTATACTCTACCAAAGGATCCCTTTGTCCATAACCGCGAAGTCGAACAGAATCACGCAAATGATCCATGGTATCCAAATGCTCCATCCATAAATTATCTATTGCTTGTAATATAATATGTCTTTGTATTTGACTGTATAGTTCCTTCCCTATCTCCTGTTCTTTAGTTTCAAAAACATCTTTGGCAAGCTTAACAATTTGGTCTGTAACTGCAAATTCCTTATTAGCAGCATTTTCTATCTCCTGAGTTACCAAATTTTTACTGTTCGATGGCAACGGAACCATTGTGTTGGCACTTTCTATAATTTTATTCAAAGCTTGATTCTGGTTTTCCTCTGTGGAGTATGTTTCCACAACCATAGCTTCTATTTCTTTGCCAATAATGGAAAGTATTTCTTCTTTGAGTTCTTCTTGGGCTTCCGTATTAGAATCCATTGTTAGGTATCGACGGCGCTGTTTGTATATTACGGTTCGCTGATGATTTAATACATCATCAAATTCCAAAACGTGTTTTCTAGTGTCAAAGTTTAAACCTTCAATTTTTTTCTGGGCTGATTCAATTGACTTGGAAACTAATTTTGCTTCCACTGGTTGGTCATCAGGAATGCCTAGGCGGTTCATCATACTTTTCATTCTTTCGCCACCAAATAGCCTCATTAGGTCATCTTCCATAGAAACGAAAAATTGAGACATCCCAGGGTCACCCTGGCGACCCGCCCGACCCCTTAACTGGTTGTCTATACGTCGGGATTCGTGACGTTCGGTTCCTATCACATATAAACCCCCAGCTTCTCTTACTGCTTCTGCTTCATCCTTATCAACCGGGTTTCCCCCTAACAAAATATCAACGCCTCGTCCGGCAATGTTAGTTGCAACTGTTATTGCTCCATGGCGACCTGCCTGCGCAATAATCTGAGCTTCTCTTTCATGGTTCTTTGCATTTAACATTTCAAACTGCAAACCAATTTTTTTCAGTTCTTCGGCAAGCAACTCATTCTTTGCAATACTTACGGTACCAATTAAGATTGGTTGCCCTTTAGCATGACGTTCTTTAACTTCTCTTGCAATGGCAGCAAATTTTGCCTCCTGAGTTTTGTATATTACGTCAGATCGGTCGTCACGAACCATTGGCTTATTTGTTGGAATAGTCACGACGTGCAAACGATAAATTTTGAAAAATTCCTCTTCCTCGGTTTTGGCTGTACCAGTCATCCCCGAGAGCTTGCCGTATAGCCTGAACAGGTTTTGAAAAGTTATAGTAGCTAAAGTTTTACTTTCCTGCTGAATTTTCACCCCTTCTTTTGCTTCTATTGCTTGATGCAGTCCTTCTGAGTATCTTCTGCCAAACATCATTCGACCGGTAAATTCATCAACAATAATTATTTCTCCATCACGAACAACGTAGTCCCGGTCCTTTTTATATAAGGTTTTCGCTCTTAAAGCCTGAACTATGTGGTGTAGAGTGGTAACGCCGCTGGTCGTGTCGTAAATATTAGCGACATTGAGGATTTTTTCAATTTTGGAGATTCCGTCATCAGTTAAGCTGGCTGCTTTATGTTTTTCATCTACAATATAATCTCCGGTTTGGGTACCGGCATCTTTATCTTCTTGTCCTTCTTCGAGCCTGTCTACGATTTTGGCAAACTGAATATATTTATCGGTCGGATCAGAATCAGGTTGGCTGATAATAAGAGGGGTTCTAGCTTCGTCAATTAAGATACTGTCTACTTCGTCAACGATGGCATAAAACAAGTCTCGTTGCACCAAGCGATCTGCAGACTGAGCCATATTGTCTCGCAGATAATCAAAACCAAATTCATTGTTCGTTCCATATGTTATATCTGCTGCGTAAGCCTCTCGTCTTGAAACTGGCCGCATATGCTTTACATCCATAACCAACCCGGTGGTTTCCTCTTCTAAGCGGGCAATTTCTTCAGCTTCGGGTTGGTATGTTGGGTCGTATAAAAATGATTGTTCGTGTTGAATGGAAGCAACCGAAATTCCCATATAGTGAAAAATCTTACCATTCAAGCTAGCTTGCCATCTAGACAGGTAGTCATTTACAGTAACCAGATGCGAACCTTTTCCAGCAAGGGCATATAAAACCAAAGGCAGTGTTGCAGTAAGGGTTTTTCCCTCACCGGTTTTCATCTCAGTAATCTTTCCCTCTGCTAAGACGATGCCGCCGATGATCTGCACATCATAATGAAACTGGCCAATACTTCGTTTAGCTGACTCACGGGTTAACGCAAAAACTCTTGGTCTGATTTGGCCGAGTTTTTTAAAAACCGCGCTATCATCCAGCCCTGCCAATTCTTCCTTATATTGTCTCAGTTCATCTTGAATTTGCTCTTGGCTTAAAGCTGCTATTTCCTCTGCAAACCCATTTATTTGATCTAATTCGCCACCGTATGTTTTTAAAGGGTCGTTTTGAAAATTAAATAGTTTTGATAAAAATGACATAATAAATTATTTCGTCCAGTTTCTTTTGAATAGTGAACCTAACCTGCGTCTTAAGCTAACCTTTTTATCTTTATTTCTGGACAACTGTTCTCTGATTTTTGGAATTACCGAGTCCAAGGCTTCGTAAAAATCATTTCCTAAGCCTTCTGCATAGTGGCCATGAGGTTTAATATTTACCTCTACCCTGCTGGTTAAGCCGCTTTTATGCTTGCTGTCTTCTTCTAGTTCAACATAAATATTGTCTTCGGGGTGCAAGAATGACTCCAGAACCTCAAATTTATCGTGTATATTCTCTCTGATCGTCGGAGTTAAAGTAGTATTAGTAGCTTTGATGTTAATATTCATTTTATTTGAGTTAATTGTTTTTGGCTTTTTATTATACCATTTATTGGTTTATTGATAAATAGTGTTCAATTTCAGGTTTTTTAAAGCCAATAAGCTCTGGCTCTATGGGTATTACAATGCCTGTTTTGGCAAAAACGGCATTTCTAACAATACTGGCTAACCCAAGCACATCCTCGGCAGTTGCATTACCGGTATTCAACACAACCAATGGTTGATTGGGATTAATAATTGCTCCCCCAAACACAGTCCCTTTCAGACCACAAATATCAATTAAAAACGCGCTTACCTTTAAACCAGTTTTTTTTGATTGAAATTTGGCTTTGAGGTCCTGATAAGATTTTTGTATTTCTAAAGGAAAATTTTCCGAAATTTTTATATCCAGCCTATCCTGATCCTCGTTTGAGAGCAGTGGGTTTTGGAAGAAAGACCCAACACTACCACCTCTGGCTTCAGTAGGATAAGGGTATTTTTGATTTCGTATCTCAATAATTGAATTCCGTATATCTTGAAGTGAGGGGGTTTTGCCAGTCTGATATTTTTTTTGCAAATCAGGGTAAGTTAAATTTGGCGTACCAAATTTAAAAAGCCTCAGCCTAGTTTTTAAAATTATGAATCTTCCCTTCTGGAGTGTGTTAAATATGCTGTGCCTATAATAAAAACCACATTCAGAATTCAATATTACCTTTAATTCCTTAGATTGTGTGTCGTAAGCTTCTACATGTACCACGGTTTCGCTGGCTTCCTGCCCGTAAGCTCCTACATTCTGTACTGCAAAAGCTCCTACATTTCCTGGAACATATGATAGGTTTTCTATTCCCCACAAGTCATTAGCGATTGCATATTGTACAAATTCGTCCCAATTTTCCCCTGAAGCAACATCTATTAACACCTCGTTGTCATTCTGCTCAACTATTTCTATGCCCTTTGGTATTGGTGCAATTATCAATCCGCTGTACCCGTTGTCGCTTATGACGGTGTTACTCCCACCTCCCAAAATAAACCATTCCAACTGAGTCTTTTCTGCAAAAGCCAAGGCCTCTGCTATATCTTGCACGTTATAAACTTCACAAAAATATTTTGCAGGACCTCCTATTTTAAAAGAGGTGTGAGGTTTTAAGCTGTAATTTTCCCTTATATCAATCATAATTTTTCTATTAGGTCGTAAGCCAATGTGTTAAAGCTCCCCACGGCCATAACTACTACCACATCACCTTGCTTGAGTTCATCTAGTAAAACTTTAGTTGCTTGAGCTTTATCTTTAACCAAAAGTGCGTTCGAGTGGTTTTCAGAAATTTTTTCTACGACTTGCATACCGGTTATGGTTTTACTGTTTTTGGTTTCTCTGGCAGGGTAAATTTCCGCTATTAAGACCCTGTCTGCCTCCCCAAAACTTTTTGCTAAATCTGACAGGGTTGCTTCGGTTCTGCTATATGTATGCGGTTCAAAGACAGCAATAATTTTCCTCTTTGGATAGCGAGTTTTTAATGCAGCCAACGTTTCTCTAATTGCAGTAGGAAAATGGGCATAGTCGTCGTAAATTCTTACCCCTGATTTTTCACCAATATATTCTAAGCGTCTTTTGACCCCCCAGTAAGTTTTCAAGGGGTCTGCAATTTGTTCGTTTTGAAAACCTAGAGCGCGGAGTAAAACAATGGGTCCCAAGGCATTATATACATTTAATTGCCCTGCAAGTGAAATTGAATACTGCTCGGGCTTATCCCACTTTTCGTATTCCACACTAAATTGAGTGTCGGTTTGGTTGAATACGATATTTTCTGCTTTATAGTCGGTTTTTGTTTCAATTCCGAAACCGATCGAAGCAATATTTGTTTCGTGCATCAATTGTACTAAATTCGGATCGTCTGCGTTATATATTATCAAGCCATCGTCAGGCATGTTTGAAATAAGCAATCTGAATTCGTCCATTATTTCATCTAGGGATCCGTACATATCGGGATGATCGTATTCCAAGTTGGTCAGTAATAATATATCAGGCTTGTAAAAGTGAAATTTCGGGGTCGGATCTCCTGCCAATGCTTTGTACTCGTCGCCTTCAAAAACAAAATAGTGCCCAGTCCCCGAATGAAAGTTACTTTCATACTGCTGAAGCACAGCACCAGTCATAAACGAACTGTCGTCAATATTGGACAATAAGTGACCTAGCAGACCCGTTGTTGTTGATTTTCCATTAGTACCCGCCACCACAATTCGAATTTTATCGGTAGCAAGTTCTCCTAACAATTCACTGAACGAATAATACGGGACTTGTTTTGTTTCAAGCTCCGCCACCTCGGGGTTGGACTCATCTTCACCAGCCGAAACGATAAATAAGTCTGCATCGGAATTGACGATATTGTTTTTGTCGTATCCAACACTATATGGAATCTCAAATTTGTCTAAAACATTCTTTGCAGGAGAATATATTTCCTTACTGTCACTTCCGCAAACATCAAATCCCAAATCCTTGGCCAGACCCGCAGCAGCGGACATGGCAATTCCACCTATGCCGACAAAATATATTTTATTAACTTTTTCTAGATTCATTATATGAATTTATTAGTTTCTGAATTTTTGGTAAAAACTGTTCTGCTGTCTTCCGGCCGAGCTTATAAATTTCTTCCGACTTGCTAAAGTCGGTAAAATGAAAGTACAAATATTTCTTCCAAAAAGGAATTCGTATATCTGGCATGATTAGCATATCACAGTCATACTTTGAAGTCTTAGGATTGTTTTTTTCTTGCGCTGCTATAGCAAGATCTACTGATCTTCCAAGCACTGAAAATAACCCAGGTTGCCTGAGGGTGGTTTCGTCCAAAAGTTGTGAATAATCCCCATAGAAGTCAAAATTTACCATGAGTCTTTGCCATAACTGGGTGGCCTTATCTAAGAATAAAACCCTTTTGACCAACGAAACCAATCTGCTTATTGCAATTTGCCACCAGCTAAAAACGTGCATTTTACTCCTTAAGTGCAGTCCTATTACGAGATCCATACCAGCCTGCCTTGCAATATCACCTGGGACAACGCTCACCAAACCACCATCTACCAGAAGTTTATTACCCCATGGAATAGGTTTAAATATAAAAGGTAAAGTACAAGATGCGGATACTGCCTTTGCAATATCACCAATCTCTAAAACAACAGGGTGTCCCGAATTCAAATCAGTTGCCACAAAACCCATTCTTTGAGAAACATCCTCAAACCTTAAACTTTTAGTGTAGCGCCTAATCAATTCTTCAAATTTATCTAAACGGTACAGTCCCCCCTTTTCTTTGCTTTCTTCAATCATGGAAAATACAATTTCTTTGTTCAACCCCATAATAAATTTTTTTAGTTCTGGCAGAGTACCGCAGGCATAACTTGCTGCTATTACCGCACCGCCGGAAACTGCAGAAACATAATCAATTTTGAAATCATTCTCATCCAACACTTCTAAAAAACCAATGTAGAACATTGATCTTGAGGATGCCCCTGCAAGAGCCAATCCAATTTTTGGTCTTTTGTTATTTTCCATCACCTGTCAGTTCATAAACTATTTTTGCAATTTTCGTTGCTGAATTTTTGGGCATCAACTTGGAGATATTGTCATGCATGAGCTTCTGAGTCGGCCCGTCCAATAATAGACCACGTATGACTGAAATCATCCTGTCTGAATCCGTGGATTCTTGATACATAGGTATAGCTGCTTGTTTTTCATATAAAAACATTGTATTCACTTCTTGATGAGAATTTGGCATAGGCACAAGGATACTGATTTTGCCAAGATTAGCAAGTTCTGTGATGGTAGAAATGCCCGCTCGACTTATTACTATGTCGCTTATAGCGTAAGCCAAATCCATTCTGTCTATGAAGTCAAAGACGTGATAGTCTTCATACTTAATTTTCGGTTTGTCCCCTCCTCCTACCGCATGCAGTATTTGAACAGTTTTTGCGAGGTTCGGCAAAGCTGACTTTATCATAGTATTCAACCCGTGAGCACCGCTACCGCCACCCAACACCAAAAGCACTGGCTTGTCTTCCTTGAGGTTAAAATATTGTCGAGCCTCATCTTTGTTTCCATGAGCTAATGAGTGGCGGAATGGGTTGCCAGTCCATAAGGCGAAACTATCTTTTTTTTTCGTTTTTTTAAAACCAAAAAATCCTGAACCCTTTAAGAAGTCTCTCGTTGATGACTCAAATGTGGTAGTAATTTTAGCAGCAAAAGGTGCGGCGATTGTATTTGAAAGTGACGGAACAACATCTTGCTGATGCAAAATTACAGGGACTTTACATATCCAAGCAGCAATGGCAACAGGTACTTCAACAAAGCCCCCTGCACCCAAAACTACGTCTGGTTTGAAAGTTCTTATAACCCGAAGGGACTGTGCCAGACCCCAAACAGTGGTTAAAGGACTTATCAAATTTTTCAGTGACCAATATCTTCTAAGTTTACCGCATCGGATTGGGTAAAAATGAAATTTAGATTTTTCAGCAATCTTACTGGCAACGCTATTGGGAGTATCTAAAATGACCACTTGGGCTTTTGGATGATCTTTCTTAATTTCCTCGACAACTCCCAATAAAGGCATTATAGGACCCCCGGTTTGCCCACCGGCAATGATTATCTTCATACTTTTTCCTCCTCAGGCTTAAATTTTTTAATATTTGCGAATTGCTTATACACATCTAAAGTTTCTTTTGCTGTTTTACTCCAGCTAAAGATTTGAGCTCTGGTTAAACTTCTTTGTTGCATTTGCTTATAAAACTGTTCATCTTGGGTAATAAGCCTCATCTTTTCAGCCACATCTTCGGGATCTAGTGGATTGAAGAATATTGCCCCGTTATCATAAACTTCGTTCAAAACCGGGGTATCTGAAGCGAGCACGGGCAGCCCAACTTCCATCGCCTCAACTCCGGGAAGTCCAAAACCTTCATGAAGTGAAGCTGTAACAAAAGCAAAAGCCCCGCGGTAAAGCCCAGCCAACGTATTATCAGAAACAAAATCCGTAAAGACTATATGTTTTGGGTCAACACATTCCATGGCTTTATATTTAACTTCGGGATAATGCTTGTCTGGCTTTCCAGCAATCACAAGATCCATTTCCAGTCTGTATTTTTTTAAAAAATACTGAAAACCTTTTGCCAAAGTTATAATATTTTTTTTTCTCTCCAAGGTACCGACAAATAAAAAATATGGTCGTCTAAGTAGAAATTGATTTTTTACTTTTTCTACATTGATATTTTCTTCAGAACTCAGAAAAGGTGCTTCGTAAATAACTTGAATTTTTTTTGGATCCACTGCCAACAATTCAACAATATCTTTTTTTGCAGCTTCGGATATGGAAATAATTTTTGCTGCATTTTCTACTGCTTTGCGAATTATATACTTGTATGCGTAAAATTTTAAAATTCTGCTTTTTTTGTGACCGCTAATTTTGTGATGAACCATATCGTGTATGGTCACCACGTACGGTTTTTTATATAAGACAGGAACATTAAAATTTGGAAAGTGAACCAAATCTAAATTATATTTATTTAACAGTTTTGGGAATCGTATCTGTTCAGCTAGCGAGTAGTGTCTGTACGGTGCTTCTACCAGCTCAACGTTGTTAAAGCCGTTTTTTAACCTGTACAAATCGGAGGAAGTGTTATTTTGGGAGTTATAAAATATGACATAGGAATTGTTTTTGTCTATTTCCAAAATATGTGTTATCAATTCAAAAACATACCGTCCAATGCCAGAATTCACACTACCGCCCATTCTAAAATCAAATCCTATTTTCATTGGTTGGCTAGATTTATTAATACATCTGAAGTCTTTTTCGCTGTTATTTTCCAGTCAAACTTCTTAGCTTGTGCAAAACCCCTCTTAATTAACTTCTCACGCAAATTGTTGTCGCTGACAATATTTTTCATTGCTCTTGAAATATCGGTTGGGCTGTACGGGTCGACCATTATTGCAGCTGAGCCAACTGTCTCTGGCAAGGAGGTTACCTGTGAAGTAATTACTGGTGTGCCGACCGCCATTGCTTCCAAAGGTGGCAGCCCAAATCCTTCATAAAAACTCGGCCACACCAGAGCTTGCGCAAGTTTCAATAAATGCGGTTTGTGATCTTCTTCTATATATCCAATATACTTTATTTTTTGACGCATGGGGCTATTTTCAATGAGCTGTAATATGGTTTTATATTTCCATCCTTGCCGCCCTGCAATCACTAAGTCAGTTTCACCATCTAGCTTTTCAAATGCTTTTATCAAATTTGCAATATTTTTCCTTGGTTCCAAGGTCGCAATAAACAAATAGAAGCTACCTGGCAAGCCGTATATATTACGAACTTGTCTCATTTTATCTTCCGATAATTCAGGCCTGAATATATTATGCTGCACACCAAGACCTGTGACTGTAATCTTATGCTCCGGTATGTTGTAAATTCTTATAATCTCATTTTTAGTATATTCAGAAACAGCCAGAATATGATCGGCACGTATTAAAACTTTTTGTATATTTATAAACCAATGCCAGATTCTTCGCCTTGTGTCATAAAATTCAGGGGTGACTATTGGTGAAAGATCGTGGACAGTTATCACTAATTTCTTTTTGGAACTGATAGAGTACTGGTTAAAATTTGGCAGAAATAAGCAATCAAACTCCCCGAACATTGTTTCAAACTTGGGATAGTGGAAAAATTTCAGTGAAAAATTCAGTATGCGGTTAGGAACTCTTCCAGCGATCGTTGTAGTATTAATAAATTTTAAGTGATTAAAGTCATACCCTCGGTAAGAGTTAGTAAATAAAGTAAAGGAGCTTTCCGGATTAGCTGGAATTAATTGTTCGAGTAGATTTAGAATATAATTTTCTACTCCACTTATCGAACTAGTCTGTAAACTTCTTAAATCAATTGCTATTTTCATATGCAGATTTTACAAAATCTCGAATATTTTTTTGAAAATTCTCTTTGCTAAACTTTATCGCATGCTCTCGCAGCATATTTAGGTTATATTTGTTCGAGTCCCAGGATTGCACGATTGCGCCAATATGCTGTTCCGTAGGCTCACTAAACAATTCACCGGTCCGTCCTGGAATTATTGTTTCCAAAATACCGCCTTGTCCAAGACCTATCGTGGCAGTACCGCATGCTGCTGCCTCTAGTGACATCATTCCAAAATCCTCAAATGGTGGGTAAATAAAAGCTTGGGCGGCACTGTATTCATCCCTTAGCTGTTCATCTGAAACCCGGCCTAAAAACTTGATATTTGATTGAGCAATGCTTCTCAAATACTGTTCTTGCCTACCGGTTCCTACAACGTGCAACTCAATACCTAATTTGTTAAACAGTCGAACAACTACTTCATTATTCTTGTGTGGCTGAAGTCTTCCTGCGATCAAAAAATAATCAGCTTTTGACTTAGTGCACTTCCAAAAAGCTAAATCTACAAAAGGATAGATCACAACACTGTTGCGATTGTAATATTTCTTTATCCTTTTCTGAACTTCATGTGAATTGGCAATAAAAAGATCAACCCTGGAAGCTGCTTTTACGTCCCATCGAGCAAGCCATTTAAAATACAACTTCGCCAGGGGTCTTAAAATGAACGAAATTTCATTTTCTGCATATTTTCGGTCTGTCCATATAAACCTTGTGGGGGTATGACAGTAATTAATATGCAGTGATCCTTTTGGTTTCTTAAAACCTTTCGCATAGGAGGAGCTGAGGCTAAAAAGTATATCTGTCTGTTTTATTTTAAAAAACTTTAAAGCAATAGGGATGAAAGGAAATAAATGCTGGAAACGTGGGTAAACGTTATAAATCTTTTGGATGAAAGTAGTGTGTATTTTCCAACCGCTATACCTAAAGGCAATCTTTTCATCTACAACGACTGTATATATTTCACTGCTCGAATACATTTCCCGAACAGCTTCAAACAACCTCTCCGCTCCGCCTATTTGAGTAAATGAATCGTGGGCTAAGCTGATTTTCATGTAAATGGCTGTTATTTGTTAATAGTCTTCGTTCGGTTTTTTCACGAAGAACAAGGCATAAAAAGTTTTAACCAAAATCTTAATATCCCACCACAGACTCCAGTTTTCAATATAGTAAGTATTTAAGCGGATTTCTTCTTCAAATGGCAAGTCAGGCCATGTCAGCTGGGCCAGCTGGGAAAGGCCGAAAATACCAGGCTTAATGCTAAACATCCTACGATAACGAGTCCTGTATCTGTCTACTTCATCCAATACATGCGCTCTTGGACCTACCATACTCATATCTCCCTTCAGCACATTCCAAAATTGAGGCAGTTCATCTAGTTTGGTTTTACGTATTAGTCTTCCCACTCGAGTTACCCTCGGGTCTCCCTTGACCTTCAGAAATGGACCAGCTTCGCCACCTCGAGCAGATTTTTTCCACAAATCCTGCCTAACTTTTTCTGCCTCTAGACCGCCATACTCATCGCCTACGCTTAAGTGGCTATACATTGAACGAAACTTATAAAACTTAAAGTCTTTGCCGCGACCACCTCTTAGGGCCGAATATACAACTTTACCGGGACTGTCTACGCGGATCGCAATTGCTATTGCAATGAAAGCTGGCAAAGTGATTAACAAGCACACTGAACTAGCAAGAATATCCATTAATCTTTTTGCAACCTTACCCCAACCATCTAGAGGAGTGTTTTTTAAGCTTATTACCGGAATCCCCTTAAAGTTGTTTAGTTCAACTACATTCCGTTGTACCTCAAACAAATTTGGTACAAAGCTAAATTGCAACCCCTTGTTACGTGCGAACTCTACTAGTTTAAGATTAGCTTCTTCCTCCAACTTTGGATTAGATTGAATAATTTCATCAATTCTTTGCTCTGAGTATAATTTTTCAAGCTGGATAACTATGTCCGGATTGTAGGCTAAGTCAGCTACGACCTCGTAGCCATAGTTTCTATTTTTCAAAATATTTTGTATGATTTCAGCCTGTAACCCGGAACCATTTACTATGACTAATTTGTGCAGCCCATACCCATGAGAAAATAAAAATTGCTGAAACCACTTTAGAACAATTCGCCCGGCCAAAACAAAAACAATTGCCAAAAGCCAAGCCACCAAAATAATGAGCCTAGAAGGAAAAATTGTTTGATTAAAAAAGAAGAGAACAAAAATTGCCACCAAGCCTAGAGATGTTCCTATAACAATTCTGTTAAATTCATGAATAAATCTTCTAGTGCCTCGTAGATTATACAAGCCGAGTAGGGCAAAAATTACCAGCAGGATGGGGATGATTTTTAATACCAGCCAGATAAAATCTTTCCCATCCATAGCGAACATAACAGGTCTGAAAGCAGCAATGGTATGTCCCCGCAAATAAAAAGAAACCGCAGCTGCACCCACTAGGGCCAGCGCGTCAACAGGAATAGTAAATAGGTTAAAAATAAGCTCGGAACGCTTCATATTCCCCAATATTATAGCATTTTTAAAGACCGCCGGTAAAGGCGGCCTTTAAGGCAATCTAAGGGAAACTCGTAAGCCGAATTCTGTTTCTAAATAATCATCTATCTTGACCTTCCATTGCTGGAAAGTTCATGCAGCCTACCTAATTTGGCTTTGCACTTAAGTAAGAATTTAGCCGTTTCACCCCTGCTGTTACCAGCAGGATTCACCCTAAAAAGGGTATTAACCCTAGATGGGGGCTGGATTGTCGCCAATCACAGCGTCACTGTTCGCATCTCTCGGATTACTCCTGACGGGGGTTACCCGCTACTATTTTTGATGGCTCTTAAGCGGACATCAAAGTAAGTGTTCGGACTTTCCTCTTTTTTGCTTAGCAAAAAAGCGATTATTCGGTTTCCTTAAACTGTACCCTATTATAGCATAAAAATAAGACCTTGTCAATCCCCCAGCCATAAAAAGCACTAATGCACGTAAACAAATACTGTTACAGCTGTCAGCAAAATCAATATTTCTAAGTAAAATGTGGTTGAATTGCTTTTACGGTAATACCCAAGAAACCAGAACCAATATTTAAAAAAAGTTGTTTTTGAAGAATCTTCTCTTAGACCTGGGCTTTTAAAAGCATAAAAGGTTGAGCTTACAGGCCATAACCACATCACTCCAACTTTGAAAGAGTCTAGAATAAAGTGGCTCCATGTACCAAGCCATACCATTAGCAAAAACACTTGTGCAAAAGCTGACCCAATTGCAAATGGATACAGCGCTGCTGAAACTACCAGCCAAACAAAAGGTCTGTGAGTCAAATATACCCTATGGTTGATTTCCTTTTTGGGTAAAATAAACCCCTTGGCTTTGTAGAACGCATAAAAGATGTCCATATCTGGAACAAAACCAAAGAAAGCTCCCCAAAAAAGTATTTGACTTCTTTCAGCCGGGCTAAGATCTGGTTTTAAAATCAACAAAGCGGCCTCGGCCACAAGATAGCCAGCGGCGATATGTCCTGAAGGCAACATTATTTGTTCAAAGAGTCAACTTTGGCAATAAAATCGTTCAAACTAGGGAGCTTATCAAGCTTCTCGCCATTAAGGAAAAAGGTTGGGGTAGATCCGACTTTTGCTTTTACTCCATCTGCCTGGTCAGTGTTGACTATAGTTGCAAATTTGTTGTTCGCAACATCATTCTTGAATTGATCAACGTTTAAACCAATATCCTGAGCATATTTGGTATAAATATCCAGTGGTGATGAACTATTAGACCATTCATCCTGATTTTCAAAAAGCTTATTGTGCATTTCCCAATATTTTCCTTGGGCACCTGCAGCTTCAGCAGCTTCGGCGGAAATTTGGGCATTTTTGTGTTGAGTCAAAGGAAAATGTCGGTACACAAAATTAAAATCCTTATTGTCCTTGTAGTGACCAAGAATCTCTTTTACTTTTGGGTGAAAAGCCCCGCATGCTGGACATTGATAATCCCCAAACTCTACTAAGGTCACTTTAGCGTTTTTATCCCCTGTCATATGACTGGTTTCCAAAACGAGCGAGTGGGGGTCAACAGCTTGTCCTGGCTTAGCTTCTTCACCAGGACCGGTGGTTATAAATAAAGCAATACCTCCTGCCAGAACCAGCCCGGCAATACCTAACATAATCCCTGTTTCTTTAGACATCTTTGTTTAGTCTCCAATGAATTATTAAAAATATATTTATCAATAAAATACCTATCAACCCTTGCTGTGGTATATCAAGAAAGCCAAATAATTTTACAAACTGAGAACTGCAGGAAACTCCGGCGGTGCATGGAGCCAACGTTTCTGGAATAATTTTATAATAAAGCAGGTTGTGGAAAATTGACACAGCCAAACCAATTAAAGTCAAAGGCAAAACATACAAGTGGATCAACTTGTTTTTCAAAGCTATCCCAGCCCCAACTACAAACACCAAAGGATAGGTTGCGATTCGCAAAAACCAGCACATATTGCAGGGTGGAAAGCCTAGAATCTCACTGTAATATAGACTTCCAACAATGGAGGAGAAAGCCAGCCCCCAAACAGCATAGATACTATACTCTTTTAAAAACTGTTTCATATAATAATTATAACATTTTAATTTTCCACCCCCGCAACCACTCTGGCAAGCCCGGCTTCTGCTTCTATTTTAAGAGGAAGCGCAATAACAGAAAATTTTTTGTTCAGAAGGTCTTCCAGGTTCACTAAATTTTCGATTATAAGAATACCTGCGCCGAGTAGCTGTTTATGTATGGAGTATGGCTTGTTGTCAGGACTGCAAGTATCCAGCCCCAGCATAGACACTCCTCTGTCGATTAGCTTTTGTGCAAACTCTTCTGTTACTTCGGGAAAATTTTCAAAATAGGCTGGGGACAAATAATTTTTGCTTTTTCCTGTTAAAACCAAAACTATATCGTGCGATTGAATATCTACCCCTTCGAGCAACCTTTCGTGAATAGTTTGCTGTCCTCTTGCATCTATCAAAACCCCTCTCCCGAAAAAAGTTTGCGGCGGATAGTCGGCAATTAGTTTTCCGTCTTTAATAAAATGAAACGGGGCGTCTATGTGGGTTCCAACGTGCATTCCCGTTTTCAAGTAGAAATGAGCTACGCCGTTTTCATCTACTGTGTCCGTTTGATGCAGATCTGGTTCGTCGTCACCAGGAAATACTGGCATGGGTTTGGAAAATTGGTGTGTCAGGTCGATAAGTTGCATATGTTTAAAACCACCTTTTGGAGGTGGCTTTAAGATTTTTATTCAGTAGGGAGTCCGCCTTTATACTCTACAAAATTGTATATTTTGGCTTTGCTTCTGAGCTCTTTTATTAGATCCATGGAAAGTTCAGCTAGCTTTTCCTGCTTCATCTGTTCCCGTACTTGATTTTTTGTTTCCTCTTCCTGTCCTGCAGGTAAGGTTATTTGGCTGTCAGTTATATTTTTATTCAAATCTTCTTCGGAAATATTTGCTTTATCTCCAATTAGTTTTTCTATCATTTTCCGAATCTTAATCTGGTCTCTTAAATTCTCACGGGTTAAATTTTCAGTTTCAAGCACTTCATCCAAAGTTTGTCCTACTGCTGAAAACTGATCTTCAAATTTTTTAATTTCCTCATTTATTTCATCTTCGGTAATTGCGATATTTTTGGATTTGGCTTCTGCTGCGATTAACTGTTTGTCAATTAAATTATCCAGGGTATCTTTTCCGCCTTGCCGCTCCAGCTCTGATACAACGGCATGACGGCTAATGAAATGGCCGTCCACCATAGCTGCAACGAAAATTCCTTTGAACGCAAACAGCAGGCCAAGCACTATCAAAACGGCTCCGGCGATTAATGCCATTCTTATAATTCTTGAACGGTCAGCGGGAAGATTTACTTTTTCTTCCAAATTTTCTGCTTTATTTTCAATTTTTGTCTCACTATTGTTTGGGTTTGATGTGTTGTTTTCCATTTACTAAATGTATCAGATATTGCTAGTTTTTCCAAATATTGCTCAACTTACTGGGTCAAAATAAGAATATTAGGACTAATTTAGAAAAATTTAAAATCTTTTAAAATATTTACCGATGCAAACGGGAGATCTATTCTGTAAAGCAAATTATTCTTTACTATTAAAGCTGCTTGATTTTCAACATAATCCGTATCTCCCGGCACGGCGGGTTGTTGCCATTCGACTAACTTAAAAGTTTGATCATTTACTGTAATGTCTTCACTCCTAACATTCCTATATTCCTTATAATTTTTTATGTCGTTGTACTCATCAACAATTTTATTTTTCTTAACTGAAATCGAATATTCTACAGGACCTTCTTCCGACACAGGCTTACGACCAAACCAGACAAAGAACATATTATCTTCAGTATCGGCAACCATATATCCGTAATCAGCAGGATAACTTATCTCAAATCCAAACTCACTGTTGCGATAAATATTGAGGTTGTTATTCGATTGTGCCGTCTTGGAATTAACTTCTTCTAACTTGGCCGGGCTGGGTGATAGACTGCTGCAGCCAACTGCCAACAAAGTAATTGAAGCAATGGTTACTATTATTTTCATAAAATGAGTATATCAAAAAAACCGCCTTGCAGCGATTTTTAAACTGTTAATATCTTAACTATGCCCTTATCTGCATTTACTTCTACTAAATTTCCATTTCTAAGCACATGTGTAGCATGTTTGGTCCCAACGATACATGGCTTCTTTAACTCCCTAGAAACAATTGATGCATGACAAGTTATTCCCCCTTCGTTAGTAACAATAGCCCCCGCTCTTTTCATAACTGGGATATAACGAGGATCTGTCATGCTTGTAACTAACACTTCGCCTTTTTTTAATAATTTAGCATCTTTAACTAATTTTATTATCCTAACCTTCCCTCTTATAATTCCAGGAAATGCCGATTGCCCTTGCAAAATATCTGATAAAGAATTTTTAGAATTGTTAATAATATTAAACCTGTGAGGACTAGTTGGATCAAAATAAATTTTTTCAGAATTCTTATAATGTCTGACAAAGATAAATTTAACCCTAGTTTCTAAGTTTTTAGGTAATCTCCTCGAACTTAAAAATATATCAAATTCAGATATAGTTAAGTGTTTCAGTGTATCTATGGGTAATCCGCTATCTATTTCCAACATCCTCAAAAGACTGTTTTGGAAATCAAATCCCACTTTGTATACGTTCTCATTTTGTAGTCGTATGCTTTTGCAGATATCCAGGAGATCTTTTGAAAGTTGCCTGTTTTTGATTTCTGGAAGTTCTATAGCAACTAGTATAGTCGGTAATAATGCAATGAATTTTTTCTCTAGAACTTTTAAGGATTTTATTGGGTCTTTAATACTTTTTTGAGCTATCAATTTTCTAAAACTGTCTAAAACCTTATCATGCAATTTTTTATGCATTCTTAGTTTCTCAACTGTTCCGTAATCTCTCAGCCAATTCTTAGCTCTCTGTTGCACGTCCTTTTCGGCAAAAAAATGGTACAAAATCCCTCTCTTGACCATAATATACATAGGGTGTGGTGTGTATGAAAAATATTTAGTCACCGGATTGCTAAAAAACGCTCGGAACATTAAAGATGTTCCTAATAAAGAATAATCGCGTTGGTGCTTTTCATAAACTAAACTCATATTTTTATGATATCAAAAAAACCGCCTTGCAGCGATTTTTCTAATTGCATAATACTTTGCAAGGTTATTTTACTATAATTTATTTCCACCAAAGGCTATTATCAAAAATGCCGTAACTGCCAGAGCAACTGCAATATATTGATTGGCTGTGAGTATTTCTTT
>CAZHER010000013.1:0-14753 GCA_964532005.1 uncultured Candidatus Saccharibacteria bacterium
CTCGGGTTTTGTACACACCGCCCGTCAAGCCATGGAAGCGGGAAGCGGATGAAGCGCGTAATTTACGTTCCAATCCGAAGCTCGTAACTGGGGCTAAGTCGTAACAAGGCATCGGTAGCGGAAGCTGTCGATGGATCACCTCCTTTCTAAGGAATATAATTTCCGATGTCAGGCTTTTCGAAGCTTGAATAGGACATTCCGTGGTCGTCATCTTTTTACAAGATGCACTAATAAGAACGACGTAATTG
Source organism: uncultured Candidatus Saccharibacteria bacterium (assembly GCA_964532005.1). Classification (GTDB taxonomy): domain Bacteria; phylum Patescibacteriota; class Doudnabacteria; order UBA920; family UBA920; genus CAYQEU01. Next base: position 249 of record CAZHER010000013.1, read on the forward strand.
CCTTACACTTTCTTTTCGCTATTGAGCTGTTAAATAACCGCCTTTCGGCGGTTTTTATTATTGTCAAAAAAATCTTGTTGACATTTTACTTTTCAAGCCTAATGTCCATTATTTCTGAAAGTTTTTGACCTACATCTATAAACTGCTGCAAAGCTTTTTTGCAGTCGGATATACTGGATTCTTTCGGAGAATTATTAAACACCTCAGAGAACGACAGCATGCTGTTAAGTTGAGATGTGTAGAATTCAATCCCAGTATAAAAGAGTATTTTGTTGTTGCAAAATTCCATGTTAATTGGGTATTTTAGTTGTTGACGATAGTCTAGTAATTCCGCCATAGAATCGGTATCTAGTTGATAGTACGGATTTTTACTGTCTTCGGAATAAACGCTGAACATATTGTTAAACTCATTGGATTCTAATGTTCTTAGGTCATTAGCTAAAACAAAATCTAAAGGGTTCTGTTTGTCATAAATTTGTACGGGAAGGTGGGAACGGTTGCTGGTAAAAATTATTCCAATATGGTTGTAGCTGGTTGAATTTTTACCAGTCCCTATTGTAATAGAGAATAAAACAATTTGCGTCGGCAGTCCCTTTATTGTTCCGCTGTATATATCCTTCACCCACGGGCTCCCCCGTCTTGCCATTTTAAATTCAGCCATTATTAAAATTCCATCAAGCGTTCCAGCAGTTCTAGGAAATCCTAGTTCGGTCATAACTTTTTCTTCAATTCCTTTTCTGGTCTTGTTGTATAAAAATCCGTAGAATAGCGCTGTGTAAATGAGCAAGCCCAGTATTAAGTCTATCCAGAAGACTGATGTCCGGGACACCAAGTAAACGAAAACAGCAAAGCACAAATAAAGAAAAATAACCAGACCGCCAATTCCTAAAAACCATTTTAGCCTTCTTTTACCAGTTTCGTTCATGCTTTGATTATAGCATTACTTGTTAGTCTAGAGCCCTTGCTTTATTCTGCGTTTTGGCGTATAATGCTCCTACCATCAAAAAGTTAATTTGTTCGAGCAGAGAATTAGGCTTTCGTTAGGAGCTAGATTCGTAAGTCAGTACATTTAACTCCAATTAGTATTTTATAGCCCCGGACAAGATGGGCCGGTGCTGGAAAGCCTAAAATAATGGCTACTAAATTATTTGTCGGCGGTTTGCCTTGGGCAACCACAAACGACGATCTTCAGGCTCTGTTTGCCCAAGCTGGCAACGTGACCTCCGCTAATGTCATTTTTGACAAAATGACCGGACGCAGCCGTGGTTTTGGATTCGTAGAATTTGGTTCTGACGAAGAAGCAAAAAATGCGATTTCAATGTTCAACGAAAAGGACTACAACGGCCGCAATTTGGTTGTTAGCGAAGCTAAGCCTATGACAGAACGCCCACAACGTCGCGAATAATCCATTTAACGGATTTTCTAAAGCGCTCCGGAATTTTCCCGGAGCGCTTTTACATTATGTGCTATAATATTTATATCAAATAAAGCATAAGACCTATGCCAAACGTAAATAAAATTGATAATAAAGCTTACGATCCGCGCTGGTTTATCTGGACAATTGTTTTCCTGATAGTCAGCGGAGTTTCCTTAGTAAGCTACATACTTATTACCGATACTCAGGTGAGTGCTGAGCAGATGTATATTCCAATACACAAATCGGTAAAGAAATAGAACAAGGGCTGAAAAGCCCTTGATTTATTTTTTTAGATATGCTATAATATATATAGAGTTAGTCAATTTAATAGGGCCAAAATAGCCCTTTTATTGAAACAAAAAAACAATTTAAGGAATTCTTTACTAGACCAAGTCAGCTTTTTCTTAAAAAAGCTTATTTTGAGCCCTGGTAAGGTACAAAAACAAAAATATAATGGAATATGTTTTAGGCCAATTAGCTTTTAAAATTGGTTCTCCAAAAGGGGAACTGTTTCCGACTTTTTCTCGTTGGGCAGTTTCTTGGCATGACCATTTCATTCCCCACCCTAGGAATAATTTCCACCCCCATGTTTTGGGTCATAGGGTTTTGGGGTTGTTTTCTTTGTTGCTAATAACAGTTAAAGTTGCTGCCATTTGTTTGCCTTTGTTGACTTTGGGAGAAGCTGTTCCCGCCGATGCCTCTGCAATCACCAATGATACGATTTTTAATTTAACGAATAAGTCTAGGTCTCAAAATAATATCGCCCCTTTGACCTATAATTTTAGTTTAGCTAGAGCCGCACAAGCTAAAGCAGACGATATGTTGGCAAAGCAGTACTTTGCCCATGTTAGTCCAGAAGGCAGGAATCCGTGGAGCTTCATTAAAAATGTTGGTTACAGCTATGTCGCTGCTGGAGAAAATCTCGCCGTTGATTTCGTAGAGGCAGAAAGTGTAGATAGAGCTTGGATGAATTCACCGGGGCACAGGGCCAATATCTTAAATTCTAATTTTCAGGAAATCGGTGTGGGAATAAGTAGGGGAACTTTTGAAGGACATGATACAACTTTTGTTGTTCAAATGTTCGGTACACCTCCTCCTTCACAAGTGAAGCCTTTACCTGAGCCAACTGTAGTTGCACCAGCAATTCCTGCTCCTGTAGCTGCCGCACCGGCGCCAGTTGTTCAGACACCAACACCAACTGCTACTCAATCGCAAGAATCATCTGCACAGTCGCAAGTTCCAATCCCCGCTCCAACGTCCGATATGTCCTTGGCAAATGCACAGGTTGTTCCTGCCACTGGCGGTATAAAGGTCACAGTTGCCCCAGGATCGCAAACAGTTAAGGTTATTGCTGTATCCGGACTCAGATCGTTTATGTTGGATCCTAAGGAATATGGGGTATGGGAAGCCATAGTCCCTCAAGACACGCACACTGCTTCTGGCCCATTAACATTGATGGCATTTGATATGGAAGGGCATCTGATTGAATCCCGTGTTGCAGAAATTTCCTCTGACCTAGTGTCTAGTTACGGTAGCGGGGAAGTTGAAGGTGTCTCAATAAACGTATTTGGCAAAGAGGTTAATACGGACAAATTCCAACACAATTTTTATCTGATTAGCATCACAGCTTTGCTTACTTTCATGCTAATCTCAATTGCTGTTCGGTACCATGTCCAGCATATTACCATGATTGCCAACGGTTCATTTGTAGCCATGCTGGCCTGTCTATTGTGGATGGCAGGTTAGCAATCCCGGGTTGACCTGCAATTTTTTCGGGGCTACTATGTAAATATAGAAGCTGGTTATAAACTGGTCTTCTGTTACAGCAAGGAGGAATCCAATCTTTGCTGTCCGTGGTAATCTGTTTATCCATCCAAAGCAGTCTGTCCAAACAAAAACTTCTTATCGATGAACACCTATAGGACAACTGCTAATAAACAGCATTAATACGTAAAACCCAAACAGTTCCCGCTGTTTGGCAGCAGATCACACCTTGAGCGCGACACTACATCAACCCACCTCTGATGTAGTGTCTTCCTTTTTAAGAAAGCTACTGAGAATTTTTATTTCTTTTTTTAAGAAGCTCTCGATATTTTCCATTACTTCCAGTTCTTCCAAAGTGTACCAAGCTATTTCTGTTGTATCTTCTAAAGGAGCTTCGGCTCCAGATTGGTATTGGCAAAGATAGGTCAATCCAATTACTGTTGCTCCATCACTGCGTTGAAAAGAGTTGTTGTGTATTATTTTCATATCTGAATCAATAATAATTCCAACCTCTTCTTCAATTTCTTTGGCAACAGTTTTTTCCAAAATATTGTCCATTATTTCGTTTTCAACTTTGCCTCCTGGCAAGGACCATACCCCCGGCATATGGAGTTCTTCCGGCCCTCTGCGCGCAAGCAGAAATTTGTTCTGTTTTTGAACCCAACCTTTTGCCGCTACTATAAAGAAATTCGCGTTGTCTTTGGTTTGCATGGTAGTATTATACACTTAATTACTCTAGTATGTGGACCCCCGCCCTCACTAACTCCTCATCGCTACGCTCAGGGTATTGTCCAAAGCTAACAAATAAAATACACCTCCAAAGAGATGTATTTTATTTGGTGGACCCTACCGGGCTCGAACCGGTCACCTCCGCATTGCAAATGCGGCGCTCTACCAGATGAGCTAAGGGCCCTTATTTTAGTTCTGGTACAAATTGTTTTATGTTACCCTGGGAAAAAGTCCACTAAGTTGAAGATCCATAGCACTCCAAGAATCATAACACCTAAGCCTACTATTTTCCACCAAGTGTAAGTTCCTGCCAAGGGCGCTTTGAACCATTTTTCGGCGAATTCTATTCTTCCAGTATTGTCGGCAACTTTTACACTATATTTAATTAGTAGAAAGCCTATTGCCATGACTACAAGACCGCCAAGTATTCTTAAAACAATCATGAGTTTTTAATGGTGGGCGTACTTGGAATTGAACCAAGGACCTCGTCATTATCAGTGACGCGCTCTAACCATCTGAGCTATACGCCCGCGTTTATTTTTTTATTTACAATATATTTTAGCAAATAGTTTTGATTTTGACAACAGGCTTAAAATATAGTATTATAAATTCAAGTTTATTCAGATTTTAGAAACCAAAATTTACAAATTTCGCCATTTCGGCCCATGTTTTTTTCTAAAAATAAATCAATTGTCGGAGTTGATATAGGTACTACCTATATTAAGATTGCCCAAATTACCCATACAGGCGACAAGGCTAAAACCTTGGATACTTATGGGATTGTTAATGTAAATGGCCAGATTGGCACGAGCCAGGAGGCTGGCATACGTGAAACAGCAACGATTTTGAATAATTTGCTGAGGAAAGCGAATGTTACAACAAAGCGTTGTGTTGCCAGCTTGCCTAACTCTGCTGTATTTACTTCAGTTATAGATATGCCAAAGATGTCTGATAGAGATTTAGCATCAGCAATGCAATTTGAGGCTAAAAAATACGTACCATTACCTTTTGCAGAAGTAAAAATTGACTGGGCAGTGATATCTGAGGTAAAAGAAACCAATTCACTTAAGGTAATGCTTATAGCGGTTCCAAATCAAGTTAAGGAAAATTACCAAGCTGTATTCCAACAAGCAGGCCTTGAACTAGAAGTTATTGAAATTGAAGCTTTGGCGCTTATCCGCTCTTTAGTTGTTGATCCTACAAAAAACAATGTTATAATAGATATAGGCGCTAAAGCAACAGGTTTGAATGTGGTGAAAAATGGCTTGCTCCAACTGACCCGTAATCTGAATATTGGCGGGGACACAATTACTGAACGTATTGCTGAAACGTTGAACATAAGTTTTAGTAGAGCTGAGCAGTTTAAAAAAGAATTTGGTGTAAACGGTGATAATTTCTTACCCGAGACTATAAAGCCTGTACTAGATGTCATTAAGAACGAGGTAAAGCAATTGATTAGCATATACCAATCTCACAGCGTAAAAATTGACAACATCCTTTTGGTCGGGGGCGGCTCCCAGCTTCCCGGCACCACAGACTATTTTAAAGACTTGGGGAGTGCAGTGTATTTAGGTAACTCTTTGGCCCAAGTTAGCTATCCAAAGGAAATAGAGCCTTTGCTGGCTAGAGCCAGGGCACAGTTGCCGGTAGCAGTAGGATTGGCTCTTAGAACCGAAAATTAAAAGAAAAATAAAGTATGGCTCAAATTAACCTTTTAGACACAGAACAAACCCACGGTTTCAGACGAAACGGGTATTCATGGTTGTCCAAAGGAATGTTAGCGCTGCTTTTACTTACAGCCTTGTTTTATGGTTATATGTATATTCGTCAGGGCAGTCTCCAAAAACAAATCAATGAGGCAAGAGAGAAAACCGCAGAAGCTCAGTCGCAGGCAACTAATAATACAGACAGGGATGAATTAATTACCAGGCAAGGACAGGTTGCCGCTTTGAATCCGTTGATAGACGACCATGTATATTGGTCGGGATTGCTTCCAGAATTAGCGCGGATCAGTTTACGCCAATCCAATTATGTAACCATTTCTGCAGCAGCTAATGGGAACTTAGTAATGAGCGTAGAAATGCCCACGTATGCTGATTTAGACAAGTTTTTGCAAGTATTTGACCTCCCTGAATACAACAAGCAGTTTAAAGATGTCCGAGTGTTGTCTATAAGTAAAGGGGCTGAAGAGGGTGCTGTATCTTATATTATGAGGGTACAGCTGGCCTTCAATAAAGATTTCATTAAACACGCCAATTGATATGGATATAAAAGCACAAACTAAACTTTTGGCAGACAGTCGATACCACAACAGCTTATTTGAAGTGATCGTGTTATTTGTAGTAGTGGTACTGGTGGGAGCTTTTGTTGTTAGGCCGAAATATAATTCTAATCAGATGAAGGCCGATGAATTGCAAAAAGCCAAAGCTCAATACGAAAAAGTTGAGACCGACAGAGCCGCTATGGAAAAATTGCTCGATAAAATGGATGAATCTGAGCAGGATATTGCCTTAGTGGACCAAGCTTTGCCTTTAAACGGCCGTATTACAGCTTTGAACTTGCTTATAGATAACTTGGCGGTTAGCTCAGGAATGCAACTAGCTTCAATTAGCACCGAAGACATGTCTTCAAATGTAGTAGCAGGTGACGAAGAATTGATTGATGACCCGTTTGGAGCAAATAGAAAACTTCAAGTCATTAATGCTACTGTAACTGTCACCGGACCAGTTGAACAGTTTCGACAATTTTTGAAATTGATTGAAAAGAGCCCAAGGCTTATGGACATAGACACCATTGCGATTTCCAATCAGGAAGACGAGGTGCTTTACAAAGTTCGACTCAAAGCATATTTTTACGCTCCTGAATACGAGAAACCAAAAGCCCAAGACATAACCGCGGCTCAAGAAACCCAATAAAATTATATGGCCAAAAAGAACATTATATATATCATTGCGACAATAGTAGTTCTCTTGATTATTGGGTATATTGCGTACCGAGGCTTCTTTGCCGGATCTTCCGAGTCGGGTTTGAATATTTCCGTTGAGGAAGTTGCGCCGGTAGCACCAATCTTATCTGAAGGCACTACTTTGGACTTTAAAAAAGTTAATGAATATAACGATCAGGAACAACTGTTCAATTATCCAAAGCCTACTCCAGATGAAATGAACCTGCCTTTGCAGGACTTAATTAAATAGAATATGCCGCAAGACTTAACGAAGACTTATGTTGCTTCATCTTTTGAGCAGTTTTTGCTTGACCATGGGTTTATCAACAAAGAAGCTTACGATAAGCTAGATAAATTGAAAGCGGCTGTGCCAGTAGGGGCAACAGCCCCTTTAGATGTTCCTAAGGTCTTGCTCCAGGAAAAGATGCTTGGTGAAGAAGATATTGCTAAAGCCCGAGCAGCTTTTTTAAATTTGCCTTACGCTGATTTGAGAAAGATGCAGATTCCGAAAGCGCTTTTAGATTTGATACCCGAAGAGTCCCGCAAATTTTACGGCATGGCTCCATTTGAAAAACAAGGCCACGACATCAAGGTTGCCGTTACCGATCCGTCAAATTTGCAGGCGCTTGAAGCTTTGGAATTTTTGGGGCAGAAACAAAATCTTCAAATTCATATTTATCTTGTATCCCAAGCTTCTTTGGAGGTAGTAATGGGCAAAAGGCAGAATTTGACCAATGCTGTTGACGAAGCATTGAAAGATATTGAGAAAAAGGAAGATTTTGACCGGTTGGTAAAAATTGAAGCCAAGCCCCAACAGCCTGAAAATATTGAAGATGCGCCAATTAGGAAAATTGTGGACGTGATTTTAACCAATGCCATTGAAGCCAATGCGTCCGATATTCACATTGAACCTTCAGACAATGATGTCAGGGTTAGGTATCGAATTGACGGTATACTTCATACTTCTCTGCGACTGCCAAAAAATGTTTTGTCGGCAATTGTTTCTAGAATAAAAATCCTTTCAAACTTGAAAATTGACGAACAGCGCCTTCCTCAGGACGGACGATTTCATGTCGATGTCGACGGCTCTGATATTGACCTACGTGTTTCCACTCTCCCCATTATGGGAGGAGAAAAAGTGGTTATGCGTATTTTAGACAAGTCCGGGGCTGTCCCTACTTTGGAGCAGTTGGGGCTTAGAGGTACGGCTTTGGGTTGGGTTCAAGAAAATATCAAAAAGTCCCACGGCGTATTTTTAATTACAGGGCCTACCGGTAGCGGTAAATCCACAACTTTGTATTCCATTTTAAACATACTTAACAGTACCGCCGTAAATATTATTACTTTGGAAGACCCGGTTGAATATTTTATACAGGGAGTGAACCAAAGCCAGATAAACCCTGACATTGGACTAACTTTTGCTTCGGGATTGCGTAGTATTTTGCGCCAAGATCCTAACATTATTATGGTTGGAGAAATTCGTGATGAAGAGACTGCTGAACTTGCAGTTCATGCTGCTTTGACCGGGCACTTAGTATTCTCTACACTTCACACGAATAATTCAGTTGGTGCGATACCCAGACTTACAAATATGAAAATTGAGCCATTTTTACTTTCAGCATCTATAAATATGGTTATGGCTCAGCGTTTGATTCGAAAACTTTGCGAGAATTGCAAAAAGCCTTTAGAAATTACTCCTGTAATGCAAAAAGAGTTTGAACAAAATCTAGAAGGGGTACCCAAAGAATATATCGTGGGTTTTGATATGAAAAAGTTGCAAATGTTTAAAGCGGACGGGTGTGAGCAGTGTGGTCACACTGGTTACAAAGGGCGTATGGCCATATTTGAAGTTTTGCCAATGCTGCCGGAACTACAGGAAATGGCGTTCAAAGAAACTCCAGCCCATAAGATTTATGAAGCAGGTTTAAAGCTGGGCATGATAAATATGAAACAAGATGGTATTATTAAAGTGCTGCGCGGGGAAACTACCATTGAAGAAATAGCCCGTGTAACCAGCGAGTAGCAAATCCATGCAATACTTGTTTTACAATCATTACTATATTGAACCGATGAATTTGGAAAATTCTCAAAAAATAATACTTTTGGCTGAACCTGAGGCAGAAAGCAGAGCGTTGTATACAAAGCATTTAGCCAGCGCTAACATGTTGGTTGAAATATGCGAGGATTTATCCCAGCTAATAGACAAACTGGCTTCATTTGAACCAGATCTACTTATCGTGAATCCTGGAACCAATCCGGCCCACAGTTTGGTATTTTTACAGCAGGTAAAGAAAAATCAGCCGACTCTTAGTATAATTACTATAGGGTATGGAACCCCAGAAGAATATTTGGATCGTTTTATGGAGCTTGGGGTTTCTTGCCACATTAACAGAAATTTAACCAGGCCTCAGGACGTTGTCGTTGCCGCCCAACAGGTCTTAGAAAATATTTATTCCTTAAATACTTAAATCTATGTATAAAGCTAGTGAACTAGAACTCAATAAATTGCTTGCTATAACTTTGGAGCGAAACGCCTCCGATCTTCATTTAGTTGTGGGCGAGCCCCCTATTATTCGAGTTGATAGTGAGTTGATTAGACTTGAAGACTATCAAGTTTTGAGCCAAGACGGTATCGCTGATTTAATGGACGTAATGCTTAACCCGGTACAGAAGAAAAATTTTGAAGAAAAAATGAATTTGGACTTTTCTTATTCTTTTAAAGATAATGCCAGGTTCCGTGTTAATGCATACAGACAACAGGGTATGACTTCAGCAGCATTTCGCTTGGTTCCTAATCACATAAAAACTTTGGAAGAGCTTAACCTTCCACCAATATTAAGGAAATTTACAGAGAACAGACAGGGTCTGGTTTTGGTGGTAGGCCCTACTGGTCATGGAAAGTCTACAGCTTTGGCTTCTATGATTAGCGATATTAACACGAACCGAGCAGATCATATTTTGACCATTGAGGATCCGGTCGAATTTTTGCACACCCCACACAAGTCCGTGATTTCACAGCGTGAAGTAGGAACCGATACACCAGATTTTCCAACTGCACTAAAAGCGGCTCTGCGTGAAGACATAAACACCGTTTTGGTTGGGGAAATGCGAGACCTGGAGTCAGTTTCTGCTGCTCTGACATTGGCAGAAACTGGACATTTAATTTTGGCAACTTTACACACAAATGATGCTGCCCAGAGTATTGATCGTATCGTAGATGTATTTGAGGCTTCTCAGCAACCGCAAATCCGTAGCCAGTTGGCCAGCACTTTGCTGGGAGTTGTATCTTTACGATTACTGCCTAAAATTGGAGGCGGTCGTGTTCCGGCGTATGAACTGATGATTACTAATCATGCGATCCGCAACACCATTCGCGACAATCGAATTTTTGAAATTTCTAATGTTATTCAAACTTCTTATGAAGATGGTATGATGCCATTAGACCGAAGTTTGGCAAATTTAGTTAAAACTGGTGCTGTCGAGCTGGAAGTGGCGCAAAACTTTGTGCTCGACCGAGATTACTTCTTATCTTTATTGGGATAACTCATGCAATACGCGTATCATGCTCGAAATAGGGCAGGACAAATTAAAACCGGCTTTGTTGTAGCTCCCGACCAAGCTAAAGCTGAACAGCTTCTGGCCGAGAACGGCTTCATTATTATATCTTTGACTGAGCAGCACATGAGCTGGCTCGCAACCAATAATCCGTTTGCTCCGCGGGTTTCCTATAAAGACCTGGTTTTATTTTCTAGGCAACTTTCTACATTGATTTCTGCTCGTGTACCTCTTTTGCAATCATTGAGAATTTTAGAAAAACAACTGGAAAATAAAGCTTTGCTTTCGATACTGAGGGATCTAATTATTTCCGTAGAAAACGGAGAAAGTTTTTCTTTGGCACTATCTAAATTTCCTGAAACTTTTGGCAATATCTATATATCGTTAATCAAGTCGGGCGAATCTTCAGGTTCAGTAGCAGACTCTCTTAATTACTTAGCAGACCAATTGGAAAAAGATTTTGAATTGCGCAACAAAGTACGCAGCGCAATGACATATCCTGCATTTGTCTTAATAGCATTGGGTATAGTAGGCTTTTTAATGTTTAAGTTTGTCCTACCCAACCTGACCTCGGTATTGGAAGAACAGGGCGGTTCTTTGCCTCCGCTAACTGTAGGTATTATTGCGATGACAAAATTTTTCCAAGTTTATTGGTGGGCCATACTTTTGGTAATTGCTGGTTTAATACTCGCCATTCGTTATTATTTGAAAACCCCCTTTGGTCGATATGAGTGGGATCGCATAAAAATACGCTTGCCTTTATTGGGGAAAATTTTTCGCGAGGTTTACTACACCAGGTTTGCTAGAAACCTATCTACCCTTATTGCTGGCGGTATTCCGATTATTCAGGCTCTAACCATTGTCAGCGAAATTATTAACAATATGATATACCGCGATATATTGTTAGAAGCAGCCGGAGACGTTACCAATGGTAAAAATATTAGCGATTCGTTAAGTGTGCACAAAGAATTTCCTGTCTTAGTAACGCAGATGGTCCGCGTTGGAGAGCAGACCGCGCAAATGGATACTATTTTGAAAAAGCTTGCAGAGTTTTATGAAAAGGAAGTGGATACCAAAGTTGGCACTTTATCAACTTTATTGGAACCGCTGATTATGATTGTGTTGGGTCTCGGGGTTGGTATCTTGGTTGCCGGAATTCTTCTCCCTATATATAACATTGCCAGTACAGGGGTTTAGATATATTGTTAAAAATTTGATTTTTTATCATTTTTTTGCTATACTTATAGTAGATTTGTAAATAAAGGAATTTAGCAATTTATAAGGCTAAATACCGCCTATCCAAAATTGATTGGGGGTGAAAACATTGAGAAACAAAACACAAAAAGGATTTACGCTGATCGAACTCTTGGTAGTTATCGCCATCATTGGCTTGTTAGCTTCCGTGGTTCTGTTAGCTTTGGGTTCCGCTCGTACCAAAGCCCGTGACGCCCGCCGTGTTGCCGACATCAGGCAATTGGCTTCTGCTCTTGAGCTTTACTTCAACGACGCTAATACCTATCCTGTGCAAGGAACTGCAGCCACCACCATCCCTGGTTTGGCTACCACCTACATTGGTGCTATTCCTGCTGCCCCAACACCGGCTGAAACTGGTTGTACAGCTGCTCAAAACTCTTACAACTACACCGGTACTGCTACCACCTATTCCATCACCTTCTGTTTGGGTAATGCTACTGGCGGTGTTGCCGCTGGTACCCACACCCTGACTCAGGCTGGGATCCAATAGTTAGTATTTAAAGGGCTCCTTAACCGGAGCCCTATTTACCTTCATATGAGAATTACTTACTGGTTACAACTTACAGCTGTCGGATTGGTGGCTGTTATTTTATTATATGTTACATATTCAGGGATTCGTAGTGGAAGCACTGATGCAAAAAGTGAAGTTGTTTTAGCAAACGCCAAAACTCTTGCCGAGGGAATCAATTATTTTTACGAAGACCAAGATAGATTTCCTTCCGATGAAGAATTTTCAAATGCAGACGTGATGTCCAGTTATATTGAAGGGTACCCACCAATCAATATTTTCAGCGGAGCTTGCATTGGCAACGAACAGGACAATAGTACATATTCCTACTTCAGCTTAAATGAAAAAAGTTATGAGTTAAGTTTTTGTTTGCCGAGTGAAATTGGAGGTTATAAAGCCGGAAAGAATACTGTGAAACGCTAGCTTATGGATATTGAGTTTATTTTTAACATTTTAGCCAGTTTTGTTTTTGGCACCTTGATCGGCAGTTTTTTAAATGTTGTTATTTGGAGGCTTCCTCGGGAAGTGGGTTTGGGAGGCAGATCCCATTGTCCATCATGCCACAAACAATTAAAGCCTTACGAGCTGTTTCCTTTGTTGAGTTATTTTTCCAGCGCAGGGAAGTGTAGGCAATGCGGAAAGCCGATCTCGTTACGCTATCCCGCTATCGAAGCTATTGCAGGACTTCTGTTTGTAGTTGCTTGGCTTCTGGTCCAGCCTACTTTAGCTGATTTTGCCCAGTGGCTAATTTTTATAAAAATGTTAGTGGTCATAAGCGCTGCCATTGTAATTTTTGTAATAGATTTTGAACACTTTCTGATTCTAGACAAAGTCTTACTCACAGTGGGGGTCATGGTTTTGCCGCTGAATTTGGTTATGGATGTTGTTCTAGGTCACTCGTTTGGTAATTCGATAGTAGTTTCTGGATTAGTGGGTGGTGCGCTGTCCGGAGCAATATTTTATTTAATATGGCTGGCTTCAAGAGGAAAATGGATGGGTTTTGGGGATGTAAAGCTTGTAATCTTGCTTGGATTTATATTTGGATATGCTCATATGGGAATCTTGCTTTTATTGGCATTCTGGCTTGGTATGGTCATTTCAGTGGCTTTATTGGCAGCTGGTCGGGCAAAGATGAGCAGCAAGCTTCCATTTGGCACATTTCTCTCTATTTCAGCTGTTATAGTTTTGTTTATGGGTCAGAATTTGCTCAATTTGTACCTTCGTTTAATTGGCTTCCCTGTAGCCTAGAATTCAGTTTTTGATGTTATAATATATTTAGATATTTAGCAGAATAATGAAACAAAAATTACGAACCAATTCCAATGGCTTTACTATAATTGAACTTTTAGTCGTCCTTTCAATTATGGGTTTAATGGGAACTATGTTGATAGTTAACTTCAATTCTACACGCAACAGAAGGAATTTGACTTTGACATCTAATGAATTAGTAACTAATATTCGCAAAACCCAAAGCTATGCGCTTTCTGCTAGGGATGTATCACCTAATATTCCTGCAAAGTACTATGTCTTGCAGTTTGAACTGGCAGCTGACCCTAGCCATTATAAGATTTTGGCAGTAGATAATAATTACACAGCAACACCAACTTTAGTTGAGACAGTCAGCTTGCCTTCTGACGTCATTTTTGATGTAGAAAATAGCTCTTTGGTTCAGCCAATAACCGGTGGTAACACTACAAATCCGACATGTTTGCAAATATTATTCGGTTTGCCTTTCGGTCGGATATATATGTTTGGCTCCCAAACAAAATCTTGCGATAATAGTTTTATTCAAACCACTAAAAACCCCTCAGCTATGGCCGAATTAACCAATTCCCTCGCACGGTTATACATTAGAACCATGGTAGACACGGGAGAAGCCAAGGGTAACCCGACATATTATAATAAAACTATAGAAATAAATGGTTTAAGCGGCACGGTATCAGTGCAGTAAAATGAAACAAAAGAAAATTTTACAATCTGGGCAGACGTTAGTGGAAACAATGGTAGCAGTGTTCATCATGGTAATGGGTGTTACAGCAGCTTTAGGTTTGGCTATTTATTCATTTAATGCAACATCTTTGGCAAACAAGCAGGTCGTTGCCATGGGCCTTGCACGTGAAGGTCTTGAAGCTGTAAAGAATATGAGAGATACTAATTGGCTTAAGGGTGGGCAGTTTGATTTGTCATGCAACTGCTATTTAGATTGGCAGAATTCTTATTATGAGCTTGCCCCAAGTGGAAAAGGCGAAGCTTACACACTGGACTTTAACCCCACCGAAGCCCCATATTGGGCATTGGATCCGCTACCTTTGAATTATAGGCTCAAATACGATC
>CAZHER010000014.1:0-12675 GCA_964532005.1 uncultured Candidatus Saccharibacteria bacterium
TCTATGGCAGCCACTTTATACCTTAATTTAGAGGACGATATTGCAAAAATCGTTGCCAAGCTCAAGCGCGAAAAAGCGTCTGAAGTGGTTTTGGTGTGTCCTAAAGGGAGCTTTATTTTTTCTGACAGCATCAATTTGCGCTTGCTGAAAAAAAAGGTTGATTTGATAGGTAAGGCGGTTTCTATTTTAACAATGGATCTCCAAGGCCAGGCATATGCCAAGCAAGCAGGGTTTACTATTAAGCATATGCCTAAAGCTCGTCGTCCCGGAGCTTTTTCAGATATCAGGCCAACCCGCAAGGTGCAAATTGAGGATGATGTAGAAACAGAATCTGCACTTGAGCCAACTCTAAGCGAGCGAATAAAAAAAGTTGTTACTAAGACCATTGCTTCTCAACCAAGAAAGATCGAAACTTTAAAGCCAACCGTTGTACAACGAAGCGGACCAAAACCAAAGCGTATGCTAAAACCGGATGCTCGCATCACATCCGTGTCTGTTGCAAAAGCTCCGGTCGCAACTGTAAGAGGGCCTGACAATGTTTTCTCTCGAGTTGATAGTAACGAAAAAGCGAAACCAAACAAAAAGCAGTCGCGTCGAGGAACTGTATGGATTGTCGGATTTGTTGGAATTTGTTTGATCACGCTCTTAATATCAGTTTTGTTTATTTTACCAAGTGCTGATATTACTGTTTATGGGAAATCTCAAACTATTGCGAGAGATGTTGATATCAGTATGGATACAAAAGTAGAAAAACCTGATCCAGCAAGCCTTGCCATGCCTGCAGTGCCGTTCGACGAAACCCCACAGGCAACAGTTACAATAGAAACTACCGGAAAAAAAGAAATAGGTAGTAAAGCAGAGGGGCAGGTTTCAATTTATAATCTAACAGGGCAACCGTTGAATTTAAAAGCCGCCACGACTATTTTGACCATTGGAACAAAAAGCTACAGATTTTTAGAAGATCAAAATAATATCAGACCAGCTACAAGTGCCACTGATGACAAAAATGCAACCATTGCCCGAGTGATAGCTGTTGAAGGTGGGGATTCTTATAACGCACCGTCACAAACAAGAATGGAAATTACCAATCAAGCTTTCGGCGCACAGCCACAAAGATTATTTGCCAAAGCATCAACACAAATTATTGGCGGAAATTCAAGATATATTTCGGTTGTGTCGGAGGATGATATAAAAAAAGCCACAGAAGAAGCAAAAGAAAAATTATTACAACAGGTCAAGGATAAGTTGAAAGATCAGAATTTAACCTTGCTGAATGAAGCGTCCACTTCAACACCAGGGGAATTTATTCCAGACAAAGTTGCAGGGATAGAAAGTCCAACTATTACAGTACAGGCAAGATTCAGAATCACTGGTCTGGCGTTTGACGAGAGTTCATTAAAGGAGATTTTACGAACAAGAATTTTTGGTTCTTTGAATTCTGGAAGAAAACTGCAATCCCCTGAAGAAGACACCGTTGTATATAAAGTTAAAAATTTGGATGTTGCTGGCGGGACATTGTCTTTGTCTTTACACTACGAGTCCAAAGCAAAGTTAGCTTTAGATACGGATAATTTGATGAGTAAAATTTTGGGCAAATCTAAGCAGGAAACTAGCGAGATTCTGCTTTCTAATGAAGCTATAGAAAGAGTAGAAATATATTTAAAACCATCTTGGCAGACAAATACTCCCTTATTTAAGCGAAAAATTAATTTAATCGTTAAAGAATAAAGGTGTTTTTTAGGTATTTCTTGACATTTCTTGCTATGGTTGATAGAATTATCTGGAATTTACTGATTATTTACAGGATTCAAGCATTTGGATAGTGAAGGAAAAAAAGAACAAACAATTGAGTTAGAAGGCAAGGTTTTAGAAAATCTGCCCAACGCTGTTTTTCGCGTAGAGTTGGAAAATGGGCAGGTTGTCTTAGGACATCTTGCTGGAAAAATGAGAATACACAAAATTCGAGTTTTGCCAGGAGACAAGGTTCTGATTCAGTTGACACCATATGATTTGAATAAAGGCCGTATTACGCGCCGTCTGCGATAAGCAGAACTAAAATATTCAGAACAGCTAACTTAATTAATAAGCTGTTGAAAGAGCCCATAACTCTTTCTTAATTTCCAAGCCATGAGGCTGGACAAGGATTCAATATGAAAGTACGAGCAAGTGTAAAACCTATGTGTAAGAAATGTAAAGTGGTCAAGAGATTTGGCCGGGTTTTTGTTATTTGCGAAACCCCAAAACATAAGCAAAGACAAGGTTAATTAATTTATTTATTGAAATGGCTAGAATTGCCGGTGTTACAATCCCAAACGAAAAAAGAATCGAAGCATCACTTCGGTACATTTATGGAATTGGTTTGACAACTTCTAAGAAAGTTTTGGCTGAAACCAAAATTGACCCTAATAAGCGCACAAAAGATTTGGATGAAACCGAATTGAACCGTTTGCGTGACTATATTGAAAAAAATCTGAAAACTGAAGGAAACTTGCGCCAGCAGGTATTGGTTAATATTAAATTAATGCGCGAAATCGGCTCTTATCGAGGCATTCGTCATATTCGCGGTCTTCCTGTCCGTGGTCAGCGTACCAAGACTAATTCTCGCACTCGCCATGGCAACGTTCGCAGAACTGCAGGAAGCGGACGCAAGAAGTCAGCCGAAAAGACCTAAAGAACGATAAATTATTTACATGCAACAAGAAGATATCACAACTGAAAAATTGGGTACCGACGCTCCGGAAGAAACTCCGGAAAGCATTTTGGCAGGCTCTAGCACCGAAGCTGCCGCGCCAAAAATTAAATCCGGTCGTAAGAAAAAGAACAAGATTAAAGTTCCAAAAGGAAAAATCTTTATTAATTCTACTTATAACAATACAATTGTCACTGCAACAGATACTGCTGGAAATGTGGTTGTGTGGGGAAGCGCAGGAAAAGCAGGGTTTAAGGGTTCTAAAAAATCCACTCCTTATGCTGGCGGAAAAACTATGGAAGACACGTTAGCTCGCCTGAAAGATCGCGGAATGACCGAAGTGGATGTATTTATCAAGGGGATCGGTTCTGGTCGTGAATCCGCAGTGCGTGCTTTGCAAGGTTCAGGTTTAACAGTTTTGTCTATTAAAGACCGAACCCCGAGCCCTCACGGTGGCGTTCGCCCAAAGAAAGTAAGAAGGGTATAAACATATGAGATATACAGGACCAAAAGTTAAAAAAGCCCGACGTCTAGGATTTGCTTTTACAACCAAAGATGCCAAAGTTTTGCAGAAGCGTGGATATCCGCCTGGACAGCATGGCCAAGGCCGCCGGGGACGTTTGTCGGAATATGGCACCCAGTTGCAGGAAAAGCAAAAGGCCAAAATAAATTATGGCGTTCAGGAAAAACAGTTCTTGCGATATTTCCAAACAGCTTTAAAGCAACCTGGGATTACCGGCGACAATCTACTTCGCGTGCTCGAGTTCCGTTTGGATAACGTAGTTTACCGTTTAGGGTTTGCCGAAACTCGCGCTCAAGCAAGACAGTTGGTGAATCATGGATTTTTTGAAGTTAACGGTAAGAAAGTTGATATTCCTTCATATGCTACAAAGCCGGGTGATGTGATAAAAGTCCGTCCAGGCAAACAAACTTCCAAGTATATGCAAAACTTGAAAGAAAAGCTGAAGTCTGCCACCACCCAAGAATGGCTGGAGCTAAAAGCAGGAGATTTTTCAGGAAAAGTTCTGTCTGCGCCAACACCAGAACAGATCGAAAACCTTATCAATACCCAGCTAATTGTTGAACACTACAGTAGAATTTAATCTTATTTAAAAAACTTAAGGCAAATTAGGTTGCAAATACAAGACTATTGGACGTTTGAGAATAAACAAGCTAATTTGCAAAAAGGAGTAGTATGGAACCAATAACTTTACCAAATCAAGCAGTCACCGAGAATCTCGGCGACAACAAATATCAGGTAACCCTAGAGCCTCTTTATCCAGGCTACGGTGTTACTATTGGCAATACTTTACGCCGTGTTTTGCTGTCATCCATGCCAGGAGCAGCTGTCACAGCAGTAAAGATTAAGTTTGTTGACCATGAGTTTTCCACAATACCGAACGTAAAAGAAGATGTTATTCAAATTATCTTGAGCTTAAAAAAGCTTCGCTTGCGAAGTTACAGCGCCGAACCAGTACGCTTGCAAGTTAAGGTTAAAGGCGAAGCCGTTGTTACCGCTGCTGACATAAAAGAAACTGATCAAGTAGAAATTATTAACAAGGATTTGCATATAGCAACTCTGGACAACAAAAACGCCGAATTTGATATGGAACTAATTGTTGAACAAGGTCGTGGCTACGTTCCGGTTGAAGCTCGCGAAAACGAAAAAAACGAAGTTGGATTGCTTTCTATTGATGCAATTTATACTCCTATAAAGTCTGTATTTTTTGATGTTTCCAATGTTCGTGTTGGTCAGTTAACCAACTTTGACAAGTTGGTCATAAACATGGAAACCGACGGAACAATGACCGGAGAAGAAGCTATTGATATCGCTTCTCATATTTTGGTTGATCACTTTAGCACTATGTTTGGAAGCGGATCTTCCCGTGCCGCCGGCAGTACTGCAGTAGCTGCATTGCCAGAAGCCGCAATTGAACCAGAAACCGAAGAAATGCCAATGACAGTTGAAGCTCCAGTAGTTCAGGAAGGTGCCCCTTTGGACACCCTGACCTTGTCTAACAGAGCCAGAAATGCTTTGAATAGAAATGGGATAATGACCGTTCCTGCATTAGAGGCTTTGACCAACGATGATATTAATAATATTCCAGGATTGGGTGAAAAAACCATTACAGAAATTTTGGAAGCTTTGGGCAGAAATCAATCCTAGTAATTTAGATTTATGAGACACCACAAGAATAAAAAGTTTGGAAAGGGAACAGACCATCGCAGAAAGCTGCTGCGCACTTTGGCTTCTTCAGCAATTTTGTACGAAAGAATTGAAACTACCTATGTAAATGCCCGTTCTGTAAAACCTTACTTAGAACGTTTAATTACTAGAGCAAAAACCGATTCTTTGGCTTCTCGTAGACACTTAATGTCGAAGTTGACTGCCAATGCGGCGAAAAAAGCCATGGAGGTCATGGGTCCTAAGTACGCTTCTCGCAATGGAGGGTACACTCGTTTAATAAAGTTAACCAACCCAGCCAGTGGAGTTTCTAAGGCTGTTCTAGAATTTGTAGAATAAATATATGAAATCACAGAAAATTACATTGCCGAAAACAGTTAACCGCGTTTGGTATGAAATAGATGCTTCCGGTCAGACCATGGGACGTGTCGCAACCCGGATCGCCACCATTTTAAGAGGTAAGCACAAGCGCGATTTTACTCCACATATGGATATGGGCGATTTTGTTGTTGCTATTAATGTAGATAATTTAAAGTTTACCGGACGCAAAGTTGAGCAAAAGAAATATTATCGCCACACTGGCTATATGGGCGGTATTCGCACCAAAACTTTAAAAGATGAATTGGTGAAAAATCCTGACCAAGTTTTGCGTCGAGCAGTATTTTCTATGCTTGACGACGTTAAATTCCGCAAAGCCATGATTTCACGTTTGCGTTTTGTCACAGGCACCAAGCATGAATATAAAATTGATAAGAAAGCATAACTATGACCACTAAATCTGACAAAGACACTACAGAAAAGAAAGTTCACAAAACTGTAAAACCAAAAGCAGTTGGCTCTGCTGTGGACAAAAAGCCGCGTACCCCCCGCAAAAAAGTTGAAGAAACTCCTAAAACAGTTTCTATGAAAGAAGCTGCTAGCGCAATTGCTCAAGGAATGGGATCTGCAACCGAAACAGCTCCTTTGGCTGTGAAGCCTACTCTTGCTAAAGACAAATACCAATTTGCAACCGGGCGCCGTAAGACAGCAATTGCCAATGTTCGCTTGTTTTCTGGAAAAGGCGACAATGTAGTGAATAAAAAAGCTTTTGATAAGTATTTTCAAAACTCAATTTACCGGAATGTTGTAATGAAGCCATTGGAAATTACTGGACTTGCAACCGATTTTTACTTTACTGCTACTATAAACGGTGGGGGAGTGAATGCTCAATCTGAGGCTTTGCGCCACGGTTTGGCACAAGCTTTAGCTGCTTTAGATAGAGATGTCCGCAAGATTTTGAAAAAGAATTCCTATTTAACCCGCGATGACCGCAAGAAAGAACGAAAGAAGCCAGGTCTACGAGGTGCCCGCAGAAGTCCGCAGTGGGCCAAGCGTTAAGTTAGATATTTTAAAACCGCCATATGGCGGTTTTAATTATTTAAATTAACTTTGTAGTTTTGGACGTTCAACATGCTGCCATCCACACCCACCATTTTTTATACTGTGCTTAATTTTAAGTATATTGAGCATACCTCGTATTAATGCAACATATTCAACAAAGCTTAATACATAAAAGAACACATACATACTAGGCGCCAGTATTGCCAACTTCAATCTACGCCTCCAAGGTATTGTGGGTTCCATAACTACATTCATAGTGATGTAACCACCTACGACAACAACAGCCGAAATAAAGGTTACCCAATCTGTATAACGAAATATGATATAAAAGATATAACTGATTATCAATGGTTCAAAGAAAAATGCCAAGTCAGAATAGATAGCAAAGGGAAGGTTTACCCAAGTTAGAAGGCGGTTATGTTTTTTGTCAGTATTAAAGAACAAGTTACGGTTCTTATAGAACGCTTGGCTCCGTCCGAATTTCCATCGATATCTTTGCTTGATTAATCCAGATAGGCTCAATACACCCTCGGTATATGCAACCACAGAAGCTCCATAGATTACTTTCCAATTTTTGCCTCCATTTTGTAAAATTTTCATTGTGAGATCGATATCTTCTGTAATAGTGTCAGTGTCGTAAAATCCCACTTTTTCCAGAGCAGTTCTACGGAAGACCGAACCGATACCTCCAACAATGTATTCGATATTGAAAACTGTCAACGCCCTTTTCATTTGATAACAGATGATGTATTCGTACTGTTGAATCAGATTTAGCAGGGTACTGTCCGGGCGGATTTTTACATTTGCCGCCATTGCCATAACCTGATCATCACTAAAATAGTATGCTGCTTCTCGCAGTGCATTTGGGTCTAAAGTGGAATCGGCATCTAAGCACATTACTAACTCACCAGTTGCGTGGTTGGACATCGCATTGTTTAATGCATGGGCTTTCCCTGCGTTTTTTTGGCTTAGAATTAGTAGATTTATTTTTGGATTTTGTTCAGCATATTTTTTGAGAAGTTCTACTGTTCGGTCAGTCGAGCCGTCGTCAACAACTACTATTTGCACCTTATTTTTTGGGTAATTGTTGCAAACAACAGAGATCACCGAATTTATTATAGTGCTTTCTTCGTTGTGTGCCGGTATTACAATAGAAATGCTTGGAGTTTTTTTGGGGTGGGATTCGTAATTTTTTCTTTTGTACGCTTCTATTACTGAATAAATATCAGATCCTATCATGAAAAAGCCGATACGAATAACATTTATCGTACCAAAAATCACTATGAGCCATGTCATGAATTCGGTATACATGAAAAGGTAAAATAAAAAAGCGTTTTTAGCGCCCTTTTATTTTTTAAATAAATTTGCGAATAATTCTGCTTACAAAAAAGCTAATAAGAACCATGGTCGCAACCGCCATAGAAGCTACTACTAGAACTAGAACTAAAAAGTTGTTTCCTGTTACTGGCAAAATAGCTGCTCCGGCTGCACCTAAGACTGCGGGTGTGGTAGCACCCAAAACCAATGGGGTACTTGCTCCTAGCACTTGTCCGCCGGTGCTTCCTACGCTGGATCCTGTTGAAATTGTTCCTGGCATATCTAAATAATTAATTATTATTTAATAATCAGTATGATTCCTAATTATATTAAATATCCTTAATTCTGTCAATAGAAAACATCGCTTATTTATAAGAGAAAATGATGTTTTCCAGCCAAAAAAGCCATATTTTTAGTTATTTATTGTATTGATATGCTAAATTATGTATTATAATTGCACCATTTATTAATTAATAGTATTGCTATGAAAAATTATAGAAATATTATTACATCAATTTTTGCACTGGTTGTTATTGTAGCAGTAGGTTTTGGCATCAGCCAAGCTCAAGCAGCAGATCCAGCAGTAGAAATTTGTGTAAAGAAAAATGGACAAGTCTATGTGATTGGTTCAGATTTCAAAAAGCAAGATTGTAAAGCACAAGACAAACTAATTACAATCAGCTCAAATGGAGCCGGACCTGCCGGACCACAAGGCCCAGCAGGACCAATGGGTCCACAAGGCCCACAAGGCCCTGCCGGGCCACAAGGTGTGCAAGGTGAAACCGGAGAACAAGGCCCTGCCGGAGCTGATGGCCAAGATGGAGCTGTTGGTCCTGCTGGTGAAACCGGTCCACAAGGACCAGAAGGAATTCAAGGCCCACAAGGTCCTGTCGGAGCTGATGGAACTAGTGTCCAGATAATTGGATCTTTGTCTAGTGATACTGAATTACCAGTATCTTGTTCTCCAGGAGATGCGTATTTGATTGATGGTGATTTATGGGTTTGTGATGGCTCCACTCCTTGGGTTAATGTAGGAAATATTAAGGGTCCTAAGGGAGACAAGGGTGATATTGGTGAACAAGGCCCAATGGGAGCAACTGGTCCTGCTGGTGCAAATGGGACAGACGGGGTTGATGGTCAAGATGGTGCGCCTGGAGCTGTTGGTCCACAAGGCCCCCAAGGTCCACAAGGCCCCCAAGGTCCTGAAGGAATTGCAGGTACTCAAGGTGTTCAGGGTCCCCAAGGTCTCCCTGGTATAGCAGGTGAAATCGGCGCTCAAGGACCACAGGGTGATAAAGGAGATAAGGGTGACACTGGAGAACAAGGTCCTAAGGGAGACAAAGGTGATACCGGTGAACAAGGCCCAGTAGGTGCAACTGGTTCTCAAGGATTACAAGGCGAAACAGGTCCTCAAGGCCCAATTGGCCCTAAGGGAGACCAAGGAGATGTTGGCCCGCAAGGTCCTAAGGGAGACAAAGGTGATACCGGTGAACAAGGCCCAGTAGGTGCAACTGGTCCACAAGGTGCTCAAGGTCCGCAGGGAGATGTTGGTCCGCAAGGACCACAAGGCCCCCAAGGTCCCCAAGGCAATATCGGCCCCCAAGGTCCTAAGGGAGACAGAGGTGATACCGGTGAACAAGGACCAGTAGGTGCAACTGGCCCACAAGGTGCTCAAGGTCCTCAAGGACCAGTAGGTGCAACTGGCCCACAAGGTGCTCAAGGTCCTCAAGGACCTGCTGGACCAAGCGGATCTAGTATTGTGAGCGGTAATTTGGTTAGCTTTACTACCATTAGCAGTGGAACAGTAACATCTAGCTCTACGGCAACTTGCCCTGCTGGTAAGGTAGTTCTAGGAGGAGGAGCTCAACTGACTTCAAGTAATGGAAATATTGTATTAAGATCTTCTTACCCATCTAGTACTACTGTTTGGTCGGCAAATGGTGTAGCTGTTGCCAATAACACAACTGGTACACTCCAAGCATACGCAATTTGTTCTTTATAGAGAAATGTAATATAAAAACCGCCCAGTTGGGCGGTTTTTATTATTTAGTTAAACTATTTTTCTTTGTAGTAGGTTCATTTACGAATATTATGGCAAGAGCAAATAGTGCAGCACCTACTATATCCACAATTCGCCATAAGTTTTGATTAATGTAGAGAGGTGCCAGTGGATTGAACACAACCGCGACTAGAACAAAAAACCATGAGAACCATAAATTATTTTGTTTATAGGTCTGCCAGACAGTTGTCAATGCAGCACCAAATGCTATCCAGTTCATCATTTGGTAGTAAACAAAAGGGAAATAGTTGGTCAATGCCCCCAGGAGCATAGCTATGGCTAAAAATTTAAGCCAGTGATTGGCAAAGAATATTTTCATAAGGCGATTATAGCACAATGCGTTGTTATAGTAAAAGTTAAACCCCATTATTAAGCCAACTTTGTAATAAATTTAGAACTTGCATTATAAGTTTTGGTAGCTTATAATAAGCGTAGCTAAAAATTGACAAATTTTGTGATTTATATTGTAGTCACAAGAACCCAGTTTAATAATTAATAACTAAAACAATGCGAATCAATAAGTTAATCAAAGCCGACGAGGTTGGCTTTACTTCCTACACTTTGCCACAACAGGCAAAAAAGGAAAACCGATCTGCAAGCTGGTTTATGAAAGGGGCAACCATTCTCAGTGTTTTGACTTTGGCTGTTTCTAGTTTCGTACCTGCTTTTGCAGCACCAAAACCAAAAATTGATATATGTCATGCCACAGGTTCACACGCCAATCCATACAATGGCGCCAATGCAGACCAAACAGCAGATGCTGGAGGTCACGATGGCCATGACGGACCAGTTTGGTTTAGCGGTATAACTGTAAGTTGGGGCGATATAATTCCTCCATTTGATTATGACGGCGGATCATATCCAGGTAAAAATTGGACTTCAGAAGGGCAAGCTATCTTGGCAAATGGTTGCAATATTCCTACAGCACCAACAACCGGAGGTTTAACTGTAACCAAAAACACTGGAAACCCAGCCAATAATGCTACTTTTACTTTTACAGTATCTGGTGGACCAACATCAGTAGCTAATTTCCAAATTACCACTGTAAATGGAACTGGGAATCATACCATAACAGGGTTAGCTGCAGGAACATACACTGTAGGCGAAACATTGATCCCAGCAGACTGGTCTTTTATTAATGCTACAAGCACTTGCGACAATGGTGTTGCAGTATCAGCTGGGCAAACAGCCACTTGTACAATGGTAAACAATTATTCACCAGTAGTTCCTACTACAGGTCACCTTACTTTAGTGAAAGCTTTAGCAGGAGATCCAGCTCCAGACCAAATTACAGACTGGACATTAGAAGCAGATGGTCCTGATAGTATATTAGGAGTAACAGGTGCACCAGCTGTAACTTATGCAGAAGTTGAAACCGGTTCTTATACTTTGGCAGAGAATGGCCCAACCACAAATTACACAGCTTCCGACTGGGTTTGCGTAGATGACGGAGGTAATCCTGTTACCGTAACCAATGGTAATACTGTTACTGTAAACGAAAATGAAGAAATTACTTGCACTATCACCAACACTTATGATGATGGTACAGTTCCTACAGATACCAGCACTTTGACTTTGGTTAAAGCTATGGCTGGTGATAAAAGCCCTAATACTGAGACTGACTGGACATTGACCGCCACAGGCCCAGATGTTATTACAGGCACTACTGGTGGAGCTGCAGTTACAAACGCGACTGTAGAATCTGGTACCTACACATTGTCTGAATCTGGACCAACCACTGGCTACACAGCTTCTGATTGGGTATGTATGCTGCAGACTGACAGCGTACCTGTATCAGTTACAGTAACCAACGGAAACACTGTTACACTGACCAAGGATCAGAATGTAACATGTACCATAACCAATACTTATGATGATGGTGGTTCTCCAACTTATTCAATTTCCGGCAAAGTTTATCATGATAATAATAGCCAAAATGGAACTTATGATGGCGAGAGCGAAGGTAACCCGCAAGGCGAGGCAGGTTTAGAAAGCTGGACAGTATATTTGGACGAAAATGACAATAATTCGTTAGACGGTGAAGAAACAAGTACTTTGTCTGACTCAAATGGTAATTATGAATTCACTGGTTTACCAGCCGGGTGCTATACAGTCAGGGAGGTTTTGAAAGACGGTTGGACCCAAACAGAACCGACAGAAGTAGATGACTTTGAGTATCAAATTTCTCTCGGTGGTGTTATCTGTTCTACTGACTCCCTGATAACACAAATTACTGAATTTTTCGTTAAAACAGCACAGGCACAAGCCTTGCCAACTTATAATTTTGGTAACATAGAAAGAAGTGATGGTAGTTCTGGCGGTGGAAGTCGTTCGGGTGGATCCAGTAGCGATGACGGTAGTGTTCTAGGCGACTCAACTGGATTGCCTTACCAGGCCCCTGAAGGACGGGTATTGGGCGCTAGCACCTTGCCTGTGACAGGTCACGAGTTCAGTATTTTGCTCATGATCTTGGCCACTGCAGGGTTTGTATTCACTCCACTTGTAGTGAGTATGGCCACTAAGAAGGAATAAGCTTTGCCTCTAAAGAGACGAAATGATAATATAAAACTACCCTTTGCAGGGTAGTTTTATTATCCCCAATGAAATTTCAACAATATAAAATTTTGTATATTATCGGTGCGTTTTTCCTGGTGGTAGCTGTGATTTTTGTCGCCATGAACAGCAGCTATTTTTGGAAACAGCTCAAGTTTAAATTAAACCAGCCAGATTCTGTGCAAACTCAGGATTTTCCTTCATCGGCCCCTGAAGAAAAAGGAGTGCCAAACCAGATTAGCATTCCAAGTTTGGGCATAATAGCGCCAATTGTAGAATCCGATAAGGCTGATGAGAAAGCTTTTCAAAAGGCCTTAGAAAGTGGGGTAGTGCACTATCCCGGATCTGCTTCTGCCGGACAAATTGGTAATATGTATATTTTTGGCCACAGTTCCGACTTTTTGTTCAAAGGCGGGGATTATAAGACAGTATTTGCGTTGCTTCCAAGCATAAAAAACGAAGCAGAAGTCTATATTACAGACAAAGACGGCA
>CAZHER010000015.1:0-12412 GCA_964532005.1 uncultured Candidatus Saccharibacteria bacterium
AAATAAATAACAGCAAAAACATATGACAACATTTAAAATCACAAAAGTTGTGGCTTATGGGGCTTTCCTATGGCTAATAGTGACAGGACTAGTCGGTTCAGTGTACGGTTTCGGACTATACTGTGGAATTACTGATTCAGCTTGGCTTGGAGTTGTTTCTGCTCTTATTTCAGGCGGAATTTCTTTAATTTTTGCCAAAGAAATGGGGGTTTTCACTACTAACCAAGCTTTGGTTTTTAGCCTTATCTGGTTGTTTGTTCCAATTGTTATAGACTTGGCCATCATATCCCCTGTTTCCGACCAATTTTTAAACAGCTGGGAATACTGGCTTGGAAGAGGTTTAATATTCTTGGCTCCATGGATAGTTTATAAACTAGGGAAAAAGTCAGAAGTCCAAGAATAAATGAATAAAAAGCAAGTATATGTAGTGCTTTTCATTATACTGGGTATCCTGCTCGGCTTCATTGCCCATGGCATTATAGAGATTTGGTTTACAAGAAGATTGCTTAAAGACTATAACCGCTATTCCCTGGGACACAGCTGGCAAACCTGGTTCTCTATTCATCTATATTTTTCTGTTTTCCTGTTCGTGCTGAGCGGGTTGATAGGATACTTGCAAGGAAAGTTTTGGTGGCGTGTAGTATACCAAGAAAAACGATTGGATCCCTTTTTCAAACAACTGCGAAAATTGCTAAAAATATTTTGAAATTAATTGTAAAATCAAAACCCAACTCCAAACTGGAAAAAATCGAACTTGTGAAACAGCCAGAGCTGTTACTCAGAACTCCTGCCGATCGTAGTTCAAATGCAATGCCGGTCTATCAAGTATGGGTCAAAGAAATGCCTATTCACGGACAAGCTAATGCTGCCATTGTCAAAGTATTGGCCAAACATTTTAAGGTTCCACAAAATGCTGTAAGACTTGTGTCTGGAACTAAATCCAAGCAAAAAATTTTTGAAATTATCAAATGATGATATTAGTCGCCAAATCGGCGATTTTTTGTTAAAATGAGGGTAATTATTAATAAAAAACATGTCCAGATTATCTAAATTCAAACAAATTCAAAAAACCTACCTGCCAGAATTCGTATACGGCGGAATGGATGGTGCTGTTACAACTTTTGCTGTTGTAGCAGGAACCGTGGGCGCATCTTTATCGCCTGTTATTGTTATTATTTTGGGATTTGCAAACCTTTTTGCAGACGGAGTTTCCATGGCAGGATCAAACTACCTGGCTTCTAAGTCCGAACAGGACCTGGGTCAAGGTGATTCGGAAAAACCTCCGATTAGAACAGCGGTCATGACTTTCATTGCTTTCGTAATTATCGGTTTTATCCCCTTAATGTCATTTGTAGGAGCAATGTTTACTCCTAAACTGGTGGGACATGAATTCGTTATTTCAATCATCCTAACTGTCACAGCTTTTATTTTAATCGGCATAGAAAGAGTCAGGCTTTCTGATATCACTTTATTCCGTTCTGTTGGACAAACATTGCTAATCGGTTGCGGCGCTGCGGTAATTTCCTATTATGTAGGTTACTTCCTTCAAAAAATTGTATAAATAATTTTGAAAATTACCTCTGCCAAATTTATCAAAAGTGTCGTTGGAGAAGATGAGCTGCTGTATAATGAAATCCCCCAAGTCGCATTTATCGGCCGTTCTAACGTAGGCAAATCTACCATCATTAACCTTCTAACCCAGCAAAAACAACTGGCACGATCCAGTCCCACCGCAGGCCTAACCAAAGTTATAAACATTTATCTAGTAAATAGAAATTACTACTTAATTGACTTGCCTGGTTATGGTTACGCTCAAGGTTCTAAAGACAATAGAGAAAAGCTGCGAAGCCTAATTGACTGGTATTTACTTGATTCAGAAATTGACCAGCGTGCGGTTGTTTTGATAGTAGACGCAAAGGTTGGCGTGACAGATCTGGATAAAGAAATGCTTGTCGAACTAAACGAAGCACAAAAAAATGTCATTGTTCTGGCAAACAAAATTGATAAAATAAGAAAAAGCGAATTAGCAAAACAGTTGAAAACTATAAATGAGGATGTTAGTCCCCACCATGTAATCCCTTTTTCAGCAAAAGATAAAATAGGGTTGGGAGATCTAGTTAATCAAATCACTCAAGTATGGACAAAAAAATCGCAAAAATAGTTCTGGTTGTAATTACTGTTCTATTGGTTGCTGGGATCACAGCTTGGTTTTTACGCGACTCAATAATTCAGTTTGCAATGAAACCCACCGACACTACCTTAAAAACCATAGACACGGACAATATTCCAAATCCTGACCCCAATGCCCCACTGGAAACCGTGATCGCAGAAAACCTCAAAATTCCATGGGAAATCGCATTTCTGCCGGATGGATCCATGTTAGTTACAGAAAGAACGGGAACTATTGAGAAAATTTCACCTGACAGGAAAACCATTGCTCAAATAGAAGGTGTATCTCATATTGGCGAAGGCGGACTTTTAGGAATGGCGCTGCACCCTGACCATTCAAAAAATCATTTAATATATCTTTATCTAACAAGTTCGGATGGAACTAGGCTCACAAATCGAATCGAAAGCTATAAGCTTGAAAATGGTCAACTTAGTAACAGAAAAGTAATCTTAAGCAATATACCGGGATCTCGTAACCATGATGGTGGTCGCATTGCTTTTGACTCCAACGGATATTTGTTTATTGCAACAGGAGACGCCGAAACCACAACTAATGCCCAAGATAAAAATTCTCTAGCAGGAAAAATCCTCCGTATTAAAGATGATGGTAGTATCCCAAAAGACAACCCGTTCGGTAACGCAGTTTATTCCTATGGCCACCGCAACCCGCAAGGACTGGCTTGGGACAGCCTAGGAAGACTATGGGCCACTGAACACGGCCCTTCAGGCTCTCAGACAGGAAATGACGAGTTAAATCTAATAGAAAAAGGCAAAAACTATGGTTGGCCAGTAATTAAAGGTGGTCAAACCAAAGAAGGTCTGGTCACACCAATTGCCAACTCGGGCGACCATGAAACTTGGGCTCCAGCTGGACTTGCCTATTATAAAGGTTTATTGATATTCACTGGCTTGCGCGGCCAGTCTTTGTACGCAGGAAAAATCCAGTCAGGCAATTCAGTAGCGCTGACCTCATACCTAAGAAACAAGTACGGGCGCCTCCGCGCCATAGCTGTAGGACCAGACGGCTTTATATATATATCGACTTCAAACACTGATGGACGCGGAAAATCAGGTGTCAAAGATGACAAAATAATACGTTTGTCTCCTAGAATATTTGAACAAAATTAAATTTATAAAAGATGCCAAATAAAAAAATCAAGATTGGAATAATTTTCGGGGGTAAATCTGCAGAACACGAAGTCTCGCTTCAATCAGCCAAAAACGTATATGATGCACTCGATAAAGAAAAATATGATCCGATATTAATTGGTATAGACAAAAAGGGACGCTGGCACAAAAGCGGCGCCAAATTTCTCTTAAACGCCTCTAACCCTAAACTTATTAAATTAAACAAAGCAAATAACAACGCCGTAATTCCAGCAGATGACTCAAGAAAGCTTGTTATTTTGGAAAATGGGCAAAGCTCGTCTTTGGATGTTGTTTTCCCTGTTATGCACGGCCCTTTGGGTGAAGATGGTACTATGCAAGGCTTGCTAAAACTTGCCGGAGTTCCTTTTGTCGGGTCGGGAGTACTCGGTTCTGCGGTTGGTATGGATAAAGATGTTATGAAGCGCTTACTTAGCCAAGCAGGAATTTTAAATGCTAAATTTTTGACATTCAGCTTCTCTGAAAAAATCAATTTTAAAAAAGTCAAAGCCGAGCTTGGAGTACCCCTTTTCATAAAACCGGCCAACTTAGGCTCGTCTATTGGCGTCAGTAAAGCTAAAACTGAACAAGAATTCAACAAATCTGTGAAAGAAGCTTTTAAATTTGATAATAAAATTATTGTGGAACAATTTATTAAAGGCAGAGAAATTGAAGTTGCGGTTCTTGGCAATGAAAAACCTGTTGCTTCTATTGCAGGAGAAATTATTCCTCATGCCGAATTTTATTCATACGAAGCAAAATATATAGATGAGGATGGAGCAGGTTTGGCAATACCTGCTCAATTGCCTAAGAAAACGCTTAGAGAATTGCAAAATCTTGCAATTAAGGCTTTTCAAACTTTGAACTTGGAAGGCATGGCCAGAGTTGATTTTTTCCTCACAAATAAGGGCAAAATTTATGTGAACGAAGTTAATACCATACCCGGATTCACAAAAATAAGTATGTACCCAAAGCTTTGGAGCGTTTCCGGTATATCCTATACTGAACTTATAGACAGGTTAATTGCCCTAGCAATCCAGCGCCACAAAAGAGAAATTAAATTACGTACAGGATACAATAGCTAATGTCTCACATAAACGAAAAAATTGACTTTACCGTCGGGGTAATGGTTGTCCATAAAAACAAAGTACTGTTGCGAATGCATGACAAATACAATTTGTGGCTTGGCGTTGGCGGACACATTGAACCGGACGAAGACCCTAATCAGGCAGCAATTAGAGAAGTAAAAGAGGAAGTGGGACTAGATATTACCCTAATACCTCCAAAGAATCAAATTTATTTAACTGTTCCCGGCTATACTGAGCTGATACCCCCGCGCTTTTTGTCCAGACATAATATTGGCGAGGATCACGAACATGTTAATATGCTATTTTTTGGAATAGCTGATACTGACAAAATAGTTATGCCGGATGACGAACAAACAGACTGTCGTTGGTTTACTATTGAAGAGCTCGATGATATTGAAGGAAACATTGGCCCTTCTGAAATCCTTTACGCCAAGTCAGCGTTGCAAGAATTAAGAAGCTAATTTATGGAAAAGATTACTTATCAAGGGCGAATCATAGAAGTGGTAGAAAAACATGTTGACCTCAATGGGGTTGTAAAAACTTTTGAATACGCGCGAAGGTCGCCAGGTGTAAGATTAATTATACCTAAAAGCAATAAAATTTTGCTGACTAAGGAATATCGCCATGAAATTGCAGGGTACGACTATCGCCTGCCCGGTGGAAAAGTTTATGATTCACTTGAGCAATACAACACGGCTTTGGCAGATGGGGTTGACATTGCCCAAGCTGCTAAAACCGCTGCAATAAAAGAAGCAGATGAAGAAGTCGGTATAAAAATTACCGATTTGGATTTTCTGCACAAATCGGTATGTGGTGCTACGGTAATATGGGACTTATTCTATTTTATAGCAACGAACTTCGAGACAGGTTCCCAAAATCTTGAGCACGGCGAAGATATCACTATTGAAGAAGTTAGCAAGAAGCAGGCAGAACAAATGTGCTTAGATGGAACTATTGGTGAAGAACGTAGCGCCTTGGTGCTTTTTAGATACTTAAAAGGATATAAATTTTAATTATATAAACAAATGAACGAGCAAGAGATAAAACAAAAACTTACCCCTGAGCAATACCATATTTTGAGAGAAAAGGGCACTGAAGCGCCATTTTCCAGTGAACTATTAGACAATAAAGATAAGGGAAAATTTACCTGTGCTGTCTGTGGTAACGAACTATTCAGCTCTGACACCAAGTTCGACAGCGGAACAGGATGGCCAAGCTTTGACCAAGCAATTGAGGGAAGCATAGAATATCATGAAGACAGCTCGCAGGGTATGGTGCGCACAGAAGTTACATGCGCCAAATGCGGCAGTCATCTTGGCCATGTGTTCGATGATGGACCAACGGAAACAACAGGAAAAAGGTTTTGCATTAATGGTGCCTGCCTATTAATGAAAAAGGATCAGCCGTAATGGAAGTTGCAACATTGGCCAATGGGTGTTTTTGGTGCACTGAGGCTGTATTTAGAAGGCTCAAGGGTGTGATCTCTGTACTGCCAGGCTATTCTGGAGGTAACATAGAAAACCCTAGCTACTCCGAAGTAAGTTCAGGCGAAAGTGGCCACGCGGAAGCTTTACAAATTCAATTTAATCCCGCAGAAATTTCATTTGAAAAATTGCTGGAGGTGTTTTGGGCTACACACAATCCAACAACACTAAACCAACAAGGATACGATATTGGGACACAGTATCGTTCTGCAATTTTTTATCACAATGAAACACAAAAACAAATAGCGGACACCTCTAAGAAAGCTTTTGGCAGCAGCGGTAATTACAAGGACCCGATAGTCACCGAAATATATCCTTATAAAAACTTTTATCCGGCAGATAAAAGTCATAAAGACTACTACGAGAAAAACCGTACAGCAGGGTACTGCAGATTAATAATTGACCCTAAAATTCAAAAATTATATAAAGAATTTAGCCGAGACTTAAAATCTGAGCAAGAGGTTAAAGAAGAAATATTATCCTAGTTTTCCTTTTTTGAACCGGGCAAACCCAGCTCTGCTGAAATTGGAGAACTATTATTGTTTGAATTTTTTGGTTTATCTTCCGTACCAGCCTTGAGCTTAATTTGAGCCCCAGAAGGGGCAGCTAGCTGCTTCAATTCTTTTGGCAATGCATAATAAGCAAAAGATTCGGTTCTTGTTTTCTTTTCGTTTTTCCCTGCGGGTCTATTGCCATATAAACTGTATTTCACTTGAACAATATCAGAAGGGACGGGAAATTCTAAAGCCAGCTCTCCATCCAAAGCCTGTTTCATGAACTCATTCCAAATAGGCGCTGCTGTGAATACTCCATCTGCTCCTTGACGCATCAACATGCCATTGTCATTGCCGGTCCATACCCCAGCAGCTAATTGTGGCGTGAACCCAATTGTCCAACCGTCTTTCCACGAATTGGTTGTTCCTGTCTTGGCCGCCACTACCCTTCCAGGGATAGTTAAGGGCGAATCTGAACCAAAAATATAGGAACGAGCATCATTGTCGGTCATAATACTAATAAGTTCATAAGCAGCAGCAGGTGCAACCACCTGCCTGTTTTGAACTCTATACTCCTCTAATATATTGCCATTTTTATCTTCTATTCTAACAAATGGGGTGGCATAATTTGCTTTTCCGCCATTAGCCAGGGAGGCATAAGCGGCAACATGGTCGACTAAGCGGACTTCACAGCCCCCAAGCACCAACGACAGTCCACAATCCTTCAAAGGTGAAGTAATCCCCAAGCCGTGAGCAGTTTCAACTGCGCTACTAACCCCTACCAAATTTAAAGTTTTCACAGCAGGTACATTCAAGCTGCCAGCCAGGGCTTTGCGCATAGTTACGTTGCCGTGATACCCCCCATCGTAATTTTTTGGGCTATAAGTCCTGCCGCCTGCGATACCATACGAAACCGGAGCATCTAAAATAGTTGACATTGGACTGTAGCCAAACTCTTGATCAAAAGCTGTTACGTACACATAGGGTTTGAACGAACTGCCCGGCTGACGTTCACTAGCTGCAGCATTCAACTGAGGATTGAAAGTACAACTGTTTTTCCCAGTAGTTCCAGGATTGCACCCTTTAGGCTCTGGGGTGCCAAAATAATCTTTACTACCAACCATTGCCAGAATCTTGCCCGTGCTTGGTTCTATTGCCACCAACGCTGCATTGTAAGCTCTGTTCTCCTTAGCATTTCGCACTGCGCCTTCGGCAACAACTTTTTCTGCAATCCCTTGTAAATTCAAATCCAAAGTTGTGTATACTTTGAGTCCACCTTCACGCAAAAATTGATTTCCGTATTTTTGAGTTAAATAATTTTGAACATATGATACAAAATGCGGGGCACGAATGGTAGTACGAACATCCCTAAAAGCTACGGTTTCGTTACGAGCTGAGTCATACTGATCCTGAGTAATATAGCTCTGTTCTTTCATTATTTCCAGAACTGTATTTTTTCTGGTTTCCAAAAGTTCAGCATTTGGCCCGGTTGGACTAAAAAAACTCGGCGCCTGCGGCAATGCTGCCAGGTAGGCACTTTCTGCCAAATTCAAGTCCCGGGCAGACTTGGCAAAATATGTCTGACTGGCTGCTTCAGCTCCGTAAGCATTTCGGCCGTACGGAATCTCATTCAAGTACAAACTCAAAATTTCATCTTTAGAAAGATGCGATTCTATTCTGTAGGCCAAAAATATTTCGGAAATTTTTCTGCCTAGAGAACGATCGGAATTGAGCAAAGCATTTTTTACATACTGCTGAGTAATAGTACTTCCTCCCTGGCTAACGCCACCGGATCGATAATTGGCCAAAGCTGCCCTCGCAATCCCAGTAATAGAGATGGGGCCGTGTTTGTAAAAATCTTTATCCTCAATGGCAATAGTTGCATCTTTCAAAAACGGGGAAATCCTGTCCAATGTAACACTGGTTCGTTTAACCTCCCCATGAAACTCATAAAGTAGGGTGCCATCGCGGGAATAAATTTTACTGGATTCAACAACATCGCGCTTAATTACCGTATCGTAATCCGGGAGATCGCTGGTATAGTGCCAAACCACCGCAGCTGCCCCAATCCCAACAATAACAAAAATACCAAAAAAACCAGCTCCCAAAGCAAACAAAAGTCTGCCCGAACTATGCTTAAAAAACCTTCTAATTCTCTGAGTAAAAGAAGTTTTACGGTGTTTCCTGGGACGAGCATACTTATAAACTGCTTTCATCTGTATTGTCTGTTATCTATTACTAAGATACAATATTTATAGGCGAGTAGCAAAAACATTAACTTTTCCATATTACATGGCATTTCATGAAAACCATAGTCGCTCTATCATTAAAACCATTACCTACCGAATACTGATCATAATTTCTAACGCTATAATCATATATCTCATGACGGGAGATATAGACTTGACCGCAAGTTTTATCGGTATTACCAGCCTAGTCAGCACGCTCCTATATTTTATCCATGAACGATTTTGGAACGAGATCCACTGGGGCAAAAAACACTTGAACCATAACCATTACGTAACACGGCGCCAGCCATAACATTCCTCTTAATTATCAGTCCTGCTTGGGGCGACATTATAGTAATTTAAAATAAACTGAGCCAGTTCACCAAAAGCAGGAGCCGCGGAACTTTCTGCAAACACAACTGTGCGTGGGTGATTTATTCGTACCAAAGCTATAAATTTCGGATCCTCCACCGGAGCATAGCCAATAAATGAACCAATGTTGTTGTTGGCTTGATAGCCTTTGCCGTCTTCACGAGGAACTTGGGCAGTACCAGTTTTGCCAGCAACATAATAGTTCTTAACACCTGCTTTTTTGCCGTGGCCAAGCTCAACCACATTCACCAACATTGCAGAAATTTTACTGGCAGTAGAAGATGAAATAACTTGCGAAACCATATGGGGTTCGGTAGTTTTAACTTTTCCCCGGTAATCAATTATTGCTTGCACAATATATGGCTTCATCATTTTCCCTCCATTTGCCAAGGCAGAGTATGCCTGCATGAGCTGAATAGGAGTGACACTTATCCCCTGCCCAAAGCTTGCCGTAGCGTAATTAATCTCAATATTTCCTGAAAGTCCGGCCAGGTCACCTTTTGCTTCAGGCAATTCAATTCCTGTTTCTTGACCGAACCCGAATTTTTGTATGTATTGGGCAAAAGTTTTGTTGCCAATTTTGTTCTTGGCATATACCACACCTGTATTTAGAGACTCCTCCAACACTTGGCTCATTGTCTGTGTGCCGTGAGCTTTTAAATCCGAATTTTTAATAGTATATCCATCAATACGCAACTCGCCCGGATCCACAAAAGTACTATCTGGGCCCAAAACCCCTTCGTTTAAAGCCGCGGCCATAGTCAAGGGTTTAAAAATAGACCCTGGCTCGTAACTTCCCACTGTCGGCTGATTGCTGAAAACTTGGGGTTTCTTTACTTTATAATATTCGTTTGGATCAAATGAAGGATAAGTTGTCATAGCCAGTATTGCCCCTGTTTTCGGATCCATAACAACAATGGAGCCGCTGTCTGCCCCATGCTTTTCGACAGTATCTTTCAAAATGCTTTCACTCTGAAACTGAATATTCTTATCTATGGTTAATATAAGATTATCCCCGTTTATTGCAGGTTCAATATCCCTTTTGCCCCCAAAAATCCAGACTCCACTAGCATCTTTTTCCTGATCCACCAATCCAGCCTTCCCTTTCAAGTTGTCGTTAAAATACTGCTCGATGCCGTAACGTCCCGTTTTCTCATTTTCATGATACCCCACATAACCCAAAACCTGACTTAAAAATGTCCTTTCTGGATAAAATCGCAATGTTTCCGGCTCAAACCCAATTCCTGCAAGCTTTAGATCTTTGACTTTCACAACTTCTTGATCTGTGAGCTGGCGCTTCAGCACCATATATTTTTTACTCTTATCAGCAATTTTTTCTGCAATCTCTTTAGGTTCTATCCCCAAAACTTCGCTTACTTGCTTTATAAAGTTTTCTGAGTCAACAATTTCAGACGGGATTGCAAAAACCAAATCTTTCTGGATGGATGTTGCAACTGTATATGGCTCGTTGGTATACCGGTCGCCGATTTTAATTTCGCCGCGCACCGGAGTCAATCTTTTTATTAATGTATATTGATCTTCTGCCATGTCTTGATACTGCCCTGAAGATACAACCTGAAGCATAAACAAACGACCGACGATTACAGAAAATGCCAAAAATAAAAGAACAGTCAATGCGACCATTCTTGATTGAGTAGAGTCTGTTGTTTTACTTAGAGTTTTTCTTACCATGCCGTAAAGCTACTTAGATGTCTTAAGAGCGGTCAATGTTGCTGGGGCTAAAAATTCCTCATTCTTTACGCTTACTAAATTGGCCGACTCTGCAGCCTGGTCAATCGCACCCAACGAAGCCATTTCGGCAGCCTCAATCTCAAGACCATGCCGGATTTGTTCCTGCTCCAGAATTCGGTTCTGTATCTTTCTCATTTCATACCCCTTTGCAGCAGAGCCGTTGACCATAAAAATATAAGAAACGACACCGGCTATAAACAAACCAACCAAAGCATAAACTGCAAAGCTACCCATTCCAGCCACAGAAGATGTAAAATTTTTAAACAAGCTGAACCAATTTTTTCTGCGAGCCCTAGTTGTCCGGGAAGCACTGCTGTATCTAACTGAAACTGAAGGACCTAGAATTGGCTGAAAAGCGAAAATTTTTGACATGCTTTTGTTTTTATTTTGAATTAATTTAATAAAGTTTTACTATTGCTCGAAGTTTTGCTGGGATACTGCGGGAATTTTCTTTTTGCTCCGCTTCTTCCGCTATTACCGGTTTTTTAGCAAGTAACTTACCTTGTGGATTTCTGCCACATTTGCAAAATGGAAAATCTGGTGGACAAATACATCCCCGAGCCAATTCTGCGAAAAAGTGCTTGACCAGGCGGTCTTCCAGAGAGTGAAACGACACTACTACCAGTCGGCCGCCCGGGCTCAGCAAATTAAATGCTTTTGGCAAAAATGTTTCTAAATTCTGTAACTCGTGGTTTACGGTCATACGCACTGCCTGGAAAATCCTCCGCGCCGCATTTTGCCATAAGTGACGCTTTGGCTTTGGCAGACCAGCTTGTATCGCTTCCACCAAATCCAGACTTGTATGCATGGCTCCCGCCTCTCTTCTTGCCACTATTGCTTTGGCAATAGATCGGCTGTGAGGCTCTTCACCATTTTCCCTAAACATCCGAGTTAGCTCGTCCAGCGAAAAATTATTCAAAATAAATTTCGCATCCGTATTACCGGACGGGTCAAACCGCATATCTAAAGGTTCATTTTTTTGGAAAGATATTCCTCTGCCGGATTGATCCAGCTGATAAGAACTTAGTCCAATGTCGGCTACTATCCCACGAATGTCTGAAAACTGATAAAACTGGTTTCTTTCCAAAATTTTATCCAGATCTCTAAAATTTCCAGAAGCAACCAAGGCATTGGCTTGATATTTACTTTTAGTTAACTGCTTTTCATAATTCTCTATTGCAGCTGGATCTAGATCTATGGATAGCACCTTACCTTTTGGCATTACTTTTTCCAGCAATGCCATACTGTAGCCTCCCCCGCCCAAAGTTGCATCAATGAAATTTTGGTCGGGTTTAGGATCAAGATAAAATAATACTTCTTTTAAAAGAACTGGGGTGTGTGAGTAAGTCATCACCACCTAAACTCCTAAACTGCCCAACTGTTCAGCAATCTCATTGCTTTGCTTTTCAGTTTTAGCTTTGTATTTAGTCCACAGCTCTTCGCTCCAGACTTCTACTCTGCTATACAAACCTGCGAACACCAAACGCTTTTGGATTTTCGCAAACTCCTTCAGGTAGCCGGGTAAGATAATGCGACCTTGCTTATCTATGTCGCAATCCATTGCTCCTGCAAGCATCAGACGGGAAAAAGCTCGAGTATTGGCAGTAGAAATTGGAAGACTAGCCAATTTTTCTGCAAGCATTTTCCACTCGTCTAATGTATACAGAAATAACGAATTA
>CAZHER010000016.1:0-7915 GCA_964532005.1 uncultured Candidatus Saccharibacteria bacterium
CTTATGAAAATCGATATTGAGAGCAAACCTAATTTTATAAGTTATAATAAATTAATGACAGAACAATCGATTACTTACACAATTGTTAAAAGACCAGTCAGGAGAGCCAGGCTTGAATTTGATAGAACTGGATTGAGGGTTATTGTTCCTCAAACACGAATAATAGATATACCTGCTTTCATACTTCAGTTTCGTAGCTGGATTGAAAAGAAGCAGAAATTTTACCGAGAAATTTCCTCGAAGTCTTCCCGACTAGTTCTATATAATAGGTCTGAATCATCACTGGCTGAAACAGTTTCAAATTATTTAGCAGAAGCCGAAGGTGCACTAAACGTAAAATCTGGGCCGGTTCGATTTAGAATTATGAAGCGACAGTGGGGCAATTGTACCAGCAAAGGTCGTCTGACTTTCAACAAAAAGCTGGCTGTGCTACCCGACCATTTGATACGTTATATTGTATACCATGAGGCTTGCCACTTAAAATCAATGCGCCACGGTAAGTTGTTCAGAAAGACAATGTTAAAATTTTTTCCCAACCAAAAAACCCACGAACAGGAGCTTTCTGTTTATGGGTTTAGGTTAGGTATTGAAGAGTAGATATTATTTTGTCGCAGTGGTAATATTTTCTACTACTTGCTGGCCTTTGACATCACTTAGGACGAGATCTTTCGTAGGGTTGAATTTTCCATCACCATCGTCATTGCGTAGAGATATGACATATGTGGTATTTGCTCTCAGGCTAGCTTTAACAACGAGGTCCTCGCTGGTTCCAGCTTTAAGTAGAGGGCTGGCTGCGACAAATGTTCCAGCTTGCCCTTTGCTGTTGGCTTGATGAATAACGACAAAACCCGGTTTTACCAGATTGACAAGGTCAACTATCAAAGAGTTGCCAGGGTTTTGTGGTCCTATATTTAAAATATTTTTACCTTTGAGTTGATTTGGATCTCCTGCCGGGGGAGTGTTGGCAGGCTTGTTCGTGTTGCTGCCTGTGTTATTTGCACTATTAAGTATTGTTGGCATGTCTACGACCGGAACATCCGGTTCGCTTTTTACTGTGTACCAGAAAATCGCTCCTGCAGTGGCTGCTGCCACTGCTCCAGCAATAAGCATATTTTGGTGTTTTAAACCAGTATTTTTTTGTTTCTTCATTGTTTTTATTTACTTATATTTATTATACCATATTTTGAGCCCTATACACAGATTTTGCTATAATAATAGGACTAAACTTTATTTATGCATATAGGAATAGAAGCCGAACGTGCTAATCAGTTTCAGAAAACAGGTGTAGAACATTACGCACAACAGTTAATTTTGCATTTAGCCAAGCTAAACACAGAACACCGGTTTACGCTTTATTTGCGCACGCAGCCCCAACAGTGGATAAAAGATCTCCCAGAAAATTTTAGTTACAAGGTTATTCCATTTCCAAAATTTTGGACCCAGATACGACTGAGCTGGGAGATGCTATGGCATGCACCAGATTTACTGTTTATTCCAGCCTCGACAATGCCTTTTATTCATCCAAAAAAGTGTGTGACCACTATTCACGACACTGCTTGGGTAAATTATCCAGAAGCTTTCACGCCATTTATGAGAAGATATTTACACTGGTCTACAACTTTTGCTGTTAATACTGCCAGCAAAATAATTGCAGTTTCTGAATCCACTAAGCAAGATTTAGTTAAGTACTATAACGTGTCACAAGATAAAGTTGCGACTGTGCCACATGGGTATGAAGTTCCCACCGCAATAAATTCCAAATTGTCTGGCAAAGTAGCTTCTCAGTTACCAGACAAATATATTTTGTTTTTGTCAACGCTACAACCCCGAAAAAATGTAATTGGTTTAATTGAAGCATTTGCGGAAATTAAAAAAGAACATTCTGAAATCCCACACAAATTAGTGGTGGTAGGGAAGCCGGGTTGGAATTACGAAGCCATATTAGAGAAAATTAAAGAGCATTCCGACATAGTCGTTTATTTGAACCATATTTCTGACGATGACAGATGGCCTGTTTATCGCAACGCGGCATTGTTTGTTCACCCTAGTTTTTATGAAGGTTTTGGAATGTGGCTTCTGGAAGCATTCGCGTGCGAGGTGCCGGCAGTAGTATCTAATGTTTCTTCCATGCCCGAAGTAGGGGGCGATGCAGCATTATATTTTGACCCGCATAGTAAGGATGAGATAAAATCGGCCATAGTAAGAGTTTTGAGTAACCCAGATTTAGCCTCGGAATTGGTTAGTAAAGGTAAAGAACGATTAAAAATGTTCAGTTGGGAAAAATGCGCTGAAGCAACAATGGAAGTGTTTAGAAAATCGTAATATTATATGAAATTTTTTGTCCGCTACATTTTTTGGGTTATTCTTTCTGTTCAAGCAATAACTGCTTATTTGGTAAGCGTTGGAGCCTGGCCTCAAACCATGGCTTGGTTTGCTTTGGCCGCACTTTGCCTGTTTATTATAGGAGCTTCTCCTCTGAAAGCTTTGCAACTAACAATAGCTTCTATCCCGTTTTATTTGGTTTTACCAAATCAGTATTTTGATTCTTTTTCCTCCTGGCGAATAGCCTTTGCTTTCCTATTTTTGGTTTGGGCAGGAAAAGAGTTGTGGACACGGTATAACTCAGGAAATCTAACGGGTTTTTTTAGGACAGCTGTTGCGAATCTTTTCGTGTGGGATAAGTACATGCTCGCATTTTTAGGATTAGCTTTGCTGTCACTTTTTTTGGCCAGATTTCCGATGCATTCAATTAGGCAAATAGCTTTTCTAGTAAATGTAAGTTTTTTGTATATAGTTTTGGTTAACGTTGTAAAAACTAAGGATCAGCTATGGCAGGTGGTTCGTACAGTGGGTTTATCGCTAGGGCTGGTAGTTATATTAGGTTACATCCAGTTTATATCTACATTGTTTGCCCAGCAGTACTATTTTTGGCAGTATTGGGCTTTACTGATTTCCAAAGCTTATTACGGCTTAGATTTGGCCAATGTACTGTCTTATTCTAACTCGTGGTTCTCTTACACTGGCGGACAGCCCAGTCTTCGCATGTTCAGCATCATGCCTGATTCTCATTCGTTTGGAGTTTTATGTTTTTTCTTGTTAAGTTTTTTAATAGCTTTCCTATTAGAGGCAAATTCTCTTAAAAAAAGAATTTTTATTTGGGTTGCA
The DNA here is from genome assembly GCA_964532005.1 of uncultured Candidatus Saccharibacteria bacterium. Taxonomy (GTDB): domain Bacteria; phylum Patescibacteriota; class Doudnabacteria; order UBA920; family UBA920; genus CAYQEU01. Next base: position 3,166 of record CAZHER010000016.1, read on the forward strand.
ATAGTTTTTGCTTCGTGGGCATTGATTCTTTCCGGTACTAGAGGTATATGGGTGGGCATGCTTGTTCCGGCAGCTTTAGCAATATTTATGCTTTGGCAAAGGATCGCTCGTGCTCACGCCAAAAGATTTTTGTTGACCGTGCTAATTGTAGTTATATTATTCGTTTCTTCTCCTGTGCTGGTTCAAGGTTTGAATTTTATCCGTTCGGGGCTGGGTGGGGGAAGTTATCTTGGAAGAGTAAGTAGCATCTATGATCTCGAGGAAGAGTCAAACGCCGGTCGGCTGGTAATATGGAAGGACAGTTTTCGGTACTCGTTGACTCATCCGCTAGGTGTTGGATATGGCAATTTTATTGTTTCTGTGGTTCACGATATATCCTCCGAAGACAAATTCGAAGACTTAGGCGACAAAAAGAACTTGCGTTACAACCTTCCACAGAAATTTATCACAGCGCACAGCCTGTATTTGAATATACTAGTGGAACTAGGGGTTATGGGGATTATTGTTTTTGTATTGCTTTGGTGGAGCTATGCAGCAAATGCCTGGAAATTTTTGAAAAAAAATGGATCCAATGACAACAAATTTGTAGCTCTTGCAACTACTGGAAGCATTGCATTGCTATGGTTATTGGCCTATGGTGTTTTTGATCTTACCTTATTCAATGACAAAGTATTGGCACTGGCATTTATGGTTTTGGGGCTGACCGGATTGATTTTTAGAGATTATGAAAAATATGAAAATAATACCCAACAATAATTATGCTATTATAACTTTATATGGAAAATTTTGATCTCAATTTACAAAAGCAAAACAATATTGTTTCTGAACCCTCACAGCCACCAAAAAGAAATACCAGACGTTTTCTTGCCATAATATTGGTTCTTATGGCTTTGGTAGCCAGTTTTAGAGTTGGGTACGCCAGCGGGAACAAAGGTTATATTTTTGAACCTAAATCATTCAAAATTATTAATCAAAGCGATGCGCCCGTTGCTGTAGATTATAGTTTGTTGTGGGACGCCCTGGATCTGGTGGGTCAGAAATACATTAACAAGGATTCAATAAACCAAGAGCAGGTTTTGTATGGAGCAATACGGGGAGCGGTAGCAGCGGCCGGCGATCAGTATACTGAATTTTTTGACCCTAAAGATTTGGCAGAATTCAATACTCAACTTGGCGGCAGCTTTGACGGTATTGGAGCCGAGATCAGTAAGAAAGATAACAATATTGTGATCATTCCTTTAGACGATAGTCCAGCTGCTAAAGCTGGACTACGACCCCAGGATGTTCTGGTTAAAATTAATGGCGAAAGCGCGGTTGACATGACTGTGGATGTAGCAGCCAGCAAAATTCGTGGTCCCAGGGGGACTTCTGTTACCCTCACAATATATCGACAAGGGGAATCCTCAGCTTTTGATGTCACCATTAAGCGGGATAAAATTGATATCAAGAGTGTAAAGTTGTCATATAAAAATATTGGCGATAAAAAAATTGCAATTATTGAGCTGTCGCGTTTTGGCAGCGATACCAGTGATGCGTTTGCTAAAGCTGTAAATGATTTACTGGTTGCTGGGGCTAAAGGTGTAGTAATTGATCAGCGCAATAATCCCGGTGGTTATTTGGAAACCTCAGTGGATCTAGCCTCGTACTGGCTACCCAAAGGACAATTGGTTGTAACAGAAGCTAGGAGCAACAGCGATAATCAAGCTTATAACTCATCTGGATACGGTAGGCTTTCCGGAATAAAAACCGTCATAATTATGAACAGCGGTTCTGCTTCGGCAGCAGAAATTTTAGCAGGGGCTTTGCACGACAACAAAGCTGCTACTTTGGTAGGAGACAAGAGTTTTGGCAAAGGAAGCGTGCAGCAATTGTTTAATTTGCCGGACAACAAGGGTGCGGTAAAAATTACTGTTGCAAAGTGGATTACGCCAGCAGGCAAGAATTTAGACAAAGACGGATTGGTTCCGGATATTGAAGTGAAATTAACTGACGAAGACATAGCAGCCAAAAGAGACCCTCAGCTTGACCGAGCAGTGGAAGAGGCGGCAAAGTAAATATTAGCTTATGACAGCACAACAACTTCGCCAAAAATGGCTTGAATTTTTTAAGACCAAGAACCATACAATAATTCCTTCAGCATCCTTGGTTCCAGAAAATGACCCTTCGGTTCTATTTACTATGGCAGGAATGTTTCCCCTCGTCCCTTATTTAATGGGCCAAGAGCATCCCGGAGGAGTTCGTGTTGCCAACGTGCAAAAATGCATACGTACTATAGATATAGATGAAGTGGGTGATGATACACATCTGACTTTTTTCGAAATGCTTGGCAACTGGAGTTTTGGGGATTATTTTAAAAAAGACGCCATTGAATGGAGTTATGAGTTTTTAACTTCTAAAGATTGGCTGAACATCCCGGTGGATCGTCTGGCATTTTCGGTTTTTGCTGGAGATGACACTGCTCCTCGCGATGAAGAGTCGGCTAATGTCTGGTTATCTTTAGGTGTCTCCAAAGAACGTTTGGCGTATTTGGGAGTCAAAGACAATTGGTGGATTGCTGGAACCACAGGGCCATGCGGGCCAGATACAGAAATGTTTTATTGGATAGACGATGGAACACCAGCTCCTTCTAATTTTCAGGAAACACACGATGATCCGCGGTGGGTTGAAATCTGGAATGATGTGTTTATGCAGTTCGAAAAGAAAGAAGATGGCAGTTTGATTCCACTGGCAAAACAAAATGTGGATACTGGTATGGGATTGGATCGTACTCTTGCTGTGCTGAACGGACAGAAATCAGTTTATGATACGGATCTATTTAAAAAGATGTTTGAAGTTCTTGCGGTTGACCAAGAAGTAATGTCAAATGATGAAGTTAGAAAAGCCCGCATAATTGTGGATCATGTAAGAGCTTCAGTATTTATTGCTGGTGATGGAGTTGAACCGTCTAACAAAGAACGTGGATATATTTTGCGACGCTTACTTCGTCGTAGCATGGTATATGGTAAGTTGTTGAATTTGCAGGGGAAGTGGTTGGAAAATCTGGTTTCGGTAGTAATTGCAGAATATGAACAAAGCTATCCTGAACTCAGGGATCGAGAACAAAATATTGTTAAGGTTTTAGTTGGAGAACAAGAAAAATTTGCCCGCACTTTGGAAAAAGGTTTAAAAGAGTTTGAAAAAATGTTTAAGGTTCAGGGCCGAATTTCCGGAACCGATGCATTTAACTTATATCAAACTTTTGGTTTTCCTGTAGAGCTTACAGTAGAGTTGGCACAGGCTTCTGGACAAGAAGTTGATCGTAGCGAATTTGAAAACGAATTCAAGAAACATCAAAATTTATCAAGAACTGCTAGCGCCGGCGATTTTAAAGGTGGATTAGCTAATCATTCTGAAAAAACAGTTGAATATCACACCACAACCCACCTTATGCATCAGGCTCTTCGTACAGTGCTGGGGCCGGAGGTTTGGCAAAAAGGAAGTAATATCAACGAGCAAAGAACCAGATTTGATTTTACTTACCCCGAAAAAATGACTGATGAACAAAAGAAAAAAGTTGAAAATTTGGTTAACGAGTGGATTGCCCGTGATGCTGTGGTTACCAGCGAGTTTATGCCATTGACCCGCGCCCGTGAACTTGGTGCGATTGGCTTGTTTGGAGAAAAGTACGCAGATACTGTTTCTGTTTATACAATTACAGACCCTAAAACAGGGGAAGTGATCTCGCGAGAATTTTGCGGTGGTCCTCATGTAAAACATACCGCCCAGATCCAGGGAAAATTTGAAATTAAAAAGGAAGAAGCAGTTTCTGCCGGAGTGCGGCGTGTTAAAGGCGTGTTAGTCTAGTATTAAATAAAAAACTATGAGAATAGAATATTTCAACTGCCCTGCACCTCAAAGTTTTGGTGATATTTCGTTACCAATTGATGTTGAGTTTTTGACCTACGAACCCGATTTTTCGGCCATGAAAGAACTCGCAGATAGGTATAGAGAATATAAAAATATTTTGGTTATTGGCCATGGTGGAAGCGTAACCAGCTTCCAGGGAATATACTCAGCGCTGGAGCCGAAAGCAAGCAAATCCGCATACATACTGTCTACAGTAGATCCAGACGACATAGCTTGGCATAAAGAACGTTTACTACCAGATGACACCTTGGTGATTGCAATCAGTAAGTCAGGGCAAACTGTAACTCAGTTAGAAGCTCTGTCCCAGTTTTGGGATTATCCGCTTCTGTTCGTTGCTGGTCAAGGAAGCCCTTTGGCTAAAATTGCACAGGCAAGAGGAGCTGAGTTGATAGAGCACCCGACTATTGGCGGAAGGTTTACAGGTTTTACAGAAGTTGCACTGCTTCCCGCGGCTATATGCGGTTTGGATGTAAAATCTATTTTTGAATCCGGTAGAAACATTCATAACAAGTTTAACGAACAGAATGAGGCTTGGAATGCAGCATCGACTTTGGTTCAGTTAGAAGACCAGGGGATCGTGGATGTGTTTATGCCGTTTTATTCTCACAGGATTTATGGCATGAGTAGTTTAATTATTCAGCTGTGTCATGAAAGTTTTGGAAAAGAGCATCACGGACAAACTTATTTCGCTCATGAAGCACCGGAATCACAACACCACACCAACCAGAGGTTTTTGGGCGGACGCCGGAATATTGCAGGGGTCTTTGTCAGCGTTAATGATTTTTCAAATAAATTTGTTGTACAAATTCCAGGGGATATCCAATCCATTATTTTGAAAAGCGAA
>CAZHER010000016.1:7925-8213 GCA_964532005.1 uncultured Candidatus Saccharibacteria bacterium
AGTTCTATGCATTATGAAATGGAAGCAACATTGCAAGATGCGGTTGATTTAAAAATACCAGCTATTCACATTGCTTTACCGCAAGTGGATGAGAATTCTGTGGGTGAATTTATAGCTTTTTGGCAGCTGTATGCCATATATGCATCTTTACTCCGGGGAACTAACCCTTTTGACCAACCTGCAGTGGAAAATAGCAAAGAAATTAGTTTTAAAAAGCGTTTAGCAATCCCAAATTAACCGGTTTGCCTAGATATAATAAAATCCTTACAATTAGGGTAGAAAAACTTC
>CAZHER010000017.1:0-6146 GCA_964532005.1 uncultured Candidatus Saccharibacteria bacterium
GCCCCATATTGGGCATTGGATCCGCTACCTTTGAATTATAGGCTCAAATACGATCCTTCCGCTGCCAATGGGAGGCTATACTATCCAAGTAGTGGTTCTAAGAAATTCTTTTTAGGTCCAGAAGGATCAGAAACAGTTGACTCTGATTATTATAGAAGAATAACAATAGCCGAAGACACTGCCTATCCGTATGATTCGACCAGTCCAAAACTGGAAGTTACTGTTGATGTTTGGTGGAATGACCGGAAGTGCCCCCAGGTGGAGTCTTATGAACAAAGTACACCTTCTTGTAGTGTTAGCTTAAAAAGCTACTTAACAAACTGGAAAAATTATTAAATGAAAAATTTCAAATTACAAAAAGGGTTTACTTTGATGGAAATAGTAGTGGCTACTACAATTTTTGCCACTTCGTTGACCTTAATGATGGCTTTGTTTAATTACACATTGAAGATCAATCGTCGGGTTGATGCGCAAAGACAGACCGCCCAAGGTACCCGTAATTTTATGGAATTTTTGGTCAGAGAGATACGCAATGGAAAAATAGATTATGTAAATTCCTACAGATTTTGTCAGCCCAATTACTACAGCACCGACAATACTGCTTTGGCCATAGTGAATAGATCTGGGGAGCTGGAATGCTTCTACTTGGACGGGAGTGATTTATATATAGAAAAATCTGGTACAACAACTAAAATCAACCCAACCAATTTGACCCTGGATGCATCCTCTTTCAGGTTTATAGTGCAGCCTTCGGACAATGCTCACCCATCTAACCCACCGTATCCTGGGCTTCAGCCTTTCGTAACCATTATTGCCAAATTTAGTACTACGGTTGCAGGGACAAATACACAAATAGTAATTCCTTATCAAACATCTGTTTCACCAGACGTATATGACATACCACATGAAGGATAAAATTCTACCCCAAAATAACAATAGTCAATCTGGCATTACTTTAATGCTTGCTGTTTTGGTGCTTGCTGGAATTACAGCTATTGCATTTAGCATAGCTGCCATAGTGTTTGTGGAGATTCGCTCCTCCGGAGATTTATTAAGAACTGAGCCGGCGTTGTATGCAGTTCAAAGCGTGACCGAAGAAGCATTTTACAGTGCTACAAGAAATATTGATGATTTCAGCTTTAGCACCACTATTAATGGGGTAAACTTGGCTGCGGCAGAAAGACAGTATGATCCTTCACCTCAAACTTATGTAGTATATTACAACACAGAAACAAAATTTTCATTGGCAAATCCGGCAGCGCCTTTCCAGAATTCCTATAAGAGTGTTGATATTGAGTATATAAATCCTTATCCCGGCACCATTGTAACTGCATCGGTGATTCAATACGAGGATAATGGTCAATCTGCTACGGTTGATGCTCAGGATTTAAGTTCCTCCAGCACCAGTATGCACATAGATTTTGACAGCTATGCCAATGCCAGCAATTCTGAGTTCGAAATAGTTCTTACCACTGACAATCCAACCAATTCAACTATACTCGTGGCCAGTGAACGTAACGGTACGCCATCAAGCGGGCTTCCTTTAATCGGCAGAAAAGCTTATGATGTCACGGCAAGTTATCTTGGACTGACCCGTAAATATACGGTTTCTACACCAACAACCAACAACTAAAAAACCCGCTTCGTGCGGGTTTTTAATTTTTGTTTTTATTGTTGAGGGATTTTTAGTGTCTGTCCGGGTTTCAGAGTGAATGGACTTTCCAAGTCGTTCAGAGTTGCTATTGTTGTCCAACTTATTTTGTAGCTCTGGCCAATATTGAATATTGTATCTCCTGGCTTAACAGTGTATTCAATAAAGGGTGAAGCTTGGGTTTGCTGTAACTGTTCCTGGTCGTCTGCCCCAAGCACTTGTGGTTCAGGAGCTGTTTTAGAAGAGAACAAATAAATCGTTCTGGCGGTGAGGATCAAGCTGAGCCCGAGAAAAACAAATCCGATGTATTTCAAGTAATTCTGTTTGGAAAATCCTCTACCAACTCCCAATTGTAATTGTGGTGATAATTTTACTTTGTTTGGGGAAAATTTCATAAATTCTTTACGTTTAGTATAATTTTAACAGCATTTTAACCTTATTTCAATATGGCTTTGGGGATAACCAGCTAAATAGTATAATTAGTGTAATGGACAAAAATATTGCTAAAAATAGAATAGATAAATTAAGGGAGCAAATAGAGGATCTAAGGTATAGATATCATGTGTTAAACGACCCTAAAGTCACAGATGATATTTATGAATCGCTAATACGCGAACTATACAAGCTGGAAAATGACTTCCCTGAGTTTAGAGACCCCAATTCGCCTACTAACCGTATTGCCAGCAAACCGTTGGATAAGTTCAGTAAAGTGCTACACCGCGCTCGCATGCTTTCTTTGAATGATGCTTTTAGTAAAGATGATGTTTTGGCTTGGGAGACTAGAATAAAACGCTTACTTTCACCTTCTCAAAAATTTGAATATTTTGCCGAGTTGAAATTAGATGGTTTGGCAGTGTCGTTAATTTATGAAGAAGGTCGGTTTGTAAGAGGTGCCACCAGAGGTGATGGCCATATCGGGGAAGACATTACTCAGAATTTAAGAACAATAAAATCTATTCCCTTAATCCTGCGAGGACAAAGCCCGGAGTTGGTAGAGATTCGAGGGGAGGCAATTATGCGCAAAGAAGTTTTGGACAAGCTAAATAAAAAGAATGCTAAACTGGGCAAACCTTTATTTGCTAATACCAGAAATGCAGCGGCTGGTGGGTTACGTCAGTTAGATCCCAAATTGACAGCAGAAAGACAGTTGGATTTTTTTGCTTATGACATTGCTTGGCATGGCACCAGAACTACCAACAACCATTTTAGAACCCATAGCCAAGAGCATGAACAATTACGGAAATTAGGTTTTAGAGTAGATAAGCATGAAACTGTATGCAAGCATACCGCCGAACTTTTCCAATTTATAGACAAGATAGGAAAGTTGAGAGCAGGTTTTCCTTTTGGCACCGATGGGGTCGTTATATCGGTAAATAATACTGAGCTTCATGACAAGCTGGGAGTGGTTGGCAAAGCTCCCCGCTACATGCTCGCCTATAAATACCCTGCCGAAAAAGCCACTACTAAGGTTTTGGACATCAAGGTGAATGTAGGCAGGACCGGCGTACTTACACCTTTGGCTGTGTTTGAACCCACATTAGTTGCAGGTTCAACCATTAGCAAAGCCACTTTGCATAATATGGATCAAATACACAGACTAGGAATAAAGATTGGAGACACAGTGGTAATTCAAAAAGCAGGAGATGTTATACCTGAAGTTGTGGAGGTTTTGCCGAAGATGCGTACCGGTAAAGAAAAGCTTTTTAAAATGCCGAGAAATTGTCCAGTATGCAGCAGTATTGTTGAGCAAAAATCCTTGATCGGATCTAGTAAAAAACAGACCAATTCCACGGCATACTATTGCACCAATCCCACATGTCCCGCAAAAAACCAAAGAGGGATGGAACATTTTGTAAATGCGTTTGAAATTTATACTGTCGGCCCAAAAATTATTTCCAGATTTAAGGATGAGGGACTTATATCTGATGCCGCAGATTTATTTACATTGACAGAAGGCGATATAAATACGTTGGAGCGATTTGGAGAAAAAAGCGCTGAGAATATTATTCGTTCTATCCAGGAAAGAAAAAAAGTCTCTTTGGCGAAGTTTATTTACGCTCTTGGTATAGACAATGTTGGAGAGCAAACCTCGGAGGATCTAGCTAGCCATTTTAGCTCCTTGGAAAAATTGACCAAAGCTTCAGCAGATCAAATTAATGAAATTGAAAATATAGGTCCGGTTGTTTCCCAAAGCGTTTTTGAATATTTTCACAACCCAACAAATCTTGGTTATATAGACAAGCTCGCGGCAAATGGGATTACTATAGGTAAATCAGAGAAGAAGATTGGCGGCAAGCTGGAAGATAAAATTTTTGTGCTGACAGGAACTCTGCAAACAATGACCCGCGATGAAGCAAAGCAAAAAATTAAACTACTTGGCGGTAAGGTGTCAGGTTCAGTTTCTAAAAATACTTCATATGTTGTTGCAGGGGATTCTGCTGGTAGCAAATTGGCAAATGCAAAAAAGCTCGGAGTAGAAGTTTTGGATGAGAAACAGTTTATTAATTTGTTGAAATAAATGGATGAGACTGGATGATATAGCAAGTTCAATGAAAGAAAGTCCAAATCAGTGGTCTGCTTCCCTTCAGGGATTCGCAGAAATAAAAGAATTTATAGAGAAAAATATTTAGGTTTCTGGATAAGCTGTGTAAACCATGTTTATAATGTTTCACAGCTTAAAAAACCCTTATATTTAAGCCATTAATTTTTGTCCTGATATTAGCCATTAACTCTTGACAGAAGAGGCTTAATATTCTACTATTCCTATACAGTTTTACAACAAAAACTCTTTATATATAGATGTTAAAATTATCAACATTTAACAAACAAAAGCGGATCCTCACATAGGCGCTAATTTTATGCGCTATGCGGAACCGCGAAAGCGGTTTTTTTGTTGCCAAAATAGTTTAGTCAAAGTTCTTACCAAAATAATTTTATCTCTACATACTTACTGCTCTGCTAGACCGGTAGCCATTCCAATTATACTTGGGAATACAGGCTTGATGTAACCGAAGTGAGTTGAGCAGTAGCTATGTGGATGTAAATCTTGCAACGGATGAAATTCCTCGCACATTAAAAATTGAATAGGGTATCTTATTCTGGCTTCAACCACCAGAATAAGAATGTAAGATTCATAATAAAGTTAGTAAGTAAAACATTGTATCCAAACAAGAACAAGAACTGGAAAAGATAATCCTATTTATAGGATTGTTAAACAGAAAAGGGTATATGGTGGATGCCTTGGTACTATGAGCCGATGAAGGACGCGATAGCCGGCGAAACGCCCCGGGGAGATGGCAAATAATCTTTGATCCGAGGATGTCCGAATGGGGAAACCTATGCATTTGAAGAATGCATGCCTACATATCGTGGGATATGTGGATGCGGGAACCATGCGAAGTGAAACATCTCAGTAGCATGTGGAAAATAAATCAATGCGCAGCTTTGCTGTGTCGAGATTCCCTCAGTAGTGGCGAGCGAACAGGGATAAACATAGAAATTTATTCTTTCCGTTACTATGCTGTAACGTTAAGAATAGATTTTCTATTAGCCCAAACCTAGATGTGTGTTTTCTAAATTAGACCGATTTATCGGGATGATAAGATTTAAAGCTTACCGGCCTTGCACGCTAGGTGTTATAAGATAAATTGTTGTGGTTCGGTAAAGCCACACAGGATAACGTTTTTATGTAGCAGAATACGCTTGGAACAGCGAACCAAAGAAGGTGATAGTCCTGTATAGCAAAACATATTGAGAGTCCTGAATTTACTCTTAAGTACAACCAGACACGAGAAATCTGGTTGGAAGTCAGGTCGACTAAGATCTAAGGCTAAATACTCATAGTGACCGATAGTGAACAAGTACCGTGAGGGAAAGGTGAAAAGCACCCCGGAAGGGGAATGAAATAGTTTCTGAAACCATATACTTACAAGGAGTCGAAGGCCCAAGGCCCCGCAAGGGAGTCCGGGCTAACGGCGTGCCTATTGAAGAATGATCCAACGAGTTAGTTATATGCGGCTTAATTAAGTGTTATCAAACACGAAATTGAAGTGAAAGCGAGGATTAATACTCCGTATTAAGATTTTGAATGTCTCCGGCTTGCCGGATTCATTCAATTTCTTAAATGTCGCATGTGCTAGACCCGAAACCCAGTGAGCTACCCATGGCCAGGATGAACTTTGTGTAAAAGCAAAGGGAGGTCCGAACCCATTCACGTTGCAAAGTGTTGGGATGAGCTGTGGGTAGGGGAGAAATTCCAATCGAACTGGGTGATAGCTGGTTCTCCTCGAAATAACTTTAGGGTTAGCGTCATGTGTTCCTCCCAGAGGTAGAGCACTGAATCGATCCCTGGTGCGCAAGCGTCAGGTTCGAACCAAACTCCGAATTCTGGTGAATTAATAGCATGGCAGTCAGTCCGTCGGCTCTAAGGTCGATTGGACAAATGGAGAAGAATCCACACCGCCGTCTAAGGCCCCCAAATCCTAGCTATAGTGCA
>CAZHER010000018.1:0-5651 GCA_964532005.1 uncultured Candidatus Saccharibacteria bacterium
GGGTGAAGTTAATCCGTTTAATGAAACAGAATACCCTAATGGTCTTTATTGGGCGCAAGTAGGCCAGTACACTAATTCATCCGGTACTTGGACAGAAGAATACGCAGTATTTACCTCTAACAGTTCAACAACAGCGGGTACTAGGCATGCGCTTGTGCCTATTGACCTCACTAATTTGGCAGTTTCGCAAATCAGAGTTAAAGCTAAGGAAACTGTTGGCGCAGGGTCGGCAGGAACTATCAGGGTTGTTCTAACTACTAACACTATTAACTAATGCCAACAATCGCAACTCCTGAAAATTTTACATATATTCGGCCACTAGGCTACATCGAAAACATGATTGGAAACGGAGATGAGAACTCCATACCAAGCAATGCCTATTTATTAGCAGATGGTAGTGGTTATTTATTAGGAGATGGCTCATTTTTATTACTAGCTTCTTAATTTATGTCATCAAAAATTTCAAACTTATCAGCAGTTACGAGTTTACTCGGAACAGATATAACAAATGTGGTGCGTTCCCCTTTTGCTGCGGGCGATGATAGGAAAATTACTATGACCAATTTTGCTGCTTCGATGGCGGCTTTGGGTGGTATGCCAACAGGTTCAGGCGCAGCATCTCGATTTGCTGGCTGGACGGGCGCATCTGCTATAACAGGAACAGCAAAAGGATTATATGATTCAGCAACAGGTCAGTATGCTTTTGGTGATTTAGCTACATTAAGTCCACTAGTTAATCCGTTACTGGCTGGTACAGTTAGTTCTGTGGCACTTAATGCCTTTACTCTCACGGACGGAACAACGCCCACTTTAGCAGCAGCGGGAGTACTGGATTATGTCATCCTAAATCCGTCATCAAATCCAACTGCGATAATGGCGGCAACATTTACTTATGTTGAAGTACCTTCCACTTGTTCTAAGGATTTCAGCACAGTTTTTGGTAATATTGGGTTTGTGAATTTTGCAGGTACGGGGAATGTATCAGATCAGCTCGTAGTGCTTAATTATCAGATAGATGCTGATGTATCAAATACTAAGACTATTGGAGGTATAGCGGGGGTTAATCTTTCCGTTACTGATTCGGGGGCTGGTACTGTTACTAGTTATACAGGGTTTGTTTCGCATTATCAGCATGGAGCGGAAAGCACTATGACAACATTATTAAGTAATGTTTCCAATATATCTTTTGGTGTAGATGGGGGGAGTAGCGCAGCTTGTGTGATTACAGGCGCAGCGCATTATTTTGCAGGTAGTCCAAGTAGAGAAGGTAGTGCTACGATTGGAACAGTATATGGTTTACAAATTCAACAACAAAAAGTAACCGGAGTAACTACTGGCTACGGAGTTTTCCAAGAAAGCACGGCAGATATAAATAATTTTGTTGGGAATGTCGGTTTTGGGGCAGCCACAGCTCCTGCGGAATCTTTGCATGTTATTGCTGGAAACGGAAGGTTTGATGAAAATATAGTTTTTGGAGCAACAAGCGGTACAACATCAATCGCAACAGCAAGTATAGCTGGAGTGGCGAGAGCGTTACACTTTGATATTCCAGTCGCAGCAGGTGGGGCGGCGAACGCAGCTTTAGATTATCAGTTTAAAGTGGACGGCACTTTACAAGCCGGTTTACTTTCTGAAACAGATGGCTCTGGTGGTGCGAGAGATGCGGTTTGGAAAATTCCTGCTGCTTCGGCGGATTATGGCGCAGCTTGGGCGAGTGTGAGTTTGCCAGCCCCAGCAAGCTTAACAGATGGCGCAATGATTGTACTTTATAATTCTAATGCCGGAGTTTTAGCGAGCAGAATCTATTTTTATACTAATAGTGCTTGGAAATACGCAGCACTCCTTTAATTATTTAACTTTTTTTATATGCTTTTTTTAAGGGAAGAAATAAATTTATTACATTATTCTCTGCGGACTACCGACAAAATTGTCAAAGGGCGCACGCCAGAAGGTGAATTTATCGACACACCCGAAGCTCGTAAATTTGAAGAACTTACAGAATTGCCACTCGCTATCGGCATAATGAATAAGCTCAAGCCGGCATTAGAAAATCCGGATAAAGAATATGAATTAGATTTTACAACAGAAGAAAAGTCCGCGCTACTTCGTTACGCCAAAAGAAGCTGGTCGCTTGGCGATGGAGAATTTTACTTATCTGTTAAAAAGAAACTCGAATAATGGACGAAAATATACAGTTTACACTTGGAAGAATCGAGGGGAGCTTATCGGCCATACAGTCAGAAGTAAAAGACTTAAAAGCTACTATTTCTGCACTATCGGATAAACTACAAGCTACCTCTCTCGAAACAACGGTAATTTCAACAAAAATAGGGCTTATCGGAGCTGTAAGTGGAATAGTAGGAGGAGGCGTTGGGAGTTATATTTTACAAAAAGTTTTAATCAAATGATCGAACTTGGAACATTACAAACCAAACTTAACTTTGCACTCGGCACATCTGAAACAAATCTGATGACCGAAGAAAAGCGCACGGACGCACTTAATCGGGCGGTGCAGTATATTTTGCAGGTTTATCCTATTCCACAGTATGTAATAAGCGATACAGTCAGTTTTACCAGCGGCGTAGGTTCTTTACCCGATAACTGTTTAATCCCGCTTAAACTCAATGTAATAACCGAACCAACAACGATTTATAACCGTGTTACATGGGATGATTTTCAAAATAATGTTGATTATACTTATACAATTCTGTTTGACGAAGTTACCGATACCGAAAAAATCCACATTTACGGTACTTCTGCAACAAGTCTGCAATTTTGGTATATTCTTATGCCCGAAGAAATGGAAGATGACGCTGATACGGTTAGGTTTAATACTTGGTGGAGTAAAGCCATAGCTGAAAAGGCAGCAGAGTTTCTTTTGATTGATACGGCGGCGTTTAACAGGGCTACGGCTAAAGCGGAAGTAGCTGAAAAAGCCATAGCGGACGCTTGGCAAATGGAACGGGCTAGAATTACAGGAGTACAGGACAACAAAATGAAAAGTATTTATACAAAATATAGTTTGCTTCAATGACACAAGCCAAAGAAAATAAAATCCAATATATAACCTGTTCAGACTTCACTTCGGGGCTGAATACTTTAGATGACCCTATTGACTTGGATATTGGCGCAAGTCCGTATATCCTAAATATGGATGTTACAAAAAAAGGCAAACTGCTTTCTCGCTATGGCTACGAGCTTGTAGCAGAAGTGGGTACAGGCGCAGTTAGGGGGATACAGCCATATTACAGGACTTATGGTACAGCTTCCGGCGATTATCTTGTAACTCATTCGGCGGACGGCAACTCATATTATACAACGGCAGCAAGCTCCTCTCCGACACTTATTGGAGCATGGGGTACAGATAACGCAAAGCCTGTTAGGGGTACGACTTTTAATAATCTTTCACTGTTTACAGACGGCAGAGGCGCAAATGTATTAAAACAATGGGACGCTACTACTCTAAGTAATGTCGCAGGTACTCCGCCACAGGGTAACATTTTTGGAGTTTTCCAAAAACGACTTTTCCTTTCAGGTGATACAGCAGCTCCTTCAAGGGTAAACTGGTCGGATGTAGACGCACTCACAAACATTGCTACCAATTCTCTAAATATTACTGTTGGGGACGGCTGGGATGTTACTTCGATGACACCTAACCTGGATTTTTTGCAGGTTTATAAGACGGATACAATTAACGGTATAAACTTTTCTTTTGATGCGTCTTATAATCTTACAAATCCACAGATACAGCCGATTATCAGTAGTCAAGGCGGAGCTTGGGCGACTGATAGTGTACAAGCGGTTTACGGATATACTTACTATCTTTCTAATAAAGGTTTTGAAACTTACGGAGCTTCGCCGGAAAGAGTCGTTTCAAATAGACCACTCCCTTTAAGTCTACAAATCGAGCCGACTGTTAAGACAATTAACATGGTTTATCCAGACGCTATCGTTTCAGCTTTTTACGACAACAAATATATTTGTGCTGCTCCGCTTTCTTCGGCAACAGTAGCGAGCCATTGTTTCGTTTTCAATGAGAGCGTTAAACGGAGATTTAATAAAGATAACTGGACAATATACGACAATATACCTGCTTCGTGCTTTGCGAAGTTTAGAAACTCGAATAAACGAGATGAGCTTTATTTTGGCTCGGCTTTAGAGAACAAGATTTTTAAGTTTAACGATACTTTTTCAGACGCAGACGGCGGGTATTCAAAAGTTTGGACTTCTAAAACTTTCAGATTTGGCGATAGGACACATTACTATTACTTGGATTTAGAGGGCGTTAAAACTTTAGGCAGCGTAATAGATTTACTTGTTTATACCGACCAAGTATTAGCACAAGATACAATTACAGACGCTAATCTAGTAACAGCTTCAATAAGTGGCTCTTATGTAGGCGATAGCGCAGTAGGAGCAACTTATGTGGGTGGAGGTTACACAGGCTCATCTTCACCGCTCTACAAGTGGAAAAAAAGGTTTTATTTCCCACAGACTGTAAACTACGGATACAATATGTATTTTATACTTTCAAACGCAGAAGACGCACAGGGCTACGGCTTAAATCTTTACACATTGGCATACAAGATTGACCCTCAAGACCCAACATATCCTTTTACTAACTAATTAAAAATATGA
Organism: uncultured Candidatus Saccharibacteria bacterium; assembly: GCA_964532005.1. Lineage (GTDB taxonomy): Bacteria > Patescibacteriota > Doudnabacteria > UBA920 > UBA920 > CAYQEU01. Next base: position 4,639 of record CAZHER010000018.1, read on the forward strand.
CATACCAAATCAAAGACATACAGGATTTCCCAGGATACAGAGTCGATACAAATGGCGATGTGTGGAGCTGTTTAAAAATGATACCGATACGCGATAAAATCAGTGGGCGCATTTTCGGTACAAAAAAAGTCGTGGGTAATGTATATAAAAAATTAAAATATGTGTACACCGGTGATGGCTACCCACGGGTGAATTTATTTGATATAAACAGAAAACCTCACCAGAAATCTGTCCATGGTTTAGTCCTTGAAGCATTTATCGGACTCAGGCCAAGAGGCATGGAGGCGTGCCATAACGATGGGAACCGTAACAATCCTAATGTCGCAAATCTTAGGTGGGATACTAGAAAAAATAATCACGCAGATAAGAAAATGCACGGGACTTGGCAAGGTGGCGAGCGAGGCAGTAATGTAAAGCTTAACAATAAGCAAGTGCGTGTTATTAAGTGGGCATTACGAGTCGGCGCAAAACAGGATAATTTAGCGAAACTCTTCAATGTGGCGCAAGTGACAATATCAGCTATCAAAATGGGTAAGACATGGTCGCATATCATAATATAATTTATTTCAAATGAGTATTGTAACACCTTTATACGTTGAGTCAAATTTAGTCGGGAATCTGCAAAGCTCAATTTCCGCTTCGGCAACCACTATTACGGTTGCGTTTAAAGACAGGATTTCAGGCGCACAGAGAACGCCATTATCTTCAACAAAGTTATTCGTAATAGACAAAGGCACAGAGCAGTTCCCGAATGCAAAATATGAAATAGTTTTAGCTTCAAGTCATTCGACTGCAAGCGGAATTACAACTCTGACAGGTTGTACGAGAGGCATTGCTTTTAGTGGCACTTCCCTTGCGGCAGGTACTGGTAAATCACATGTAGCCAACGCTGAAATAGGTTGTGCAGATGTACATTTCTTATGGACAATTCTAGCTTCGATTTTAGACGGCACTAACAGCCCTACTGCGTTTAAAATTGGCACACGGCTAGGATATGAATTAGCAGGCGTAGC
>CAZHER010000019.1:0-4512 GCA_964532005.1 uncultured Candidatus Saccharibacteria bacterium
AAGGAATTTTTTTGCCATTTGAGCATGCTCAAAGTCTTTTTCAATCGTAATAATTTCACTATCTGGACAAGCTATGGCCATAATTGCAGCAGTATAACCAATTCCAGTACCAATTTCTAAAATCCGCTTAGGTTTAAGCTGGGTTACTATCTGGGCAAGCTTGGGTCCGTTTTCATATGGCGGTGCGCTGCAATTATGTTCTTTGCGATGCTCTACTGCTAGTTCAAATAATTTTGATTGCGAAACTTCTTTAATCATCGCTGCTGTGGGATTATGGGTGGGGGTTAGTAGATCTTAGAGCTATTCACAAAGATATTCCTATACATAAATAATTTTTGTTTCATACTCATGAAGTAGTAAAGTCTCTAATTCTGGTTCTGTGTCTGCTAAAGGATTATCTGTTCCTTCTTGATAATGAACCACTATTTTAAAAGGTAAAATTCCTGTTCCTTTTCTGATACTTTGCGCGCTTTTGCTCCAAAAATATTTACCCAACGCATTGGCGCCGGCTGAATCACCTCCGATTGTTTTATCTCCAATTAATATTTCTTTTATGTTCGGGTATTTATCCTATGCTTCCATGAGCTTAACGGTTTTTCCGCCATGTAAATAAATGGCATTTGCCCAAGCACAATCTTGCTCAAATGTTACTTCTGTAGTTACCCGGAAAGTAATTTCTTTTCCAGCTGAGTTTTTTAAAAACTGTCCCTTGTCTTGTTCGATTCTTTCAGGGATGATTTCCTCACGCTCAGCGAAATACACTAAAAGTGTGTTAAGCTCTTTGGGAGCATCGCGCAATATCTCTGCGAAAAATTCGTCGTTCATATGAACCGGGCCACGTTCTTTATTAAATCCGCCATGTAATACATACTTTGTTTTCATAAGCTCATTATACACTAGTTCGATTCTCTCATACCCTCAAACAAAAACACCCAGCAAATGCTGAGTATTTTTGTGGCAGGGCGTGGTAGAGGATGTTAGATCTATTTTTTCTGTAAAACGGTTAACCGATAAGTGAATAACCCTTGTTGAACTGTATCTGGCATTAAATATCCTGAAGCAGAGTTATATATTATTTCCTTTGGAAGAATAGATGCTATTATTTTAGCCAGTAATTTATGCTTGAAAAATCGACTAGCTGTATTTTCAAACCTTTTCAATGTCGGCATAATGTATTTTGACAAATCTTCATCTCGTACTATTTGAAGTCCACTACCTTCAACTTTTTTGACGAATGAATTATATTCTTCAAATAGTTGTAAAGCCATACCTTTTTCCACGAGCTGTACTGCTTGTGTCTCATATTGATTTACAGGTCGCCTATCCCGATAGGCATCAAAGAGGATGAAGTAGCCATCTTTTTTAAGCACCCTTTTAACTTCTTGCAATAACCCACCTTTCTGTTGACTATAACAAACAGCCTCAATCTCAAATACAATATCCATACTTTCATCTTCGTACTTACTCAAGTCATGGTAGTCGCCTTGGGTAGGAATATAGTTTTGATAACTCTTAGCATACTTATACGCATAGTCCAATTGCCCAGGTGACAAGTCAACTCCGTAAAAAGTGGTTTCAGGAAATAAATTTGCTAGATAAATAGAATTTCCACCACGACCCGTAGCTAACTCAAGCACCTGTTTAGCTCCACATTTTTCAATGTATGATTTTACAATTCTAGGCGCTTCCTGCAAATCGTCTACTTTATATACCCCATCTCTACTAATACCCATGTGTATTAAGTTGGATTTAGTATGAAAAATTGAGTAAGGAATTTTATTAAGGTAGTAATATCGAGCTACATACTTATCATCAGGATTCAATGAAACTATTTTATTGACATCTAGGACCTCATTAATAGTCTGAATTCTTTTATGTAGGCTTTCTGCTTTATTCATACTCATAGTATACACCAGTTCGATTCTTGTCTGCCCTCAAACAAAAACACCCAATAAACTTGGGTGAATTTGTCTGGCAGGGGCTGTAGGAATCGAACCTACGCAAATGGTTTTGGAGACCATTGTACTACCATTATACGAAGCCCCCACAACTGGGATGCCCCAATATTATAGCAAACCCCGCACGATGGCGGGGAGTACTACTTTGTTTCCTTGTGAGCAGTCTGTTTGCGGCAGTGCTTACAATATTTTTTGATCTCGAGTCGCGCCTGAGTGTTCTTCTTGTTCTTCGTGGTAGCGTAGTTCAAGTTGTGACAGACAGTGCATTCTAAATCAATACGGTTATCTTGTGACATATCAATGTTTAATAATTCTGTAAGATCTTCTGGAGCCGGCTGTCGGACTCGAACCGACCACCTACGGTTTACAAAACCGTTGCTCTACCGGATGAGCTAAGCCGGCGCGCCTGAAAATTTAACTCTAAAATTCTATCATAATCCCTTGCAAAAGTCCAGTCTATGTCGTAAAATATAGGTACTATACAGAAACTTATTTAATTTATTATCAACACGAGGACACGATATTAAAGGGGAACGTCGTTATACCACCCATTTGCAAAACAGGGTGAACGACACCCCACCACCTATATTAGAGCGCTTTTTTCGTCCTCAACGAGCGCTCTGTTTTTATTTCCCCATTAAAATATACACTACTTTACGAAACCGGTAATATAGTATAAAATTATCAAGTAAATTATGGGTAGGTACTCAAGTGGTCAACGAGGGCTGACTGTAAATCAGCTGGCTTTTGCCTTCACAGGTTCGAATCCTGTCCTGCCCACCACTTACAGAAAACACAAAACACCCGCAAGGGTGTTTTATTTATTATGACATTCTAGAAAAATAAAAAAGCCTTCTCTAGTCAAAATGAATTGATTCGAGAAGGCGAAAACTGGAGACTATCTATCAGATTAACGGACTATGAGCCCGTCACGATTTGGGCTTGTACCGATCAGACTGACCGGGACTCCTCCCAGACATTCCTCCAATCGATTAACATAGCCTTGCGCTGCCAAGGGCAATGCATCCCATTCAGTAACCCCGCCAATACTTTCGTTCCAGCCTGGCAGATAGTCATAGACAGGCGCAATATTCCCGCGGGTAGGATCGCCACCCAGAGAACTGGCTCTGTCGGTACTGCGTTGGTAGGATGCCGCATACGAGATTCGATTTACGCCCGTTAGCATGTCGATCCGCGTTAAAGCTACAAGGTCTGCTGAGGTGGTTTCAACTGCATAGCGCAGCCACACCCAATCAGCGTTGCCAACGCTGCGCCCTCGGCGAGTGGTTGCACCGACCTCGTCCCCAAGCACTTGGTAGTACTTAGCTCGGTCGCTGTTCAAAGCAGTACCGTTGTTGATTCCTTCCAGCAACTCCTTAAGAAACTCGCTCCGATGCCCGTTTGAATTTTCGTCAAACAAATCAGGTCGATCCTTTGGAAATGCTTGAGCAGCATCCCTATCCCAAATCTCGGTTGGGAAGGAACCTGCTCCAACGCGCGTCGGTAAAGCTTTGGCCACGAGCAGGGTTTTGTCAAAATATTTTGGGGCTATACCCAGTCCTTGAGGCGCGCCGAGGTTAGTCGACATACCAGAAGAAACGTAAGGGTATGTTCCAAAACTCCGATCCAAGCCGACCGACTGAGCTCCTTCAGCTAAAATCTTGGCTCCATTGTTCAACTCACGTCTGAGGTATTCAGACACGCTACTGACATATGGATCAAGTCTTTCAACTTTTGAGATCAAGTCATGCGTAACGAAGTCAGGATTCGGGACCATGAATTCGTGATGGCGGTTACGCATGACCGCAAGGATCGGTTCCAAACTCTTAAAGAGATTAAAAATTTTAGCCTCAATGGCTTTTTTGCTCTCAAAAAGATCACCGACACGGATACCCAAACGCAGAGCATCAAGCCCGGCAAGCGGACCGATCGCTTTGTTTGTGGTGTTGATCGCCCCTTTTCCCCGGCAGAATTCCAACCAACTTTCCAAAAGGGTGTGGTACGGAGTTCGCACAGGGCAGTTCGGATCGATAAGTATGGCCGGTAAGTTTTCAGTGCCCAAAGTCGTTTTAGCTTCGTCAAGTTCGTTGATAAAAGCGTCAACGTCAAAGAACACTCCTGGCCCGAGAACACAAGGTTTATTCTGGGCGATTCCACACGGAATCAGGTGGCTTACCACTTTTATCCCACTATCGGTAAAAACAGTATGTCCGGCATTGCAACCACCGCTGTAACGAGCAACGATGTCAAATACCGAAGCGACGGCATCGATAATTTTACCCTTGCCTTCATCTCCCCAGTAACCGCCAATTACGGTCAAAATCCGGGTTCCTTCAAAAAGCTTGCGAATGCGTTCCCGCATTCCATGATAGATATTCACAATTTTGCCTCCAGTAAAAGTTGTAGATCAGGGGATAAATCCCGCACCAATATATCAATAACAGGCTACAAAGTCAATGAGCTAAAAACAAAAAACAGCCTAACAAGTTTGGCTGTTTCCTGGAGCCGTTGTGCGGGATCGAACCGCAGACCTTCTCCTTACCATGGAGATGCT
>CAZHER010000020.1:0-2900 GCA_964532005.1 uncultured Candidatus Saccharibacteria bacterium
AAGGAGCGAAAGTATGGGAATTTAGTTCCGTCAGTAGATTATGAAACTGGAGAAGTTTTGAGCGAGGAAGAATAAAAAGCAGACCTTTCGAGGTCGGCTTTTTTGGTCGGACAATAGCGAAGCCGTCCGACTGTCATTTTTTCAAAAAATGCCCTTGCGATTCGAGGGCTTTTTTTGTAGTTCGCCACCTTTCCTTTGTGGCGAGTAAGCTGTCTGCAAGACCCTTCGGAGAACGCACATTTACGAAGTAAAGTATAATGCGTTATACTTTACATGGAAGTTGCACCGAAAATTGTGCTAAACTACTAGATAAGATATTGCGTATTTAGACGAGCATTAGACTTGTCGGCTCGTCTGTCCTTCGCTATTCGAAGGACAGCTTTTGAGGAGGAAAAGCAATGAGTTACATGGTTGCAAGAATGCAGAAAATGAAAGCTGGTAATTTGGGAGGAGCTTATAAGCATAATGAACGTGTTTTTGAGACGCACTCAAACAAAGATATAGACCCGAGTAGGTCACCCCTCAACTATGAGTTGACGGATCGTGACCACTCGGTGTCGTATGAAAAGCAGATTAAAGACTACGTGAACGAGAATAAGATTTCTAATCGAGCTATTCGGAAAGATGCGGTTTTGTGCGATGAATGGATTATCACATCGGATAAGTCATTCTTTGAGAAATTAAGCGAGGGAGAAACAAGGGAATTTTTTGAGACCGCCAAAAATTATTTTGCGGAAAATTATGGCGAGGACAATATCGCTTATGCGAGTGTCCACTTAGACGAAAGCACCCCTCACATGCACATGGGAGTAGTGCCTTTCCAAGATGGGAAATTGTCTTCTAAGGCAATGTTTGACAAAGAAGAACTCAAAAAAATTCAAGAAGATTTGCCAAAATACATGAATGAGCATGGTTTTGAGCTAGAGCGTGGCGAGCTGAATAGCGAAGCCAAGCATAAGACAGTTGCTGAATTTAAACAAGAAATGGCTGGTAAGGAAATCGAGAAACAGTTAGTTCTTGAATATGGGGCGCCTGAGTATGTTAATCATCAAGAAGAGTTTGTGACCAAAGAAGAATATCAAGAAGCCTATGAGGTTTTTCAAAATGAGTTAGGAGCTTGGGTTGATAAGTCTGATTTTTCTTGGCGAGAAACGACTTTTCAAGAAAAAATAGATTGGGTCAAAAATCATCAGCAGGAAGAACTACAACAATTAGTAAGCTCTAGAAAGCCCCTAGAAGACGAAATAAGGACTTTGAATGAAGTTCTTAAGGAAAAATACGAGGAGTTGGATAAAATCGAGCTACGAGCCTCTGAGAGCCTCTCAGAGCTATCTGGTGTCGAAGGGTATATAAATAACCTAGAAAAACATTCAAACGCCTTAGAAAGCAAAATAGGGGGCTTAGAAAACGAATATTTAAGACTGGCTAAACAAAATGCCCGATTAAGCGACTTGAAAATCATGTCTGAAAAAGAATTGGCTGAAATTCAGCCGAAAAAAGGCATGTTTGGAAAAGAACATGTCGAATTGACTAAAGAGCAATTTGAGAAATTTAAGGGATTGATATACCGAAGCAAGAATTTAGTTCATGAAAAGGAATTAGAGAATGACCAACTAAGGCGGCAAATGCCTCTGAGAAGCTCTAAAAACGGTTTTGAGGCGAGTTTGCAACGGGCTAAGGATAAAACTAAAGGAGAAAGCATAGACCGCCTTAAAAGCGAAATTAGAGGGCTTAAAAATGAAAACTCGGTTTTGAGACAGCAAAATGACAAAATGCTAGGTAAGTTAAGAGAGTTTATGCCTGACAAAGCCTTGAAAAAATTTGTATCAGAGCTTAAAGCCATTCAACCAATCGTGAAGATAGTTAAGCGAGTGATTGAAAAAGGGCTAGGGCTCTGAGCGATTTATGCCGTGAAAGCTCCTTGACGATAAGCAGGGACAAGGTAGACTTAGCGAGGGCGGTTTGGTCAGAACTTTGTTCGACCGACCGACAAAGCAAGAACTACCGTCCCTGGTTTCTTGTCGTCAAGGAGACCATGGAATAAAGTAAGCGGACATGATATAATAACCAACGCTGAAGCAAAACCTTCCGCAAGTCTATGCGAAAGGAGGTGGAGCGAGTGCACTACATTTTCGACGTCTTACTTGCTATTGTGGCAGAAGTAACGGCACATTACATTTGCAAGTGGTTAGATAGCAAGGACAAACGCTGAAGCTAGCCCAACACCGACAAAAAAGCCCCTATGGAACTGCAATTCCTTAGGGGCTTCGGTGTGCTTGTGCACTACATTTTCGTAAACTCATTATAGCATGAGTTGGGAAAGTTTGTCAAAAACCGGTGATTAATCAATCGTAGGGATAGAAATTTGTATCCCGCCAGGTCCATATGCAACTCCGCTAATACCAGCAGTTTTAGCTTTTTTAGGTAGTTCAAACGATCCACTTACGGATTGTCCTCCGCTACCAGATTTGCTAACAGGGTATATTCTGGTGCTATTATCAGAGAAAGTTACAGTTATTAAACCAGAGTATGTGTAACTTTGAGACGTGTTTGGTTTTACTGACCACCATACTTCTCGACCATTACCATATAATTCAATTTTGGTGTATCCGCCATTTCCATAGTTGGTTTTGAAAGGTGTTACGTCCCCTGTGTAAGCTCTTGTTACTGATATGTTGGGATTGGTGTTAGAAATTGCTTCAGTACCTTCTGCAAGTACTTTTGTTATAGGTGTTATCCCTAGGGCAAAGAAGAGAGAAAAAAGAATGAATAAGGATTTTTTTAAATTTTTCATAATATTTTACCTCCGTTTTTTTGTTATAATTTTATCACATATAACACAAAAATGAAAGCGGTGACAATTATGAAAGAAAAATATTTCCCGATATTAAGAGCCATTT
>CAZHER010000021.1:0-2795 GCA_964532005.1 uncultured Candidatus Saccharibacteria bacterium
CCAAACCCCTTTAGAAAGCTCTAAGGTGGTGTTCTTGACCAGACTGTCCAGCCAACTCGGGCTAGCCTGAGGAACGTACCCGTATCGTGCGCACGAGACATGTTAACGATCGCCACAGAGGCGGTTTTTATTTTTTTAAGAAACTGATATACTAAAGCCAGATTATTAGGCTTATAAATATGGGAGAATTAAATCCGGAGATTTCGCCCTCTGAAGCGTTGACATCATCCATTCAGAATTTGGCAGAGAGATTTAAATCTGGAGAAATAACAGAAGAAGAAAAGGGTACATTACAGAAACTTGCTGACGAATACATTAGCTATAATAGTACAGGTGACCATGGTTACTATGCCGAAGATCCTTCGCCTGGGACTAGTTATAATGAATTTGCATTTTACGATCTTCCAAACGGTCTTCATTTAGAAGGTGGTGCTGGTAATCATAGTAATAATTTTACTTTTCACGACGTTCTTACAACTGAAGAAATGGAGAAGCGAATCGCATATTTGAAATCTACAGCGAAAGAATAAATCGCATTATTTAGAAAACAGCTTAAAGGCTGTTTTCTTTACTTTTTGATAGCCGGACGAGACCAGTCGAATTTGATATAAAAAACCGCTCAGAAAGCCAACTAGTACAATTCTAATTTTGGTTCTAACCCGATACAGCCAGCCAACCCAATCGCCCTCGAGGCGATTTTTTGATATCATTACCTCATGAAAATCACAGTGGGTTCAGCCAACCAAAACAAAGTCAACGCCGTCAAAGAAGTCCTGGCAGACTACCCAGAATTTGCCGAAGCAGAAATAGATTTTACAGCTGCTGACTCTGAAGTTTCCAATCAGCCAAAAAGCATGGAAGAAACTGTGCGTGGAGCCATGAACCGCGCTCGCAACGCCTTTACCAACTGCAACTACAGCATTGGACTTGAAAGCGGTTTGTTTGAAGTACCCAAAACCAAAAGCGGTTATATGGACATCACCATTTGCGCAATTTATGACGGAACAACTTTTCATCTTGGCGGCTCGCCCTCATTTGAATACCCCACCAAAATGATTAATTTAGTTTTTGAAAAAGGGTTAGAAATAGACGAGGCTGCCAAAGAAACAGGGGTCACCGAAAATGACCGCGTTGGAAGAGCCGAAGGAATGATAGGGATACTAACCAAAGGCCGATTGGACCGCAAAGGTTACACCAAGCAAGCAGTTATCACTGCATTGGTCCACCTACTCAACCCTACACTATATTAAACCCATGCCCATCAAAGCCGTTCTCATGGATATAGGGGGTGTAGTGCTGGTCAATACCGCAACAGAAACGGATTTTGCCAACTTTGCAGAGATTTTTGGCAGAAAAATAGGGATAGATCCAAACATTATAAATGAGGTCAGAAAGCAAAACCTCCGCCAATCAATGATTGGTAATTTTTCCAGCAATCAATTTTTTTCCGAGGTTGAAAAAAAATCTGGTATAGATCTGCCAGACAACATAGAACAACTATGGATAGAGACTATATCCCCGGAAATTATAATAAACCAAGCACTTTTAGGATGGGTCCGCCAAACCAGACAGCGATGTCGAGTGGTAGTTTTCTCAACCGTATCATCCCTCCGACTACCTATAGACAAATATTTAGATATTTATAACAACTTTGATGATACCTTTCTATCCATTGACCAAAAGATGACAAAATCCAATCCTGATTTCTTTAAAAATACCCTGAAACAATTACAAGTAGCACCTGGAGAAGCTTTGCTTATTGACGACCAGCCAATCAATATTTCTCGGGCCATGGCTCAAGGCATAAACGGATTTGAATACAGACCTTACTACCATGCTAGACCGGATCTATTCTCCGCCGCCATATCTGCTTACGATTTATGACAAATTGTAAGCAATATAAAACCAGCGTATAATTAAAGTGTAGTATATATTTTAGACCAAAGTTGAAGGAGGCAACTATGACGGAAGAACAGAAGAATTGCACACACGAAGACATTTTTGAATGGCAAGCAAATTCGCAATCTGGATGCGGCGCACCTGCAGACCGGAAAATGGTCTCTTGCAAAAAATGTAATTTGCTACTGACCAACCATCCCGAATTAATCAAAGCATATTCAAAAGAACAATAAGCAATTTTTAGATCAACAGAGGAGCGTTGCCTACAAACGCTCCTCTGTTCTATTTTCTAGAAAACCTAAAAGCCGGCAACCATGTGACAGCCGGCTTTTAGCAAACGTTGTGCTTTCTCATATTGTGTTATTTTTTATTCTTTACAAAGGCTTTGCCGCCTTGTGGCTTTTCACAAACTAGAGAAAAGCTCAACGTGCGAATACTGCCTGTTGCATCCTTATATCTCTCCTTTCGCCCCAAATATACTCCTCTAAATAGGTGGTGTCAAGGGCGAGTTATCCACCATGGCAAAATTACAAAAAATAGGTCTATAATAGGCATATGAGCGAACGGATACATACTTTCAAAGGCAAAGCCGAAGTCTGGCTATACCCAGGTATGGCTGCCTGGCACTTTATCTCTATACCAAGGACAATGGCAATAAAAATCAAAAAACAATATGAGGGACTAACCCGTGGTTGGGGATCTTTGAAAGTCAAAGTGGTAATTGGAGACACATCATGGAAAACCTCAATATTTCCGGACAATAAAACTAACACTTATTTGCTTCCGCTCAAAGCTGAAGTCCGGAAAAAGGAAAAAATTTCAGCAGGAACAAAAGCAACTTTTAAAATAGAAATATTGACTTAAAGTCGCCAAATTAAGAGTTTTTTGATATCCTT